>NZ_JBALCS010000014.1:0-84281 GCF_036919555.1 Nostoc sp.
ATTTCGTTTAACATATTCCCCTCCGTTTTTCATCTCTGGAGGGAATTTTATTGCACAAAGCGATCGCCTGAATCAATAACTAGCAACTTGGGTTATTACGGCGAGTTCACAGTTAGGTGTGAATGGTAATGTGCAAATCAATACCACTGGCATTGATCCAAATTCTGGCTTAGTCGAACTGCCAGCAAATGTAATTGATCCATCTCAGCAAATTGCCACAGGCTGCGCGGGTAGTGAAGGCAGTAGCTTTGTGGCAACGGGACGAGGTGGTGTACCGCAAAATCCTCTTCAGCAAGTGACGAGCGATCGCACCTGGGACGATGTGCGAGATTTATCTGCTTACCGAAAAACTGGCAATGTCATTCCCCAAAGGCATGTATCACCAAAGGTTCTCGTTGAAGCCACTTCTTGGCACCGTAACGCTGATGGCAAAATTGAATTAATAGCAGCTCCATTTCCTACCTACGTACAGCAATCATTAACCTGTGCTGCTTCAGCTAAGAGTTAACTACAAATAAGGTTAATAACAATTCCATTTTGGGAAACCTAAGTACACAGATTGAAATGGAGGCGGAGTGATGAAAGTAATTTCTGCTAGGTTCAGGTTCAGTTTGCTCGGTGGAATGTTAATATGTGGGATTTGGAATAGTTGTGCAAATGCTCAAGTAATTTCCGATGGAACTCTCAACACCACAATATCCCAAAGCGGCAATAACTTCACCATTACCAACGGCAGTCGTGTCGGCAACAACCTGTTTCACAGCTTCAGCCAATTCTCTATTCCTAGCAATGGTTCTGCATTCTTCAACAATGCCGCAGATGTGCAAAATATTTTTAGTCGTGTGACTGGGGGCAATGTTTCTAATATTGATGGTTTAATTACAGGCAACGGTAGTGCCAATCTATTTTTGCTCAATCCCAATGGGATTATTTTTGGAGGCAATGCCAAATTAAATATCGGCGGTTCGTTTATTAACACGACAGCTAATAGTATCAAATTTTCTGATGGGACTGAATTTAGCGCCATTAATCCCCAAGCTAACCCATTACTAAGTATTAATGTTCCCACTGGACTGCAACTGGGTAATAATCCTTCACCAATACAAGTCCAAGGTACAGGACATTTAGATATCGAGAGAGATTTTGCTCCTGTGATTCGCAATCCTAGCCCAACAAGATTGCAAGTACAGGCGGGAAAAACTTTGGCGTTGGTGGGTGGTAATCTGAATCTGAATGGCGCTACCCTGACTGCCGAAACAGGGCATATAGAATTAGGTAGCCTGGGAGGTGCAGGATTAGTTAGTTTAGTGCCAACCACTCAGGGCTATAAATTGGAGTATGGCAACGGGCAAAGCTTTGGTGACATTCAACTAGCACAAAAGTCACTATTAGATGTCAGTGGGGTAAATGCGGGTTCAGTTCAGCTTCGGGGACGAAATATTCGCTTGAGCGATGGTTCGTTAGTTTTAGCGCAGAATTATGGAAATCTTGCTGGTGGAGACATTCGTTTTCAGGCATCAGAAGCCATCGAGATCATTGGCGGAACATCCGCTACCACAATTCGGGGTGGGATTCGCACTGGTTCCTTGAGCACTGGAACTGGTGGGAATATAATTATCATCACTCCCCGGTTAACACTCCAACAGGGTTCAGGGATAGAGAACTCAACATACGGAGCAGCTGACAGTGGCAACATTCAGATTGAAGGCGCAGCAATAGAGATGCCCGGCTTCTCACCCCTGATGTCCATTGAAACAAACATTGTCACTGGCACATACGGTACTGGGTCAGCAGGTGATATCTCTATTAATGGGGATAGATTAGTAATGTCTTATGGAGCTTTATTGTCTTCATTTACGCATAGCAGTGGCTCTAGTGGTAAGGTGACAATTCGCAATCAAAATACCACAGTCACTGGGAAAACCCCTTATGGAATTCCTAGTAATATTAGTCTCACTAGCTTCGCGACCGGAAATACAAAAGATTTAATACTAGATACTGGAAAGTTACAAATCTTAGATGGAGGAGCAGTTGGTTCATTAGTATTGTATGCTGGGAATGGAGGAAATGTCAGCATTAATGCTAGGGAGGCGATCACAATTAGTGGTGGCAGTCCTAACACTTACAGTAGCCTCGCCTCATCTGTCATCCGTCCAAATCCACAATTGCGTCAGATATTGGGCTTACAGAATGTACTGACGGGAAATGCAGGTAGTGTTAGTGTTACCACACCAAACTTGATACTCAAGGATGGCGGTAGTGTGAGTGTTATGAGTCAAGGTACTGGTAATGGTGGCAATCTCAACATCACCGCAGATCGCATCCAATTAAAAAATCAAGGCTCAATCCAAGCACAGACAGAATCTGGTAATGGTGGCAACATTGGCTTACAAGTAGGAAATTTGTTGCTAATAAGCGATCGCAGCAATATTAGTGCCACAGCAGGCGGTAACGGTAATGGAGGTAATATCAATATCAATGCACCGATCATCGCCGGATTAGAAAACAGCGACATTATTGCTAATGCGGTGAAAGGTAGGGGGGGTAATATTCAAATCAGCACACAAGGGCTTTTCGGACTGAAGTTTCGTCCCCAACTGACACCAGAGAATGACATCACTGCTAGTTCCCAATTTGGGGTTAGCGGCACGGTTCAAGTCAATACTATTGGCGTTGATCCAAATTCTGGCTTAGTCGAACTGCCAGCAAATGTAATTGATTCATCTCAGCAAATTGCCACAGGCTGCACGGGTAGTGAAGGCAGTAGCTTTGTGGCAACGGGACGAGGTGGTGTGCCGCAAAATCCTCTTCAGCAAGTGACGAGCGATCGCACTTGGTCTGATATCCGCAACATCTCTGCATACCGGAAAACCCAAAAGGTACAGGCACAAATACCCCCAACCCCGAAAGTTCTTGTCCAAGCTACTTCTTGGCATCGCAACGCCCAAGGCAAAATCGAGTTAGTTGCAGATAAATCTCCTAGCTATGTGCAGCAACCATTAACCTGTGCTGCTGTTACCAAAATTTAATCATGTTATTAATTATGCCCTGAAGGGGAACTCTAATTTTAAATCCGTAAAGGAAGTTTTTGGTGATGAGAGCGATCGCTTTTCTATCTACACTCACAATCGGGTTCTTGAGTTCCGCTCTGGTACTACCAGCCATCGCTCAGGTGACATCGGATGGTACAACCAATACCATTGTCAACCCAAATGGTAATAATTTCACAATTATTAACGGGATTGAAAAAGGTAATAATTTATTTCATAGTTTCAGTAATTTCTCTGTGCCCACTGGTGGTTCAGCTTTCTTTAACAATGCCGCAGATGTGCAAAACATCTTTAGTCGCATCACTGGCGGTACTGTTTCCAACATTGATGGTTTAATTCAAGCCAATGGTAACGCCAATTTATTTTTACTCAATCCCAGTGGAATTATTTTTGGAGCCAATGCCAGATTAAATATTGGTGGTTCGTTTATTGGTACGACAGCCAATACCATCAAATTTGCCGATGGGGTTGAGTTTAGTGCCGTTAATCCCCAAGCCAAACCATTATTAAGCATCAATGTTCCGATTGGGCTGCAAATGGGCAACAATTCTGCTCCCATCAAAGCTCAAGGGGCAGGATATACAAATAGCGGGTATTTTATCACTCGACTTCCCGATTCTACAGAATTACAGGTAAAGCCTGGGAAAACCTTGGCATTGGTAGGTGGCAATCTGCAACTGAATGGGTTTATGTTGACTGCCCCACAAGGACAAGTCGAATTGGGTAGTACAAGCGGAATCGGACAAGTTAATTTAATCCCAAATTCACGAGGTTATACTTTGGGATATGACAATGGGCAAACTTTTGGCGATATTCAACTAACGCAAAAATCGCTCTTAGATGTCAGCGGTGTCAATGCAGGTTCGGTGGAGCTTCAGGGACGAAATATTCGATTCACCGATGCTTCGCTGGTGTTAGCGCAGAATTATGGAAATCTTCCCGGTGGAGACATTCGTCTTCAAGCATCGGCTGCGATCGATATAATTGGTACGACAAGCGATGCAACATTGTCGAGCGGGGTTCGTAGTCAAGCCTTTGGTATTGGAGCTAGTGGAAACATTGGCGTTGTTGCTCAAAAGCTTACCCTCCAACAGGGAGGAGTTTTGAATAACATAACCCAGGGAAATGCTCCCAGTGGTAATATCCAAATCGATGCAAAAACAATTGAAGTGTCTGGCTTTTCGCTCATAAACCCAACTGGCGTTGGTAACGGTGGTGTTAGTAACGTGAGCACTGCTAGCGATGGTTCTGGAATTGCTGGTGATGTCTTCGTCAATGGTGATAGTTTATTATTATCAGACGGAGCCTCATTATCTTCGGTTACATTTGGCAGTGGCTCTAGTGGTAAAGTTACAATTCACAATAAAAATACCACAGTTATGGGAGAAAACCCTTTTGGAGTTTATAGTTCCATTCTTGTAGGTACGTTTGCCACGGGGGATACCAAAGACTTGATACTGGATACTGGTAAGTTACAAATTTTGGATGGAGGAACAGTTGGTTCATCCGCATACTTTATTGGTAATGGGGGAAATGTAAGCATCAATGCTAGTGAAGCGATCGCAATTAGTGGTGGCAGTCGTAACAATAACAGTAGCATTAACTCGTCTGCCATCCGTTTAAATCCGCAATTGCGTCAATTCTTTGGTTTGCGGGATATACTGTCGGCAAATGCAGGTAATCTTAGCATCACTACACCAAATCTGATCCTGACGAATGGTGGTACAGTGAGCGTTACTAGTCAAGGTACTGGTAATGGCGGCATTCTCAACATCACAGCCGATCGCATCCAATTAAAAAATCAAGGCTTAATTCAGGCACAGACAGAATCTGGTAATGGTGGCGACATCGGCTTACGAGTTAGTAACTTGTTGTTTCTGCGCGACAATAGCCAAATCACCTCAACAGCAGGCGGTAATGGGAATGGGGGTAATATTAACATCGATGCACCCATTATTGTCGGATTAAATAACAGCGA
The DNA here is from genome assembly GCF_036919555.1 of Nostoc sp. GTDB lineage: Bacteria > Cyanobacteriota > Cyanobacteriia > Cyanobacteriales > Nostocaceae > Nostoc. The sequence goes on from NZ_JBALCS010000014.1 coordinate 5,029, forward strand.
TATTATTGCCAATGCAGTCCAAGGAAAGGGTGGCAATATTCAAATCACTACTCAGGGAATTATCGGGCTGAAATATCGCCCCCAACTGACTCCCGAAAATGACATCACTGCCAGTTCACAATTTGGGGTCAACGGTACGGTTCAAGTTAATAATATTGGTGTTGATCCAAATTCTGGCTTAGTAGAACTACCAACGAATGTCACAGATTCATCGCAGCAAATAGCCACTGGTTGTTCTACAAACCAAGGTAGTAGTTTTGTCGCAACGGGACGGGGTGGTGTGCCGCAAAATCCCAATCAGCAAATAACGAGCGATCGCACTTGGTCTGATATCCGTGATATCTCTGCATACCGCAAAACCCAGAAGGTACAAGCACAAATGCCTGAATCTCCAGAGGTTCTTGTCCAAGCTACTTCTTGGCATCGCAACGCCCAAGGCAAAATTGAGTTAGTGGCAGATAAATCTTCTACCTATGTGCAGCAACGATTAACCTGTGCTGCTGTTAACAAAATTTAATCATGTTATCAATCATCCCCTGAAGGGGAACTCTAATTTTAAATCCGTAAAGGAAGTTTTTGGTGATGAGAGTCGTACCCTTTCTATTTATATTAATAAGTGGGTTGTTAACTCCAGGGATGATGCGATCGGCGATCGCTCAGGTGACATCGGATGGTACTAGAAACACCATTGTGAACCAAAATGGTAATAATTTCACAATTCTTAACGGTATTGAGAAAGGTAATAATTTATTTCATAGCTTCAGTAATTTCTCTGTACCTACGCGTGGTTCAGCGACTTTTGATTTAATTAACACACCAAATATTACTACCATATTTAGTCGGGTGACGGGTGGAAATATTTCTAATATTGATGGGTTAATTAGGACGCTTAATAGTAGTAATCCGGTGAGTTTGTTTTTGATGAATCCCGCGGGGATTGTGTTTGGGAAAAATGCCCGCTTGAATATTGGCGGCTCGTTTGTGGGAACGACGGCGAGTAGTATTAAGTTTGCCGATGGGACAGAGTTTAGTGCAGTAAATCCAACTGAGACACCATTGTTAACAATGAGTGTACCCATCGGTTTGCAGATGGGGCAAAATCCAGGAGCGTTGGCGCAGCCCAACCCAGGCATCGCAGTGCAAAATACCGGACATCGGTTAACTAGAGGACTTGTAACACCGATAGTTCAAAGCAGCAATCCAGTCGGATTAGCGGTGCAACCCGGCAATACCCTTGCTCTCATTGGTGGAGAAATAAACTTAGTCGGTGGGGTTATTGTGGCACCTTCGGGACACATTGAACTTGGTAGTAGCAAGACAGGGATTGTAAACATCGACACGACATCCAACCAATGGAAGTTTGACTATAGCAATATCTCCAAATTTGCAAACATTCAGTTGTCCCAGCAAGCACTGGTCAATGCGAGTGGTTCACCTGCGGGATCGCTACGGCTCCAAGGACAGGATATTAGGGTGTTAGAGGGGTCTGTTGCCCTTCTAGAAAATTTTGACGGTGCCGGATTAGGCAATTTAGTGGTTAATGCGAGTGGGACATTAGTTATGCGGCAAAAAGGAGTCTATGGGTTCCCGAACAGTCAATTGATTACCGACAATTTAGGCAATGGTAACGGCAACAACATCGCGATCTCTGCCCAACAATTGCAGATTCAAGATGGTGGCGAAATTACTGCGAGAACCTTTGGTGCGGGTATTGGTGGCGACATCAGCGTAAATGTCTCAGATCTGACAACGCTAGACGGATGGTCTGCTTTAGATCCGAGTCTGGTTAGTCTGATCGGTGTGAAAACCTTGGGATCTGGTAGGGGAGGTGATATTACAGTTTCAACCAATCAATTAAGGGCGACCAATGGCGGTGTAATTACCAATACTCCATTAGGCAAAGCGGCGGCAGGAGACGTTACGGTTCATGCCAATGACTGGATTGAGTTGATTGGGGAAAACCCTCTGGCTCGCATTCCGAGTGCGATCAGTTCTATTGCCGTTAGCCAAGGGAATGGGGGCAATCTCAATATTACGACTTCCAGGCTGACGCTGCGCGATGGCGGTGTTGTGAATGCCACTACCATAGAGACCTTCTTTTGCTGCGCCATGAAAGTATCATTACCACTACGGCGGGAGGAAGCGGTAAAGGTGGCAATATTACAATAAATGCACCAATCATTGCTGGCTTTGAAAATAGCGATATTGTTGCCAATGCCTTTCAAGGCAAGGGTGGCAATATCCAAATCATGACGCAGGGCATCTTTGGGCTGAAGTTTCGCCCCCAACTCACAACAGAGAATGACATCACCGCTAGTTCTCAATTTGGAGTTAACGGAAACGTGCAAATTACTAGGCCCAATGTTGACCCCAACTCTGGTTTAGTGCAATTACCAGAGAATATAACCGATCCATCCCAGCAAATTGCTACAGGCTGCGTTGACAGTGAAGGCAGCCGCTTTGTGGCAACGGGACGAGGTGGTGTCCCGCAAAATCCTCTTCAGCAAGTGACGAGCGATCGCACTTGGTCTGATATCCGCGACATCTCTGCATACCGCAAAACAGGCGAAGTGACAGTACAAATACCAGCACCCCCAGAAACTCTTATCCCAGCTACTTCCTGGCATCGCAATGCCCAAGGCAAAGTTGAGTTAGTTGCAGATAAATCTTCTACTCAGGTGCAATCATCTTTAAGCTGTGCTGCTGTCCCCAAAAGTTAATCATGTTATCAGTCATGCCATTTAGGGAACTCTAATAGCATCGGATAAAGCGAGGATTTTTGTATGAAGGCTATTCCCAAAACAACAAGCCTCTGGCTGAACTTATTTCTATCTACACTCACAACCGGGTTCTTAAGTTCCGCTCTGGTACTACCAGCCATCGCTCAGGTGACATCTGATGGTACAACTAATACCATTGTCAACCCAAACGGTAATAATTTTAATATTCTTAACGGTATTCAAAAAGGTAATAATTTATTTCACAGTTTCAGTAATTTCTCTGTACCTACGGCTGGTTCAGCAAGATTCGATTTAATTAACACACCAAATATTACAACTATATTCAGTCGGGTTACAGGTGGGAATGTTTCCAATATTGATGGATTAATTAGCACGCTTAATAGCAGTAATCCGGTGAGTTTGTTTTTGATCAATCCTGCGGGGATTGTGTTTGGGGCAAATGCCCGCTTGAATATTGGTGGCTCGTTTGTAGGAACCACCGCCAATAGCATCAAATTTTCTGACGGGATAGAATTTTCTGCCCAATCTCCCCTCTCTAACCCCCTACTCACCATCAAGATACCAATGGGCTTGCAAATGGGATCAAATCCAGGGGCAATATCCGTACAGGGAACGGGGCATCGTTTGGCTCAACCTTCATTTTATTCCCCGATTATTCAGCAGAACACCCCTACTGGCTTAGGAGTTAGCCCTGGGAATACTCTGGCGCTGATCGGCGGCGCGATCGCCCTAGAAGGGGGTATATTACTTGCACCTTCAGGACAGATTGAACTAGGCAGTCTCAGTAGCGGCAGTGTCGGTATCAACACCGGATTCCCCCGATGGAATTTCGACTATGCTAACGTTCAGCAATTTGCTGACATCCGTCTGTCACAACAAGCTCTAGTTGATGCCAGTGGCGCTCCAGCGGGGTCTGTGCATCTGCAAGGTAGAAATATCAGTTTGTTAGAGGGTTCTGTTGCCCGATTACAAAATTTGGGCGGGGCAGCACTGGGTGATTTAGTCATCAATGCCAGCGGTCTGTTAGAGATGCGGCAAGTGGGAACCTACGGATTTCCGAATAACTTACTCATTGCCGAGAACCTTGGAACTGGCACCGGAAGCAATCTGATCGTTTCTGCCCAACAGTTACAAGTGCAAGATGGTGGAGTCATTACCACAAAAACCTTTAGTGCTGGGGCAGGTGGTAATATGACCATCAAAGTGCTAGATTCTATTGATTTGGATGGTTGGTCTGCCATCGATCCAACCGTTGCCACTGCAATTGGAGCGGCCACTCTGGCGGATGGAGCTGGTGGGAATCTCACAATGGAGAGCAAGCAATTGAGGCTTGCCAATGGAGCCAGTATTTTAAACCTTACAGCTGGAACCGGATTAAGCGGCAATATCACCCTGAATGCCACTGAAAGAATTGAAGCTATTGGAGAAAATCCCATTATTTTTAGAACCAGTGCAATATCAACAACCACTCTGAATCAAGGTAATGGGGGAAACTTGATCGCGACAGCACCTCAAATAATGATGCTGGATGGAGGTGGTATTGGCACGAGTACCTTAGCAAGTGGTAATAGTGGAGATATCACAATCTCGGCTTCAGATGGTATGACAATCAACGGCGTTGCATTTGCCTCTGCTCAACCAAGTCGGATTGTAGCTAAAGCAGAATTGTTACCTGAAATTCAGCGCCAAGCTTATGGTTTACCGTCCTTTCCCACAGGGAATGCTGGAGCATTAATCCTAAGTACCCCACGGTTACAGGTGAGCGATCGCGCGATCATTGGGGTTGATAATCAGGGAGAAGGGAATGCCGGAAATCTGCAAATTAATGCTGATCGGGTGATACTTAATCATCAAGGTGTGATTACGGCTGCAACCAAATCTGGCGAAGGTGGCAATATTACCCTTAACCTGAAAGAGTTACTGTTCCTGCGACATAATAGCACCATCACCACTACCGCAAACGGAATCGGCAATGGTGGCAACACCACCATTAATGCTCCAGTAATTGTTGGTTTAGAAAACAGCGATATCATTGCTAATGCTTTTAATGGTAATGGCGGCAACATCAACATCACTACCCAAGGCATATTTGGACTTAAATACCGCGATCGCCTCACTTCTGAAAGTGACATCACCGCCAGTTCCCAATTTGGGGTGAGTGGCACGGTTCAAGTCAATACTGTCGGCGTTGATCCCAATTCGGGTTTAGTCGAACTACCCGCAAATGTCGCCGATCCATCGCAGCAAATTGCTACAGGTTGTGCGAACACTCAAGGTAGTAGTTTTGTGGCAACGGGGCGGGGTGGTGTGCCGCAAAATCCCAATCAGCAAATAACGAGCGATCGCATTTGGTCTGATATCCGCGATATCTCTGCATACCGCAAAACCGGAGAAGTCACGGCACAAATACCTAAATCTCCAGAAACTCTGGTTCAAGCTACAAGTTGGCGACGTAATGCTGATGGCAAAATAGAGTTAATAGCAGATAAAGTGACTACACAGATGCAACAAACATTAACCTGTGCGGGGATTTCCAGATAACATAATACTGTATTCAATTAGAAATCCCCTAAACAGAGTGATAGCTCTATGTCCTAGAGCGAGTTTAGTCTAGCTAAAGCCAAACAAGCTTTTGGCTTAACTACGTTAGAAAAACGCGATATTTTCGCTGCGGTTGCCGAATTAACTGCCAGTGATTTACTCACAGAGACGCTCAATTATAATCTAGCGATCGTCTTGGGCAGTAATAGTGAAAAAGCCCGTTCTGAATTAATTATTGCGCCAATTTTAGTTGATTTACGCCGACAATTAAATGAGCGTATTAGTTTATTTTCTGGGGTAGATTTTACTGTTGACGAAATCAAAGGATTAAACGGTACTTGTGATTTTATTATTACTAAATCTCCAGAAGTTTTGATTGTGACAGCGCCAGTAATTACGGTCGTAGAAGCTAAAAAAGAGAATATTAATGGGGGTTTGGGTGAATGTGCAGCAGAAATGGTCGCAGCCCAAATTTTTAATCAGCAAGCAGCAATAGAAATTAAAGCAATTTACGGAGCAGTAACAACAGGTAGCCTTTGGCAATTCTTGAAATTAGAAGAATAAATATTAACGATTGATTTGAGTGAATATTATCTCAAAGATGTGAATAAAATTCTCGGTATTTTAGCTAGTGGCATTTTTCTAGAAACACAAGCGACTGATATTTAAGACATTCAAGATGCTCATTCCACAGGTATCCCAAAGGGTAGAATTTCACAAATATGAACTCAGTTGAAAAGGGATAACTAGTACCTTTGGAGCAACTTTCGCTAACATTAAGCTGTGCGATATCTACGACGGGTGTTCGGTGACGCACTTGGTCTGATGCGCGCGATATCTCTATATACCGAATATACCGAAAAACCGGGGAAGTCACAGCCTAAATATCATCATCCCCAGAGGTTCTTGTCCAAGCTACTTCCTGGCATTGCAACGCCCAAGGCAAAATCGAGTAGAAAAGAAGGTGGTCATAGGTTAACCCGGAATGACACAGTGTTTTAATTCTATGCGATCGCCCGCGAGGTGATAGATCCCATTATGAATTGGGCAATATGACTCTATTGATATCTCAAATACTTTGACTGTGAATGTTCAAAATAAAATCTTGGTAATTATTTATGGCTTTCCGAATTAAACAAACTCGTTGGCTATATGTCAGCCTCAGTATTTTAAGTTTGTGTTTAGCATTTACCGTTACACCTGTAAGAGCATCTCCACCAGTAATAACAACAGTTCTCTCTTCTTCCCAACGGACTAACGGGCTAGAACAGGGACGGAACCTTTACCAATCGGGACGCTTTACAGAAGCTGTAACAGCTTGGCAAACGGCAGCACAACAGTACCATACCCAAGGCGATCGCCTTAACGAAGCTCTCAGCTTGAGTTATCTTTCACTGGCACAACAGGAACTTAATCAATGGCAAGCAGGCCAACAGTCTATTGAGCAAAGTCTGAAACTATTGCAAACCTCTATTCCCTCTGCTGATGCCATTCTTTGGGCACAAGTACTCAATACGCAAGCAAGTTTGCAATTGCACACTGGCAAAGCTGAAACCGCCCTCGAAAGTTGGCAACAAGCTGAAAAATTTTATGAGCAAGCAGGCGACAAAATGGGAAGCTTGGGTAGTCAAATCAACCAAGCACAAGCTTTGCAAAGTTTAGGATTTTACCGCCGTTCTAAACAACAGTTGGAGGTGCTGACTCAAAAACTCCAAGGGATGCCGGATAATGAAATCAAAGTTAGCGGATTGCGATCCCTTGCTTTAGCCTTGGAAATGATTGGCGACTCTGGCAACAGTCAACAGATTTTAGAGCAAAGTTTAGCAATCGCTGAGAAAGTTGCAGCTAAACCCCAATTAAGTTCTATCCTTACAACCCTGGGTAAAACTGCCGTTGACTTGGAAAATCCAAATGCGGCATTTGATTACTTTGAACAGGCTCAACTCTTAGCCACCAACCCAGGCGATCAGTTACAAGCGCGTTTAGCTCAGTTCAAACTTTTCCTAGATTACGATAAACCTGAGTTGGCTACCCCACTTGCACCGCAACTACTCCAACAACTTCGAGAACTGCCCACCAGTCACACCTCCCTCTACGCCGCGATCAATTTTGTTGCCACCCTGAATCGCCAGTCAAATCCTGACCAAATCCTACCGATGAAAGATTTGGCGCAACTGATGGCAGTCACAGTCAAGTCTGCACAGCAAATCCAAGATGCTCAAGCAGAAGCTTATGCACTGCATCAGTGGGGAAAACTCTATCTTCGTACACAGCAGGTATCTGAAGCACAGCAATTAGCTCAGAAATCTCTCGATATTGCCCGTCAACTCCAAGCTAACGATATCATTGCTCAATCTGCTTGGCAGGTGGGACAGTTGTATAAGCAACAAGGCGATCGCTCCAAAGCAATTACTGCGTATACAGAAGCAGTCAATGCCTTAAAAGCACTGCGGGGGGATTTGGTGGCTATCAACCCTGATGTCCAGTTCTCTTTTCGCACCAGTGTAGAGCCTGTCTACCGGCAACTGGTTGATTTACTTCTAGAGAATCAACCGAGTCAAGCAGAACTGATCCAAGCTCGTGAATTGATTGAGGCACTGCAAATTGCGGAACTCGATAACTTTTTTCGGGAAGCCTGTTTAGATAGAACTCAACAGATTGATCAGGTTGATCCCACTGCAACCATCCTTTATCCGATCATCCTGCCAGATCGTTTAACAGTAATCCTCTCGAAAGCAGGGCAACCACTGCGTTCGTATGTGACTCACAAATCTCAAGCTGAAATTGAGCAGACTTTAGACAATTTTTTGGTTGCTCTTAACCCTGTCTCGGATTCCAAAGACCGCAATCGATTCTCCCAACAGATTTATGATTGGTTGATTCGTCCAGCCGAAGCAGATCAAGCATTCATTGATACTAAGACATTGGTGTTTGTTTTGGATGGTCGATTGCGGAACATTCCCATAGCAGCTTTATATGACAGTAAGCAATATCTGATCGAGAAGTATGCTGTGGCGCTCTCACCAGGATTGCAACTGATGGCTACGCGATCACTTAATCAAAATCATCTCAGTGCGATCGTCGGTGGCATTAGCCAAGCTCGTGCTGGCTTTAGTGCTTTACCCGCAGTGGAATCAGAAATCAAACAAATCTCCAAGGCGGTGCCGTCTAGGATGTTGCTGAACCAGCAATTCACCAGTCAAGCCCTTGCTGAACGGGTGAAATCCAGTAGCGCCAGTATTGTCCACCTAGCAACCCACGGACAGTTTAGTTCTCGCCTGGAAGATACCTTCTTGCTCACTTGGGATGGGCAAATGAACGTTAAGGAGTTATCTGAACTCCTGAAAAATCGGGGTAGCGATCCATCGAAAGCCATCGAGTTACTGGTACTAAGTGCTTGCGATACAGCAGCAGGAGACGATCGCGCCGTCCTGGGACTGGCGGGTTTGGCTGTCAAATCCGGCGCTCGCTCAACGATCGCCACTCTATGGCCTGTTAAAGATCAGGCAGCCGCAATCCTCATGACTCGCTTCTATGACCAACTGCGACAACCCAAAATTACTAAAGCCGAAGCATTAAGACAAGCACAAATTAGCCTAATTCGCCAAACTGATTTCCACGATCCGTTCTTTTGGTCTGGCTTTGTTTTAATCGGTAACTGGAGTTAAGTACGTAAAAGCACGGTTTCTATCACAGAAAAATAATGCTGTTTTTTTACATCCTATTCGCTAAGGTTCGCCTATACTACTAGTATAATGTTCCCTGATTTGACTCTTGCCTGGACTTATTCTTTGAGCTTCTGGCCAGAGTCAAAGGAAAGGTCTTTTGTATCACATTTCAATTAGATTAGGTCAGACATCATGAAACGTCGATATTTAGCTACTACATTTAGCGTCATCGCTCTGATCACTAGCAGTGCCTGGACTAGTGCCGATGCTATTACATTTACCCCGCCCACCAACAGCGGCTCTCCTAGTCAAGCAACGGGAGGAGCTTCTCGCGGTAGTATGTTTACTCCTAGTGCCGGGCAAGGTGCGCCCAGACAAGCAACGGGAGGAGCTTCTCGCGGTAGTATGTTTACTCCTAGTGCTGGGAAAGGTGCGCCCAGACAAGCAACGGGAGGAGCTTCTCGCGGCGACCTCTTTACACCTGCTGCTGGGAAGGGGACACCTCAACAAGCAACTGGAGGAGCTTCTCGCGGCGACCTCTTTACACCTGCTGCTGGGAAGGGGACACCTCAACAAGCAAGTGGGGGTGCTTCTCGCGTGGGTACTTACTACTTGAATCCATCGACTGTAAGTACAACACAACCAGCAGCACTAATCGCCCTGTTGCCCCAAAACTTCTATGGCACAACAGTATCTGAACGTCCCACAATTCTGGTGTATCTCCCGGCTTCCAATGCCCAAGAAGCCGTGTTCAGCCTCAAAGATGAAGCTGGCAATATGCAACATCAGATGAAAATCCCAGTTGGGGGGAAAGCTGGGGTAATTGCGATCAAATTACCAGCCAATGCACCTGCTTTAACAGTTGGCAAAAACTATCAGTGGTTCCTAGCAGTGAAAGTAGATGGACAACTCAGTCCGAGTACGCCTTACGTCGATGGTTGGGTTAAGCGCATCCAGCCCAGCCCTGAGTTGGCAACAGCAATGCAAGAGCAAGATGCTCTGAAGCGGGCTACTATTTTGGGTAAAAATGGTGTTTGGTATGACTGTGTGGCAACACTTGCAACGGTATATACCGCCCAACCTAGCAATCCAACCCTCCGCAAACAATGGGAAGAACTTCTGTCCTCAGTGAGTTTGAAGGAGATTGTAACAGCGAACTTATTAGCATCTACTAACTAATGTCAGGTTAATCCTAGTCAACGTTGACCGAGATAACTGTATGGCAAAAATATGTGGGTGGCGCAGATTCCAGGCTTTTATCCAACGCACTCGTAGCGTTTTGATTATTACTCCCAGCGTTGCCTTGACGGTTATGGTTGGGCAATCGTTGGGACTTTTCAATTTACCGGAATGGAAAATTCGTGACGAATGGGTTCGTCAGCGATGCCAAGGGCGGGCTACGCCAACGCCCCTGACGATCGCTAATGAGATTGTGATTGTCACAATCGATGAGCGCGATATCCAATCGGTGCATAAATGGCCAATTCCAGACTGGGCGCTGGCACAATTACTAGAAAAAATCCGGGCGCAGCAGCCTAGAGCCATCGGATTGGATCTCTATCGAGATTTACCAGAAGGAAATGGACATGAGCAACTTGTTCAAGTCTTGGGCAACACTCCTAATTTAATCGGAGTTGAGAAAATTACCGGTGAACGCGTCAATCCCCCACCGGAATTGAAAAAAAAGGATCAGGTAGGATTAGCAGATTTAGTGTTGGATGGCGATCGCTTTGTGCGTCGTGCGCTCCTGACAGCTGAAGATGCCAAAGAGCAAAATACCATTAAAGCCGGACTGGCAACCCTTGTAGCCCTTAAGTACCTCGAATCTGAAAGAATTAGCTTAGAAAGCATTGACCCCAAAAAGCAAAAGTTCCGGTTGGGCAAGGAAATTTACCTGCCACTGCAAAATCAAGAAGCAGGTTATACCGATGCCGATTTAGGAGGCTATCAAATTCTGCTCAACTGGTACGGAACGGATGCTGCATTTCGGACAGTTGCCATGCGCGATGTGTTAACAGGGAGAATTCCGGCAGATTTGATGCGCGATCGCATGGTATTTATTGGATCAATCGCCTCCAGTACCAATGATTTCTTCAGCACACCCTTCTCTTCTTGGGTATCTGCTCAAAAACCGACTCCAGGTGTGGTTATTCATGCCAATATTGCTCATCAACTAGTACAAGGGGCAAAAACCGGAAAATCCAGCCTACACGGTGTTTCTGGCATTTCTCTATCACTCTGGATTGTTTTTTGGTCTATCATCGGTTCTGGGGGCAGTTGGTGGTTAGCTAGTGCGCGTACCGGGCGACGGATTCCCGGCGGCAAAATTCTTTGGGCAACTGTAGGCATCAGTGGAGCCTGTGTATGGGGTGGCTATGGGATGTTTTTGCATGGTGTTTTAATTCCGGTAACACCCGCCTTAGCCGCGTTTATTGCTAGTGTGATTGCGACAACGAACGCCTATAAACAGCAGAAGTTAGAACAAATAAATCGCCAACTGGAAATTGCCAACAGTCAACTATTAGATTATTCCAAAACCCTGGAGACAAAAGTCGAAGAACGAACTCATGAATTGGTTGAGGCAAAGCTTGCTGCCGATGCTGCCAATCAAGCCAAGAGTGAATTTCTCGCCAATATGAGCCATGAACTACGCACACCTCTCAATGGCATCCTTGGTTTTGCCCAAGTACTAGAACGATCGCCAAACATGACAGCTAAAAACCTGGAAGGAGTCGGCATTATCTACCAATGCGGATCACACCTGTTGATGCTGATCAATGACATTCTCGATCTCTCGAAAATAGAAGCGAGAAAATTGGATTTGGTTTTAACCAATGTGCATCTGCCCAATTTCTTACATGGTGTGACTGAGATTTGTGGTATCCGGGCCCAACAGAAAGGGATTGGATTTAATATCTTAATTAGCGATCGCCTACCACTTGTGATTGAAGTCGATGAAAAACGGCTGCGGCAAGTGTTGATTAACTTGCTGGGCAACGCGATCAAATTTACAGATAGCGGTGGCGTAACGTTCAAAGTAGAGTTATTAGAGACTGGGCAAGAATCTTCCCAATCTCCAATCGCCAAGATTCGTTTTCAGATTGAAGATACAGGTATTGGGATGTCACAAGACGAACTTGAAAAAATCTTTTTGCCCTTTGAGCAAGTGGGTGAAGCAAGACAACGATCTGAAGGTACTGGCTTGGGATTGGCGATTAGCCACAGAATTGCGGCATTGATGGAGAGCCAAATTCAGGTGCAGAGTCACCTGGGCGAAGGAAGTCTGTTTTGGCTAGATTTGACAGTAGCAGTCCCACTTGTTCATGACTGGCATGGAGAAGCGATGTCTACGACGGGCGTAGATGCAGCCCCAATTCCCCAGAAAATTACCGGGTTTTGGGGTAGTGCGCCTCAGATTCTCATTGTTGATGACGATTGCACCCACCGTTCCATGTTGACCAGTATGCTGCAAGAAATTGGTTGTCGAACCCTGGAAGCGATTGATGGCAAAGATGGTCTACAGGTGGCAACTGAACACAATCCAGATGTGATTCTGCTCGATTTAGCTATGCCCAATATGGATGGTTTTGAGCTAATGGTTCACCTGCAAGGGAATCCGCAAACCCGTTCTATTCCCATTATCGTCTCTAGTGCCAACGTCTCTGAGTCAAATCGCCATCGGAGTGTAGAGGCAGGGGCAACAGCATTCCTGCCCAAACCCCTCCAGATCGAGGAACTACTCAATAAATTGCGATCGCTGTTGAAAGTAGAGTGGATATATGCCCAATCTTCGCCTCAGCAGCCGTCTCCCAAAGGTGAGCAGGTAACTGGTAGTGAATGGGTTCTACCATCCCAGGATGTTTTACAACAACTCTATCATCTGGCAATGATGGGGGATATCTCGGCGATCGAGGGAATGTTAGGAGAGCTAATTGAGCAAAATAGTCAGCTAGCTCCCTTCGGGGCAGAGTTGAGTAAACTCACTGCCAGTTTCCAAACCGGAAAAATCCGTAAGTTCCTCAAATCATTTGTCACAACGGAGTTAAGTCCATGATCACTGTTCCTCTCTCCAAGCCCATATATATTTTGTTGGTGGATGACAATCCTAATAATCTCAAGGTGCTATATGAAGCGATTCAGGGGTGTGGCTGGAAAGCGCTCATGGCAACAGATGGAGAGTCAGCGATCGAACAAACAGAATATGCCCGTCCCGATCTCATTCTCTTGGATGTGATGATGGCAGGTATTGATGGATTTGAAACTTGTCGCCGGCTAAAAACTAATCCCATCACTCAGAATATTCCGGTAATTTTCATGACTGCCCTCTCCGATTCTACAGACAAGGTGGCAGGACTGGAAATAGGTGCAGTTGACTACATTACCAAACCGTTTCAACAGGAAGAAGTCATTGCCCGTTTAAAGTTACACCTGAAAATTTCCCTTCTCACCCGCACATTAGAAGAACGTGTGCAAGAGCGCACCGCAGAATTAACTCAATCTTTACAGCAGTTACAACAAACCCAACTACAACTGATCCAGAGTGAGAAAATGTCCACTATCGGGCAGATGGTTGCAGGTATTGGTCATGAGATTAATAATCCGGTTGGTTTTGTGAGCGGAAATTTATCCTATATTGAGGAATATGTAAATAATCTGCTTCGGCTAGTGAGCCTGCAACAGCAGAAACTACCGCAGCCAGACCCGGAAATTCAAGAGCTTGTTGAAGAAATCGACTTGGAATATCTAGTAGAGGATCTGCCGAAACTAGTGGCATCAATGCACCAGGGAATTACGTGTCTTAAAGATATCAGCCTCTCTCTGAGAACTTTTGCTCGCACAGATATCGCATCTCAGGTGGAGTTTCAGATTCACGAAGGAATCGATAGCGCCTTAATGCTGTTGAAACATCGACTCAAAGGCAAGGGCGATCGCCCTAAAATTGAAGTTGTAACACAATATGGTGAGTTACCTGCAATCAGTTGCTATCCCGGACAACTGAACCAGGTGTTCATGAATATCATCGCCAATGCCATTGATGCATTTGATGAACTCAATCAAAACCACTCTTATCAAGAGATTGCTGCTTACCCGAACATCATCACCATTATCACATCGGTTGATCTTCAGCAACAAACCGTCACAATATGCATCCAAGATAACGGCCCCGGTATGCTTGCTGAGGTGCAAGCTCGAATTTTTGAGCAATCTTTCACAACCAAGGCTGTGGGCAAGGGAACGGGGCTGGGATTAGCTATAAGCTACCAAATTATTGTCGATAAACACAATGGACAAGTAAACTGTTTGTCAATGCCTGGCGAAGGAACAAAGTTTATTATTACTCTGCCCATGTAACATCTGCATACACTGATTTTTACCACCTCATAATAGCGAGTAATGGCTTTGCCAAAACTTACCCCACGTTAACCTTGATCTTAATTCTAAGACTCAAATATCTTTATTTAACTATTAAATCTCATCTAAGTTGAGAACCGTAGTTTTTGCCCTCACCCAAAATCCCTCTCCCAGATATGGGAGAGGGATTTTGAAATTCTGGCTTCCCTTCTCCCAGATTTTGGAGAAGGGGTTGGGGGATGAAGGCAAATCCTTTTATTTCAAAATGTTGAGCTTTATTTAGCGTTAGAGAATTTTTTGGCTCGCTGGGAATGCTAAAGATAGCACCTCATTGTCCTTTTATTTGACAGTGGTGGATACTACCTATTAGCTTCATGTCCACTTCACCCTACCACTCAGTCCTAGAAAAATGATACCTGTCCTTCCCGGTTACAACTTTATTGAAGCTCTGCATGAAGGTGTCAATACCGTTATTTATCGCGCTTCCAAGCAGTTAGATCAAACCCTTGCGATCATTAAAGCCTTTAAAGCCGAGTATCCCAGCCTCGAAGAACTAACCCGACTAAGACATGAATATAAAATATCACAGATAATAGTAGATATAGAAGGAATTGTCAAGTCCCTAGCTTTAGAAAATCATCATAATGGTTTAGCCCTAATTTTGGCAGACTTTGGTGGAGAATCTCTGAAAAAGTATATTAGCGATCGCCAATTGTCATTAACCGAATTTCTCACAATAGCCATTCAGCTAGCGTCCACTCTCACTCAACTGCATCAAGCCAAGATTATTCATAAAGATATTAAACCTGACAATATCGTTATTAATCCAGAAACCGGGCAAGTTAAAATCATCGACTTCAGTATTGCATCGCGTTTAGAAAAAGAAAATCAAAATATCAGCAATCCCAATTTACTAGAAGGCACTCTCGCCTATATGTCACCGGAGCAAACCGGACGAATGAATCGGTCAATTGACTACCGTACCGACTTCTATTCTTTAGGCGTTACCTTTTATCTAATGCTAACAGGTTCGCTACCCTTTAATGCCGCTGACCCTCTGGAATTTGTTCATTGCCATATTGCAAAAACACCAATACCGCCTCAAGAGTTAAATCCCAAAACTCCCTCAGCAGTTTCTGACATTGTAATGAAATTGTTAGCTAAAACTGCTGAAGATAGATATCAAAGTTCTCTAGGACTAAAAGCTGATTTAGAAACCTGTCTGACTCAGTTGCAAACGGATGGCGAGATTTCCCACTTTATTGTCGGTCAGCTAGATTCATATAGCCAATTTTCCATCCCGCAAAAACTCTATGGACGGGAAATAGAAGTTGCTACTTTGTTAGAAGCATTTGATCGCGTCAGTTCTGGGACTACGGAAATGATGCTAGTTTCTGGTTACTCAGGTATCGGTAAATCATGCTTAGTTCACGAAGTTCATAAACCGATTGTGCGCCAGCGAGGTTATTTTATATCCGGGAAATTTGACCAGTTCAAGCGGAATATTCCTTTTGCTTCCTTAATTCAAGCATTCCAAGATTTGATGCGTCAGATGCTAACGGAAACCAATGACCAAATAGCTGTTTGGAAATCAAAACTAATAGATGCCCTCGGCATCAACGGTCAAGTAATTATCGATGTTATTCCCGAAGTAGAACGGATTATTGGCCCGCAGCCAGCAGTTCCTCAATTAGGTCCATCTGAATCAGAAAACCGATTTAATCGGGTGTTTCAACGATTCATTCATGTATTTAATCAACCCGAACATCCGCTAGTTTTGTTTCTGGATGACTTACAGTGGGCGGATTCAGCTTCCCTGAAGCTTATCCAGTTAATTATGACCGACCCAGATAGCCAATATCTATTGCTAATTGGTGCGTATCGAGATAACGAAGTAAGTACCACTCATCCCTTGATTCAGACCTTGGAGCAGATTCAACAGACTGGTGCGATCGTAAATAACATTATCCTTCAGCTTTTGGATATCGCTCATGTCAAGCAGTTAGTGGCCGATACTCTTCGCACTGAAATTTTAAAGGCAAAGCCACTGGCTGAGTTAGTTTTTCTAAAAACCCAAGGCAACCCATTTTTCTTAACTCAGTTACTCAAATCTCTTTATCAGGATAGCTTGTTATCGTTTAACTTTGAGCGCGGTTTTTGGGAATGGGATATTGAGGTTATTAAGGTAGTTAATATAACTGATAATGTTGTTGAATTGATGGTCAGTCAAATTCAAAAGCTATCTGCTAAAACGCAGAATGTGTTAAGGTTTGCCGCCTGCATTGGAGACAAATTTAGTTTAGATATGTTGGCGATTATTAATAAAACATCTCAGTCAGAAACAGCAGCAGATTTGTGGTCAGCTTTGGAGTCAGGTTTGGTTCTACCGCTAAACAATTCATACAAAACACCGCTCGTTTTTGACTGCGAACAAATGGAGACTGAGAACAGGCCATCGCCCATTACTCATAACTCATCACCCATCACCTATAAATTTTTACACGACCGGGTGCAGCAAGCTTCTTATTCTCTCATCCCAGATGACCAGAAAAAACAGACTCACCTAAAAATTGGTGAATTACTACTAAAACATACCTCAGAAACGGACATTGAAGAAAACATCTTTGAGATTATCAACCAACTAAATATTGGTGCTGAATTCATCACTCAACAGCCTCAAAAAGATAGACTGGCTCAACTCAATCTTATAGCTGGACAGAAAGCGAAAGCAGCAACAGCATATGAATCATCTGTTAAGTATTTAAATGCAGGTTTGGGACTCCTTGCAGCAAATAGTTGGGAGTGTCAGTACAACCTAACACTCAACCTCTATGCAGAAACAGCAGCAGTAGAATTCCTCAACACCAACTTCGAGCGAGCAGAAATGCTTTCTGATGTAGTTTTGGTACAGGCAAAAACCCTGCTTGATCGAGTCCAGGTATCCGAGACAAAAATGCAGTTTTATATTGCTAAAAACCAAATGCAAGCCGCGTTAAATACCGGGCTGCAAGTGTTGAAAATGCTAGGGTTACCTTTATCAGTTAAACCCCCAAGGAGATTGACGAGATTGAATTTAGGAGGGAAACAGATTGAGGATTTAGCAGAATTACCAGAAATGACTGATGCTTATAAATTAGCTGCACTGCGAGTCTTGATAAATCTGATTCCTCCGGTTTATATTACAGCTCCTGAACTTTATCCACAGGTTGTTTTTAAAATGACCAATCTCTGTCTCAAAGATGGAAATTCTCCTTTATCAGCTTATGCATATGTACTTTATGGAATGTTCCTATGTGGCGCTTTTGAAGACATGGATTCTGGCTATAAATTCGGTCAGCTAGGCTTAAAGCTATTGAATCAATTCAATGCTAAGGAAATGACGGCGAAAATCTATGAAACATTTAATTATTTTATCAGGCATTGGAAAGAGCCAGCTATTAATACTATAGAACCGTTGCTTGAGGGTGTCCAAAGAGGGTTGGAAACAGGAGATTTAGAATATGCTTCTTATTCGGCTTGTTTTTATTGTACGCATTTGTTTTTTATAGGTGAAAATCTAGAAATAGTTCTCCAGAGACAGGCACACTATATCGCTTTAATGCAAAAAAACAAGCAAGAGTTTCAAACAATTTATGCTAAGATAATTCGACAAACAGGTTTAAATTTAATTAAAAAAGCGGCGGAACCATATCGATTAATCGGCGAAAGTTTTGATGAAAATCAAATGTTGCCAATTCTGATAAATAGCAATAATTATATGGCTATTTATCCTATCTATGTTTCTAAATTGATTCTAGGTTATTTATTTAAAAATTACGAGCGCGCTGCTGAGGATGCCTTGCTGGCAGAAAAATACGAACAAGGCGGACGAGGGCTGATGTACAAAGCCGAACACAAGTTCTATTCCTCTCTGACTCTTCTGGCTTTATATCGCACCGCATCAAAAAGCGATCGCCAACAATATCTCAGCCAAGTGGCAGCGCATCAGAAAAAAATGAAGCAATGGGCGTTGCATTCTCCTGCCAACTATCAGCATAAGTACGATTTAGTAGAGGCAGAAAAAGCGCGAGTATTAGAACAAGATATCAAAGCGATCGCGTTTTATGACCGAGCAATAAATGGAGCCAGAGAACATGGATATATTCAGGAAGAAGCCCTAGCCTCGGAACTAGCAGCAGAGTTTTATTTTGCATCTGGCAGAGAGAAACTTGCTAATATCTATCTCAACGATGCCTACTATGGATATGGTCGCTGGGGAGCAAAGGCAAAAGTCAAAGACTTGGAAAAAAGATATCCTCAACTATTTCGGATATCAAAGCGAGAAATCGTCAGTACGGACGTGACTCGGATAATTAGCTCTACGGCTGAAAGTGCTTCAGATTTGCTAGATTTAGCCACAGTTATCAAAGCATCTCAAGCCCTTTCTGGAGAAATACTTTTGGGCAAGTTGCTATCTAAATTAATGACAATTGTGCTAGAAAATGCTGGCGCTCAAACAGGCTACCTAATTTTAGAAAAATCAGGAGAGTTGCTGATAGAAGCATCAGGAGGAGTAGACAAAAACGATATAACTGTGCTACAAGGAATCCCAGTATCAACTAGTCAGCAGCTACCAATTTCCTTGATTAACTATGTAGCCCGAACCAGAGAAAATGTTGTACTAAGCGATGCGACTTGTAAGGGAACATTTACTACAGATACATACATACTTTCTCATCAACCCAAATCCATCTTATGTACACCGCTCATCCATCAAGGAAAACTTAGTGGTATCCTTTATTTAGAAAATAATCTCACTACTGCCGCATTTACATCAGATCGCTTAGAAATCTTACAAATGTTATCTTCTCAAGCGGCGATTTCTATAGATAATGCTCGTCTTTATAAAGACTTAAAATTAGCCAACACTAACTTAGAAGCCAAAGTACAAGAGCGAACTCTAGAGTTACAGGAAAAAAATGTGCATCTGCAAAAAGCAGAAGAAACTGCACAATCTGCCAACCGGGCTAAGAGTGATTTCCTCGCTAACATGAGCCATGAACTGAGAACACCACTCAATGGCATTTTGGGTTACGCCCAAATCCTCAAACGAGACAAAAGTTTAACCAACTCACAAAAAGATAATGTGGGTATTATTTATCAGTGTGGCGACCACCTCTTGAACCTAATCAATGACATTTTAGACCTCTCAAAAATTGAAGCGAGGAAAATGGAACTCCATCCAACGGATTTCCATTTTCCAGAATTTCTACAAGGCATTGCCGAAATCTGCCGTATCCGCGCTGACCAAAAAGGTATTTGCTTAATTTTTGAACAAATTACTCAACTTCCTACAGGTGTCAAGGCTGATGAAAAACGGTTGCGTCAAGCTTTGATTAACTTACTGGGCAATGCCGTTAAGTTTACCGAAACTGGAGGCGTAGCTTTCAAAGTCGGCTATCACGAAGATAAAATTCGCTTTCAGGTGGAAGATACAGGAGTTGGTATGGCACCAGAGCAATTAGAAGAGATATTTTTACCGTTCCAGCAGGTAGGAGATCACAGTCGCAAAGCAGAAGGAACGGGATTGGGACTGGCAATTACCCGCCAATTAGTTCAGATGATGGGTGGCAAAATCCAGGTGAAGAGTACTTTCGGGAAAGGGAGCATTTTCTTCTTTGATTTAGATTTGCCTGAAGTTTCTCAATACGCTGATATTCTTAAAGAAGAACAACGAAATATCAAAGGTTTTAACGGTTATAAACGGAAAGTTATCGTGGCAGATGACAGACCAGAAAATCGCTCAATTTTGGTCAAGATGCTGTCGCCTTTAGGATTTGAAATTGTGGAAGCGATAGATGGTCAAGATTGTTTGAATAAGGCATCTGAATGGAATCCAGATTGTATCTTAATGGACTTGATGATGCCTCAAATGAGTGGCTTGGAAGCTACTCGTCGGCTGAGGCGATCGCCTCAGCTAAAGAATGTGATCGTGATTGGTACTTCTGCCAGCGTTTTTGATTTCGATCTCAACAAAAGTAAAGAGGTAGGTTGCAATGATTTTCTACCTAAGCCAATCCGGATAACAGAGCTTTTAGAAAAGCTACGGCTTCACTTAGAACTGGAATCGATTTATGAAGAGGGTGAAAGTCAAGTATCTACAGGGAATAAACAAGAAAATTCTCAACAATCATTGCTAGCTCCCTCGGCGGAGGAAATTGCCGCTCTATTGAATTTAGCAATGAAAGGCGATCTCAAAGGTATTGTGGAGCAAGTTATTCACTTGGAAGAATTGGATGTTAAATATGCACCTTTTTATTTAGAGTTGCGTCAATTAGCTAAAGGTTTTCAAGTTAAAAAAATTCGTGAACTTCTAAAAAAGGTAGGGGCAAATTAATGAGTATTTCAAACATTGAAAATGGTATTATCCTAATAGTTGATGACAACCCTACCAATTTAGGAGTGTTATTCGATTTCTTGGTTGATTCTGGCTTCCAAGTATTGGTGGCACAGGATGGCGAGGATGCAATTGAGCAGATCGAATATGCTCTTCCCGATCTAATTTTGTTAGATGTACTCATGCCCGGAATGGACGGGTTTGAAACTTGCCAGCACTTGAAAGCTAAAGAATTAACTAAAGACATCCCCGTGATTTTTATGACGGCGCTTTCTGAGACGGTGGATAAGCTCAGAGGGTTGAATCTTGGGGCAGTGGATTACATCACTAAGCCGCTTCAACATGAAGAGGTTTTAGCCCGTGTCAAAATCCATTTAAGTATCCGAAATCTGAGTAAGAGACTGCAAGAGCAAAATGTGCATCTGGAGCAGGAGATTCAAGAGCGAACTAAAGCAGAGAACGCTTTTTTAAAACTGACATCTGAGTTAGAAGAACGGGTGGAAGAAAGAACGGCTGCACTTGGGCAATCTAATCAGCTGCTGCAACAGGAAATCCAAGAGCGCATTTTTACAGAGCAAGCATTGCAAGAATCAGAAGCACGCTATCGAGAACAAGCCAATCAGCTAGAACTTGCCTTTCGCCAACTTCAAGAAACTCAAAGCCAACTGGTTCATAGTGAGAAAATGTCCAGTCTGGGACAACTGGTGGCAGGTGTCGCCCATGAAATTAACAATCCCATCAACTTCATCTATGGGAATCTGACACACGCCTATCAATATACCCAAGACTTGTTCAAACTCTTGAACCTCTATGCCAAATATACTCCCTCACCGCTACCTGAAATTCAGAAGCTGACTGAGGCAATAGATTTAGAATTTCTGAGTCAAGACCTGCCTAAATTGCTCAGTTCGATGAAGGTTGGGGCTGACCGCATCCGCGAAATTATTCAGTCGTTACGGATTTTTTCCCGCGTAGATGAAGCCCAAATGAAGCCAGTGGATATTCATGCTGGGCTAGATAGCACGCTGCTGATTTTGCATAATCGGTTTAAAGCCAGTTCTAACCAACTAGGTATTCAACTGGTTAGAGAGTATGGCGACCTACCACTTGTGGAATGTTATGCAGGACAACTCAACCAAGTGTTTATGAATATATTAGCGAATGCAATTGATGCTGTGGAGGAGTATGACAAAGATCGATCGCCCCAGGAAATTTACTTTTGCCGCAGTACGATTCGGATTCGCACCGAAGTAACTGACAATGAGTTTGTGACTATTTGGATTGGCGATACTGGCCCCGGTATCACACAGGAAGTACGCGATCGCCTATTTGACCCCTTCTTTACAACAAAACCCGTAGGTAGAGGCACTGGTTTAGGCTTGTCGATTAGTCAAGAAATTGTTGTCTCCAAACATGGTGGTCAGATAACGTGCCTTTCAGCACCTGGGCAAGGGACAGAGTTTATGATTAAAATTCCGATGCGATCGCATCCTCTAGAATTGGCTTTGGCGACACCCTACCATTTTGGCTGCGATTAGTTTAGCTGAACCAGAAAGGGTTAACAATTCAAAATTAAAGATATTTTATATGTAACGTTCTCTCCCGTTATACCCGAAGGGTTAAGGGGAGCTTCTGATTTAGATGTGAAATGATCTACTTAGTAATGTATAATAAATCCCAAGAGTTCAGGGTGCTTGTCAAATATTAAACTACTTGCTGGTACTGCCAAAGCATGTTGTATGTCTAAATCTGCAATCACCGTTACCGTCAAACTGTTTGCTGCTTATCAAGAAGCCTTTAGGGTTTCGGAACTGGTGCTGGAATTTCCCAATGGTATGCCAGTCAAATCAGTATGCGATCGCCTCATAGTTGAACACCCCGAACTCTCCCAATGGCGTGACATCACCCGTTTTGGGATTAATTTAATATTTGTCGAACCAGATACCCTACTTCAAGATGGGGATGAAGTCGTGCTGATTCCACCAGTTAGCGGCGGCTAGCAAAATAGTTAGGAGTTTGGAGTTTGGAGTTAAAGATTCAAAACTTATAACTCTTCACTTGCTATTCGACTTAGCAGTTAGCTTTACTAAGTGATCTAACTCTTGCTGCATCTGACTAACAACTAATTCATAACATTCATTGACATAGTGGCGATCGCTGGCTGCTTCTGAACCATAGCGTTCAAATACAATTGGCGGACAAACCCGCGTGTACATGGGCACAGGTAATGGAATGTTGGGCAACGGTCCAATTGCTAATCCCCAAGGCAGTCCGAGATAGATCGGAAAAACTTCTGGATCAATGCCAAATAGCCAAGGCATCCCCCACTCATGAAGTTGCTGCATAATTTTGTAGCAGTCACCGATCACAATCAGCGTATCGTGAGCACCCCAGGAAATCACAGGCACAATCGGCACATTTTCCCGCAACGCTAACTTGATAAATCCTTGCCGCCCCGCAAAATAGATTTTATTACGTAAATAATGCGGTCGGAAGACATCTTCGGCTCCACCTGGATAAACTAGCACACTAGCTCCAGAGCGCAAAGCAGTGTAAGCCATTTTCGGATGAGCGATGATTGCTCCAGCCTTGGCGACCAGTTGCGCTAGTGGTGGGCTAACCTGCCAAGCTTTGGGATGCATTAAACCATAAACGGGTTGCTCTACACCAAATCGTCGAAACCAGTCGTACATTACCATTGTCATATCGGGTGCAGCGAGTCCCCCGTTATGCGAACCGACAAATAAGACTTTTTCTTGGGGTGAAATATTATCCCAGCCACTAGTTTGAACTCGGAAATAGTAGTGATAGAAAAAGCCCAACAGGGGCATCAAAGACTCTATGAACTTTGGATCTCGCTCATCCAAAGACCAACCGGATTTTTTGTTTAAGAGATGTTGCTTTTTTGACATCGATGCATTTTAACAGGATTGGCAAAGGTCAAACAATCCTTCTTAGTACAGTTTTGCGTAAAAACGTAGCGTTTTTAATGCAGAATTCAAGTATTTGAACCACATCTGTCGTAAGGGTATAGCAATGCTGTGCCCTTACTGCGTGGTCTATTTACCCGAAAATAGCTGTAATGCAGGGGAAGACATTAACATTCCAAGGGAATGCATTGGCATTGCATTGAGATGCATTAACAATGCAAGCTGATGTATTAACATTGCCAGCCTACGCATTAACAATGCCATCCGACACGTTAACAATGCCAGCCTACGCATTAACATTGCAAGGTATTGCCAAATTTAATTTCCTATAAATTTATGAAATGATCTATTTAGCTTTCATCGCTCTTTTGCTTCTGCTTGACTAGCCAAGCAGAAAGCAGAGCGATCACTATACCAGCCACAATAAAACAATAAATGTAACCGAAGTTATCTACAATCTTACCAAATACTGCCGCGCCGATTCCCTGTCCCACAAACAGGTTGAAAACGAACAGCGAAACAGCAGTACCTCGTGCTTCCGGGGAAAGCTCAGTGGCTTGGGTCTGGAGGGTGTTGTGCATCATATAAAAGCCCAATCCCATTAAAATAGTTAAGGGGATAAAAAGTATCCAGTTTTGTAACAATGCGATCGCTAAGAAGCTGATAGACATCAAGCCTCCTCCCACGCCCATTAAACCAATTTCACCCAGTCGCCTGACAAACCATTTAACTGAGCGACTGTAAATCAGTCCACCCAATCCAAAAGCACTGAGCATAAACCCGATCGCTACATAACTTAGACTATAGCGATCGCGCAGAAATGCGCCGACGTAAGCAAATGCCCCAAATAGGCAAAAACCTTCCACAAACACCCCGATAATTACAGTCCGGGCGATTGGTTGGGTCAATAGTTGGTAATAAGGTCGAAATGTGATGCCATCTACGCGACTTTGGGGACGATGCCCATCGCTAAGATGGCGCATTCCCCGCCATAAAAGTCCAGCAATGGCAAGGGAGACGATCCCAAATAGGAGAAAGATATCACGCCAGCCAATATATTCTCCAAAGATGCCGCCCAAACTACCGCCGAGGATTTGACCCAGCACTAGCGCACTTAAATACTTGCCGATTGCAGCTTGGCGTTCTTCATAAGGAAAGTTGTCACCAATATAAGCTAGGGTGACGGGGATGATCCCAGCAGCAGCCATCCCTGTGAGAAACCGCAGTAAGGTAAGTAAGACGATATTTGACACAAAGGCACAAACAGCCGTACCGATAGCAAATGCTGCCAGTGCGACTGTAATTACCTTAATTTTGCCAATGCGATCGCCTAGTGGGCCATAGACTAACTGAAATAATCCGTAGGGAATCGTATAGGCCGAGATAATCACCGCAGCACTGCCAACGCCCACTTTAAACTCGTCAGCAATAATGTGCAGCAGGGGGTCAATCACCCGTGCATCAGCAATCACCATGAAGGCAGCAGCGCCCAACAGTCCTAATGAGACGGGTGTCTTGCCTGCTATATCCTTTGCTAACCTGCCCACTCCTATGTTCTCCTCTAGTTTGAGTTTTCGCACTTTTAGAATAGACTTTTTGCAGAAGGGGAAGGGCTGAGGAAGTAAGAGAGGAACTCTTGTTTTACTCCTTCTCTGTTTCCCGTTCTTCGGTAATTTATATTTAGAAAAAAAAGCGTGCGAGTCGTCATGCAAATAGAGCAGCCTTTTAGAATTAATGCCCCCCAACCAGACAAGCTAAAACAATTCTTTCCCAAACCTTTAATTATCCTAAGCCCAGTTGCTGGTTGGAATGGTTTTTATTTTGCCTACTGATGTGGGTATTTTTCCGGTTGAAGTGCGGAATGTGGGATACAAGGTTTACTCAATCAACATCAAGAACTTCTCTTTGTGATTGAGTCTCAAGCTCTGGCATCCCAATTAGACAGCTAGGGATTGGGTTGCCATCTTGCATAAATTTATTCACTCCTGTGCATAAACCATGGCTCCCTACCTCTATAGAACCCGTTTAGCTGATGTTTTGGAAATGGCGCAGTCAGTAACTCGTGGCTTGCGATCGCCTATTATCCTGTTTACTTACTACAACCCAATTTTAAATCTGGGTGTGCAGCAGTTCCTCAAGCAAGTTGCAAATTCCGGAATCAAGGGTTTAGTTGTACCCGATTTGCCCTTAGAAGAGTCAGGTCATTTGCTCCAGTTAGCTGATGCGGTGGGGGTTGAAGTCACATTGTTAGTGACTCCTAACAGTTCCCCAGAGCGTATTCAGGCGATCGCTCGTCAATCCCGTGGATTTATCTACTTAGTAAGTGTCACAGGTGTCATAGGTATGCGTTCCCAGGTGCAAACGCGGGTTAAGGATGTACTCAGTGAAATCCGTAGTGTGACAAACAAGCCCATTGGTGTTGGTTTTGGCATCTCTAGCCCAAAACAAGCTTATCAGATGAAGGAGTGGGGAGCAGATGCTGTGATTGTGGGTAGTGCCTTTGTACAGCGCTTGGGTTGGCGTTGGTGGCGGTTCCAATGCGATTGGGCTGTTCCATGAGTTTCTCGGGGAACCATCTGTAGGCCTGATCGGCATTGAGGCGGCGGGTGAAGGACTGGATACTGAGAAACACGCCGCAACTCTGACACTTGGTCGCGTCAATGTTTTACACGGAGCAATGAGTTATCTTTTGCAAGATGAGGATGGTCAGATTATTGAAGCCCACTCTGTCAGTGCTGGAT
Organism: Nostoc sp.; assembly: GCF_036919555.1. Taxonomy (GTDB): domain Bacteria; phylum Cyanobacteriota; class Cyanobacteriia; order Cyanobacteriales; family Nostocaceae; genus Nostoc. The sequence goes on from NZ_JBALCS010000014.1 coordinate 31,378, forward strand.
TAGATTATCCCGGTGTAGGTCCCGAACACAGTTATTTTAAGGACACTGGACGTGCTGAATATTACAGCATCACCGACCAACAGGCATTGGCAGCATTTAAACGCCTTTCACAATTGGAAGGAATTATTCTAGGACTTACGCATTGACAAAATGGTAAAATAATGAGTTGAGATTCGTTTACACTAGATGCCAGGTAAATTTTTTTTCTACGTATAATATATTTAGTATATTATAATGCCGTTTTATACTCAATTTACGTAGAAAGCCTGAAGAGTAAATCTAATGGAATAATAAAGTTTTTCAAGAGATTTTATATTTTTATGAATTGCCTTGCTGGCTATACTACCTCCAATGCTTAGTTTTAGGAAATTTGCAGCTTACTTAGCAAACTAAGCTGTTAGCTTGACTAATCGATGAGGTTAAGAGAGACTAACTAAATACTGACGTGGCTGCTTATAAAATTAATAATTTTTGTAAAGATTATGAGATATATATGTTGAAAGATGGAACAGTTATTTAACAAAATAGCAAGTTTCTATCTAAGTAAAAATGTTCCTACGGCTATATTTGTAGCCTTCTGCTAAGGCAGTAGAATTTAAGCGTACTTATCGTGGTTGGCCAAGAGCATGGAGACATTAGAGTTCATAATCTATCCAGACGGTCGGGTACAAGAAAAAGTCACTGGCATTGTGGGTGCTTCTTGCGCTGAGGTTACAGCAGCAATAGAGGCGCAGCTGGGGCAAGTACTTAATCATGAGCCAACCTCAGAATATTTCGCCGCTCAGGTGCAGCAATCTAATCTGGCGAATGCACACACCACTTACAGCGATTGGTAAGTTTTCACAGTAGTTTAGTGTTATTAAATCAAAACCACCATGTCACACTTTAGCCAAATTAAGACTCAAATCCGTAACCTTGATTCTTTGAAAGATGCTTTGACTGAATTGGGCGTAGACTGGAAACCAGGACCACGGGAAGTACGTGGCTATCGCGGTCAAACCCATCCTGCGGAAGTTAGTATTGAGCAGGAAAATGGCTACGACATCGGCTTTAGATGGAATGGCAAGGAATATGAACTGGTGGCTGACTTGCAATATTGGCAACAAGACCTGTCTGTGGACGGATTTTTGCGCCAGGTAACACAGCGCTATGCTTATCAAACAGTTGTGAAAGAAACCGCTCGTGTTGGTTTTCAAGTCTCTGAACAAGAAAAAAATGAAGATGGTTCAATTCGTCTGGTAGTACAACGCTGGAGTGCGTAATGGCTGATTTTCTGCCGTCGCCGGAAGAACAAGAAGATAATCGTTCCGGTTTGGAACCAGAATTAGGGGGTTTTTTACGGGATGCCCCAGAACGTTCTGGTTTAGAACCGGAATTGGGCGGTTTGCTGCGCCAAAATGGTGTTTATGTTGACGAAATCACCTGTATTGGTTGTAAGCACTGCGCTCACGTTGCGCGTAACACCTTTTACATTGAACCAGATTACGGGCGATCGCGCGTGGTTCGGCAAGATGGGGACTCTGAGGAAATTATCCAAGAAGCAATTGACACTTGTCCGGTTGATTGCATTCATTGGGTTAATTACACTGAACTGAAAAACTTAGAAGAAGAGCGCAAATATCAGGTAATTCCTATAGTGGGTTATCCGGTAGAACATGCAGTTGCTGCTAGCGAACGTCGGCGTAAAAAGCAAAAGTTAAAGACCAAAAAATCCCGTTATTAAGATAAAAACGTTAAATCAATTTGAAGAAGAATTCAGGAGCGGAGCCGGAGACGCTCCGCCGAGGCATCTTGATTCTGACCGGAGAAAGTATCTAAATACGACAATCCCAAGCATCAAGACAGGCATGAGAAAAACCTGAAACGCAAACAACAAAAATTAGCTCGTAAACAGAAAGGGAGTAATTCCAGAAATAGGTATAGAAAAGTTGTTGCTGCATTGTACGAACGAGTTAGTAATTCCAGGCAAAATTTTCTACATAAACTTAGTTATAAGTTGGTCAGCGATAGGCAAGCTGTCATAGTAGAGAATCTTCATGTCAAAGGCATGGTATGCGCTTCGCGCACGCTACGCGAACGTAATCATAAATTGGCGAAAGCAATATCTATCTGATTGTGGGTGGGGAATATTCATCAACTTTTTAGCTTATAAGCTAGCTCGCATTGGTGGGAAGTTAGTTGAGATTGATAGGTGGTTCCCTAGCTCCAAGCTTTGCTCTAATTGTTTCTATCAAGTGAGTGAGAGACAAGAGGATATCCGTGAATGGACTTGTCCTCATTGTAATACTCATCACGATCGTGACGGTAACGCCGCGCAGAACATCAGAGCAGAGGGTATCAGAATGATAAAGGCGGAATCTTTTCTGCCGTCTCTGCTGTAGGAGGGGAGATAAGTCCTACTCTTGGGCGAAAGTCTAAGTTTAGGCACTCCCCCGTGATCACAGAAGCTCAGACTTCAGCCGAAGGCAAGTCTGAGTAGTTCACTTAACAGCATCAGATTTCATCTGGTTTTCCAGACTAAAGCTATGTCTGATCACAACACAAAGGAGGATTAACAATTCAAAATTAAAGACAATTTCAGACAAGAATTTAAACCCCGACTGAAATTAAGCGGAGTCGGAGACACCGAAACTCCGAGCTACGTGTAATGGTACAGGTCTTCAACCCTTCGATTTCCGATCAGACTGCAAAGATGTAACTAATATGAAGTGAAGTGCAAAAACCTAGACTCTTTTTTGATACTATATAAGACTAAACTTTTTAAATATTGATTGACCTATGAGCAAAGGTACCCTGTTTGATAAAGTTTGGGACTTACACACCGTTGGTACACTTCCCTCAGGGCTGACGCAACTATTTATCGGGCTTCACCTAATTCATGAAGTCACCAGTCCCCAGGCTTTTGCAATGTTACGCGAGAGGGGTCTAAAAGTACTTTTTCCTGAGCGTACCGTCGCTACAGTCGATCATATTGTGCCGACAGAAAACCAGGCGCGTCCCTTTGCCGATAGCTTGGCAGAAGAGATGATCCAGGCGCTCGAAAATAATTGTCAAGAAAATAACATAACTTTTTACAATATCGGTTCTGGTAGTCAGGGTATAGTTCATGTCATCGCTCCAGAACTTGGGCTGACCCAGCCAGGAATGACGATCGCTTGTGGAGATAGCCACACTTCGAGTCATGGGGCATTTGGTGCGATCGCATTTGGTATTGGTACTAGCCAAGTCCGCGATGTTCTCGCTTCCCAAAGTCTCGCCCTTTCCAAGCTGAAAGTCCGCAAAATTGAAGTTAACGGCACTCTCAACCCTGGAGTTTACGCCAAAGATGTAATTTTACATATCATCCGCACACTTGGAGTTAAAGGTGGTGTGGGCTATGGTTACGAATTTGCAGGTACGACCTTTGAACAAATGAATATGGAAGAGAGGATGACTGTCTGCAATATGGCGATCGAAGGCGGTGCGAGATGTGGCTATGTCAATCCTGATCAAGTCACTTACGATTACCTCAAAGGCAGAGATTTTGCCCCCAAAGGTGCAGATTGGGATCAAGCAGTAGCTTGGTGGGAATCCATCAAGAGCGATGCTGATGCCCAATACGATGATGTAGTGATATTTGATGCTGCTGAAATTTCTCCAACTGTCACCTGGGGAATTACTCCCGGTCAAGGTATCGGTGTCAACCAGTCAGTGCCTCAGCCGGAAGAACTGCTGGAAGAAGACCGATTTATTGCCGAAGAAGCTTACCGCTATATGGATTTATATCCTGGTCAACCGATCAAGGGTACTAAAATAGATGTCTGCTTCATTGGTAGTTGCACCAACGGTAGGATTAGTGATTTGCGGGAAGCTGCGAAAATCGCCAAAGGTCGTCACGTTGCAGAGGGAATCAAAGCCTTTGTTGTCCCTGGTTCAGAAAGGGTGAAGCAAGAGGCGGAAGCTGAAGGACTGGATAAAATCTTTCAGGAAGCCGGATTTGAATGGCGTGAACCGGGATGTTCCATGTGCCTAGCTATGAACCCCGACAAGTTACAAGGAAGACAAATCAGCGCCTCTTCCTCTAACCGTAACTTTAAAGGAAGACAGGGTTCATCTTCCGGTCGGACATTGTTAATGAGTCCGGCGATGGTCGCCACTGCTGCAATTAAAGGCGAAGTTTCTGATGTGCGCGAGTTCGTGTAATTTTAAAGGGCATTGGGCAAAAGGAAGTTGTGAACGCTGAAAAAGCAGTGCGAAATCTTCCAGCAGGGAGTTATTTGGGTGATAGGTAAAGTTTATGGTCAGTGAAGTTAAAACAGTTTCAGGGCATGGTATACCCTTAGTGGGCAATGATATAGATACCGATCGCATTATTCCCGCGCGATATTTGAAAGCCGTAACCTTTGATGGGTTAGGCGAAGGCGCGTTTATTGATGACCGCAAAGCACTCAAAGGTGAACATCCCTTTGACCAACCCCAGTACCAAGGGGCGAAGATTTTAATAGTAAATAGAAATTTTGGCTGTGGCTCATCACGAGAACACGCACCCCAAGCGATCGCAAAATGGGGAATCCAAGCTTTAATCGGTGAAAGCTTTGCAGAAATTTTTTTCGGTAACTGTGTAGCAATGGGTATACCTTGTGTGATAGCCGATGCTGTTACTGTTAAACAACTGCAAGAGTTAGTGGCTGCCAATCCCCAAGCCGCCGTGACAGTAAATCTGGAAACTTTACAAGTGCAAATTGGTAATTACACTGCCCCAGTTGCGATCGAAGAAGGCACCAGAAGCACATTTATTTCTGGGACTTGGGACGCTTGCGGTCAGTTGGTGGCGAATGCTAACCAAGTTCGGGCAACGGCTGCAAAATTACCCTACGTGAGTTGGGGCAATTTTGCCGCGAGTTAGCATTCTCTCGTTCCCTGGCTCTGCCGGGGAAAGCTCTTTTGTCAAGCGAAGAAAGCAATAATAAGAGTTTTCAGTTGAGTCCAATACAGACCTAATCCCCAATCCCTTCCCAACAAAGGAAGGCTACCGTGTAAACACAAGTCTCTGTTGACGCAATTTACGGTTTATGGAATAGCCCAAAGAAACCTCACCCTGGTTTTGCTTGTGCAAAACTTGTCCCTCTCCTTACTAAGGAGAGGGATTAAAGTCAGGACAGGGTGAGGTTTTTCTTTTGTTTTGGGTAATTCGATGACTTGTGTGTACACCGTAGCCTTCTAGGAGAGAGGAATCGAAGTGAGGTCAAAACTGGACTGCACCGAAGGGAGAAGCACTATAGGAGTTTTCAGTCTGCAAATATGCGCCCCAAGAAAGTTACTATTTCAGACCAAGCAGAGGTGGTAGCACTAGAATCATAACGATAACCGTCGTCGCGCATGAAAGTATGTTCTCCTTCATACAAAAAAACTTTGTGAGGTATGTTAACACTCTCAATTGCTCTAATTATGGTTTGGCGATCGCTTTCTGGGATATGAGGATCAAGAGTACCGAATACCATTAGCATCTCGCCTTTGATTTCACTCACCCGCTGGATTGTATTGGCTACCTCTTTACCCAGTTTACCACTGGGAATACCAGTCGGGTAACAGCAGACACAAGCCCGAATTTCGCTTTTAAATGCGGCGCGGAAAGCTAAATGTCCACCAATACAAAAGCCTAGAGTGCCTATTTGATTTGGAGAAACTGTACTCTCTGTTTTCAGAAATTCAATCAGAGTAAGGCAATCGGCATCATAATCAGCTACGGAGGTTCGACGAGCATCGTCATTACCCCGCATCCTTCCAAGATCGTCTGGCTCAATTACTAGTCCAACTGGCTCAATTCGGTGAAAAATTTCTGGGGCTGCTACTACATAGCCGTATCCTGCTAAGTAGTTAGCTAGACGAATCATTGGATCACCTAACTGATAAATATCACTGTAGAAGACAATACCAGGGAATTTTCCTGCTGCTTTGGGAGCCGCTACATAAACACGCATTAAGCTGCCATCTACTCTTAACTCAACATTGCGCTTAGTGATTTGCACTTTTTTGTCTCTGTGTTCCGCTTGCTGTCATTAAAGCAGCCTACTGCCGTCAGGCATTCATCCGCATTTACAAAATACCCAAAGGTTTTTCCAGCATCAGGATAGGCTACTAACTGTCAATGAAAGAAAGCAATGGCGTTGCATATTTGCGGGATGATTTTATTAGTTTTGTGAGACGGGCAACATGAGCCTCCCTTGTATATCGGGGCGCTCATGTTGCCCACCCTACAAGAATCATCCCTTGATTCAGTAACGCCAAAGCAATAATAGGAGTTTTCAGTTTGCAAATCACCCCACCCTAACCCTCCCCTTATAAAGGGGAGGGAACTAGATTTCCTGTTTCCCCCCTTTGCAAGGGGGGACTAAGGGGGGTAATTCGACTTGTGTGTACACTGTAGCCTTTCAGGAGAGAGGCTTTGAATCTTACTCCCCTTCCCTTGCATTACGGTGGTGTACACAAGTATCACCAGCATAGGTTTCAACTCTTCTAGTTGTTTCGTAGGGTGCGTTATGGAGACGCCAAAATAACAAATGAGTCCGCCGAAATAACAAATGAGTTCGCCGAAATAACAAATGAGTTCGCCGAAATAACAAATGAGTTCGCCGAAATAACAAATGCCTTCGCCGAAATAACAAATGCCTTCGCCGAAATAACAAATGCCTTCGCCGAAATAACAAATGCCTTCGCCAAAATAACAAATGAGTCCGCCAAAATAACAAATGCGTTGGCTAGCAAGAACCGCAGGCATCGCCATGATTGCAACAATTTAGCTTTGACGCGGGAGCGTAACGCACCCTTCTCCTATCGGAGACGCTACGCGAACGGGTGACGCTCCTGTGTCGCTAACGCTGCGCTAACAGCAGTCGCCTGCTCCGGGAAACCCTCCCGCAGCGCTGCTTCACCGCAAATCTTTGGTGGATGAAGTTTTTCCGACTTGTGTGTACACCGTAGCTTCCCTTGCTCTTAGGGGGCTGGGGTTAGGTCTGTATTGGACTCAATCCAGAAGCGCTATATATCATTGTCAAGATGTGAAAGAACGTAGAATTGACGCAACGGTATCGTTATTTTCGAGATGTGAAAGAACGTAGCCGATAATTAGCAATCCGCCTGTTAAGTTTGACAACTTGGTATAACAAAAATGACCCGCCAGAAAAGAAATTTGTCAGCAGGATTTTCTTACCACATTACTACGCGCTGCAACAACCGCGAATTTAACTTGGCGCGGCGGGAATGCCGGGAAGTCTTCTTATATGCAATCAAAAAAGGTTTGGACAAATATGGCTTCAAACTTTATGCGTTGTGCATCATGTCGAACCACGTCCACTATCTCATAGAACCAGCCACCCCAGAAGATTTGCCTAAAATCATGCATTTTCTCAATTGGTACACAGCCATGTGCTTTAACCGAATGCTCAATCGCACAGGGCACTTTTGGGAGGCGAGATATTATAGCTGTGGGTTTCCACCCACGGATACTAAGCGAGCATTAAATACTCTACGCTACATTCATGGCAATCCCAAAGCTGCTCAAATGCGACGCAGTTTTTTCTACGATTTCAGTAATTACGGCACTTATGACCAATTGACTGTTGATGGATTGACTCAATGGCATCCGGCTTTTCTAGAACTGGGTAAAAGTTTAGATGAATGTGCCAAAAAATATCGGGGGTTTTGTCAAAGGTATAAACCGAAAGCAAAACCAGCCAGACTTTCTTGCTGGGGAAGTAAGTTGCTAGCTGGCCATAAAATTAGCCGGAATAAGCGCAAGCACAAATGCTCACCTGGTCAACTGACAACATCGAGCAGTGCCAGGTATCGGAATGCCCAGAAATGGCAGCAGTTTTAAAGAAGTTTGTTCTAGCTAATAGAGCGTTTGACGCAAGTTGGATGAATGAGGTATGATTCTCTAAGATCCTGTTTTGTTTAAAAAAAAAACAATGGAATAGAATATTTTTTTTCTCCATTAAAAAAATTTTCCACAAAATATTTTAATTTAATTAACCGTACAAAAGGCGCGTCCCACCCCCCCCTTTTCGGATCGCATCCTGACAATTTTCAAATGGTTTCGTCGGGAGTGGTGGATGTGTTTTTCGTCGGCACACTTTGCTTCATAATAATCCAATAGTAATTTTCTTATTCCCTGATTAGAGTAACAGATCAGAAAACGCTTGTCAACTGCTTTTAAAACGCTATGTTGCTGCTTTTGACAACATCTTCTTTTCCCACTTTTTTCCGTATTTCCAATAATTAGTAAAGGGGATAGATGACATTCGCTTGTGGCGAAGCACCCATCCCCAAATAGCTGCCCAGATGATGAACCGGTATCTAATCATCCCAGTATCAGCCAAGATATATCGATTGTCACTGGGATAGATACTGATTTACAAAATATCTACGAAAAAATAGTTACACAATTACTTTTGTTTACCCCTGCCATCGCCAATAGCGCTGTCCCGTAAGCAGCTTCTGTATACACTGACGCTACTACAGGAACCTGCAAATAACGCGCCCTAATTGCAGTCCAAATATCATTCGCCGCGCCACCGCCAGCAGTATAAACCCGGCTCAACTTGTCTGCACCCATTTGCTGTAATAATTCATACCCTCGCGCTTCTATCCGGGTAATACTTTCTAACAACCCATGCAAAAATTCCACTGGATGATCTGGGCGTGGTTCCAAACGTGGGGGTAAATTGGGATCATTAATGGGAAAGCGATCGCCTACTTTCAATAATGGATAATAATCTAAAACGCTAGCTTTTGATGCATCAATCTCCCGGCTAAGGCTTTCTAACTCAGTATTTGTGAAAAATTGCTTGAGTACTGCACCCCCAGTATTAGAAGCACCACCAGTCAGCCACAAATCACCGAAACGATGGCTGTAAATTCCATATCTGGCATCTTCTACACGGGTACGACTTAATAACTTTAGTACCAACGTTGAACCAAGGGAAGTCACCGCTTCACCAGGTAATTTTGCCCCACTGGCGAGAAAAGCCGCAATACTATCAGTTGTACCAGCACATACCAGACAATCACTGCAAAAACCGAACTTATTCGCAATTTCAGGACGCAATTGGGCAATTGGAGTCCCAGGTGGTAAAACTTTGGGTAGCTGAATCGGTATTTGCAACTTTTCTAGCCATTCTGGGTATTTCAACTCTTCCACGTCATAACCCAGCTTTAAAGCATTATGGTAATCGCTAATCCCCAACTGTCCATGTAGGAGAAACGCCAGCCAATCTGCTTGATGCAGGAAATATCTAGCTTCACTAAAAGAGGGTAATTGCCTCATCCACAAAAGTTTGGCTAGGCTGGAGGTGGCACTCAACACAGTATGATTAGGGGGTGCTATATTCCTCAAATGCTCTAGTACCAATGATCCCCGCGCATCGTTATACATCAATGGTGCATCTGTTGGATTGCCAGTAGCATCGACCAGCAAGACAGTAGAAGAAGTACCATTAATGGCGATCGCTTTAATTCCTCGCCGCAATTGGTCAGGTATTTGTTCCACCAGCACAAACAAAGCCTCCTGCCAAATTTTTGGCATCACAGGGGCTGGTGAGTCCTGGAAGGGATATCGCACCTCAGTTTGGATATAAGAAGTTTCCTCGTCAATCACCACGCCGCGTGCGCCAGATGTGCCGAAGTCGATACCCAAATACAAATTCATATTTTTATAAATTTTTTTAATCGAGAATAACTAAGAACTGCTGATTAATAACTGCTTTTGTTGCATCTTGTAACAAGATATTCCCCAATCCGGGCAAAACAAGGAAAAGTAGTAAACGAACTGTTCAAAATCTATTCACGTTAGGAGGTTTTCAGCCATGCCTATCTTAGATACTCTGTACATCGCTCAGATATCTTCCATCTCAGATACTCAAGTCTACATCGCTCTAGTTGTGGCGCTGATCCCAGGAGTTCTAGCTTGGCGATTAGCCACAGAACTTTACAAATAACACTACGGTGTGACACAGTTAAAAAGCTAATAATCCTGGCAGTACGGGGTGCAATTTCCAGACCTTGTGGCTTTATGTCATAAGTAGTTAGAAATCTTGCACTTGCGTAAGCCAGGTTATTTTTTAACTAATACAACACTTGTAGCAATTTCCCAAAAATGGAGTAATATGACAGCTAAATCAAGCATTTAGGAGTGCTGAGTGCCCAGGAAGAAGCAGTTAGTCAGAAGTAGTACTGATGAATCTTCCCATTCTAAGGCGAGGCACTCGCTACTAGAAACTGATTTGATACTGAGTGGGATTATTGCTATTTTTACTCAGCATGGGCTAAACGCCCCGCTAGCGCTAACAGCACTCGGAACTCAGCACTCTTCAATAGTGCTTCTCTTCACTAAGCGAGGTTAATTTTTAGCATCATGAACGCGATTCAACCGTCCAGACCACCGTTACAACCTATACAAAAACCCCGGGTCATTTCTCGACCAAAGCGGCATCTTCGTCAACGTTCTTACCAGGTGATGGCACTGGAAAGCACAGCTAAAATAGCGGTTAATCTGATCATTACAACCGTTGCAGCATCTGCCTTCGCACAACTTTTGTCTTATAAGTTGTTACAGCAAGAAAAGTTGCGAGAAATTAGTACTGACGTCAAGCTGATGGAAGGACATGTGAATGCTTTGCAGACGGAATTTAGCCGTAACTTCGATCCTCAGCAAACTAAAACTATTATGCAACAACAAGGATACCGATTTGATCCGAGCCAGCGTCGGGTTGTGTTGATGAATCAGGATCGCCGAGAAGATGAACAAACAGAGTCATCACCCTAAGACAAATAGCGACTTTGGGATTATTCAGGTTTCTTGTGATTCTGGTTACGTAAAAACAGGGTGTTAATTTATATTATTCCTAATAAATAATATTGATACAGCGTCGCTCCAATTCAAAATGAAAAATCTACCAACTAGGACGCTGATCAGGTAGCAGCTCGTTTAGCCAATTTTCGAGTTTTAAACGCAAGCAATAACCAGTAATATCCTTACTGTTGTCGAGAGAGGGCAGTAGAGTGAGGGCGCGACGATAATCAGCGATCGCATAATTCCAGTCACCCCAAAGATGGTAAGTCCTACCGTGTTCAGCCCAGATATGACCTTTTAGTTGACCGAAAAGCAGTGCGATCTCAAAATTCTCAATTGCCTCCTCATATTGCCCCAAGTCACGCCAGGTAATGCCTCGATTAATCCACGCCCGGACATGGGAAGGATTAAAATCAATCGCTTGATCGTAGTCGGCAAGTGCTGCTGCTAATTCTCCACAAGCAGCGTAGTAATTTGCTCGGTTATTATAAGCACTAGCCAAATTGGGATTAAGTTTGAGGGCGGTGTTATAGTCACAAAACGCTTTTTCTATTTCACCACTTTGGAAATAAATCAGCCCTCGATTGTTGTAATCAACAGCATTGTGGGGATGGCGAGAAATTAGTTGGGTTAAAAGTGCGATCGCTTCAGTATAATTTCCTTGTTTAGCCAACCTCAAAGCAAAAGAGCGTAAGTAGCTATCCCCTAAACTAGATTCGCTGCGATCGTTTTTCCGATATTCTTGGGCTTTATTTGTATTATTTATTACATATTTGTATTGCTTATTTTGCTGGTCATCGTCAGCTAAAAATGAGTGAATATTCATCTTTCCCTGCCTGAAATACCTGCTTTGTGAAATCGAATGCTGGTTTTGTATCGCTAGTGGTTTTACCACTGCCTCTATTCTTAAGGTATTTAGGGTTACATGAAAGCCATCTTAAGAGAGAACTTAACTTAGTGCACCAGTAGAAATCTACGCCTTAAAGAAACAATTGATCCTCAAACCTAATCATGAATACTTCATCGCCAAGGTGAATTCCAGAAATAGGAGAGTCAATCTCAAAGATTAGTCAATTGTCACTCCTGGGCCTAAAGGCGTGAGGATTCTTGATTCATGGGGATTCCAACGAATTTACCCTTACTCTTGCATCTTGACCGTGTGCCCCACGGCTACAAGTCCCCTTTGGAGAACTACTTGAGCGGCTGCATTCAAAGTTAAACTAAGCGATTCCCTCACGAGAACCGCTCGTCTACAAAACCGGACGTGAGACTTTAGACCTCATCCGGCTCCTCAATGATTTGGCGCTTGTCATGCGTACCTGTAACCGAACCATCATCGGTTGTTTTCGTATCGTGGCAGTGTCTATACAAAATCTGGAGATTTTTGTACTCGTCTTTACCTCCCAAGATTTTGGGGATTATATGGTCAATCTGTCAGCTTTACCTCCTTTTCACCCCGCTTTACGGATTGATGGCTAGTCGCTACCGTAGTGGTGATGCTATCACCACTGCACCTGTGGGGAGGGACTTCTCTGATTAGAGTCACCCTCATGGTCATTCAGTTGTCATTGGTAAAGGATTTTAAAGTGCGAACTCTACCCGAATGGGTTACTTTACCAGCGCCAGCCATCCCTCCTTACGGATTTAGGCTGAACGAATCGCACTCCCTGTCAGTTGTGTAGCCGCAATTTGAACAATTATGAATACGCTCTGACAAATCTTTTTTACCTGTCACCATGAGGCAGTTTGGGCAGATTTGGCTTGTTTTACGACTATCTACTTTTTGAAAATAGACACCACGCTTAAAACAAATCTGATCCAAAATACTGAAGAATTGACAAAAGCCCTGACCCCAGTTTTCCGGTAGAATGCCAACAAGCCAGATGAGAAAAAGGACAAGGGGACAAGGAGAATAACTCATGCCCAATGCCCAATGCCCAATGCCCCAATCGCTAGATTTAATTTTTAACTTTTGAGAAATTTTCCGATGACAACTGCAATTTCCTATCCCAATGCCCCTGATTTAGCAACCGATGATTACATTGTTATCGGCTTGGCAACCTGCTTCGTCAAAGAAGATGGAGAAGTTTATCAAATCGAAGTTATAGAACCGATTCCCTCTGCGGCTTTGGAAGCGCTGTTAAAAGGCATTCCTACCTCCTATAAGCTCGCTTATGCAACAACTTTGGGATCTGTGCTGGATGGCGATTCACAACTGGCGCCAGATGGCTTCCCAGAGTCGGCTCAGTTTGGAGAGGAATTTGTGCCACGGGCATTTGCAGCAGCTCGTACCTACAAGCGTCGTGAATCTGCAAAATCCCTGATTCCCTTAGGTACAAATTACACCGATTTTAAATATTCCATTGAGCGCAAGCGGGTATTAAATGCCGCTAGAATTGTCACTAAAGAAGACAACGTTAAACAGCATTCTCACACTCACAAAGTTCTTTAAGTAATTATGCTCAAACTTTACGGCGGCGCTCGGAGTCGAGCGTCAATTGTTCATTGGTATTTAGAGGAACTAGGAGTTCCCTACGAATTTGTCAAGCTCGATATGCAGGCGGGTGAACATCTCCAGCCTGCATATTTAGCAATTAACCCAGTTGGTAAAGTTCCAGCAATTGTTGATGGGGATTTTAAACTTTGGGAATCTGGAGCAATTTTGCTGTATCTTGCCGATAAGTATGCTAAAACTCCACTTTCACCACAGGAACGCGCTGTATTTTCCCAATGGGTGTTGTTTGCCAATGCTACCCTTGGTCCAGGAATTTTCGTAGAAGCAAGTCGGGAGCCGGAAATGCCCCGCTTGTTGACTCCATTAAATGAAATTTTCAGTAAGCAACCTTTTTTACTTGGCAATGAGTTTACTGTTGCTGATGTGGCAGTAGGGTCTATTCTGAATTACATTCCCATCATGCTGAAGCTAGACCTCAGCTCCTACCCAGCAGTGTTGAACTATATGAAGGAGTTATCTGAGCGTCCAGCATTTCAAAAAAGTATTGGCAAAGGGGCTTGATTGTAGTCAACTTAAACCTCGGCGAATGGAATGATACTGTTGGTCAATTTTCGCGGGGTTAAACCCCTCACCCCTAAAACCCTAGTTTAGTGTCGCTTTCCCGCCCTGCAATAAAGTGCTGGCTAATAGCTAAAGTACGTTGAAACGCACTGAAATTCCAGAAATTAAGATGGATTGGGGTTGATGGGTTAGACCCCATATCAATTCGCCAACAGTATCATGGAATTTGCAGCTACACAAACAAAGCCCACCTCCGTGGGCTAAGAGAAAATTAAGGTTTTTTAACCCGCGCGGGCGGGTAAAGCCTCGTGTAGACGCGGTTTCTAACCGCCCTTTTAGCGTTAAGTTAAGTACCGTGGATTATATCCAAACAAAAAATCTTCACAAAACTTAGTTTGGATAGGCACTGCCACAATGTAAATCTTTTAACGATAGTTTGTAAATTGTAAAGCTACTGGGTAGTCTTCTTGTTTCAGTCGCTGCATGACAACTTGTAAGTCATCTTTAGATTTGGCAGAAACCCGCACAGCATCCCCTTGGATTGAAGCTTGTACCTTTTTGAATTCGTCGCGAATCAATTTGGAAATTTGTTTGGCAATTTCCTGACTGATGCCTTTTTTGAGTTTAATTTCTTGACGCACGCGATTACCACTGGCTGATTCAACTTTGCCAAAATCAAAGATTTTCTGAGAGAGGTTACGCTTGGCGGCTTTTTCCCGCAGGATGTCGTGTATAGAATTTAAGGTAAACTCGCTGTCAGTACTGACATTAATGTTTTGTTCGACTAACTCGACAGTAGTTTGAGTATCTTTGAGGTCATAACGACCTTTGATGTCTCGTATAACTTGATCGACAGCGTTAACCAACTCTTGTTGGTCAAAGTCGCTCACAATGTCAAAGGAAAAAGTAGAAGCCATAAAACATTTTGGATTTTAGATTTTGGGTTTTAGATTCGGGATTGAGAACAGACAAGGCAGAGGGGAAAAGTAAATTCTCCCTCATCTTCCCACTCCCCATTACCTCTTATCCCCAGAGGGGGCCCCACCTTCCCCACTCCCCAATTAACTACTAGCTTGGATAATACTCAATAAAATGAGAGTGATAGAGCTAAGGATGCCAATGCCAAACATCAGCGATCGCAAAAGGGGTATATTCAAAATATAAAAAATTGAGTATAGCAAACGGGCTACTACAAAGGCAATCGCAGCTACTTGTGCTGTAGAAGAATTTACACCAGTCACATATGCCATCAATGCGGCTGCGGCAAACACCATAAACGCTTCAAAGGTGTTCTGATGTGCCCAAGTAGCCCGTTGGGCATAAGGTGGCAATTTATCAAACATAGCGCGAGGAGTAGAAAACATTTCATACCCAATACGCGCACGGGCATAAGCTACCAGCAAAAATGGCACATAAATTAGAACGGCAGCAGCAGCGATCGAGTACAAAAAAATTATCATTACTTATTAGTCATTGGTTATTAGTCATCAGTCATCAGTCATCAGTCATCAGTCAAATATAAAGGACAAATGACAAATGACAAATGACTAATCAAAGTAGAAGAGAGTCACCACTTTTCTTTGTTCTTCCGCATCTTGACAAGTTTGTAACAAAGTCCCACTGTCGTGAAACGCAAAGCAAATCAGTTGCTGGCAACGAGAGACAATTTCCTTGTTGCACAGGTAACTAGCTTCAGCAAGGGACAGATTATCATTATTGGTATTTTCCACTAAATGCATTACCTGTTCTAGTTGCTGGCGCGATTCCAAGGGCTGGCGTTCCAGGCTTTGGGGTAGAATCACCGTTAACAAATTCGGATCAGCCCGCGTTGCTCCCCGGATGGCAGCTGAATTTGTACCTATAGCACCAGAAGTAATGATTCGATTACCCGATAAAACTAGGGCATATGTCATCATTTCAATAAGATTCTGATGCGTAATCGGAACGTGACGAGAACCCAGCAAAGCAATTCTTTTAGAACCCGTTTGCTGTATTGTCGCCAGTTCTTGCGCTAATGTATCGAGGTTAATAAGGTCTGTTGATTGGGTCAAAGATGGAGATAATCCAATTAAACGACCCACATATTTTACCAAACAGCGTGTAGGTGTGAGGCAAACCTGAGTTAGACATTGCTACAATTTTTCGATTGTTTGGATTACTTGATCACACCAAGCCAGCCAATCTGTTTCATAAGTAATGCCATTCAGGAGAGTCAAATACTGAAATTTTGCTGATTTTGGGAGTTCTTGCGGATTCTGAAAGCATTCTTGTTCTAAATCCTTGTACGTAGATAATTTTTTTAAGTGGGCTTTTTGGTGACGCTCTAGCTCTGCCAAGATCATCTCGTTAGAAGCAATATGGCCAGCAAAAATTTTAACAAGCAAATCATCTTTAATTGGTGTGGGTTCACAAGGTTGAGCAATCCACTCTTTGAACTGCTGTTCTCCCAACTCTGTAACCCTGTAGAGCTTTTTATCTGGGCGTCCTGCTTGGACAATCGACTCGCAACTGATCCATCCTTGATCTTCTAGCTTCGACAACTCTCGATAAATCTGCTGGTGACTTGCTGACCAGAAAAAGCCTACAGAGCCATCGAATCGTTTTGCTAAATCATACCCACTACAAGGCGCGTCAACCAGAGCAGCTAATATTGCGTGCGCTAATGCCATAATTTTTAATTCACTACTTGACATATGCAACTAATTGCATAATAATGTTTATATGCAACTAATTGCATATTAACCTGAAACAACAAGGAGTGAGTAATAGATGCCTCAAGTAATACCAGGAAGATTTACAGCCGAGATTAATGAACCCTTTGTTGTGTTTTTGATTGGGATGCGAATTAATAAATTATTCGCTTTCTCGAAATGGATTCCGATTGCAACGGCGATGTCGCCCATGCTACGAAGCCTTTACCAGAATCCTGAAAAAGGGTTTTTAGGGGGAGAAACTTTTGTTTACTGGCGAGGAGTAGGACTAATTCAGTATTGGCGCTCATTCGAGGATTTGGAGCATTTTGCCAGAAATCCAGCTGATGCACATCTAAAAGCTTGGCAAAGGTTTAATCAAGCCATTGGTGCTGATGGCAGTGTCGGCATTTGGCACGAAACTTATTTAATCGAACTGGGAAGATATGAGGCGGTTTACGGCAATATGCCTGTGTTTGGATTAGCTGCTGCAACTAAGCATGTCCCAGCTATGGGGCGAAGGGAAACAGCACGCCGTCGCCTGGGAGGTGACGGCGAACCAGCTGTACCCTCACCAGCAATACAGCCTCCTAACTGATAACTGAGCATAGATGCTCTTAATTGTTTAGGTTGATTGAATCTAAGACAATGCCGCTGCGGGAGTTAAACCCAGTTTAGATAACAGGCGCTCAATGTCAAAATGCTCAGACATCAACTGGCGAATGCACTGAACCTTAATTGGCTCGTGGAGCCGGACTTGCCCGAAAGTGCGGTTAACAATTTCTACAGTGGTGAGGGTGTCTAAGTCAACAGATAAAATGGGGATTTCTAGTTCTTCAGCGCGACTGAGAATGAACGGCGGCGGGGGTAGTTGCCCGGTGAGAATTAAACATTGGGTAGAAGTTTCCAAAGCAGCTTGCTGAATTTCCACACGATCGCCTCCTGTTACTACTGCCATATTCCGGCGTTTGCGGAAATATTTCACGGCTGAGTTGACATTCATCGCTCCAATTGCCAGACTTTCCACCAATAAATCTAGGCGGTCATTGCGACAGAGAACATCAGCCTTTAACTGTTTGACTAGTTCGCTAACACTGACGCTGCGGAGCAAAGCGCTATTTGGCAGCATTGCTAGCACCGGAATCCCCTGCTGTTCCAAAAATGAGCGCAAGAGAGTGTCAACGGCTTCTAGTTGGGTGACAGGAATATCATTGATCACAACTCCGATCAAGCGATCGCCCACACGCCCTTTCGCAGCCAATAGCGCCTCAACCGAAAGTAACGATTTATAGCGAGCTACTAACAGCACAGCAGCATCTAATACTTCAGCCATTTGCAGCAAAGACAAGTCAAACAAATTGCCTTCGGACAAATCACCAGGCCCCTCCAGTAACACCAAATCTCCTTGGGACATTTGTAAATATTGCTGTATTAGGGACTGCTGATAATCGGTTTTGTCTTCCCCCAGTAAGCGCTTTTGCACATTTAGTTCATCCAAAGCCAGCATTGTAGGTGCAACGCGGTTTGTCGGCAAATTGAGGCTAAGAGCAATGAACTGGACATCTTCCTCAATTACGGTTCCACTAGACGAATTCAAACACGTACCGAGCGGTTTACCGTAGGTAATATCCAGTCCTTTTTGCTGTAGCTGATCAGACAAACCCAGAACAGTTGCAGATTTACCGCTATAAGTCTCGGTTGATCCAATCAGCAAATATTTAGGGGATTTTGGCACACATGCACTCCTAATTTCAAAAGTCAGAAGAACCCAGCTAGGTGTTTCCTAATTCTAGTTCCTTCTGGCAAAAGCTCTCGCTCTCACAAATTAAGGTTTCCCAGAATTACCTTTTGAATAAGCAGGGGTAGGGCGAGAGGTAATTTTCCTTGTGTCGGCTCTGCTAACCTGTATGCCTACTCTTCAAGCCTTGTCATTACCAACAAATACCAAACTAACAACTTCGTTGCTATAGAGCCTAAGTCAGTTCAAACGGACTCAATTAAGTAGGTAGGCGTAATTAAATATAAGATCAAACGTCACCCTCAATCCCTCTCCTTACTAAGGAGAGGGAAGCCGGAGGCAGGGTGAGGTTTTATATTTAATTTGACGCACTTACTTAAGTGAGTTTGAGTCACTAAAAATTGACTTATGCTACGCAGCTATCTGTATTGTCCGTATTTTGAGCGCAAAATTGCTTTTATGGATATGAATTTTAAGCAAATATAAACTTGTCAATAGTAATATTGAGTAATTTTTGAATTTATGATTAATCTTGTTGACTTATATTATTATTTTGTGAGATTATAAATACATAAGTACATAAGTATTTCCGCTTATAATTTCATAAATTTTACAGGTTTTAAATAAAATTTAGTGAGCTTTGAGGATTGCATCGTCCAGAAAGTTGAAATCTTTTTATGAGACTTCATTACTATGATGTGCTGGAGTAGAGGAAAAATCCTCTATTTTCCATTGGCTAAATGCTCTCGATTCTTTTTCTTTGAGATTGCAATAGCGGGTTAATTTATTTAATTTCAAACGCTGGAATTTAAGCGGATTTATGTCAATAAATCACCATTTGTAAAGGTAAAAATGGAAATAGTTACTGCTGAAATAAAATCTCTCGAAAGTCAATTTTTAATTAATCTTGTTCAAGAGCTTCAAGATAGTTTAGTTCAAGGTTGGCAAGATTTTAATACAAGTGAAAACCTGAAAATATTTAGCGGATTTTTTGAATTTATTTTCAAGGCTGGATTCGACGAAAGCCAGTATAGGAGAGTAATACCTAACCCTGCCTATGACAATAGTGCTAGATTAATTGGCAAGCCTTTTTTGGAAACTGCAAGGAAATTTGAAATTCATTTTGATGAAACTTTTCCTGGAAGCTTTTCTGAATCACAAGAAGCACAGAAGGAAGGTTTTGAAGTTCGCACGTTTAAGCTAAAAGCTTTTTATCAAAATAAACCTTTATGCCTATTCTTACTGAAGTTTCCTCATTATCATGAAAAATTTGGCTTTCCACTCTCACCAGAATTAGAAATTCTAGAGTTGTATTGATTGCAGAAAAGACCCAAGTCAGTCAAAAAGCCTAAATCTGGGTTAACTAAATAGCTGCGATCGCAGCTATTTTTGGTAATTTTAAAAAATATTTAATTTTATCTAAAATAACCTGGTTATTGAAAGTCAAAATAGCCTAGTTGCAGAAGCAAGCTATGCCCATTACGGATGAATTGCCACTACCAAGTGCTGCGATCGCAGATGAAAAGCATTCAGAGCTTTCCTCAAAAGCCCAACACCTGCTTTGATTTTTCAAGTACTTCTTTGGGGCGAAATGGTTTCGTTAGATATAAATCTGCACCAACCTCAATTCCTTTTTGTTTATCAAATTTCTGCCCCTTAGCTGTCAATATCACAATGTAGATATCAGTCATTTGCAGGTCGTGTTTAACAATGTGGCAGACTTGTAAACCATTCATTTTAGGCATCATCACATCGAGAAAAACCAGGTTTGGTTTTTCAGCTTTAATAGTTTCGAGAGCTTCTTCTCCATTTCTAGCAGTTAGGAGTTCAACGCCTTCATCTTCTAATGCTTCTAGGGCTTGTTCCATCAAAATCAAGATATTGGGTTCATCGTCAACAATCAGAATTTTCTGGGTCATACAATTTTAGATTTTAGATTTTAGATTGACTCATAGCAATCAAGTCACTGCTTCTGTCATTTAATTTACGATGTTTGGATTTTAGATCTATTCTCGCGTTTAAATTCGGGAGCAAATCTTCTCTACCAGAGGCTATGCGCCAAGGGGACGCTCTCGCGTTCAGACATTTTTAAATTTGGGATTTTGAATTTCAATTCCATTATCCAAAATTTAAACATCGTAAATTCGATTAGCGATCAGACAGGATGATGAAGAATACATTCTCCAAGTCTTTCTCAAAGCGTAGGGCTTTCACCATGTCGGCTTCTTGAGACAAAATAGAATCGATGATGATCATGTCAGGTTTGGCTGATCGAGCTTTATTGATACCTTCTTGCGGATCGGAGGCTTCAATCACGCTGTATCCCTGAGTTTGTAGTACATCCGATAGGGTTTTTAAGGTTGAGGCATTTTTATCCACAACCAATACCTTTTTACTGGAAGTACCTTGGGAAAGCAATGAGCCAATTTCGTTGAGGAGTTTTTCTGGGTCAATGGGCTTGGTAAGATAGCGATCAATGCCAATGTGGTAGCCCCGTTCTTTGTTTTCAATAATTGACAGAATAATGATCGGAATGTCTGCGGTGTGGGGATCATTTTTGAGGACGGCTGCCACATCAAAGCCATTGATTTGGGGCATCATCACATCCAAGAGAATCAGGTCGGGACGGGCTATTTTGATTTGATGAATCGCATCCACGCCGTCTTTCGCTTCCCGAACATTATAGCCTTCGGTTTCCAGTTGTTGACGGAGCAATTCCCGAATATTAGCTTCATCATCCACTACCAGAATGGTTTTGCTGTTTTGATTCAGCACAGGGTTTGTGGTGATGATGTGTTCTTTGAGTTGTTTGACTAGCGCATCCAGATTCAGACTGCTACTGGTTTTGCGATCGCTGGCAGCAGTAGGAATGATGAATGAGAATGTGCTACCCTTACCTGGTTCACTCTCAACCCAGATTTTACCGCCGTGATGATCGACGATTTGTTTACAGATGGGCAGTCCTAGCCCTGTGCCTTTGGGTTTGTCGGTGAGGGTGTCGCCAACTTGGCGGAATTTCTCAAACACTTTTGGCTGGTCTTCAGCTGTAATGCCAACGCCTGTGTCGATGACGCTGATGCAAACACCTTCGTTCTCTTGTTTAACCCGGCAGATCACAGAACCAGATTCAGTGAATTTAACGGCATTGGAAATCAGGTTGATCAAAACTTGCAGCAGACGATTGCGATCGCCTACGATTTGAGGCAGTCCAGGTTCAATCTCGCACACCAACTGCAAGCCATTGGTTTCAAACAATCCGGCGGTGGAATTGGTTGCCCAATCGAGTAATTCGCTGGGATCGAGAGGCTGCATCTGCCATTCCACCTTACCTGCTTCCATCTTGGCGATATCCAGGACATCATTAATCAAAGATGTCAGCCGTTCTGCTTCCGACACAATAATGTTGAGATTGTCACCCACCCGCTTAATCGTTTTCTGAAGCTTACGATCTTCGGTAGAAAGCATTGGGAAGACATCGGTTTCCAGCTTTTCTTTAATGATCGATGCAAAACCGAGGACAGAAGTCAGTGGTGTCCGCAACTCGTGGGAAACCGTGGAGATGAAATCAGTTTTCATCTGATCGATCTCTTTTTCAGCCGTAATATCGCGGATCAGAATTACCGAGCCTAGCCACCTCGCCGCCTCACTCTTAGAGGCTTCTTTGAAGATGGTGGTTGCTAGAGCTTGACCGACCCGGCCTGCTGCTAAATTAATCTCAGCAGTGAATATCTCTCGGGACTGTTTGTGGGTCTGCTTTACCAAATCGGCGATTTCAGCTTGAGAAATTTCTCCGCAGTCTTTTCCTTTGATGTCAATGTCGCCAAGCTGGAACATTTTTAGCAGCGCCGGGTTAAAGCGGGTAATTTGGCCGATGGTGTTAGTTACCAATAACCCATCTGCTAGATTGTCAATAATCGCAGTCAGGTCAGCAAATGTTGCTTGCAGTTCTGTGTCTGCCTGTTGCCGTCGTAAGTGGGATAGGGCCAACAGCCAGGAACCCACCCCAATCAACCCAGTCAAAATAATGTCGAAAAGCAGGAGTCGATTAAAAGAACTTTGCGATCGCGCATTTAAGATCGCAGAGGGGACAAGAGTCACAATTTTCCAATGGTAAGATTTGGCATCCACCTTCCCTTGACTGGAATCGAAGGCGCTGGTCGCCCCCGTGCTGGATTGAGCTTTTTGAACTTCCAGTAGCGGATATAGGGTTTTGAAGGTGAATAACCCATCAGCCGTTTGAAACTGTCCCGACTCTGTTGTGCCTATTTGCTGCCAGACTTTAGGAAAGGCTTTTGCAAAGGTCTGATCTTTGCGGTCTTTGTACATAAAGCCCCACTCATTCTCTGGCTTTAGTCCTTTAAGCCAGTAACCATCAGCATTTAGTAGCAGCATTTCGCCTAAAGTTGTCGAGTTTTCTTTTTGCAGATTCTGGATAAATTTCTCACCTAGATAGTTCAGCACAACGATGCCGCGTTTTTGCCCCTGAGAATCAAATACGGGGGTACCAAAACGGATCATTGGTTTGAGCGGTTGTTCAATCTTGCCCCGCTCAATATTTAGATCCAGAGGCGAAACAAAGACCTCGCCTGATTTCAGGGGTAAGGTGTCCTTAAACCAGTAACGCTTTGCCTGGACTTGCAGTTTTTCCTCAGGAACAATGCTGGGCTGACCTTGATTCAAGTTTACTCTGACAATTTCTTTGCCAGTTGTGTCAAGAAAGCGAATCTGGTCATAAACTTGCTTCTGCTCAGACATGGAAAAATACTATTTAGCGATCGTCTGCCTCAACTCCAGTGTTTTAGTTGCATCCACAGGTCGGTTGAGCATGAACTGTAGCTCGTTTTGGGTAGTCAGAAACATCAAGTCAGACTTAATTAAATTAAAGTCTCTAGCAGCTATTTTGGTTTGCATATCAACGTTATGGGTTTCGTTGATGGAAATTGCGCCCCGTTCAGCTTTACTCTCTGCCTGGTGAATGATCATCAGCACCCCCCCAACCAGGACGGACAGTGGTAAGAAAGTGATCAGGAATTGCTTGAGGATTCCTCGGTCAGCGATTTTCAAGAATTCAGAGTTTTTTAGCATTCTTCTTGGTAACTCTTAAATTAAGTTTGTTTACTAAAAGACTTATATTTTTTTGTCCTGGCGAATTATTATCCAAAACCAAATTCTGGGTCATAGGGATTACTGTTCAGATAGCATAATAAAAAATACATTTTCCAACTCCTTCTCAAACCGTAGGGTTTTCACCAAATCGGTTTCTTGAGACAAAATAGAATCGATGATGATCATGTCAGGTTTGCTTGACAGGGCTTTATTGATGCATTCTTGCGGATCGGAGGCTTCAATCACGCTGTATCCCTGAGTTTGCAGTACATCTGATAAGGTTTTTAAGGCTGAGGCATTTTTATCTACAACCAATACCTTTTTACTAGAAGTGCCTTGGGAAAGCAGTGAGCCAATTTCGTTGAGGAGTTTCTCTGTGTCAATGGGCTTGGTAAGATAGCGATCAATGCCAATGTGGTAGCCCCGTTCTTTGTTTTCAATAATTGACAGAATAATGATCGGAATGTCTGCGGTGTGGGGATCATTTTTGAGAACGGCTGCCACGTCGAAGCCGTTGATTTGGGGCATCATCACGTCCAAGAGAATCAGATCGGGACGGGCTATTTTGATTTGATGAATTGCATCCATGCCGTCCTTTCCTTGCCGAACGTTGTAGCCTTCGTTTTCCAGTTGTTGACGGAGCAGTTCCCGAATGTTAGCGTCATCATCCACTACCAGAATGGTTTTGCTGTTTTGGTTCAGCACAGGGTTTGTGGTGATGACGTGTTCTTTGAGTTGTTTGACTAGCGTATCCAGATTCAGACTGCTACTGGTTTTGCGATCGCTGGCAGCAGTAGGAATGATGAAGGAGAATGTGCTACCCTTACCTGGTTCACTCTCAACCCAGATTCTACCACCGTGATGATCGATGATTTGTTTACAGATGGGCAGTCCTAGCCCTGTGCCTTTGGGTTTGTCAGTGAGGGTGTCGCCAACTTGGCGGAATTTCTCAAACACTTTTGGCTGGTCTTCAGCTGTAATGCCAACGCCTGTGTCGATGACGCTGATGCAAACACCTTCGTTCTCTTGTTTAACCCGGCAGATCACAGAACCAGATTCAGTGAATTTAACGGCATTGGAAATCAGGTTGATCAAAACTTGCAGCAGACGATTGCGATCGCCTACGATTTGAGGCAGTCCAGGTTCAATCTCGCACACCAACTGCAAGCCATTGGTTTCAAACAATCCGGCGGTGGAATTGGTTGCCCAATCGAGTAATTCGCTGGGATCGAGAGGCTGCATCTGCCATTCCACCTTACCTGCTTCCATCTTGGCGATATCCAGGACATCATTAATCAAAGATGTCAGCCGTTCTGCTTCCGACACAATAATGTTGAGATTGTCACCCACCCGCTTAATCGTTTTCTGAAGCTTACGATCTTCGGTAGAAAGCATTGGGAAGACATCGGTTTCCAGCTTTTCTTTAATGATCGATGCAAAACCGAGGACAGAAGTTAGTGGCGTCCGCAGTTCATGGGAAACTGTGGAGATGAAGTCGGTCTTCATCTGGTCGATTTCCTTTTCTGCTGTCACATCCCGAATCAGCAACGCCGAACCGAAGCAGGCAGAGGGTTCCTTTTCAGCCGTCTTTTTGAAAATGGCGGTCGCCACTGCCTGACCAATGCGTTCCTTCGTCAGTGCAACTTCGGCAGAGAACATCTCTTTGGGATGGGATTGGGTTTGTTCAATCAAGCCTGCCAACCCGGTGATGGGCAGTTCTCGGTAGTCACCTTTCAGGGCGGTGGCTGTCAATCCATACATGGCTAAAAAGGCAGGATTAAAGTGGGTGATTTGTCCTGCGGTGTCTGCCACTAATAAACCATCTGCTAAGTTATCTAAAATGGCATTTAATCCCTGCGCTTCTGTTAGGGTATTTTGCAGGGCAGCCGTCCGCTCGACAACTTTAACTTCCAGTTCTTGATTCAGTTGCCGCAGAGAGATTTCTGCTTGTTTGCGGGCAGTGATGTCGGTATTGATTTCCAGCATGGCGCAGGGTTGACCGGATAAATTTCGTTGCAAAGTCCAACGGCTTTGAACGGTAATGGATCTGCCATCGCGCGTGATGTGTTCTAGTTCTCCTTCCCAAGTGCCCTGCCAGAGAAACTCTGGTAGAAGTTCTTCTAAAGGTTTTGGAAAGGTTGATTTCAGAAATGTGTGGATGTATTGGCCTTTCACGAAATCACGAGTCCAGCCATAAAGTCTTTCTGCACCTTGATTCCAGTACAAAATTTTGTCGCTCATGTCGCGGACAATAATCGCATCGCTGGAATGATTCAACATATCCATGAGACGCTGATTTTCGGCTTCTGCCTGTTTGCGATCGTGAATATTGGTGCAGGTACCAATCCATTCGCGGATGCTACCGTCTGCTTCCAAGAGGGGGGCACCACAGACAGAGAAGTAGCGGTATGTGCCATCCTTGCCACGCAGCCGATATTCGGTTTGGTAGAGACCTCGGTTCGCCACAGCAGCATTCCAAGCTTCTGTGGAGCAGGCACGGTCATCGGGGTGAATTAGATCAATCCAGCCCCAACCCTCAACTTCAGCTTCGCTCTGCCCCGTATAGGCCATCCAGGTGAGCATTTCACTACTTATTCCCAGTCCTTCCGGGGTAGCTCCCCAGATGATCTGTGAAGTAGCAGTTACTAATGAGCGATATCGTTCTTTAAGACGCTGATTTTCGGCTTCTGCCAGCTTGCGATCGTCAATATCGGTGCAGGTACCAATCCATTCTCGAACGCTACCGTCTGCTTCCAGTACGGGGGTGCCACAAACAGAAAAGTGGCGGTATGTGCCATCCTTGCCACGCAGCCGATATTCGGTTTGAAAGAGACTCTGATTCGCCACAGCATTACTCCAGGCTTCGGCGGTGTGGGTACCGTCATCGGGGTAAATCGAATCGAGCCAGCCCCAACCCACGAGTTCATCTGCACTCTGACCTGTGTACGCTAACCAGGTAGACATTTCACTGCTCACCGCCAGTCCTCCAGGCGTAGCCACCCAGACAATTTGTGAGCTGGCAGTTACTAGAGAGCGAAACCGTTCTTCGCTTTGTTGTAGAATTTGTTCTCCTAGCTTGCGATCGTGAATATCGGTGCAGGTGCCAACCCACTCGCGGATGCTGCCATCTTCTGCGATCACGGGGGCACCACAAACAAAAAAGTGGCGGTATGTGTCATCCTTCCCACGTAGCCGATATTCGGTTTGATAGAGGCTGCGGTTTGTCACGGCTGCACCCCAGGCAAGGGCTATGCGATCGCGATCGTCGGGATGAACAGCATCAATCCAGCCGCCGTTTTCAGCTTCAGCTAGACTTTGACCTGTATAAGCTATCCAGCTTGCCAGTTCAAAATATATTCCTTGTAGTGTGGATGCCCAGACAATTTGTGTAGTGGCACTCACCAGCGAACGATACCTTTCTTCGCTATGTTTTAAGATTTTTTTGTATTCATCAAGTTGGCTAGACATAGTTGAAGTTTCCTTAGTCGTCGATGTGGGTATGGTTAGGACAACTGAACCAGGACAATAAAGTGGCGTAAAGCTTTAAGGAAATTGGGTTACGTTGAAACATCTGGTAAATTTGCTCTGGTGATGCACCTCCCAGGTTTGGACTCTGCTCTGAAAGTTGTTTAATCAGTTGATTATGGCGGATTAGCAAATCCGTCGGTTTGAGCATTGGAGTTGTTGATGGAATGAAGCCGTCGGCATCGGCAGTGGGAGTTAGCGAGGCAGAGGTGCTATTCTGTTCTTCAACAGCGTCCACCAATGCACAATTTATTGGAATCTGAATCCAGAATTCTGTCCCTTTACCTGGCGCAGAACGGCACTTGAGAAATCCCCGGTGTCTGTTCACAATAATTTGGTAACTGATTGCCATACCCAATCCGGTTCCCTTGCCAATTTCTTTTGTGGTGAAAAAGGGATCGTAAATGCGTCGAATCACATCCTCCTTCATCCCTGGGCCATTATCGGCAATGTGAATCACTACATGGTTGTCGAGGACTTCAGTACGAATAGTGATTTGTCCAGTAGGGGGAGATATTTTTTCATTGCCCATTCCCTCCTCTAGAGCATCAATGGCATTTGCCAGGATGTTCATAAATACCTGATTCAATTGTCCGGGGTAGCATTCAATTAGGGGAAATTTGCCATAGTCTTTCATAATTTCAATTGCCGGACGACAAGTATCTGCTTTCAGGCGATGGTGAAGAATCATCAGCGTTCCGTCGATGCCATCGTGGATGTTGACGGCTTTCATTTCGGCTTCGTCATGGCGGGAGAAGTTTTTCAGAGATTGCACAATTTCCACAATACGATCAGTGCCCACCTTCATCGAATTCAGCAGTTTCGGGAGATCCTCCATGATAAATTCCAGATCGATTTTGTCTAGCTCTGATTCCAACTCTAAACGAGCAACAGGTAGGAGTTTCTGATACTCTTGCACCAGGTGCAACAAGTCATTAGCGTATTCGGCAACATATTTTAAATTCCCGCAAATAAAGTTAACCGGGTTGTTGATTTCGTGGGCAACTCCGGCAATGAGTTGCCCTAGACTGGACATTTTTTCGCTTTGGATCAACTGAGTTTGGGCTAATTGCAATTCATTGAGAGCTTGCTGAAGCTTATGTGTCTGGGCTTTTGCCTGGATGGCTACTT
Organism: Nostoc sp.; assembly: GCF_036919555.1. Classification (GTDB taxonomy): domain Bacteria; phylum Cyanobacteriota; class Cyanobacteriia; order Cyanobacteriales; family Nostocaceae; genus Nostoc. The sequence continues at coordinate 59,412 of NZ_JBALCS010000014.1, forward strand.
GAGTGCTATGCTCGTAAATTACAGCTTTGTCAATCGCGATCGCAGTTTGAGAGGCAAAGATACTCACAAGTTTCAGGTGTTTAGCCTTGTATGAGTCAGTTTTGGAGGTTCCAATAGCGATCGCTCCCAGTACCCGCTCCTTGGCTCGCAACGGTACACAAATCATTGCGTTAACGTTTTTTTGCCCTTCTAACCGAGGATCGGCTTGCACATCATTGACGAGTTCTGCTCGGTTGGATTGCACAATGTTGCCAATAATTCCCTTACCCGGTTCCGGCTGACTGTGGTCAAAAAACACTCCAAATTCGGCAATGATTTCAAATGCAGTTGTATCTGGACCCAGGAGCAGAATCATCCCCGCAGAGGATTCAATTAATTGACTCAATTCCTGAAGCACAAGTTGGGCAATCTGTCGCGTATCTAAACTTGTTGTGAGTTTAGTCGAGATGTCCTCAAACAAATCAATTTCCTGGTATCGCTCCAGCAATTCTATAGCCAGTTCTTTCTTCTCAGCTTCCTGCTTTGCCAGAAATGAGAGCAAAGTCGCAAGTAGAGTTGCCTGTTCTCCCCCAACAACCCAACCGATGATTTCTCCTGACACCTCGACTGGATATCGGTTTTCCCCAGTTTGCTCTCCAATGCTAATTAGTTTCGTGCCGTCTACCAGTTCAACATCAATCGCCATGTTGAGCTGGTAGACTAAGTTATGAAGGAGAGAGGGCAACTCTTTTTTGTTGAGAATCTTTCTGAGGCTAACTGCGGACATGAAACACCTCATAAGCAGCAGGTTGCAAATTGACCGCATTCAAGCCAACCGGGTTATTAATTTTATCTGCCACCTCTGCGGCTAAGTCTCCCAAGACAGACATTTTCTCACTTTGTACCAGTTGCTTTCGCGCCTGTTGAGAAAGCCCGTTCGCGTAGTATTTCCAAGAGTTACCTACACTGTATTGCAACCCTCTACCTCCTGCCTCCTGCCTCCTGCCTTCTTCACCGTAGCTATCCGTACCTCTTTGGATCAGCAAGCTACGCCCAGCATCTTTAGAAAAGAAAGGAATTGTCATAAAAATCTAGCAATATAATAATTTACTAATTAAGATTAGTTTTCCCAAAAACATTGGCGATATAACAGCGAAGTTGATCGATAGCAAATACCTTTAAACTCCGTACCAGAGGCGTCCTTCCGTCTGTGTAATTCGCTTACTTTTTGATTAGTTATAGAAAAACTTTGAAGAAGAATTCAGAAGTCAGAATTCAGGAGTCAGAATGCAATCAGTGGCGGGTCTGAATCCCCCACTGACTGAAGACCACCAAATTGGAAATTTGGTGGGGGTGCAAAAACGCCGATTATTCATCCGCCAGTCGTATAGAAAACATTGCTGAATTCTGACGCCTCGGCGGAGCGTCTCCGGCTCCGCTCCTGACTCCTGAATTCTGTTCTGATAAATAAAGCTTTCATAATTTGAGAAAGGCATAGATTTAAATCTATGGTCAATTGATGTCTCTTGTTGCTACTACTCGGAAATTGGGAATCAGCTTTTTTGAGACTGGAATAATCTCCTCTCTGGCAAAACATAGAATAAAGTCGCAAAATCAGCTGATTTTACGACTTTTAGGTGATTTCTGATTAAAAAAATACCTATGTTCACGAGTTTTGACTAGGTTGGTTGAGCGGAGTCGAAACCAACGGCTATGGTAAATTTATTACTAGAATTCACCTTAAAAGTATTTAGGTAAGCGGTAGCTTCAGTTAGATCCGAGAGTAGCGAAAACGAAGTCTGAGTAACCGTAGCCAGCGTAACCACATTTGGGCAGGTTGTTCAAATAAGGTGAAAATATCACCGAAACCCAAATTAGTTTTGTGATGGTGTAACCAGTGTCTCTCAGGAGTCGTAATAAATAGAATTTGGCATAAAATATTTACAGACTTTGGAGTTTGCCAACCTAGTACACTTATGTGTCTCCACCATACATGAAACTGACCAAGTAGTAATCCAGAGATCACGCCAATGGGGGAGAAAGGCCACAAGACTACTGCTATAAGTACATAAGGCAAAGCTCCCAAGATACCATCTAAAAGAACCTGGGGATTAAAAGTCAAAATAGCGTAGTGACGGAAGTCCTTCTTCCAGGAGTGGTGCGTTTTTAAATGAAGGCTACCAAAAACGTGCTCGGGTACGTGGTAAATGAATGTAGATAGAAAATCGCCAAAAAACAGTAATAACCAAGCAACAGCGATAGCCTCAAGCATTTGTACTCCTCAAGTAAGTAAAACTCCACAGAAAATATGCAAATGTCATGCTGTCAACGTAGACACCTGGTTTTGGGCTATGCAAGCAGCACCTGTGCGTCTCATGGGTCTATGCTCCAGTTAATTTGGCTCAGAGTAGAATGGCACTAAGTTAAGATATAGCCTTTGCCCTGACTGGTTAAGAGCCTCCAATTTGACTTCTGTCTCTGGGTAAATGGTAACAATACACCTAAAAACCGATATAAATACAGTACTTTACTATAGTCACTACACAATCTTCTTACTAAGACATACAGCGTAAGCAAAGGTTGAGTTAAAGTTAGTACAAATTTAGGTTAAGGCTTTCTTCAACATTGTGAATTCTAAATTGATTGCAATAAGGTATCTTCACACATCCCAAATTTAGGTTACTTTCCAGTTGCGAAGGAAGATAAAATCAGGATTTGAAGCTATAATTACACGATTTATCTGTTTCACCATGAACAAAAAATGGGCAGTCAAGCGAATCACGATAAACCTGGCATCAAATGAAGCCAATAACCTTGAAAAGTATTGTGAACAGACAGGCAGACCAGCAACGGATGTGATTCGAGAACTCATTCGAGCCTTGCCATTGAGGAAAGAAAAGTAGATTTGCAAACTATTTCACCTTGGTTGATTCTCAAGATATAAGCATGAGAATTTAGTTGAATTGGAGGTATTATTTTTACTACTGCCTCTGCTAGCGAAAAAGTTAGGCATAGCTCTCGCGGTTCACTTTGCCAATCTTTTAGCAACCGGGAAGTTCCGCGTTTCTCTGATATAGAAGAAATGTTCAGAGACTTCAAGAACAGTGGATGTGGCGATCGCAAATGGGTTCACCCATATTTTAGTTTATGAAAACTGAACACCATTAATCAAGTCCTGGAGTATAAAAAGGTGATTGAATTGCATCAGTACAAGGCTTTAACTTTCGATTGTTACGGAACCCTGATTGATTGGGAGAACGGCATCTTAGGGGTGCTAAAGCCACTTCTGCTGGCACATAACACTAATTTGAATGACGCTCAAATTCTGGAACTTTTTGCTGAATTGGAAGCAGATATGGAAAAAGGAGAATATATCAAATATCGAGAAGTTTTGAAGAGAGTAGTCCAGAAATTTGGTGAACAATTTGGCTTTGAGCCAACTGCTGACGAACTAAATTCACTTGCTGATTCAATGCAGCATTGGCTACCTTTTCCCGATACAGTTGAGGCACTTAAAACCCTCACTTCAAAGTTTAAGCTAGTAATTCTCTCAAATGTCGATGACGATCTCTTTGCTTTCTCGGCAAAGCATTTGGAGGTAGAATTTGACCAGATAATCACAGCAGAACAGGCAAAAAGCTACAAACCCTCCTTAAACAACTTCAGAGTCGCTATTGAGAGAATTGATTTGCCGATAGAACAAATATTACACGTTGCTGCTAGTGTATATCACGATATTGTTACAGCTAAATCTCTGGGACTATCAACAGTCTGGGTAAATCGTCGAGCAGATCAAAAAGGAGTTAATTCCACAAGATCATCCCTAAGTAAATCTGACTTAGAAGTGCCTGATTTAAAGACTCTGGCCGCTTTGAGTTCACCGAAATAATACCGAGCAATAAATGCTGAGTGCCTAACACTGTTTCGATGAGAATTTGTGTTACAAAACGAAACAGGGATTGCAACATAGATTGATTCTGCTTTACTCTGGAAAAACTACCACGCCAAGTTTGACGGCACGTTCCCCCTTCTGCCGATAAACTTGTTCAATAAAACACTTTGATAGCCTAAAACGATGAAAGCATCTGCTAATTTCGACTTTGAAGACGAGAAATTCAATGCACCGCCTTCTCAAGTCATCCCCTGGTGTCAGATGATTAATCCTCGGTATGGCACAGATGGCATACAATCTCACGGTTTGGCAATTAAGCTAGATAATGCCAATGCTGTCGGCTTTGTGCCAGATGATAATTGGCAGCAGGTGGAGCATGAATTTAGCTCTGGAGTCGAAACGGTTTTTATTACCACTAGTCCACACTTGGTTCTAGTGCGTCGGGGGCCATTGTCTGTCAAAGACCGGGAAAGTGGTCTAAAACTGGGTACGCTCAAAGAGAATTATGATGCTTTTTTAGCCGACAAACTTAAATTTAAAACCTTTACTCGCTATCTAATTTTTCTAGTCGGTGAGAATAAAAAGTTTTTACATGAATCACCACTACAACTAACTCTTAATGGTGCCGCCGGAGCGAGTTTCAGCAAAACTTATTGCGAATATCAACAAGGCAAAGTAGTTAGGGGATTCGTCGCTGAACTAGAAAAAGCTTATGCTGTTTACCGCAAGCAACCTTTGACACCAAAAGGTCCTTTGTTTCATGCTCACGGGATTTTTTGCTCCATAATTGAGTCTGAAGAAAGAGGTATTGAACCAAATACAGTTCTGGTAGCTTCAACTGTAGACTACAAACATCCGACGGTAGGGACTTTAACAGAATACTTAATTGCTTCCGATTCTCTTGAGTCTGCAATGATTTGCAAGACTTTTGAAGAATACAAAGATTTTGGGAAGGAACCTGTAAAAGCTGAAACGCCTAAATTGGCAATGGCAGGAGTTTCCAACTCTTACGTTTATGCTGATGAAGATGATTTTGCTTATCCGCCGTATTAGGTGGAAGTAGGCAGTGGGGGTAGTTTTTCACTCTCCCCACTAAAAAGAAATGCCGAAGAGTCGAAGTATACCCAAAAAATCTAGTAATGACTAGATGTGTACAGATTTGTACTAATAGTTTCCTACTGTGCGCTATCTGAGCTAGGTGCCGCAACAGGGGTAGACTGGCGACTCCGACGCAAAGCATCCCGCAAACGACTACTACTATCTGATGATTGCGAAGATTGATTCAACTGCCGTCGCCGTCTTCTAGATGTACGTTGCGGTGCTTCTCCTGATGTTCTCAAATCGGCTTTATAAGGCTATGCGTTACCCTTTCTCAGAGTATATTCTGTAATTGCTACCAGTTCCTTACCTTGCTCATCCATGATGGTTGTTTTACCAGTTGGATACCCAAGCCGCATTCATCGAGAAATACCAGATAAGCTGATTTAACCTGTGTTCCATGCGATTGAGGGGCAGACGGTTAAACTGGGCTAGATTAATGGTAAATTGGGGATTATTACCCCAAACTGTCAAAATTTCCGCAAAAGCAGCCAGCAAGACTCCAGAAGGCGTTAAACCAGCTTGGGCGGCTTGCTGCTTCAATTGCTGCCAGTCAGTTTCTTGGAGGTATCCTTGATAACGCTGGCAACGATGTTGTTTGAGTTCTTTGGGATTCTTCGCTAGAGGTAAATCTGGGGCTGGGGGGAAATTATCTAGACGGCTAAACCAATAATTTTGCGATCGCCGAAGAATTGCTCTAATGATATTTGCAGCTGTAAATCGGCTTCAATTCTGTTCTTCAGCAGAATAGCTATCAAGGAATCAAGTAATGAAGCAAAAGACTGCTCTCGATCTAGCTTGTCTAGGGGAAGTTGTATTGAACTACTTACGCATTCCAAAAGATAACTTTCCAGCATTCGTCGTCGTTCTTCTGGGTAGGCTGCTAAGAGTTGTTCTCTGGAAAAGCTACTGATTGTTGTTGACGAGTTAATGATTTTCGCTTGATGAACCTCCTCATCCTCCAAAGTTACGCTGATTGGGGGAGTAGGATCTGGCCCGAGTGCTATATCACCCCAACGCATCACAGTTGCCACAGCCGTGGCAGCCGCTCCCTTTGTATAAACAAGAACTAAATCGGTTTCACGAATTTTGCCCGCCTGTGCAGCATGATATAAGTTAGCGATCGGAAATACAGGGCCAATATTTGCATACAAAGGATAGAGATTAATTGTGCGTTCTGGATCAATACCTAATGCCCTTGTACAAACACTTGCATACCAAGCAGTAGGAGTATTAAAAGCAAAAAAGTCAATTTGCTCTAGGGTGACACCAGCAGCAGCAACTGCATCCGCACAGCATATACGCACAAAATCTACTGCTGTTTCAGCGAGTGTACTTGCGTTTTTACCTATGCGAGTACGTATCTGAGGCTTACCATTCAGGTCATTTACCAGTTCATGTAAGTAAGCACCACAGGTTTCGGAAGTATGCACAACCTTACTACTGAGAATTCCTTAGTTGGGTTTAAGCGAGTCAACTACAAAAGCTCCAGCACCATCACCCATTGACCACGAGAGAGTATCTTCTTCATTTACAGTGTTAGATCCGATGTGGGAAACAACTACTAACACATTGCGGTATATACCCGTTTGGATTAATGCCTGGGCGTTCTGAAGCGCTATTAAGGCACTGGAACAAGTTGATTCTAGATTCCACGGCAACGCAGTTCTAGTTGCTGGGCAAGATAAACGGCTTTACCAGTCCCGATGTTTTCGCCAAAGAGTGAGGTAACAATCATCAAATCGACTTCATCGGGGGAGAGTTTAGCTGCGTTAATAGCATCTTTTGCCGCGCAATACTCTAAGGTCAGTGAGGACTCGTCTGAACCAACCACCCGCCGCTCAATGTTACCCCGGAATTGATCTGACAAATAAGGCGCTACTTCCTGTGACCAGATATCAATCCCGTTGTTGTCAGAGGTAGATTCTCTAGGACTAGAAACCCTAGCATTTCTCAGCTTTTCTTGAGCAAATAAATTAGGGAATTTCTTGCGCCAGTGATCGTTTAGACGGATGACGCTGGGAAAGCTAACTGCAAGTGAGCGAATACCTATTGGACAATTGACCATGACAGAATTGGTGGTAAGAAGCTAAATTTAGTCTGTAAACTCGTTAAACAAAGAAGAATTCTGATTCCTGAATTCTGATTCTTAAGACTCCAAAACTAGATTGTTCAACATGGTGTTCATCTTATTGACTGACTCGATATACTCTTTTTCTGGAATTGATTCAGCAACGATTCCAGCACCGGCGTTTAAGTGAAGACTGTTGCCATATTGGTAAACAGAACCAATAGCGAGCGATCGCAATATCTGCTGCACCACTACTATCTACCCAACCAATGCCACCTGCATAAATTCCTCTCGGCTCGTCTTCTAGACGAGCAATCCATTCTAGAGCTTGTTTTTTATCAATCCCAGAAACAGTAATTCCTGGAAACAAGACTTTCAAAGCATCCCATAAACTATTTTTTGGTAAGAGTTGACCACCTACTCTTGATGATAAGTGTTGTACGCATTGGTACTTCTTTACGTCCATGAAATCAAAAACTCGCACAGTTTCTGGTGAACAAAGTGAGGTAATCTCGTTTTGTGCTAACCAAGCAGAGAGTGAGTGTTCTTTTACTTCTTTAGCATCTGTAAACAGTTCACCTCTTAAGCGTGTATCTTCTTTTAAGCTTCCACACGGGGTCGAGTTGCCGCTAGGGGATTAGTCACCACGAACCCATCTTTATTTACTTGCATGAGAATCTCAAGACTAAAACCAACTGCCCGAATATCTCCGACATTTAGACAAAAAAAAACTCAGGTTCAACTACTGCCAAGTACCCCAAAAGGATTGTATAGAGAGAATTTCGAGTGAAAGTAGGCTAAGATACCAAATTTTTTATGTTGAAGTAAACTCTCAATTTAAATGGATTTTGGGAAGATACAGACTTGTCAGGGTTCTGAACTTGTATTACTATATTGAAAATAATTTGCAGTAAATTAGCTTTTTACTGTAAATTTAGTTGCATAAATATTGCTGTAACTAAGAACATAGTCAAAATAAATTTCAATAACCGATCGCGTCATCAAATACCAATCGAATGATGCGATCGCAATGATGTGGTTGAGTGTGAGTGAAAAATGAAACTAGAGCAATTTTTACAAAGTCTGTTACTCACAGGCTCTGTTGTTGTGTTGGTTATAACTCCTGTTAAGAGTGAGGAGGTACGAGGGATAAATCAGCGTCTGCGAATCAGTGAGGTAAATCTGCCGCCAAAGAGTATACAAAGGCTAGTACAGTCACCAACACCAAACGCACAACCTGCAAATGTTGTAGAAATTACAGCAATCAAAGTGAATCCCACCGACAAAGCTGTGGAGGTAATTTTAGAGACTCCTAAAGGGACGCAGTTGCAAGTTTTGCCAAAGAGTGAAGGCAACTCCTATATTGTTGATATTCCTAACGCCCAACTGCTCTTGCCTTCAGAAAATACATTCTGTCAAGACAACCCAGTTGTCGGTATCACTGCGGTAACGGTAACAAACCAAGATGCTACTACTATCCGAATGATGGTGGTTGGAGGGGCAGGTATACCAACTGTTGAGATATTTGATAGTCAGGAAGGTTTGATTTTTGGGTTTACATCAACTGTATCTTCCACACAGCAACCACAAACACCACAAACACCACAAGTACCAACAGCAAATCAGCCTGAGAAACCATCATCTGCAACTGATAAACCAATAGAAATAGTAGTGACAGGTGAGGAAGACGGATATCGAATTCCCAACGCCACGACTGCAACAGGGACTGACACTCCATTACAAAACATTCCCCAAGCAATTCAGGTAATTCCTCAACAGGTATTAAAGGATCAGCAGGTCACGAACCTTGACGAAGCAGTAAGAAATGTTAGTGGTGTTGTTGCTGATTCCTTTGAGGGTAGAGGATATCGATTTAATATTCGTGGTTTTGCAGGTGCGCCAGTTTTGCGAGATGGCTTTAGACCTTTTGGGTTGAGTGGCAATCAGGATAGTCAAGGTCAGAGTTTTGCAGAAATTGCCAATATCAATTGCATCGAAGTCCTGAAAGAACCAGCTTCAATTCTGTTTGGTCAAATTGAACCAGGAGGTGCAGTTAATGTGATCACCAAGAAGCCTTTGGAACAGCCTTTTTACGAGACAGAATTCCAAGTAGGAAGCGGTGGTTTAGTTCGTCCGCAAATAGATGTCTCTGGGCCACTAACCTCAGACAAAAGTGTACTCTACAGACTGAATGCACTGTATCTGCATGATGATACTTTTCGCAACTTTGACACTGATATTCAGCGATTCTTTGTTGCACCAGCCCTAACTTGGAAAATTGGCGACCCATTTACGGTAATTGGCTCAATTTCAATCACCTTTTGACACTCATGTGTGGCATTGAATCAAAAATCAACCTTTGGATGAAAATTGAGGAATATTGGTGAGAAAATTACAGCGATGCTCCTCTCTAAACACTTCTCAAAGTTCTTCTTGCTAGGCTCTCTGTATGTCTCGCAGATGATCCCATCTCATTTTTTTGAACTGGCTGTACCTGTGATTATGCGACAGCAGGGAATGTCTTTAGAATGCTATCGGTCTGTTTGGGCTGATTGTCCTCCCCTGGTTGCTAAAATTTCTCTGGTCTCCCCTGATTGATGGATTTAGTTTTGCTCGTTGGGGACACTACCGCTTTTGGATTCTTTGCTTTCAAAGTTTGCTGACTATGTGTGTGGTTGTTTGTGCTTTCCTGGATATACGTAGTAACTTCGCTGCGGTATTTATTTGTTTGTTGTTTATCTGTTTCTTTGCTGCTAGTCAAGATATTGCAACAGATGCTTTGGCAGTTAGCTTACTCGATAAGGATGAACGTGGCTTTGGCAATGGTATCCAGGGGGCTGGAAACAACCTCGGTAAAGGTTTAGGCGGTGGTGTCGGACTAATTCTTTTTCAGAAAATTGGCTGGAGACCTACTTTTTTGATTTTAGCTTTGTTAGTTGCACTGGCAGCCATTCCGACGATATTCCATCGAGAACGCACATTGCCTCGGTCAAAGAAAGCAAAACCAGACTTTCTCGGATGGATTCACTTTTGCCGCCGCCCCAGGATTTGGCGTTGGTTACTGCTGATGTTACTTTACATTATGGGCAGGAGCATGGCAGTAGGAATGCTACGGCCTCTGCTGGTTGATGTTGGTCTATCCATTGCAGATATTGGTTGGATAGTGGGCATTGTGGGTTTTAGTATGGGAACAGTTGCAGCGAGCATTGCTGGACTAATAATTGATCGCTTGGGAAGAAAACGCTCGCTGATTGCTTTTGGTTTAGTGAGTGCAATCGCTATTAGCAGTTATCCCTGTTCTGTCACTCTCCGGGTATTCTGAATAAAAGAATAAAAAAATAAAACCCTGAAAGGTAAGTAGGGCAATGGATGTAGAATTACAAATCTTGAAACATTTGGCTGTCTTATGCTCACCCAACAGTTACTACCATAGATGAATATTGTGCAGAGTATAAAGACCTGTTTAAAGAAGTAAGAAATTATGAATGATTCAAATATTTACATCTGGGAATAATGTCACAAATTAAAAGAAAATCATTGCCAGAGATAGCGAAACTTGTAAGTATAAACTCCGCACAATCATTACATCATTTTCTAGCCAATTCCGATTGGTCATTAGATAAATTAAAACAACGAAGATTAAATAAACTCAAAAAAGCACTAGATGGAAATGCGATGACAGTAGTAATAGATGAAACAGGAGATAGAAAAAAAGGTAAAAAGACTGCGGCAAGTGCAAGACAATATCTAAGAAGTGTGGGAAAAGTGGATAATGGTAACGTTTGCAGTCAATGCTTATGGAGTTTACTCGAATATAACATTTCCTTTAACTGTAAAAGTATTCAAACCGAAAGGGACACTAAAAGCCGAGGATAAATATAAAACTAAAATAGAGTTAGCATCAGAAATTATTACTCAATTAATTGAATCAGGCTTTAATATTAAATTAGTAATAGCAGATAGTTTATATGGTGAAAGTAGCCAATTTATTAGAAAACTAGCTGAATATAAATTAGATTATGTCGTAGCAATAAGAAGTAATCATGGAGTCTGGCTTCCAGCAGGGCAGAGCGTTAGGGCGAATAAGTGGTGTAAATTTAACAGAATATTTAGTAATGAAAAATCAGAAACTAGATATATTAGGGAAATAATTTATGGTAAAAAAAGAGCCATAACTTACTGGGAAATAACTACTGACCCAGAAACCATGCCAGATAATTCTACTTCTTTTGTGATGACAAATCTTCAAGGTAATCTCAAGAAAACTTTATTGAATTTATATGGATTAAGAACCTGGGTAGAATATGGTTTCCGACAGTGTAAACAGGAACTAGGTTGGACAGATTATCGTTTCACAAATTTTCAACATATTGAGAGATGGTGGAAAATTATTTTTTGTGTTTACACAATGATTAGTTTAAATTCTCCAGCCTTGTTAGGCTTAAATAAATCTCGTCAAATTGAAACTGAGGTACAAGAAAATAGTTCTGTTGATTTTTATAATCATCAACAATGGAACCATGAATGCGGATGGAAGAATACTTTAAATAATCTGCGTCTCATTGCCCAACCACTCTTACTATTTTGGTTGATTTATCCCTGAATACATATTTCCCCCAATTCTAATTTATTGCTGGGATTCAATCAATTAATTAGTGAAAGGAATCAATTTAAACACTGTTATGCTTCTGGATAATTTCACTTAGTTACTACTTGCTAACGTCGGAGAGTGACAGAAGAGGTATATATCGCCATGCCCGGAAAGAAAAGTCAGACCAAAAAACAGCCGCCAAGCAAGATGATCCGCGTCCCTGTTCCTTTAAAAGAGGTTGTACGCTTTTCTTCCCATTGACCTAAATAATACTACTTCACTTTGTTGATCTATCCTTCAATGAAAAGAGTGCCTTATTTTGCTTCATCTACATTTATTTAGAGACAGCCTCTTAACCATGTTCTACTTAACAAGTTCACAAAATATCCTTACGCTTCTGCACACAGAAGATCACAGTTAAATAAACTCTCGTATGTAAACACAAAATTAGCCAGTTTAAACTTAAATTAGACCATATTGTTGGTGTAACTATCTTCCCTCAATTACACCTATATTTGCAAAAGTGAGATGCTCCCGCATTGTTTATCCTATCGTTGCTGATAACCGTCACGAAAAACGAGGAGTTAAATATCAGGAACCAACTGTTTAGGTTACAAGATAATGAGAATTTATAAGAAGCTTGCCCACGCAATAAAATTTGTGGCTATATAGATAAAATCTGCTGCGTCTTAGGTTTAAAACTTATCTATTTGTAGATCAATCTTCCTTCGATTTGGCTATTAAGATTTTGATGATGGCTAAAATATTCTTCAAGAACATTCTGGCAGGATGTTGAAACTACCTTTGCGTTGTCTAATTTTGTCAATTCTTCAATTGTTATGCCTAGACTATGTAGTGAATTTTTGTAATGATATTCCTCTACACAGATAGTATATTGAGTATCGGCTTGTACGGGTTGTCCATCAATGCTCAAAGATTCAAGCTGATTTTGGGAATTACTATAAATTGCCTGAATACCTTTGCTGACCTGAAAACAACAACTTTCACCGGGTATTCTGTTTTCTAGTCTCATAATATGTGCGAATATCTTAGTAAGTTGTACGCCTGTAGCTTTAAGTTTATAAAGTACATCGTCGTAAGGAAAAACTTCTTTAATATCGCTGAGTGTAACTAGCGGTCCTAATTTTGTTCTTCGGATTGAACCACTTCCTATCAAAGTTACATCAAACATATCTAGTTGGTCAACAATATCAACGATTAAATTACCCAATTCTGTTTCTTCTTCACGCTTAGGATGGGTCAATTTACGTGCTAATCGTCCAATAAGTCGATTATATTTGCGATCGACTTCTTCTTGAAAAATCGTAATCAACTTTTCAATTTCTGGATCTGGTTCAGCCAAATTATTATCTACAGGCAAAAGTTGCCACTGCCATTCTACAATGCTGTTAGTATCGTCATCTACTACAATATCAAAGCGTCCAATTTGGTCTGTGCCAATTCCAGCTTGTGCGATCAGAATATTGTTAACTTGAGCAGGTTGTTCTAAAAATGTATGAGAGTGTCCGCCAATAATCATATCCACACCCCATTCCCGGTCTAACAATGCCGCTAGTTTTTTATCCTCTTCAAAACCAATGTGAGTGAGCAGAATTGTTAGATCAATGTCCTCGTTTTTATAAGCGTTGCAAATTTTGCCAACTTCTGAAGTAGCATCTTCAAGACTTACAAATGTACCAATACTGCTGTCACGTTTTAATGACTTGAGAACTTCTTCCGTTATAATCCCGATGAACATAATATCGAATCCATCGACATTCAGGATCAGATAGGGAGTCATCAAACGTTTGTTATACTTTTTAATATATAAATTGGCATTCACAATCGGGAAATTTGCCATCTTTTCTAAGAACAGTAAGTGAGGCAATCCATAATCCAATTCGTGATTCCCCAGAGTGACTACATCTGGAGCGAGGTAATTCATGATTTCTATAGTTGAAAGACCTTTATATTCCTTATCAATAAGAGAACCCTGAAGCATATCACCAGAAATCACAAAAAGCACGTTTTTCTCTGATTGGCGCACTTTATTAATATAGCCAGAAAGCAACGATACTCCACCAATCAGATGACCCTCTTCACCCCCAGCCTCTGCCAGAAAGTCTCCATGCATATCATTGGAATGCAAAATTGTGAACTTTTTAAACCGCTCTGTGGTCATCATCTTTTACCTTTGTAAAACTAATAAATTAATCTTCTTTTGATTTAAAAGTAGCAAGTGTATGCAAATTTAAACTGTTAGATATTGCTGTAAAAAGATGGAGTCATTTCATGGATTTTGTTGGAAAAATTCTGTTAGAACAGAGCTTCCCTATTAATCAGTTCTTGAATCCCGGCTCTTCCATCATTTCTTCCAGATTCCTGTAGCTCAATGGATATCGTAGATACCATCGCACACATAGCAGAATGATCTCAGATTGGAAATGACGCCATTTAAACGGTTCTTTGGGGTTCATTAGCGGGCTAACTTTGATACAGGACTATTGGCACAACCATATTTATACCAGACCAGCCCTACTTTTTGCAACACAACCAAAACTGACTCTAGCTTGAGAAAAGGAGTCTATCTTTTTACTTGATAATTTCTTCAAAGCCTTTTATCACAGTACTCTTATTTCTACTCTTTATGAAGATACCGTATTATGATAAGAGTCGCACCCATCTGATTTGGCATATCTTCACTGGCACGATAATCATTCAGTGTTCCACTCAGCATAAACGCCAAGATGAATGTTGCTGCTGCTAACAAAGAACCCATTTGACTATCGAACTTGCCAATCTTTCATTGCATCAAATGAGTTACCCATTTCGCTAAACAGAATAGCGTCGTCAGGGGAAGAACTTTGAGTAAGATTCCCCACCTTCCAAGATTAATAGTCATTGGATTTTTCCTTTACAGATTTGTAACCCTTATTCTTGTGATTAAGCAGGAATTTGTACTATTCACCAAATAAGGTAAAAGACAGATGAATTCAGTATTGATTTTGAGTTTTTAGTTGTTAATCAACTGACTTAGCTGACGATAGCAGGGAATAAAGTATTGCGCGATCGCATCGTCAACTTGCCAGAAGTCTTCATAACTATCGCCGGAGCAATAGCACCCCATAAATAGGAGCAACAAGGTTTGGAATGGAACATTAGATAAAGTATGTAAGCTAACGTCTGTAAACAGAGTATTGATCACGTTTTGCAGGTGAACCAAATTGGCAATTACATCGGCATAGATGCTGGTATTGCCTGTGATTGTGGGCAAACAGGTTAGCCAATACTCCTCAAAGAAAATCTGGTAAAGTTGGGCGATCGCTTGCTTCAAACTGACTCGCGCTTCTAGTGACTGGATAGACTCTCCCAACCTGCCCCACTCTGCCAGCAACTCTTGTTCTAAGATTGATTCTTCAAAGCTCGACAGCTTGACATCTAGCAACGGTTGCAGTACTCGCAAAAATAAAAAGTCTAAATCTGCAAATGCAAAATCCAGTTTCGTCGGGTTTTCTTTTAATGAGGAGGAACATGGAAGTTGTTCGCTCAATTCCGGTCGATCCCAAATGAATTTGAACTCTGCTACATCTGCAACCATTTCACCGATTAAATGGGTAAACATTAGCCCCAAGCGTTGCCGTACCTCTCCTTGAAAAAACAGCCTTGCCCGTTCTGGATCGACGGACACTTGTTCTCCCTGGCGCTGAAAAATTTCCCGGCAGGTCAACGGACCATAATCGGTATAGGCAGTCTCAGCCGGTCGTAGCGGATCGCTACAGCTTGCCAATATCTGATAGTCGCCCCGAAACTGAGTCAATATGGACTGCCAGTTATGTCCCCAGATGTCATGCAGCAAATACTTTTCAGCATCTTTCGTAGCTAGAATACTCACTGAATGACTAAGAGTTTGGAGAATTTGCGATTGGCTTAAATCAGTTGCTTGAGCTAGACGAGCGCTCCAAGCAGCATCAATGCTTGCTGGGTCGCTAAAGCTAAACGAGGGAAAGTGACGGAATTGTTCAAACTTAAAGTTACCAAGGGATTCTAAAAACTGTTGGATTTGATCGCGTTCAATTTCTGATAGCTGTTCCCACAACGCTGAATCACGCAGTTGATTGTCAGAATAATCAATACAAAAGTAAATCTGAGTCTCTGTGAACAGAACTGCGATCGCCTCAACTGGAATGGGAATGTCTCCAAATAAATGTTGAAATAAAACTAGTGGTGCAGCAGGCGGCGCACTTTTTAAGTTCGGTAGTAAACCGACATTCGTCAGGGCTGCCTGAACAATCTGCTTTTGCTCAAGGACTTTACGATCAACCGTCTGCAACAGTGTTGTCATTTGTTCCTGAACTTCAGTTGCCAGCTGAAACTGCTGGCAGAGTTGAGGAATGGCAAATGTGAATGACTCAGCTGGTGTCGCTTCAACTTTGTACTGACTCAATGTCAAAGATGATACGGTTCCTTGCCAAACTGCACCCCCCACCTCGTAGTAGTGCTTGAGTAAGGCGATCGCTTCCGAAAACGCTTGACGGACATTGACTGGGATAGTTTCTACTGGACAATCCTCACGACAAATTGGATGGGCAAATCCTTGTAATGTTGCTTGTAATTCATAAAGCCGTTGCTGCCATCGCTGTTGTGAATGAACATCCCCACTGGCATTTGTTAGATGACGAGCAACTTGGAAAGCTTCAGCCATCAGAGTACGCTGTGCAGCATCAAGCGTTGGTTTGGGTTGTAAGTATAGAGCTAATCATGGTGCAAGTGTGAATTGTATCTAATGTGAATAGAGAGTTGAAAACATGACAATTTATACCAGTTCTTACGAATTACGAATTACGAATTACAAATTAGTATTCTCGCTCTGAACAGTGATAGTTGCGTTTGATTCTATTACTTCGGTGGCGCTGTGCTTGAGGTATCGCACAACCTCTTCATAAATTTGGCTGCTGACGCGATCGCCCCGACGACCATTTTCTAGCCTGATATCATCAACAAAGAAATTCAAGTTGAACTGAACGTAAGTTATCGCGTCACTATTTTCGATTCCTTTGATTAAAACTTGTGGCTCCTGCCACTTTTGTCGGGGTTCTTTAAACCGTTCTCGCAACCATCGGTTCAGTTCCATCACGTAGTCATCTAATCGGGTTTCTTCACTTTGAGGATTAGAAATCTTTTGGTACAAACGCTGCACTCTCCGCTTTAACAAATTGATTTTGCGTTCCCATTCTTCGGAAATAATGCTGGTATCATTATCTAAAAGATGAAAATCACGAATGTAGATGCGATACCAATTTCGGATCAGTTCAATCAAGCTGTCTTTAGAACGATTTTCTTGAAGTGTAAAAACTGAGCGATTGTGGTATATTTCGGTGACAACTTCTAAACCGATGGCGCTTAAAATTTCTCGATACTCTTGTTGCACATTCTCAATTTCCTCCTTGGTCATGCCACCTTTTTCAGCAAACTGCAAGGTGACGACAAGTGCCTCAAGTGCAGGTGTAATTTCTTCTAGTTTAAAGTTCACTTCCTGTTCGGCAAGCAAACGCAATTTGCCAATTTTCTGTTGTTTTTCTAATCCTTCTAACTGATAGTAGCAATCGATCTGTGCTAATTTCTGGTCAATATCACCTAGAGTACGATTGCTAAGAAGGAACTTATTCAAACATGGAATTCTTTAGGCAACTGATTTTCTATTTGGCATTTGCTTCACTTGGATTCAC
The DNA here is from genome assembly GCF_036919555.1 of Nostoc sp. Taxonomy (GTDB): domain Bacteria; phylum Cyanobacteriota; class Cyanobacteriia; order Cyanobacteriales; family Nostocaceae; genus Nostoc. The sequence goes on from NZ_JBALCS010000014.1 coordinate 76,769, forward strand.
GATTACAGAGATTTATCTACGCCCAAACAAGCTTTGGAAGCGCAAGCATGATAAAGCGGTTGCTGAGAGCATTTCGATTACGGCGATATTAGTTAGTATGATACCAAGTAACCTATTCACATTAAATTATCTATTTGCTGGCCAGTGGCAGGGATTTATTCAAGAGGCTTAGGGTATAAGTAGGTAGGCAAAAAAATTTATAGGTATAGCAGTGGACAAAGCCGTTAGGACAATTGGGCGATAGACGCCTTCAACAAGCGTACATTGTGAATTGATTGTTGTCCTAAGCTTCCTGTCCGTTGCTATACAACCCAGCCGAGTTAAGTATCAAACTCATAACCATGCATTCCAGTAAAGGGCTAGAGTTCCCAGTGGTGCTTATTCCTGGTATTGGTTATATGCCTGACCAGTACGGACACGGCACACCAGAAGAAAAGGCGCGGCTATTGTATGTGGCAATGACACGGGCTATAGAGCAACTAATTCTGACTAGCGTAGGCGCAGCCCGCCGGAGGCATCGCTCCTCAGCATTTACCAGTCGTTTGGAGACAGTATTGGGTAAAATGGCGGCCAAAGTAATTTGATTGTGTTCACCCCTCATTGTTAGACGAAAAGTTGAGGATGCGTAGTTTACCAATCGTGTTCAAGCCTAAAAATAAGCAATTTAACCAAGATAAGGGTATTGTGGCGGTTTAATTTTCAATAATTCTGTCCAGTATTGTATAGCATTATGTTTGGTGGTTTCTGTGTCACGCGATTTATGAACTCTGCCTATTTCTATCAAAAAGTATGTCAGTTTAATAGCAGTAAGTAGGTTAATTAATCCCACCGCTTTCAAATGTTGTAAAAATAAGTGAATAATGACTTGTAATTTCTGTCTGTGACGAAAATACATCCACCATTTCATTTGATGTATGGCGATACTGGTTTGATAACCTAATATTGTTTCTACTTGAGTTAATTTATCTTTAACTTGATGATAAAACTGCATTTCTTTGTCAAAATCACTTGCTTTCTGGGCATTAGCAGCATCATCAGCTAATTGATAAGCCTAAGTAATTAACTTACCTGCCGTTTCTGCCTGCTGTTGAGTATAACCAAGTTTCATATATATGGTAGCTGCTGCTGATGCCAATTCTGTAAACTCCTCAGCATCATGTAACCAATATATTTGTGCTTGTAATTCCCCTAGTGTGGCTGCTAAAGTTTCATTCATGTTAAATCTAAGTTTTTCTCTAAGGCAATGTCGTAGTCATTGACCACAGCAGTCAGGGCAAACGCATCTAAATTATACTTGCTCACGACCAAGGCTAAGAACTAACGACAAAATCAGGATTTCTCGTTTGGTTTGGTTTAAGAGACTCAAAGCGATGCCTGCGGCGGGCTACGCCAACGCCTAAATCTCTTGGCTGCCCAATGGGACATACCCTCCCAAAAACTGGAAAGGCAAGCACCTGCCTCTTTTTGCTCCCACTCCAGAACTGCTCAAGTGGTGGAAAGCATCAGCCCAGGATGCTAAATGCGGGATGAATTGGCAGTTGAAACCATTGATAACTCGTTCTAAATTTAACGAAATCATCCCATGATTCAGTAACGCCTAAAAGATTATTTACTTCTTTACAGATGTTAGTTTTAATGGATACAATGGCTCAGAACCATTTAATTGCCAAATTCTAAATACTAATACAGAAGCTACAGTTAACCATATACAAGATAATGATAAAATCATTCCAGCTACAGGATTAGTTTGCCAATAAATTGCTGTTACTACTACAGCAGATAACCAAGGGCCTAAAATAACTACAGGAACAGCAGTGCCTAATCTGCGTTCTACAGTAAAAATCGTATTCCAAGTATCCCCCAAAGCCAGATGTACTACAAACAAAATTAAAGGCAGCACTAAAAATTGGCGGTTCATTTGCTGCCAAACTAATACAGAAGAAACTACTCGCAAAACGGCTATTATCATCCAAACTATGGGAAATGCTAAAGGTGGAGGCGACCATCTTGGTCTAATTACTTGGTCATAGGTCTGACGAGAACGGGTATTATCTAACAGAGAAAACATTCGCGAACGGATACTTAATACAGCAAAAAATAATCCTGTCAAAAATGTACTAACCCAACTGGGAATAGAAGAATTATTATCAATCAACATCACTAATTTCTCCATCCCAATCAAAACGACAATCATCGTTAATATTTGTAGGATAGTGCCTAGCTTATAAACCTCTGACTTACCGTACTTTGCTGGACGAGTCATTTTTGCAGGAGAACATACCGCTCCCGTTGAATATTGTGGCTATATGGAGGGAGCCATTCGCAGTGGACAACGAGCAGCAGCGCAAATTTCAGCTTTCGTGATTACATGAAACGCAGATTTTTCACACTTTTTTACAGTTCATTACAGCAAACATTTAAAAGCCAAGGAATATATGCTCAGAAACTTTTTCAAGCGTTCGCGAGTAGCGTCTCGTAGAGAGGAAAACCCAAGAGCGACACCGGACAGCCCGTCGTAGACATCGCCTTTCAGCATTTACCAGCCGCCTGGAGGCAGTATTAGGTAAAGTTAATTGGTAGGTGCATCGCTCATAATTCTTAGAGGAAACTTCGAGCGATGCCTGCGGCGGGCTACGCCTACGCAACTAGCAAATGAGAGAACCCAGTCGTAGCGATCGCACCCCATGTTGATCATGTCGTTAATTCCAAATACATTAGCAACCTTCATAGCTCTTTTCCCAATCGCCAATCCAATCGGTGCAGTTCCAGTTTTTTACAGTTTAACAGCGAGGGAAACATCATCTGAGCGTCATCAGCAGGCAAAACAAACTGCCACAAATGTCGTTTTAGTTTTAGCTGTGTTTTTAGTCACTGGCAGATGGATACTAGAATTTTTTGGAATCTCACTAAATGTGTTGCGAGTGGCAGGCGGATTACTTGTTACTCATACAGCGTGGGAAATGGTTACAGTTCGTCAACGACTAACTCCATCAGAAAATGATGAGGCTATAAATAAAGAGGATATTTCTTTTACACCAATGGCAATCCCATTGGTCAGTGGCCCTGGAGCAATTGGGGTAGTAACGAGTTTATCGATTAGCTTTAATGATTGGGTAGACTATCTAGAATCTTTAGTGGGAATTGTTTTAATCGGGATTAGCCTTTACCTGTGCCTCGTCTTAGGAGAGCCACTGATTAACAGGTTAGGAAAAAATGGTGTAGGAGCCTTAAATCGAGTTTTTGGTTTTTTCATCCTCGCAATTGGTGTAGGGTTTATTTCTGATGGTTCTATTTCCTTATTGAAAGATGCATTCCATATTCAAGTAAAATAATCTACAAAAAAGCCCGGTTATGACATAACTGGGCTTTTAGCTATCTCAATCAATTATTGGAGGTAGAGTATTTGATCATAACCAATTAGGCAGCAGGTTGTTCTAGATTAACCTTGACAACTTTGTTCTTTTCCTGCTCGGACTTGGGCAGTGTCAGGTTCAAGATACCGTCTTTATAATCTGCGGTGACATTGGTATTTTGAACCTTAGCAGATAGAGGAATTACACGTTGGAATTTACCATAGTAGAATTCACTCTTGGTAGTGCCATTCTTTTCGGTTTTATTTTCAGACTTGCGCTCACCGCTAATGTGAACAGCATCTTCAGTGACTATACTATTGCTTTTAATAACGCTAAACTAATTCGTGAGCGTCAATTGCATGAACAGCAGGTTCGTGAACAAAAGGCTCGTGAATTGCGTGAACGCCAAGCTCATGAACAAAAAGCTCGTGAATTGCGTGAGCGCCAAGCTCGTCTTCATCACTAAAATTTGAATTTTTACTCGCTCTGCGATCGCCCCGTATTCCCATCACCCTATCTCCTGTAAGATAGGATGAAATTTTGTATTCTGTCCTTGAACTTTCCCCATCGCCTGCCAAGGCCATAGAGCGCTATCGCTTTCCTCTTATCTTGAAAATCGAGTGATGCCTATTATGTTCCTGGACGAGAGCGAATACGATCGGGTATATGATGGCGATCGCCTAATATTTCTAACAAAGGGCCGTTAACGTCAAATTTAACCATACTTACCGACGCGACCAAAATATTTACCCGATAGCGATAGCGTCCCAAATCAATTCCCAGTAAACTGCAAAGCAGAATCCGAATCGTGGCTTTATGGGAAACTACTAAAACATTACCTTGAAGATGTTTTTCTTGAATTTCAGCAATCACAGGCATAGAACGGTTAGCAATATCTACCGCAGTTTCTCCACCTAGTGGTGCATTCCAAGCGGGTTCTGTCAACCATTTTACATAGTTTTGGGCGTAATTCTCTTGGACAAACGATTTACTCAAAGTTTCCCAAGAGCCGTAACTACCTTCTCTAAGTCCGTCACGCAACTGCATATCCATACCGATAGCATCACAAAATGGCTTGGCAGTTGCAATTGTGCGCTTCATCGGGCTAACATAAACAGCCTCCCACAACAAGCTTTGATAAACATCGGCAAAACCGGATGCCATCTGCATCCCCTCTGTTGTCAACTGGGCATCAGTTTCACCGCAGAAATTACCACTTTGACTAAAAGTAGTTTCTCCATGTCGCAGTAAATATAAATTGAGTGTCATAGCTTGTATTGCGATTGGGATAAAGGATTTGTGCAAAAATAAAATACCATCAATCTCGCAATTGAGTCTGTGACACCAAGACAAAGTAATCAACCAAAAAAGTCAATCAACTACAAACTTAGCATTTACCGTAGGCATCGCTCCCTCCAATTGTTACAAAAAAGCTTGGTCATCTCATAACCAAGCTCTTAGCTATCTAAATCTTTTATTATCGGTAGAATATTTCATCACAACCAATTAGGCAGCAGGTTGTTCTAGATTAACCTTGACAACTTTGTTCTTTTCTTGCTCGGACTTGGGCAGTGTCAGGTTCAAAATACCGTCTTTATAATCTGCGGTGACATTGGTATTTTGAACCTTAGCAGATAGAGGAATTACACGTTGGAATTTACCATAGTAGAATTCACTCTTGGTAGTGCCATTGTTTTCGGTTTTAGCTTCAGACTTGCGCTCACCGCTAATGTGAACAGCATCTTCAGTGACTTGAATATCTAGGTCTTTAGCGTCTAGTCCTGGTAGTTCTAGCAAAAGAAGAATCGCATCATCAGTTTCGTGCAACTCAGCAGCCGGAACTCTGATAAAGTTTTTTTCCAACCGTCCAGATGGTACTCTGGTATCTCCAAGTAAGCCATTGATGTGACGTTCTAAAGTGTTCAATTCTTGCCAGGGGTTGTAACGACGAACTAGCATATTAATTTATCCCTTGTACCAATAGTAGTTTTTTGCTCAATCAACTGAGGATTTAATTCCTTGCTTTGATTACCATATTATTGAGAAGTAACAAGCTTGTGAATTCGGTTCTTATCACCAAATAATTGATGATTACCGCACAAGTTTAGGCAGTAAAAAAGATTACGGTTAACTCGAATTTTTCGGTTCGGTAAACCCTGCCACCGCTTGTTAGAGCGGCACGTCTCCCCCAGATACAAAATCAGACCAGCCGCAGAGTCAATGATGAAATACAGACACGCATCGCCGGGGCTATCTGCTGGCATCCTCCAAAACGAGAGCGATGCCTACGGCGGGCTACGCCTACGCACCTGTAACTGCAACGATCAATCCGGTCTGGGTCGCAGTGGTTGGGTGCAAGGTCAAATAACGTCGTCTGCTCAGGTGGTTTGTTCTCCCTTACCCGTTGCTGATAGTCCAAAATCTGCGCTTTCCACTTCAGCAGAGCATCAGCACTCATCACCAGCGCCTCTGTCAAAAGTGCTGGTGTGAGGGTTAAATCTGAGAATAGGTTTAGCTGATTAGGTTCCAAGGGTATTACGGGGAGCGTGCCGACTAGCTGATTATCCGCCAGAACTGACAAATTAAGAGCATTTGCATTTGGTGTCGCCAGAATAAGGAAAATGGTAGAGTTAAGAGCGATCGCTACGCTAAAAATGTTTTTAAGATAGGGCTGACCAAAAAGATAAAGCTCAAGAAAAAAACCGCCTTGAACAGCTTCAAGAAGAACAAGGCAACACTGATTCTAAATATTCTGGCGGTGCTGGCGCTTCTGGCGGCAATTCGGGTGCAGGTAAATCTGGCACATCAAAAATTTCTGCTACTGGTACACCTGATGATATCGAAAAAATTGATCAGGATCAGGAGTAAAACTGACTCCGACGAGTCAAGGTTTAACTGAGTAACTCAACTCAATAATGGTGGATTGAATACCTTATTATTCAGTCCACCATTACGATCACAACGCGAGCGTCAGAAGGCGCACTTTAAAGTTAAGTAATGTTTGTAGTTTGCGTTGATTAATTTTCTGGTAAAATGAAACAGATCCGGCTTAAATTATTGTACTAACTACCCCAATAGGAATTATTTTGAGAAAGTTCTTTAATGAGATAAATGCTGCTACAACCATTACTGTAAAATGAAAGAAGGGTTCTATGAGAGAAACAATAAAACCTTTTAAAAAAATCGCTATATTTGATATTTTATCAGGAGATAATTCCGAAATAATTTATTCTGAGAAATCAAAACTTGCTGCTCAAGTTACTAAATGGGTAAACAGAGCTATCAGCAACGGTGCAGATTCGTGTTATATAAGATTATATGAGGCAAATAGAGAAAATATAGATATAATTCTTGAGAATCTATCCTACAAAGAATTGCAAATTATTTTACCATTTTCTCTAAATTATAAATCTTCTTTAGTTAGTGCTTTTCATTTTAGAGAAAAAGACCAAATTAAAATGCCAGAGGCAAAAAGCAATAGTATACTGTTTGGAAAATCATGTCACTCATTAAAATCTATAAAAGAGGCAGAGTATGAGGGATTAGACTATGTATTTTTTTCACCGATTTTTGCGACCCCAACTCATCCAGAAGCAAAAGGTATTGGTCTAGATATGCTCACTCAAGCTTGTAAATCAACACAAATGAAAGTTTTTGCTCTTGGGGGAATTAACGAAAACAATTATCAAAAATGTCTTGATGCTGGTGCGTCTGGTATTGCAGCAATTAGTATGTTTAAAAAATAAAATATTTTTCCTATCCGAATTTTATTAAACATGAAATATTGCTGATGTTTTGGTAATAATCTGTTGTGTTCAGCTTGCCAAGGACACTAACGACAGACTCGACAAGATTTTAGCTGAGTTAGATGATGAAACTTAAATAAAACTTAATTGCGTAGTTTACCGCCGTAGGCATCGCCCTTCATTTATAGGCGATCGCACCCACCCGCTATTTATCACTATTAACCCAACTGATACCTGCAACTCTAGCAGCTTCAGGAGTATAAAAAATCTGCTGGGAGCCATACACAGAACTATCGGGACTATAGCAACCGCCAAGGTGCTTAGGACGTAAAATGTAAGACGTGCTCAATGGCATCTCGTAAACAATCAAACTGCGCTAGTTTTTTGCGGATTCGACTTTTTAACCAAGACCAG
>NZ_JBALCS010000015.1:0-83995 GCF_036919555.1 Nostoc sp.
GGATTAAAGTGCGAACTCAATCCTGGTGGATTACCTTACTAAAGCTCTCATCCTTGAGTTTTTTATACCCATTTCTGAGAAACGAATCGCACCCCAATCCTAAAGAGACGGGGATTCTTGGCTCACCGAAACCACTTAAATTAGAGTCCTTGCGTCATCTAATCCAGAGGTGGGATTCTCCCCAAGCGTTAATTCGGGTATGCCCTACCCTATTCGCGTTGCCACGAGTTCTGTTTAGATTTGGAGACAATTGCCCCAAAATGCTGAACGCCCTAGCTCCTCTGAATCTTTTACCTACTGCGAGGTGGAGTCTAGAAAAATGCAGTAGAACCGCTTAGATTCAATTTTCAAGGTACAGCGCTTCGCCTTTCGGCAGCAAGGTTTTTAGCGTGGTTGATTACCTTTCCGACTATCGCTATTGTACCAAAAGCCGCCCTAGAACGGCGGGGCTTTAGACCCATTATTTTGGTAAGGGACTTCCAAATAAAAAAATACTCAACTACTTCTTGTGGGGTGGGCGTCTCGCCCGCACGTAGAGAAGGGCGGACAAAATGTCCACCCCACAAGATTGGATAATTTATTTCTTGGAAGTCCCTAAGAACTTGAAACGTTCTTGGCTTTCAGATTCTTACTGGTGGGCTTTCTGCTCTAATAGTTGTAATTGTTAGCTTATTAAGTGCTGTTGATTAACCTTTGGATTCAGAAATATTGGGTTGAGCGTCTTATTTACTTAGCTCACAAAATCGCTCCAGTTTCTTTCAAATAAACCCGTGTAAATGGTTCATCTTCACCCAAAGTATAATCTTCAATCAATCCTTGGCGACGGACAGAAATGCCGTTGCCTTTTCTAATCACCACAGTAGAAGCATCGACAACATTCCGCACTAGCATCATCTCAGTTTCTGTGGGATTATCCAAAACTACGATATTACTACTCTGGTAAAACATACCCTCGTCATTTAGGATGTCTTCCGCATACTCGACAATTAGCAAATCAAGTTTGGGATGACGCAGCAAAGTTTGGACATTGCCGTTGTAATTTTTGCTTAATACTTTTTTCGAGCGATTCAAAAAAACTGCATCACGACAAACAGCGCCTATTGTCCAGTTGGGATGTTGCAAAAGGATATGGTCAATCGTTGCTTCCAGTTCTTCAACTGAGATTTTATTAAAGGTAATAATCGGTATCCTCGCATCTGTACCCGACTCAAAAAAGGTTTCTAAGATCCGAGAAGGCACATCAACGCTTTCACCAACAGAAGGTTTAAGATGCATTAAAACGCCTGGTGCAGCATTGATTTCGAGAATGGCCAAGTTACTGAACTTCCAAGATTCTGAGAGACTTTTGGTCATGATATCAATCCCAAGGCAAGTTAGCTGGAAATGTTGGGCAATATCTTGCGCCAAGATAATATTGTCATCATGAACTGTCTGGGTTGCATCGATGCTTATACCTCCGGCTGAAAGATTGGCGACTTTACGCAGGTAAACAGTGCGTCCCTTCTCAATCACGCTGTCTAATGATAAACGCTGTTCGTCTAGGTAGAGTTCCATCGCTTCATCAATCTGAATTTTACTCATCGGCGAGGTTGGGGTGTCTAAACGTGCAGGTTTGCGGTTTTCTTGGCGGATTAACTCTGCAAGTGTTAAATACCCATCACCAATAACCGATGCTGGACGGCGTTCTGTGGCAGCAACAAATCTACCATTGACACACAACAAGCGAAAATCTGATCCTGAGATACTTTTCTCAACAATTATCCGGGTTAGCTGATCTTCGGGAATCGCTGCCAGTGCCCTATTATAAGCAGATTCCAGTTCTTTCGAGTCCTGCACGTCAGCCGTGACACCAATTCCTTTGTGACCGACCACCGGCTTAACTGCCACTGGGTAGCCAATTTGTCTCCCTGCTGCCAGGGCTTCCTTCTCGGAAAAGACGATATCACCTTCAGGTACTGGGAAACTCAAGGTTTTTAAAAATGCCTTGCAGTCATCTTTGCGGGTGGTGAACTCCGAATCTAGATGACTATCACAGTTAAATGTTGTTGCTACCCCCCGGACGTGTTTTTTTCCCAAGCCGTATTGCATCAATCCTTCTTCCCACAAATAAAAGGCGGGAATACCTTTTTCGTAGGCTGTTCGCAATAGGGCGTAAACCGTGGGGCCACCGTAGACCGATGCGCGGAATCTATTTTGCAGCTTCACTATCTGCTCATCAAAGCTAAAGTCTTCGTCTTGGGTAATGGCTTCAAACCAATCCCAAACAAAATAAACTACCTCCCTAGTTGTGCGTTCATGTAGCGATTGGACACTAATCCGCGTGCAATTTTGATATGGCTTGACACTGCAATGGTTAAGGTGCAAATCCATGTCCAGCTTTCCGACTTCGGACACAACTTGGGCAAATAAATGGGCATGGGATTCGTAGCTTTGACTGGCCAGGTCTTGATAGCGATCTCTCTCGGCAAGCCTCTGTGCGTCTGTGCCAATCCTTGCAATATAATCTTCAATGGGCAAAGGCTTTCTAGAGTCAACTAAAGCAAAGTCAAATACTAGCGCCCCTGTATCTAAATAGGGGTTAGGCCCAATATAATGCTTGAAGTTGAAAATATCAAATACGTCCGTTCTTCTAGCATTAATGCGGACTAAATCACTGCTTTTTTGTAAGACCATTGATTACGAACCTTTGGCTAAACACCCTGAAACTGAGATGCTGAGTTATGGTTACTCAGACTTATTGATTGTAGATTGATTCAGATTAATTTTAGAGAGTGATGGCAAAGCCATTGATCTAATTCAGAACTCACCCTAACCCTATTAGTAAGCATTTTCAACTATCTCAAGGCATAAGGAACTTCAAAATCAAAAAATACTCAACTACTTCTTGTGGGGTGGGCATCCTGCCATTGGTGTGAAGTTAAGAAAAATAGAAACCTATCAAGTAGGTAAAACTTAATGATTAAACTGAACACCAGGGTGTTGAGAATAGCCATGAGTAAGCCAGGGAAGAAACAAGGAAATCCAGACTTTCGACATCGGGTAAGCTCCTCAGCCCCGACAAGTGAAGAGATAGAATCACGGTTGGTAGAGCTAGTAACTCCAGGGACATTTGCCAATCTCAAAGGGGTAAAAGACTTTAAGCGTAGTTTATGCGATCGCCGACTTACTTATTTTTCTGTTTGGAAGTCTCTTAAAAGAAATCAGCCATCCAAGGCGACGCACCTGCAAATATTTGCGTAGCTGCTAAGATAGCCGTTTCTGTCCCATGCAGTTTTCCCACTTGTTGCAAATGGTAGGGGGTGAACAAACTTGTATACAATGATGCCAATTCCCGGATATCTAGCTGCAACTCACCCTTTCCACCTTTTGTAATTTCACCACGTCCGTTGGCGACAGAAAGAATGAATTTACCATTATTTCCAGTTAGCAAATTATCTTGAATTTCTAAGTGCAGTTCAGCTTGGATTTGCGATGGATAACCCCGCGCCTCCAGCGCCTTGACTACATCTATTACGCGCAGCAGCCAACGATTCGTATCCTTAATTTTGGCAGTTTGCTCTGGTAATAGCAATGTCAGGGAATCAATCGCAGAACTCTTCCATCGCACCTGCTGAATTTGAGAACGATGATTTGCTAGAAAAGACCAGAAGGTTTGTGCAGCAGCAACTGTATTGAGTACCCAATCTTTCACCGAGAGGATTTCACCATCCTCTGTTCGCTCTTGAGTGAAGATGATGTAACCTTGGGGTTGGTCTTTAGTACCAATAAAATACGCATAGACTGTTTCTTTCTCACCTGGTTGGATTAAGCGCTCCCAAATTGCTGGATGTCGGTCTAAATATCCATGCGTTAGTCTTGCCTGCTGCTGATATAGTTCATGAAAGACTTCATGATTAATCGGACTTACTGGTTCCAAAGGTAGGAGTTGCTCCCACACTTGGATATTCTTGGTAGCAACTTCCCAAATACACCAGCTACCTCCCTGCTCATACCCGACTTTTCGGTACAGGCTTTGAACAGCTGGATATAGAGCGGAGATTGCTACGCCCCTAGCATAAAGTTCTTTGAGGGTGTGCTGCATCAGAGCGATCGCAACTCCCGAACCGCGATACTCTGGAGCAATACCTACTGCGGCAATTCCTGTCATTGGTACACGCACACCACCCCACCACTGACCCATATCCAGAGTTGCCAATCCACCAACTACTTGCTCCAATTTACGGATAATGCGGAAATTTTCTACACCAATTAGATTGATATAAACTTCCTCGCCACCAAGTGCGCTGATGAAACATTGCTCAAAGATATACCCCAGGTGCTGAATATCCTGTGGATGGGCGAGAGTGCTGTATTCAAATTGAGCCGTCATCTCTTATACCATTAGTAGGATAAAACCACAATCATACTACAGCAGGCGTTGCCTCAATGCTTCACCAACTGACTGGAGAATGGGGACTGGGGAAGAAAGATTTTCATCTGTTCTGCTGTACGCAGTTCATAATGGCCATACAACAGACGCAGCCAAATATCCATGCTTCGGAAACACCTTGGGTGGTCAGTAACTATTCAGTAATGTTCATCTCTGGAGAAAAAGTCATTATTCATGGAGATGATCTTAAACAGTTAATATCGCCGTTGCACACCGACAATCAGCCATAACAGTGCTAAAACGAATAGAATCACATGGAAAAACTCATACCCTAAATTAGGCAACCAACTCAACATCCAGCCTAAGCCTAGCTGAAATGAGTTTGCCTGAATTGTTAGAATTCCGACATATAGCAACAGAACAATACCAATACTCAAAGGAATCCTTAGTACATCTTTTAGTGCTAAAGAAGCAATTCCCAAAAAGCCAAGGTAAGGAAATACGAATAGATATATCCCGAACCAGTAGCCTACGCGATCAGGGTTAGGAGGTGATAAAAACCAGCCCAGATACAAATAACCGTTAACCCCCATCCCCAAAAAAATTAGCACGTAAAGCAGCTTTTTACCAATTATCATATTTACGCAAAGGATGAAAATTTTTGAATGCCATGCAGGCTCAATTATAAGTAACTGCTAAAAATACTTCATCTTTTGCAACAAATGCTATTACATCTATAAGCAAACCTACAATTATCCTTAGAGGGTGTTTGAAAAGTATTATTGCTAACATCAAAAGCTCAGAAACCTAACCCCCCTAGCCCCCCTTCCCTACAAGGGAATGGGGGTTTCAAAGCCTCTGGACCCTTCGGGGAGAGGAATGGAAGCGTGGTTTTGTTATACTTTACGACTTTTCAAACAACCTCTTAACCCAAGCGTATTAGCTTATTTACAAAGTCAGCCAGTTGCTAAAGTACTTCCAAAGAAGGATCAGCCTTATTTAATATTGTGGCAGGATAATTTTGATAGCGATGTCTCGATTAAGTTGTACGATGGAAAGAAATTTATCCAAAACATTTCTTCCCGTACTGCTAGCGATGGAGTTTATGAGTGGACACCACGTATTCCTGTAAAAGAAGGCTATTTTGTTCGCATTTATAGCTGGAAAGACCGGAATGTTTTCGGGCAGTTGCAATTGTAGCGGAATGGGAAAATGAAATGGATAACTTGCTAAACGCAAACCTCTCAACAAGGTTGACAATGTGGCAGTGGTCGGAATTGTCATCGTTTCTCACAGTAAAAAACTAGCTCTGGGTGTGCGGGAACTCGCCGCGCAAATGGTTCAAGGCCAAGTTTCCATAGCTGTTGCAGCAGGTATTGAAGATCCAGAAAACCCACTGGGTACAGATCCTATTCAGGTTTATGAAGCGATCGCTTCTGTTTTTTCTGATGATGGTGTCTTGGTGTTAATGGATTTGGGTAGTGCTTTGCTGAGTGCAGAAATGGCAATCGAGTTTCTGCCAGAAGCACAGCAACAAAAAGTGTATTTGTGTGAAGCACCTCTAGTAGAAGGCGCGATCGCTGCTGTGGTGGCGGCGGCGGCTGGTAGAGATATTCACCAAGTTATGGCGGAAGCACGCGGCGCACTTTTAGCAAAAGCAACTCAATTGGGTGTAGTTAGTAGGGCGTTGTCAATTGTCACCCCAACAACCCATGTAGAATCACCTACGCGAGAAATCCGGCTGATTGTGAGCAATCGCTTAGGATTACACGCCCGGCCAGCAGCGCAGTTTGTGGCAACCGCAGCCCGATTTAAATCCCAAATTCGGGTGCAGAATTTAACGAGAAATACTGAGCTAGTCAGGGGTGACAGTATTAACCAGGTTACAACTTTAGGGGTGCGTCAAGGACACGAACTGGTGATTACTGCTAGCGGTTCTGATGCAGATGAGGCGCTGGCTTCATTACAGGTATTATTCGCAACAAATTTTGGTGAAGATAATGCTGCCTTGAATTATCGACCCGCATTTCACCATGCAGTTACCCCAGCAACTCACGGCGAACTTTTGGGAATAGCAGCTTCTGGTGGAATAGCGATCGCACCCATTATTCATTATCAACCCGCCCACATTCTAATTACGCAATACCACGTAGATGATGTTGAGGGGGAGTGGCAACGAGTACAAGCAGCAATCCACATTGCCAGACAGGAAATTCAAGCAGTTTTCTCACAAGCATCTCTTCAAATTGGTGACGCTGAAGCCGCCATCTTCGATGCCCAACTACTATTTTTAGAAGATCCAGTACTGCTGGAAGCGGCTAAAGAGCGGATCTCAGAACACCATCTAAATGCTGAAGCAGCTTGGCAAGCCGTAGTCGATGAAGTAGTGACTTCCTACCACACACTTGAAGATTCTTACCTACAAGAGCGAGTTGACGATGTTGTGGATGTCGGACAAAGAGTGCTGCGATTACTAGCTGGGAATGCCCCTACGAATCTGCATCTTCAGGAAGCTGTAATTTTAGTGGCGACTGATTTAACCCCCTCAGATACGGCTGGATTAGATCGGACTAAAGTGTTGGGTATTTGTACTACTTCTGGTACTGCCACCTCCCACAGCGCAATTATCGCCCGGACATTGGGTATTCCCGCAGTTTTGGGACTGGATGCCCAGGTGTTGCACTTGGCAAATGGTACACTTATGGCAGTTGATGGTGAAAGTGGCAAAGCTTGGGTAGAACCAGAATCACATATCCTAGATTTACTGGAGGCAAAGCAAAAAGCTTGGCAAACTGCCCAACAAGAAGCACAAGCTACGGCACACCAGCCAGCAATTACTCGTGATGGTCGGCAAGTGAGCGTCTTCGCCAATATTGGTAGTATAAGTGATGTCCAAGTTGCTGTGGCTAGTGGTGCAGAGGGCGTGGGACTACTCCGCACTGAGTTCCTCTATTTCGACCGGACAAGCGCCCCCACTGAAGAAGAACAACTTGAAGTTTATCAGGCGATCGCCCAAGTTTTAGATAATCGTCCGTTGATTATTCGTACCTTGGATGTCGGTGGTGATAAGCCACTCCCCTACCTGAGAGTAGGGTTAAGAGAAGCTAACCCTTTCTTAGGCTGGCGGGGAATTCGTTTCTGTTTAGATCATCCAGAACTCTTCAAAACTCAGTTACGGGCAATTTTGAGAGCTAGTGTCAGACACAAAATTAAGATCATGTTGCCGATGATTACCACTGTCAGCGAGGTACGTGCCGCTAAGGTAATTTTGGGTGAAGTGCAGGCGGAACTAAATCAAGCTGGTATCGCCTTTGATGCAGCGATGCAAGTGGGGATTATGGTGGAGGTACCGTCAGCAGTGGCGATCGCTGATCAGTTAGCGGCGGAAGTAGACTTCTTTAGTATAGGTACCAATGACCTGAGTCAGTATATCATGGCTAGCGATCGCACTAATCCCCGCGTGGCAAATTTGGTTGATCCACTACATCCAGCAGTGTTGCGAATGGTGCAGCAAACTGTCCAAGCTGCCCATGCAGCGAGGATTTCGGTGGGATTATGTGGAGAATTGGCAGCAGATATTTTAGCAACACCAATTTTATTAGGTTTAGGGCTGGACGAATTGAGTGTGAATCCCCAAAATATACCTGCAATCAAACAGGCGATCGCTCGGTTTAGTATAGTTGAAAGTGAGGCGATCGTGGCGTCAGCATTGCAACAAGATTCCGCAGTTCATGTCAGAGAGCTAATCTCAACTTCAGTAAACAATATGTAAGGCATTACATTGAGACTGTGTTTAGCGCTATTACTTGTGTTTTTCCCAAGTTTATTCACGCAATAAATTAAGTATAGGAATCATATTTGATTTTTGAATAAAATTAGGTATTGTAGGGTGTGTTAGAACGCAGTTCGTAACGCACCAAACCCTTGATGATGGTGCGTTACGCTGTCGCTAACACAACGCCAGTTGCTACAACGGAGGGAACCTCCGCAACGCACTGGCTCCCCTACGTATCTTTTCAGAAATCAAATACTAGTCCTGTATATTGAATTTTTATACGCGGCAAGGTATGCGAAGCACCCTGAAATACGATAACTAGCAACTTAGGTTAATTAAGTTAATCAAACTCTCTAACTATCGTTGCTATCGGCAGAAATAGTGAGAGTTCATTGTCTTGAAAAGGAATAAACTCATACTTAAGATAAAATTCCTTTGCTTGCAAATCGATAGCATCAACTCTCACGGCGTATATACCAATTTCTTGAGAAGCACGAACAGCACGATAGAGAGCATCAACTAACAATTCACCTCCCAAACCTTGTCCTTTAACCGAGTTATTTACAGCTAATCTCCCAATCAGCATTGCTGGAATCGGATAGGCAGGCATTCCACGATGATCAGATTGCGGTAAGGATTTATACTCAATAACGCTGGGACTGACAGTATAATAGCCATCAATCTTCAAGCTTTCTGATGCTGGAATTGCTACAAATGTTTTAGCAATTCCTCTAGTATGATTTTGATGTGCATATTTCTTGAGATAATCATTCAAAATTGCATAACCGCAATCAAAAGAATCTCTTTGATGCTTTTTATCAATTGGTACAAAATTCCATCTTGTCTCGCTATCATTTGTCGTCATACTTCTGTCTATATTTGTGAATAGCAGATTTGAGTTTTTCCTTCAGTTCTGGGGGGTTTTCCATTACTGACATAAACAAATCTCTATCAAGATTAGACAGCACCAGCCTTTCATTCGCATCTATATCTTGCTTGGCGACTGGTAAAACATGAAAAAGTGTATAAGCACTCAAAGAAATTCCTTTAAGACTCGCAGCACGTTCTAATAGTTCTTTTTGCTCTTGGGTGACTCGTAAATCGATACGGTAATCTTTTGCAGATGATGTTTCTGACATGGCTAATTCCCACCTTTAGCTGAGTCTGTATTTACAGCATAGCTAATATTAGTGGACGATGTACACACAATATTTGGAAACAGGATCACTAGCGTGGAGATAGCGATCGCACCTCCCCACCAACTTAGAGGATGAATGAACAAGTCTAATTTATTACTAGCCCTGGCGACTAGAAGTCGCACGCCAGTTGCTCATGGGGAGCCACTGCGGTGGACGGGAACACCTGCATAAAGCAAGTGGCGTGGAAACCCCCTTGGCGCCAGCCTCTCCCTTTGGGAGAAGACGGCACTGGCTTGGCTATACGAGACTTTACCCACCGACCTGGGTTAAAAACCCTACTTTTTCGTTAGTCCACGGAGGAAGACGAAAGTTTGTCTAGTAGGGAATTTTATTCCCCCAATACTTTTCAAACATCCTCTTAGATAAAATCACTATGGTGCTAGTTAACCCTCTCTAAATCGGATGAAAAGCTATATCTCCGATGGGCTACGCCTACGCACTTGCAGCCGTACCCTTTGAGATTTATTTAGAGGATTTATACAACAAGGTGAAGTTTAATCTGGTTGAACCAAAAGCTGGAAGCACTGATGCTAAAGAATGAAGTTTAAGTGAGGTAGTCTGTTTGATTTGCTACAATCCCATCAAATCAATAAACTGAGCAGAAGACAGACAATATTATCCAGGCCATTTAGTGTTGTAAGCTTTAGCAAATGACTCGGCAATTCCCTTGGTTTTAGCTCGGAATGGAATATCTATCACAATATAAAATAACCATTTTGCAGCTAGATAAAATTGTCGCTCTTTGATAAATATAAATAGACGATTCGGTGTTTGTAGAACTTGATGATAAGGATGATTATCAAATTTTTTATTCAGATCTACTTTTGTCACTAGTCGTTTTAGCATCAATATAAACCCAAGAATTAACAAGGCATAGTACTGGAAAATAGATCCATATTTCAACTTTTCATAAAGGTAATTCAAATCTCCACCTAGTCCTCTCCAGGTTCTGTTTTCAGCAGGGGCATGGAAATGATTTGCTTCGATTGTTTTAGCCTTAATAATTTTGAAACCATGCTTTTGTATTCGTCGTGCTAACTCGTGTTCGTCGCAAGCACTGCTTCTAAAATATCGAAGATTTGTATCGAAGCGAAAACGATCAAAAATTTCTCGTCGTAATGACCAGAGGCTACCAGTGCCAAACGTTGGTGTTCCTTTGGCAGAACCACCTTGTTCGTAAATACATCCCCAAATAGTCATCACATCTGGATCTTCTGTGTAGATTTTGATTAATTCATTAAAGCAATCAGGAAATGGACTTACATCGTCGTCCATCAGGACAATAATCTCACCTTTGGTGTGAGCAACACCGAGATTTCTAGAAAAGCAAGCTCCTTTGTTCTGATTATTTCGTAGAACAAGAAGGGTTTTTATATTCTCGTCACCAGTCTTGAGAAAGCTTTGTGTATCGTCTGTTGAGGCATCATCAACTATTACTACCTCATAGTTTGGATAGTTGAGTTTAGCGATCGCTGGAAAACTGTAGCTACGTAAGCTTGAGGCTCTATTATATGTTGCAATTACAATAGATATAAGTGGCTGTTCCATATACTTTAATCTGTATATATTTTGTAATTTATTTAATTGAAGATTCTAAAAATTTAGATTAGAAAATCCCTAAAAGACTATAATAATTTTAAAAAATCTATACTTGTTACCGTATAATTACTGGAATCGTAAAAAATAAAAAAATTCCCATCTTTAGCTGAGTTTTTATTTACAGCATAGCTAATCTTGGTGGACAATGTACACACAATATTTGGAAACAGAATCCTTTTTTCATCACCTCCAGGTGAATTAAAACACTAGTGTGGAGATAGCCCAGACGCGCACTCCTGGGGAGAAGCAAGCTACGCGGAGCGTCTCGTAGAGAAGCGGCTTGTCGTTATTGGTTCTGCTGAAAGATTATTTTGATTTATCACAATCACATCAGGCGAATAACCTAATTCTCTGTTAGTAACTTTGACCAGTGCTTGATTAGGTATGAGGTATGGGAGTTTTAATGGTTTGAACTCTAAAGTTATTTCACCTGCTAAAAAACCATTAATCTCTTCATGATCTCCTACTGGTTGCATTTAAACAATTACCCCATCGTGTAGTTCATAGCGATCGCTATCTGGTTTCCAATTGAGGAATTCTTCAAAAGAGATTGTTTTTGGTAAGGCTTGAAACATCACACTTACTCCTGATGATGATTTAGGATTGCTATAGATTCTCGACTTCTTAAATAACTTGAGAATCTAACGACTACAATAAAAAGGTTTTGTTATATTAAATTAAAAACCACCATAGTTATTTATGAATAATATTTCTACAAGTAATAATTGGGATACTGCCCTTTACGAAGATAAGCACGCCTTTGTTTGGCAGTATGGTGAGGACTTACTAAAATTTCTCAACCCTCAGCCAGGAGAATTGGTTTTGGATCTTGGTTGTGGTACAGGACAACTCACAGAAAAAATTGCTCAAGCTGGAGTCCAAGTAATGGGAGTTGATCATGCACCCACGATGATAGAAAAGGCTAGACAAAACTATCCCCATATCCACTTTGATGTTGCTGATGCTACGAACTTTCAAGTAGACAAGCCATTGGATGCTGTGTTTTCCAACGCTGTACTACATTGGGTGAAAAAAGCAGATAGTGCGATCGCTTCCATACACCAATCACTAAAACCAGGGGGACGTTTTGTGGCAGAATTTGGTGGTAAGGGAAATGTGCAGGCGATCGTCAAAGCCTTATACAGCGCTTTAGAGTCCATTGGTATCCCTCAAGCACAAGTAGAGAATCCTTGGTATTACCCTAGTATTGGTGAATACGCCACCCTGTTAGAACAGCAAGGCTTTGATGTCATCCATAGCACCCTGTTTGCTCGTCCAACTCCTTTAGCAGAAGGAGAAGCAGCTATGGCAAACTGGATTCAGATGTTTGCCAGCACTTTTTTAGCCAGACTTTCACCTGAGCAACAAATACAAATAATTCGCGCCGTGGAGGAGCAACTGAAAGCGACGCTGTATCAACAGGGAACTTGGACAGCAGACTATCGAAGAATTCGCATCGTTGCCATTAAACTTTAAATTGTGCGAATTTTGACTTCTGCCTTAATTACAAATTACGAATTACGAATTAGTTATGCATATACTCAAATTGTGCGATGCCTGCGGCGGGCTGCGCCATCGCCAGACATCATTTTCATTACTATTAACCATTAGCCTCACCACTTTAGCCGTCCCGCCCTCACTAGCACAACCCCCCCTAATACCCTCGCCTTCTAGTGCGCCCCTAGAACTAGACTTATTAACCAAGCCAAAAGACTATGTAATCACAGCTAACACTATAAACCCAGAACGATTAACCGTTCCCAGTTTATGGTGGGCACAACAAAACTCTGAGAAAAAGCTATTGGATAATTGGATAGCATATCCAGCTTCTGACAAAGAACCTGCACGAGTAGACTTAATCGTGAATCAGCAAATTTGGAGCTTACTAGAGTATGTAGAGCGCTACGACTTTGTTAATCGCTTGGGTAGCGCTGCACGGAACTTTGGTTACAACGTCCGGGTATTTAATTATCAAAAAGAACCCTTGGCAACCTATACTTGCAACTTTAATATAAGTCCAGCTTTATGCAATATCCAAACAACTATTAAGAACAAGATCGGGTTACTACGTTCACTCTAGTAAATAGTTAGGAGTTAGGAGTTTGGAGTTTGGAGTCAAGTGATTAATGTCCAATGCTCCATGCCCAATGCCCAATGCCCAATGCCTAATTAAACCTTAATTTTGGCGAATAAAGACTCGTATTGTTTTATTGTTGATGGTGGTAAGGGAAGCAAAAATTCACTTTTCTCGAAAACTTTGCGAGCGCTCTGCAAAATACTCCATAATGGTTCTTGGATATCGGAAGCGACAATATTTGTAGAAATTGGCGAATTAGTTTTGGTCAGCACTGAAATTTGTTTAGCTGTGCTTGGTTGCCAACAAAAATCAATCCATTGCTCTGATAAAGTACCCTTAGCAATACCTGCCGGACGTACCCACAAGTCTGCCCAGATTGCTGTTCCTGACTGGGGGATAACTGCGGCAAGTTGTGGATAACGTCCCAGAACTGGCAGTACATCGCTTGACCAACCAACGGCTAGCCAAGTGTCTCCCATAATTAGAGGTTCCAAGTAGTTATTGGAACTGTAGAACTTCACCTGTTGATTTAATGTCTGTAATTCCTTTTCTAAGTCTGGTACTTGGTCAAGATTCTCTGTATTGTAAGATTTTCCTAGCTTCTTTAAGACCAAACCAATAACTTCTCGTGGTTGATTGAGTAGGGAAATCTGCTGCTGCATTCCATCTCGCCACAAATCACTCCAATCTTTGGGTATCCATCCCAATTTTCGCAACTTGTCACGATTATAAACAATCACCGTACTACCCCAACGGTAAGGCGCACCCCACACCTTCCCTTGAGTATCCAAGTTACCTTGGTCGTTGCGCGTTACCAGTTGTTTCCATCTTTCATCTAAAGCAGACCACTGCTTTAATTGGTTTCCCTGTACCTCTTGGAGTGGTTGAATTAATTTCTGCTCAATAGCTGCTTTTAACCAGTAATCTCCTAATGTCACTAGGTCTATGTCAGCCGCTTTTTGACCTTGCCTAAAGGGTATAAAGCGACTCCATCCCTGCTCATCAGTGGCTTTTGGTTTCTGCTGCCAATTTTGTAATTGCTGAAATAAATCCTGTATCTGCTCAACAGGAGCAAACTTTAACTGCACCTGTTGCTGCAAACTTTTGTGGAACTGATTAACTACTTGACCAGGTATAGAACCTTTTAATAACTGTACTTTTAGTTGCGTCTGGTTGTTTCCACCACAGCCAAAAAGCAGTTGTGAAAGTGCCAGTGTACTTGTACTTAGCAAAAAAGATCGTCGATCCATTGATTTTGGATTTGAGATTTTTGATTATATCTAATATTAAGCAGAGATTCACTAGCTGAAAAAGTGGAGTTGGAAAATCATCGGTATTTTTTCTTGGCAATACGGATAAATTTGAATATTTGACTCAAATTAGCAAGTTTTTCGGGAAATCACTACCTAAAGATTAACTTTTCTCCATAAATTGCCTTAGTGGTAGTTATGGTCAAGCTTTACTTATATTTATAATTAATAATTTAAATGTCACATTTCCACCAAAAATTATCAATACTTAAATAATCCCTAAGTATAATTAAGGTGGCGAGTAAATTGAATAACATAGAGAAAATTTGCGGATAAAGGTTTTAAATGGAGCCATTACAGCAACAGATCCTGACTTTAAGCGAAAAACTGGATACCCTGTGCCAAGTAATTGAGCAGCTTGATGGTAAAGTCACTCAAGCTTTTTCAGAGTGTTCTTTAGCGAATACACAAGCAAAGGATAATTATCAGGAAAATGTCGCAGCTGGGGGCTACCAGCTCAAAGGACGTAACAGTTTAAATCCAGAAATGGCACACAAGGATGTATTGACAGATGGCATTTATCTAGACATGCATCGTCAAAGTGGAGATAACATAACACCAGAAATTCAAATACAACGACTGACAGCGCAATTAACAGCAGCATACAATCGCATTGCTGCTTTAGAAGAACAACTACTCAGAGAAAGAATTTATTAAATTTAACTTAAGTTCAACGAGTTAAAAAAATGGCTGAAGGTAGGGAAGGAAGGCAAGCCTTTAGGTTCAATGTCGAGCGATCGCTTTGTAAGCAGATATTAAGTATAATCAACTAATCCAGCCATCAAATTGATAAAAAACTTAAACACACTATTGCATATATTTACGTAAGAGTGTGATATATCTACGTATGGCTTTTAGTGACTACCTGACTATGAAACAAAAAAACAACCCTAAGACTGCTATCGTTAGGGTTTTGTATGGTTCTAAAACCAAGATTTTCTTATTAATCTGCGTTTTTCTCATTAGTGTTTTTGGCATCTTGTTATCAAATTGGTTGATGACAAGCCAAACAGCTTTCGCAAAAATTGACCTTTTGCAACCTGCTCCTACTCAACCGCTAGGCTATTACGACTATTTCGGCAAACTGCTGAGTCCACAAGAAGCATTAGAACTAGTTGTAAATAAGGGACTCAATCCTAATGACCCTATTTCCTATCAACGGATAGGAGCAGTTAAAATTACTAAAGAATTAATCGCCCAAGGTGAAGATATATTCTTCAACCGGAAGATTGGCGACACATTTGGTTTGCAAGGAGTATTCGGTTTTGGACAAGGAGCAAATATCATATCAGATGAAATAGGTGCAGCGATCGCTAATTTGCACGGACAATCAACGACAAACCTAAAAATTACCCTCCAGAAGGATTTAACTATAGGTAGTAGAACTTTTCCCAAAGGGACTATTATTCCTACAGGTTTAAAAATTCAACAGGGACAAGTTGTTCCAATAGGAAACGCACCTAACGGCGATATTACTTGTGCGCTCTGTCATGCAACCCTTTCTAATAATGCTAAAATTCTTGCAGGAGTACCCAACGGTGAACTTGCCATTCAGCTTTTCATTGCCTTAGCACCAAATACAGCCGCAGGGTTTGCGCGGTTAAACTTTAATCCTCTAGACCCACAATACAAAGGCAATGGCAAGACGATTATTGACAGTAAAGGTAATAAAGTAGAATTACCCGATCCTAAGAAGTTTGAAAAAGCCTTTGACGATGCAGTGTTAGATGTACCTTTTGGTCATTTCGAGAGTTCACCGGATGGTATTAGAGACAGTACTCAAATCCCCAGTCTTTTCACGTTTAAAAATCACCCCTATGCAGCTTCAGGAGAGGGTGCAGTTGGGCCGTTTGCGGGACTCAGCAGTCTCAACAACGGTGTTCACTCTTCGGAAATCAATCTGTTGGCAGCCGCTCAACTCAGTGCAGAAACCCTTGGTATTGACCCAGAAGTTTATATTGGGACATTTCTTCAAAATGCTGCCGTTAAGAGCCTCCGTTTACCAGAGGGAGTTACAGTAAAACCCTCAGAGTGGCTACGGGGAGTAATTGCACCAAATTCTACACAAGCAGAATTAGAAGACCAAATTCCTGCCCCAGGCACAGGAACTTACCCAAATCTACGACCCAGTTTGTTTACTTACAACGGTTTGGTTTTCAGCCCCAATACTGGAAAGCCCGGAGATATTGCTAGCGGCACTTTCTTATTTGCTGAAAACGCTATGTCTGCTTTCCAAAATAGCTTAGTACCACCTGCCAACCAGACTTCGGAAAACTGGCAAGCGTTGAACAGCAATTCTGTTAAACGTGGCGCAAAAGTATTTGAGAAAGCCAATTGTGCAACTTGCCATATTCCACCCTTCTTCACTGACAACAAAATTCATCCAATTGATGAAATTCGTACTAACCCAGCTCGTGCCCAATCTCACTTGGCGCTGAATAAATTGTTAGTACCACCCAAGCTGTACACTTTTAACACTCCAGTTCCCATACCTGCTAACGCTGAAGTGCTGGATCTACCAACACAGGGTATCTCTGATAGTCCCACAACTCTACCCAAAGGTATATTGCCAAAAGGTGGTTATAAAACTACTTCCTTGCGTGGTCTTTATGTAAGCGCACCATATTTGCATGATGGTGGTGCAGCAGTACGGGCAGGAAGTCTGAAAGTTGACTCAAATGGTAGTTTCACGGTTGTTAACAAGAGTGGCTTAGGTCTTTCTGGCACTCTCAGCCAAAGTATACCCGCCGATGCAGCTAGCAGCTTGCGTGCCTTAGTTGATCGTGATCTTCGTACCTTAGTTGTGAAAGCCAACAAAGCTAACCCTAGTTTAGTGCGTAGTAACCTTGATGGCACAGGTCACGATTTCTACGTAGATAGACAGGCTGGGTTTAATTCCAACCAGCAAGCAGACCTGATTAATTTCTTGCTGGCACTTGATGACAATCCTGGAAGTTTTTAATAAAGCTACGGCTGATATTTTATCTTAATACCAAGTCGTCTAGTGATATATCATGAAGGCGACTTGGTATTACTTTAAGTAAGAGTTAAGATGGCAGGCACATTTTAACGCAATCTAGATCGGAGATCCACTATGAACCTACAGATAAATGCTAATAGGGAAGGGGTTATTTCACTCTGAGTTAAGCTGCTTTTTTCTAAGCTGAGAGCTAAGTCAACTGTAGCGCCAGTAGAGTCTTCTGCCACCCAGCGAGTTGTGCCGACAACTACTGCTTCTGGTCGTCATGATAAAGTGTAAACTTGAGCGATCGCACTGATCAGCGCATAAACCGCCAGCATTTGCGTCCCACCAGCCAGCATTACACCACAATTACGACTAGCAGCGATAATCACATTGCTGCTTTAGAAGAACAATTACTTAGAGATGACCTGAGTTCAACGAGTTAAAAAAATGGCTGAAGGTAGGAAAGGAAAGCAAGCCTTTAGGTTCAATGTCGAGCGATCGCTTTATGTCCAATATATAAGTATAAGCAACTAATCCAGTCATCAAATTGATAAAAAACTTAAATAAACTATTATACAGCAGATTGCAACTTAGTCGGGTACAGATTATTGTAAGGGCACAAGATTGTTGTGCCCCTACCTGTGTACCTCATTTACCTGAAAAACGCTGTATATAGGAATCTGGTTTGATTTCTGAAATTACTTGCGTAGGAAGGGAACAGGGAACAGGAAAGAAGGCTCTTTGAGGTTTTGAGGTATACTGAGTTTTTTCAAAAATCAAATAGGAGTCCTATATCTACCTAATAGTGTGATATATCTACCTATAGGCTTTTAGTCATTACCTCACTATGAAACAAAAAAAAACAACCCTAAGACTGGTGTCTTTCGGGTATTGTATAGTTCAAAAACCAAGATTTTTTTATTAATCTGCGTTTTTATCATTAGTGTTTTTGGCATCTTGTTATCAAATTGGTTGATGACAAGCCAAACAGCTTTCGCAAAAATTGACTTTTTGCAACCTGCTCCTACTCAACCGCTAGGCTATTACGACTATTTTGGCAAACTACTGAGTCCTCAAGAAGCATCACAACTAATTGTAAATAAGGGACTCAATCCTAATAATCCTATTTCCTATCAACGGATAGGAGCAGTTAAAATTACTAAAGAATTAATCGCCCAAGGTGAAGATATATTCCTCAACCGAAAGATTGGCGACACATTTGGTTTGCAAGGAGTATTCGGTTTTGGACTTGGCATTGCTAAAATTTTCCCAGAATTACAGACAGCAATAGTTAAGTTGCAAGGTCAGCCGACAACGAACTTACAAATTATTCTTCAGAAGGATATAGCGTTAGGTAGTCGAACTTTTCCCAAAGGAACTGTCGTCAATACAGGCTTAAAAATGGAAAAGGGAGGGACTCTTCCGATTGGGCTGGGAATCACACCTAAGATTGATATTAGCTGTGCTGCGTGCCATGTATCTCTTTCAAATAAGGGTGAACGTCTTTTGGGAGTACCTAATGGCGAAATTGCCACGCCCCTGCTGGTTGCTTTAGCACCAAATTCTTCTGCGGGGTTTTCGCGGTTAAAATTTAATCCCCTAAGCCCACAATACCGAGGCAATGGGAAAATTATTCTAGACAGTAAAGGTAATAAAGTAGAATTACCTGATCCTGAAAAGTTTGAAAAAGCTTTCGACGATGCAGTATTGGATGTGCCTTTTGGTAATTTTGAGAGTTCTTCAGATAGTATCAACGATACTACTCAAATTCCCAGTATGTTCACATTTAAGAATCATCCTTATTTCCTTGATGGACAGTTTGCTGTGGGGCCGTTTGCGGGACTCAGCGCTGTCAGCAACGGTGTTCATTCTTCAGAAATCAATCTGTTCGCAGCCGCTCAAATCAGTGCAGAAACCCTTGGTATTGATCCAGAAGTTTACATTGGTACATTACTGCAAAATGCTGCCGTTAAGAGCCTCCGTTTACCAGAAGGACCTCCGGTAAAACCCTCTCAGTGGTTGCGGGGAGCGATCGCACCGAATCCTATACAAGCAGAATTAGAAGACCAAATTCCTGCCCCAGGCACAGGAACTTACCCAAATCTACGACCCAGTTTGTTTACTTACAACGGTTTGGTTTTCAGCCCAAATACTGGAAAGCCCGGAGATATTGCTAGCGGCACTTTCTTATTTGCTGAAAACGCCATGTCTGCTTTCCAAAATAGCTTAGTACCACCTGCTAACCAGACTTCGGAAAACTGGCAAGCTTTGAATAGCAATTCTGTCAAGCGTGGCGCAAAAATATTTGAGAAAGCCAATTGTGCAACTTGCCATATTCCACCATTCTTCACTGACAACAAAATTCATCCAATTGATGAAATTCATACTAATCCAGCCCGCGCCCAGTCTCGCTTGGGGCTGAATAAATTATTAGTACCACCCAAGTTATACACTTTTAACACTCCAGTTCCCATATCTGCTAACGCTGAAGTACTGGATCTACCAACGCAGGGTATCTCTGATAGTCCCACAACTCTACCCAAAGGTATATTGCCAAAAGGTGGTTATAAAACTACTTCTTTACGTGGTCTTTATGTAAGCGCACCATATTTGCATGATGGTGGTGCAGCAGTACGGGCAGGAAGCCTGAAAGTTGACTCAAATGGTAGTTTCACGGTTGTTAACAAGAGTGGCTTAGGTCTTTCTGGCACTCTCAGCCAAAGTATACCCGCCGATGCAGCTAGCAGCTTGCGTGCCTTAGTTGATCGTGATCTTCGTACCTTAGTTGTGAAAGCCAACAAAGCTAACCCTAGTTTAGTGCGTAGTAACCTTGATGGCACAGGTCACGATTTCTACGTAGATAGACAGGCTGGGTTTAATTCCAACCAGCAAGCAGACCTGATTAATTTCTTGCTGGCACTTGATGACAATCCTGGAAGTTTCTAATTAAAGCTACGGCTGATATTTTATCTTAATACCAAGTCGTCTAGTGATATATCATGAAGGCGACTTGGTATTACTGTAAGAGTAAGATGGCAAGCGGATTCTAACGCAATCTAGATCGGAGATGCAGTATGAACTTACAGATAAATGCCTTTATCGGGCTTCTTCTGAAAAGCTACTGCTTGCTTTCGCTTTGTCCACCAGCCAAAACCAAGAGCAAGCAATGAGCCACTTACTGTGTAGGGTTCGGGAACAGGACGTGGTATAATAGTAAGACTGCCATAATCTACATCGCTTGAAAGTTCTGAATAACCTTCATTCAAACTACTGTAGAAGAGGTTAACGTTCCCATTTCCGTCTTCCCCGCTTCCAGAAACTAGGTAAGAAAAACCGTTCTTGGTTAACAGGGGCGTACTCACATTTAAGAAATTATCATTGATTCCGTATGTACCTGGTGAGAGCAACCCGGTGATTGTCTCGGTAATTCCTTGAGCTTTCCTTGTGCCACTGATTCCTGTGATTGTGTAATTGTTGTTTATGGGATCTAGATCGGTAGTAGTGAGGATGCCGCTAGCGGAAATCGCTGTATCATTTACCTGATAACTGGGAAAAGAGTACTGAAAATCAAATAACTGTACAGCTTGTGCCGCAGAAGATGCACCGACAGCAGTGATACCTATAACAGCACTAGCGGTAGCAATACCAAGCTTTTTGACTAATTTCATCAGATAATTCTCCTAAAAAACAAGAAGTTGACGTTCTCATTGGCCTAAAGGTACGGGGATTCTAATTATCACTGATTAGGTTTTCTCTTTCTTCGAGTTCTCTTACAAAGAAAGTGTTTCCACATCTAAGCAGAGGGGAATCTCTCCAGATTTCCCCTCTGCCTCTTTCACCTCTTAATACGGCCACTTCCAATCGCGAATTTCCGGCATATCGTCGCCGTACTTATCAATGTAATGTTTGTGTTCGATCAGCTTATCTTGCAGATGCTGCTTGACATAAGCTGCTCTATATCCTAGTTTTGGTACGCGCTCAATTACGTCCATCACTAAATGGAAGCGATCAAGCTCGTTAAGAACAACCATATCAAAGGGGGTGGTGGTAGTTCCCTCTTCCATGTAGCCACGCACATGCAGCTGATCGTGGTTGGTGTGGCGATAGGTTAGGCGATGAATCAGCCAAGGATAGCCATGAAAGGCAAAAATAATGTGTTTATCTGTGGTGAAAATCGTGTCAAAGTCTTTTTCGCTCAAACCGTGGGGATGTTCGCTTTTTGGCTGTAGTGTCATCAAATCGACTACGTTCACTACCCGCACCTTTAACTCAGGGAATTGCTGGCGCAGAATGTCTACAGCCGCCAAGGTTTCTAAGGTGGGAACATCCCCAGCGCAAGCCATCACTACGTCTGGTTCGCTGCCTTGGTCGTTGCTTGCCCATTCCCAAATACCGATGCCTTTGGTGCAGTGCTTGATGGCAGCATCCATGTTGAGATATTGCAATGCTGGCTGCTTTCCAGCAACGATGACATTGACATAGTTGCGGCTTCTCAAGCAATGGTTAGTTACTGATAGCAGAGTGTTGGCATCGGGGGGCAAATAAACGCGGACGATCTCTGCTTTCTTATTGATTACATGGTCAATAAAACCGGGGTCTTGGTGGGAGAAGCCGTTGTGGTCTTGTCGCCAAACGTGAGAGGAGAGTAGGTAATTGAGGGAAGCAATTGGTCTACGCCAGGGAATATGTCTGGTCGTTTTCAGCCATTTGGCGTGCTGATTGAACATCGAGTCAATGATGTGGATGAATGCCTCGTAGCAAGTGAATAACCCGTGACGCCCTGTGAGGAGGTAGCCTTCTAACCATCCTTGGCAAGAAGTTTCGCTGAGAATTTCCATCACCCGACCGTCGGGGGAAAGGTGGTCATCTTCGGGATAAATCTCGGCTACCCAAGTTCTATCTGTGACTTCCAACACGGCGTCCAAACGATTTGATGCCAATTCGTCGGGGGCAAATATGCGGAAGTTGCGACTTTCTTGATTAAGTTGCATAACATCCCGCAGGAATTTGCCGGTAACTTTGGTAGCTTCAGCGATCGCTTTGCCTGGTTGGAGAACATTTACAGCATAGTTTTGAAAGTCGGGCATTTTCAGGTCACACAGCAAAATACCGCCGTTAGCGTGGGGATTGTCACCCATGCGTCGATGCCCTTTGGGAGCCAGTTCTGCTAGTTCGGGAATCAGCTTACCGTTGCTGTCGAAGAGTTCTTCTGGTTTGTAACTCTTCATCCAATCTTCTAGGAGTTTCAGGTGTTCTGGCTTTTTGGCTATTTCGCCCAAGGGAACTTGGTGCGATCGCCAAGAACCTTCAGTTTTTTTGCCATCTACTTCCTTGGGCCCTGTCCAACCTTTGGGGGTTCTCATGACAATCATCGGCCACTGGGGGCGTTCGGTGAAACCATGTACACGGGCTTCCCTTTGGATGCTTTGAATTTCGGCGATCGCTATATCTAGAGTCGCCGCCATCTGCTGGTGTACATCTGCGGGATCGTCACCTTCTACAAAGTATGGCTTGTAGCCGTAGCCCACAAATAAACTTTCCAACTCCTCATGGCTAATCCGTGCCAGTGTCGTTGGGTTGGCAATTTTATACCCATTCAGATGCAGAATGGGAAGTACAGCACCATCACGCACGGGGTTAAGAAACTTGTTGGAATGCCAACTAGTCGCTAAAGCACCTGTTTCAGCTTCACCATCACCGACAACAGCAGCAACGATCAAGTCAGGGTTATCAAAGGCAGCACCGTAAGCGTGGACGAGGGAGTAACCTAGTTCACCGCCTTCGTGGATCGAACCAGGAGTTTCCGGTGCAACGTGGCTGGGAATACCACCAGGGAAAGAGAATTGTTTGAAGAGTTTCTGGATTCCTTCAGCATCCTGGGAGATGTTCTGATAATACTGGGTGTAAGTGCCTTCTAAGTAGGTGTTGGCTACCAGTCCAGGTCCTCCATGACCAGGGCCAGCAATATAGATCATGTTTAGGTCATATTTTTTGATCAGCCGATTCAGGTGAACATAGATGAAGTTCAGCCCTGGTGTTGTTCCCCAGTGACCCAAAAGCCTGGGTTTGACGTGTTCCAGCTTTAGCGGTTCTCTAAGTAGCGGATTGTCGAGTAGATATATCTGCCCAACGGAAAGATAATTAGCTGCACGCCAATAGGCGTTCATCTTACCTAATTCTTCATCTGTTAAAGGCTTTGTTTGTGGAGTCGTTGCTAATGTCATTTCGACACTCCATTCCAAAAGGATTTTGACGGCTTCATCAGTAAGCAATTGTACTTGTTTTCCAGATGATGGCCATCTACCCATGAGAAGTTTTTCTAGCCTTTGTGACTAAATTCTTTCGCTCTTGGCACAGGATAGAGAGCGATATCTACGACGGGCTACATCTACGCTATTGATTAATCCTATCAATTGGCATTTTCTTCATCTAGAGCTTTCTGTACAAATTAACCATAATGTGGAGCATTATATTTGGTGGTTTCAGGCGCTTCGCATAACCCTGATTTACTCGCATATTTGTGATCGCTGGGTGCTAAACATGGCTGAAATACCCAAATTACGTATAGTACTTATGTACGATGTGTAAGTCCTAGTTATGTAAAAACCCTAAAGACATAATGAACTAGATTGTGTAAAACTGAACAGTTGTCTTTCAAGTTTTGGAGTTTAGGGATGTCAAGCGATCGCCTAGGTGTGGTTGAGGAAATTTTGACCAATTATCGTACACAAGTGTCAGGTAAAGAATTGACTTTGACAATAACTCCTGATGAAGACAAAGAGCGAATTAAGTTGCAGATCACCAAATTGAAAACACAGATGCAGCCGTATGAGCAAGAGTACTGGGAGATTCTCTCAGAGCAGTCAGGATCTATCGAAATTTCAGAACAAGAGGCACAGGTTGTAGTTGCAGAAATTGTCAACCAAGTAGGTAAAATTGAAGTAAGCTCATCTACATACCCTGATGAAGTCCTTATGCTTTTGAGAGGAATCCGAGATAAACTGAATCAGCCAGATAAATCAGCAGCAGCAAAGCTCAAAGGAATAATTTCTTCAATCCCGCCTTTTGTGGGAATTTCTTACGAAGCGGAGCTAGATACAGAAAACTTCTTGCATAACCATTTCCCAACTTTTACTAAATTGATAAAGGGAACAATTAAAAAAAAACAGCTTCCTTAACTTCTAGTGAACCCCAACTCAGTAATTTAAGCATTCCTTCTAGCTCAAATATAGAATTAACAAACGAATTTCAAGAGTTTCTTGAAAATACTGCAATAAAGGTTGCACATCGAAGTCGTGAACGTATTTATCTGAATGATATATTTGTCTTCCCTAACCTAAAGGTCATAAATGAATCGTTAGAAAAATTTCCATCGAAGAAGATTTCAGGTGAAAAACTATTAGAATATGATAGCCGTATCCTTATTTTAGGAGATGAGCAGTCAGGTAAAACTACTCTTGCAAAAAAAATATTCCTAGATGCTCTTTCTTCTGGATTCTTGCCTTTACTAGTTGAGGGAGCAAATATAAAAAGTTCTGATATTAAGGAACAAATTTCAAAGCTAGTTTCAGCTACATATCAATCGCTGTCTGCGGAAAAATTTCTTCAAGGACTTAATCTTGTTTGTATTGTCGATGATATATCGGCAAGTACACTTAATAAGAAGGCCAAAAGTAAATTTATAAGAAATATTAATTCGATTTTTCCTCATACTATTCTGCTTGCAGAGGAATCCTTTATATTTATCATGCCTGATTTTCCTGAGCTTGATGATTATAAGAAGTTGGAAATTCTCCCTTTCGGTAATGTTGATCGTGCCAAACTAATTGATAAATGGGTCGCACTAGAGTTAACTGAAGAAGCAGACGATCAGCAGGTTTGGAAAAAGACAGATGAACTGCGGCATCATGTAGACTTGCTTGTAGGCAAGAACGTAGTTCCAGCAAAACCATTCCACATCTTGATGCTTCTTCAGACTTTAGAGACAATAACCACACAGAGACTTGAACTCACTGCTTACGGACACTATTATCAGTATTTGATCTACCAAGCTCTACAGCGTGTTCATGTAAAACAAACCGAGATTGATACATACCTTAATGTTTTATCAGAACTTGGAGGAGCAATTTTAGAGTCTCCCTCGGAAAGTCTTGATGAATCTGGCTTAGATGCATTTTTTAAAGAATACTTAAAGAATTTTCTTCCAGTTAGTCAAGACAAAGTGATTAATGATTTGGTCGATTCATTTATTCTGCAACATTCAGAGACTGGTCTAAAGTTTCATTACCGTTATCTGTTTTACTTCTTTGCGGCGAAAAACTTGGCAGACTCTCTTTACAAAGGAGAGGAAGCTAAAAAGAGAATACAACATCTAGTAGATACAATTCATCTTGAAAAGGCATCGAACATAGTTCTGTTTCTTACGCACCATTCCAAAGATCCGTGGATTCTTGATCAGATTCTATATTCTGTCATGGGTATTTTTTCTAATGAGGCAGAAGTAACATTAGAAGCAGGTTCTCTATCTTTTCTTCAAGATTTTGTTAAAGAAATACCTCACCTTGTTTTAGAGAATCGTGACGCAAAGCAAGAACGATTAGAAAACGATAGACAAAAAGATATTATTGATCAAGATGAAGAGCAGAATAGTCCTTTATATGACAACAAAGACGTAGAAGAGTTCATGGTAAAGGTAAACAAAGTATTCAGAGCAATTGAAGTTTGTGGACAGATTTTGAGAAATAGGCTTGGCTCCCTAGAGCGAAACTCTCTAGAGTCAATCTATGAAGAATCACTTTTGGTTTCACTAAGATTTCTTAGCGTCTTTCTAAGATTTTCGGAATACGTGCGAGAAGAGTCAATCAGGAAAATTAAAAAGATATTGGAAGAGAATCCAAATCTTTCCAACTCAAAAATTATTCGGGAAGTCGAGTCTTTTTACTTAGGGATTAATTATACCGTTATTCTGGGGATGCTTCACAAAATTGCGTTTTCTCTAGGTTCTGCCAAAGGTCGTGAGATCTATATTAGAGTAACTGAAAGCAACGATAAGCCTTCATTCTGCTTAATTCAAGAAATTATTGAATTGCAGTTTGAAAAAAGATTAGATATTCACAAGATTGATAAATTGCACTCTGAATTCTCTAAAAATCCTGTTTGTGATCGCTTATTGAAACAGATTATTTTGCACCACTGTTATATGCACGATATAGGATTTAAGGATCGTCAAAAACTAGCTAACATACTTAATATTCAAACTCAGGTACGGCGTTCAATTTTGATCGCATCAAAAATAACTCAAGATTAGTTTGTTGCTCACACAAAAATAAAATACTGTGAAGCTATAGTCAAGCGATAACAATAATTTGATAACAAAGCACCACTGACTCTTGCGTTAAACCGCCTTCACCTGAAGGTATGACAATTGTACCTGGTATGTTAGCGCGTCGCAGATTAGTGGTTAAAGGAATTACTATTGATGTTGTTGTAAACTGAGCTAGTCTATCTCGCTGTACAATAATAACTGGTCGGATACTTGCTTGCTCTGAACCTCGACTCGGATTCAAATCAGCCAAATAAACATCTCCTCGCATTAAACTGTGTCCTCTTGCTGAAGCTGGGAGAGATAATCAGTTAAAACGGATTCTGCAAAAGCTAAATCTTCATCAGCAAACTCTGTTTTTAATGCAGCAGCTTCTGCATCAGAAATAGCATCCCAATGCTGAGTTAGTTTTTTTTTCTGGAGAGAGATAGCAAAATCTAATACTTCTTTTTGAGAAGATAAGGGCAATCCGGACAATATTTCTAGCAGTTGCCTGTGAATAGTTGCTGTTATTTTTTCTGGCATTGCCACATTTGCTAAATTAATAGATAGCGTGTGTATTCTAATTTTCTCATGCCTCAAGCTTTGCTTCTTGTTGAAGTATCCAGTACAGCAAAACTAGCTAGAGGCAGATAAAGGAATGACTTAATTATTAATTTCCAACAACCCAGGCGGTGGTGTAATTTCAATGCGACCAGATGCCAAGTCTACCACAGGTGCGATCGCTAGCACAAATGGAATCAAAACAGTCTTTTGCTTTTTGTCATTTGTCATTTGTTGTTTGTCAGTAGCAAATGATTCATGCAACTTGACTTCTAACAAATCATTCCCAGCAGAGATGATATCTACTACCGTCCCAACCAGTTCGCCAGATGCTTGCATAAAAACTTCCAAACCAATCAAATCGAGGACATGATATTCATCTTCGCCTAATTGGGGGCGATCGCTTGCTGGCACCATTAACTTACAACCGCGTAACGCCTCCGCCTGATCACAATTTTCCACACCAGCTAATTTGATCACATATAAGTTTTTGTTACTGATGTAACGTCCTGTCAATAATTCGATTGGTTGTGGTTCTCTTTCACCTGAACGCAACAACCAACGTTTTCCCGGCACCTGAAATCTTTCAGGGAAGTCAGATACAGGATAAACCCGTAATTCCCCAGACAATCCTTGAGGGGAAACAATCTTACCAATTTCTAACCAATTATCTGATTTGTCATTTGTCATTTGTCATTGGGCATTGCGCATTGGGCATTGGGCATTTGTCATTGGGCATTGGGGTCGGGGGAGAATAATAACTTATAACTCCTAACTCAACACTCAGCACTCAGCACTCATCACGCACTCACAACTGCACGCTGATAAACTTCTTCAGCCACTTTTGCTAAACGTTGCATAGCAGTGGTAATTTCCTCATCGCTGCCGGTAAGG
Source organism: Nostoc sp. (assembly GCF_036919555.1). GTDB lineage: Bacteria > Cyanobacteriota > Cyanobacteriia > Cyanobacteriales > Nostocaceae > Nostoc. The sequence goes on from NZ_JBALCS010000015.1 coordinate 28,054, forward strand.
CTGATGCGGAAACATTGGTGCTTGTGCGCCCATTCTTCCTCTAAACCGGGGAAGAAGCTAGTTCCAGGGACAATAATCACACCTACTTGCTTGACTCGTTGGTAAAATTCCCAATCACTGATGGGTAAATCCTCTAACCACAACCAAGCAAAAATTGCTCCTTCACCGCGATGGAGAAACCAAGGTAAATTCTTGGGCATTGCTTGTTCTAAACTGGTTTCTAAAACGGTAAACTTATTTTGGTAAAAGGGACGGATGACAGTGTGAGAAATTTCCACTAAAGCGCCAGAATTGATTGCAAAAGCTGCGATCGCTTGGCCGTAACGTGAAGAATGGAGACTCATATTTGCCTGGAAACACTCCAGCACTTCAATCCACTTTTCATCCCCAATGGCAATCCCAATCCTTTCTCCTGGTAATCCAGCTTTCGATAAACTCATGCAGTGGAGGATGTTATCACCAAACACTGGTGTCATTTCGGTAAAATTCAATGCTGGGAAGGGAGGTGCATAAGCCGAGTCAATTAACACGGGTACATTGTAAGGCGCAGCCAGGGCAGCAATCTTTCTCACCTCATCATCAGTGAGGACGTTACCAGTGGGATTACAGGGGCGAGAAAAGAGGACACAACCCGTGTTTTCGGTAATCGAAAGTTGACTGAAGTCGGGGCGATATTTAAATCGGTGGGCAGCTGTATCGATATCGAGAGTCGGTTTGTAGGCGGTTAAGGCTTTCGGAACTAAGCAGATACCCCCGTAACCCGTGTAGTCAGGACTGAGGGGCAAAACGATTTGTTTTAACTCGCCACTGGGGGTGTAGCCACCGAAGCTATTCACGGCGTAGAAGTAGAGACTTTGACTACCTGGGGTGATCAGGATATTGCGTTCGCTTAAGTTTAACCCGTAGCGTTTGTTAAAATCATTAGCGATCGCTTCAACAAATGGTGCATAGCCCTGACTTGAGCCGTAGCGACAAACTACCTCACCATATTCTGGACTAGCGAGAAGCTGTGCAGTACAATCCCGCCATAATTGCTCTACCTCTGGCAAAATCAACGGATTACCAGCACTCAAATTAATAAACTGCTGCCCTGCACTTGTTTGTAATGTGTCGATAATATCCTTCATGATTGCTCTGACGCCAGTCAGGTTAGACATTTGAGCGCCAATTTGAGTGAGGGCAGGGTTCATAAGCTGTGACAAAATATATAAATTGAGGGGTGGACAAATTATTTGGGGGTTGCTGCTGGCATCAAGTTTACATCGTTGCCAAAACAGCTGTTGCCGCCTTTAACCAATTTAGCTACAGAATGATATTTTAACAAAGTGATATTTATCGTTATAGGAGCGATCGTGCTTACTAAATACGATGAAGTGATACAAAAGTGTATCATGCGCTCGATATCTTTAAGTGAAAGAATTCCGTGCTTCAGCATTGGAGAGAACGTCAAAAAACTATACACGAGGGCTGACATTGCAAGTTAAAGCAGCAGTAGCTTACAGCGCAGGTAAGCCGTTGACGATTGAAACCGTTCAACTATCGGGGCCACAAGCCGGGGAAGTGTTAGTTGAGGTGAAAGCCTCCGGGATTTGTCATACCGATGCCTTTACCTTATCTGGTAACGATCCCGAAGGTTTGTTTCCGGCAATTTTGGGACATGAAGGCGCTGGTGTGGTAGTGGAGGTAGGCGCTGGTGTCACCAGTCTCAAACCAGGGGATCATGTAATTCCCCTCTACACTCCCGAATGCCGCCAGTGCGAATATTGTCTGAGTTTCAAAACTAATCTCTGTCAAGCCATTCGCTTAACTCAAGCACGCGGTGTCATGCCCGATGGTACTAGTCGCTTTAGTCTCGATGGGCAGATGATTCATCATTATATGGGTACATCCACTTTTGCCAACTATACGGTGCTGCCGGAAATCGCCGTGGCAAAAATTCGGGAAGACGCCCCATTTGATAAGGTTTGTTACATTGGCTGTGGTGTGACTACTGGTATTGGTGCAGTCATCTACACTGCCAAGGTGGAACCAGGAGCGAATGTCGTGGTTTTCGGTTTGGGTGGTATTGGCTTAAATGTCATCCAGGCGGCGCGGATGGTAGGGGCGAATATGATTGTCGGGGTGGATCTTAATCCCAGCAAACGCGCTTTGGCAGAAAAGTTTGGCATGACGCACTTTGTGAATCCCCAGGAAGTAGAGGGTGATTTAGTTCCCTATCTGGTTGATTTAACCAAAGGCGGTGCTGATTACAGCTTTGAATGTATCGGTAATGTCAAAATTATGCGTCAAGCATTAGAATGCTGCCACAAAGGTTGGGGCGTAAGTGTGGTTATTGGTGTTGCTGGTGCTGGACAAGAAATCAGTACTCGTCCTTTTCAATTAGTAACTGGACGCGTTTGGAAAGGTTCAGCATTTGGTGGCGCTAGAGGACGTACAGATGTGCCGAAAATTGTTGATTGGTATATGCAAGGTAAGATAAATATTGATGATTTGATTACCCATGTAATGCCTATTGAGCAAATTAATGATGCCTTTGAATTGATGCATAAAGGTGAATCAATTCGCAGTGTGGTGACTTTTTAGCTGTTAGATTCAAAGCTTTTTCTCAAAACACAATCAAGTGTCAGGGCGCACAGATGTAATGCGTGTCAACTTCAGCCAGAACACGAGAGAAAATCCTCGTTTCCAGCCTCTGGCTGGAAACGCATTAAGAGCGGCTCTGCCGCAAATTCAGGAGGCGGAGCCTCACAATAAGCATTCCCAGACTCTGCCTGGGAACGAGAGAAATTTATTAGGACAGGCTTTCACCTGAAGTTGACATCAATGCACATTTATGAGTCTTTACTAGAATTAGGGAAAACAGAGGGAAACCTGATGCCAAACCTCTACGAAAATGACTTTTATACTTGGACTCAACAACAGGCTAACCTTCTGCGTCATCACCAATGGAACCAGCTTGATCTACCCAATTTAATTGAGGAAATCGAATCTTTGGGAAGAAGGGAACGGCAAGAATTGAGAAATCGTCTTAGTATATTAATTGGACATTTGCTCAAATGGGAATATCAACCAAAACAACGGAGTCGTAGTTGCTTGGCGACAATTAGGGTACAAAGACGGGAGATTCTCAAGTTGTTGAGCGAAAATCCTAGCCTGAAGCCTTACCTTGAAGAAGCACTCCAGGAATCATATCAAAACGCTAGGGATTTAGCATCGGGAGAAACAAATCTGTCACTCTCAACTTTTCCCCAGCAATGTTTATATCCTTTTGAGGAAATTCTGAGCGATCGCTTTTATCCGGGTGAGCCTGCGACAGATGATTTAATGGAATAAAAGCGATAAAGCAGACAAATTATTTGGAAATCGATAGATAATACTCAAATCGCTCCCGCAGTTGTTCAACCGTCAAATTTTGAGTCCAGTATTCCACTAGGGCGTGACCAAATGCCCAGGCGTTGCGATCGGGTGAAGCGGAGTTTTCCAGCAGTAGCGGCCAGAGGGATAGCAATTCAAAGTTGAGCGAGTTATGCTTGCCTGTATTCAAGAGCGAGAAAAGCTCATATCCCATTTGAAGTTTGCCAATCACAATCGGCAACTGTTCCAGAGGAATTTGCTCTGCCAACATATATGCTAGGGCTGGAGATCCGGTTGAGAGCGTAGAAACAAACTGGAGGACGGGACTTTTAAGCAATGTCGTTAGTCCCTGTGTTGTCGTCATCTGGAAGGTATAGTGGTCGATGATTTTGGCTGCGGCGATAGTACGGGCTTCTAGGTTACGTAAAAAGCGGGCGAGACGGAGTTGCTTGGTAGGCGCGATCGCATCCACTAATCCCAACGATAGCGCCTCCACTCCCCAGGCGATTCGATTTGTTTTGCTGTCACCTGTAACCACAGGTAGAACTAGATTACAGAAGTTTCCTAGCAGTTTGGCGCGATACTCGGTGGCTTCTCGAATCGCAATTTCTTTGGGGCGATCGCCCCATTCCCAATTATAAGGTGGTTGCCATTCGCGGAGCGGACGCAAACGATCTATTTGAGTGACGATCGCGATCGCTGGTAAATCTGCAACTTCTGCCTTGATGTCTTGCAAAAAGTCTACATCCATTTGCAGGGCAGGATCGAGGGCAGGGGTAGCTAACAGCAGCAAATCTGCATTAATGGCATAATCAAGCACCAGATTTCGGAGATCGGCACGGTTGACTTGTTCATAACCAGGTGTATCCCAAAGCGTCAGGGTTTCGCCACTTTGACTCTGCCATTGATAATTCTGAATGCGATCGGTACTGGGTAAAACATCAACGGCTGCGAGATCCGCCTGAAATAGTGTGTTAATCAAGCTACTTTTTCCTGACCCCGTGCGCCCCACCAGCAGAATATTCACGGGTTTTTGCTCAACCGCCTCGGCTGGTTGAGCTTGAGTCAGGATTTCTCGGAGTGTTTGGGTTTTTGCTTTGGGTAAAGTTGGTGTGGATACTACGGCTGCTGAAACTGGTAATGTTCCACGTCCGTAGAGTGCGATCGCCTGTCGGCATAAGTTTCTGAGTGCAGCTTCCCGGAATAACTGACTCAAATTCCCCAATAATTGCTGAGTTGCTTGGTTACTGTAACCCTGACTAGCTTGTTTTGCCACTGCCGCCACCGGGTTTAAAACCCACTGTGCCCAGTTCCAAGCTTTCCAGAATTTCCGAGCCGATGGTTCCAACTTCCGGTAGACCTCATATCCTTGGTATGCTTGCCCAACTGTTACCTGATTGAGGACTGGGGATAACTTTTGCATCCACTGATCCATATCATCCACCGTTCCGCGAATCAGCCCGTAAGCTTGGGGGACGTAAATGTTCAGCAGGGGATATTGAATTTGAGGATTGTAGATATGAGCGATCTCTACCACCAAATCCTGGCATCGCGTCCAAAATGTTTGCCAGTCTTCCCAAATCGGGCGATCGCTTTGTGCTGCTTGCAGAATCTCTTGGAGTGCGGTTTCTGCAAGCTTTGTGATATCACTTCCCACTGGTGGTCTTACTGTATCCTCTGCTGCCGATTCCAGTTCTTCGCGGACTTGGGCTAATACAGTTTCCACTTGGTTAACAGCTGGTTGAGTCCATTTTACCAACAGCCAACGCCAACCCACGAATAAAAGGGTGAACACACCCCAGATCCAACTAATACCCCACGCATGAATTTGCGAACCGGCGGATACTAGTAAGAAAATAATGATAAACGCGATCGGCATTGCTAAGACGACCCACTGCCACGGTTTTAATCGCACCATTGCTCCATACCTGCCTTGAAATGTTGGGAAATTCGAGTTTTTGCAAAAATTACTCTTATAAAAAGTCTATCGTCTCCAATCGAGGCAGGATGTTTGCTATTCTGGGATTAGTACTAGACTCCTAATTATTAAGGATAAATGTTTTATTTTGCTGTGGGCAGCTAAATAAATAACTGGACATTTATATTTCTACATTAAAAGAAGTTTTAAATTGCTCAGTTGCTTATGGGAGCAAAATTTAGTAAACAAGCTATGCAAACCATTACCGACATTGGCACGCTGATTGTCAGCACACCGGGAACCTGTGGTGGTCGCCCTCGCATTACGGGACACCGGATTACGGTACACAACATTGCGATCGACTTCAATGCAGGCATGAAACCAGAAGACATCGTTGCTGAAAGACCACAGCTAATGTTGGCACAAATTTATGCAGCGTTAACTTACTACTATGTCAATAAAGAAGTAATTGACACAGAGATTGCCGCAGAAATTGAAGAATACGACCGTTTGGAAGCTGAATATACGGCGAAGAGACAGTGAGCCAAATTCGTTTGTATTTAGATGAGGACAGCGTTGAGAAGTCTTTAATCAAAGCTTTCTGTAATGCAAACTTGGATGTTGTAACAGTGGCCGATGTGAGCAGGCAGACTTATTCTGATGATCAGCAGCTAATTTGGGCAACAGAGGAAGGGCGTGCCATATATAGCTACAACCGAAGAGACTTCTGCTGTTTGCATAACGAGTTTTTAGCTACAGAGAGAAATCATGCTGGCATTATTTTGTTGCAGCAGCAACGTTATTCCGTAGGGCAACAGTTACAAGGGTTGCTCAAGTTGGTTGCTACTCGTTCGGCTGAGGAGATGGTAAACCAACTGGTATTTTTGAGTGCTTATATTGATAAAAGCTATTAGACCACTGTCGGCGTTTTAATTAATACTAGTTTTCATTGATAAGACTGCTATCTTAATAAAGATATCCTCGAAGTTATCTCGTATGTCATCAGCTAATTGCAAAGCAAAAACTAAATCTGGAGAAAAATGCAAGCTCAAAGCTAATTCTTCTGGGTACTGTCATATACATGAGCCTGAGAGATTTTCTGAAGGCGAGGTAAGACAACAATTACCTGAGATGTTTAAAGTCGAGTTTTCAAGCAATACATTTAGTCAAAGACGAGGCTTAAAGGCAACTTTAGGAGAAGCCCTGAAGGTTCTAGAAGTTTCTAACAAGTTACATCCGGCTTTGAAAATTCATTCTTAAACCTGTATGGATATACAAGTGATGAGGGAGGTATTAGACACGCTATGTTGACTGAGCCTGACCTAAGTATTGCTGATGCAAAGTACTTTTTACTTTCATGTACGTCTTTCATAAACTACCTGAAATCGAAGATTTAGAGTACGATCGCTTTTTAATTAGATTTTGGGAGATCAGGAGCGATTATCTTCGACACCTCCGCGATCGCAAGTAAGAATAAGAGTGCAATATTCTTCTTTTCTGATGTCGGCATCAGAATAAACAGTTTTAAAGACAAGCCGAACTTGCAAAAGTCCGGCTGAGTTTAATCAATCGTCTATACGCAGTAGCTTGCGGTAAAACGGTTGTGAAAAATCGGTCACGCGATGACGTTTATAGTTGTCCATAAGTTCAATTAAAAAATTAATAAATTCAAAACTAGCCATCATCAATTCGTAACTCAGATCAGCGTTGCCATCAAACTGGATTCGGCAACGGGTTAAGTCTGACGGTAAAGTAGCAACATTCCAGGAGGCGACGAAGGGGATATGTTCACTGGCTTCTATCTTCCGATGTCCCTCTAAGACCCCTTTTTGATAAAGACTGATGGCATAAGGTAAGAAATTGCGCCTAGCGCCCTGAACGTAAGGTAAGTAAACACTGGCTTGTTGTTGAGTGGCGGGCTGGAGTTGCTCAATAGACATTGTTAAATATTCCTCAAGTTGGTTGAAAACTGGGGATATTAGTGGTTATTAGTAGTATTCCCAAAAGATGTATCTAAAGCACACGGCAGGGGAAGGAAGCAGGGAGCAGGGGAGAAATAACTAATGCCCAATACCCAATGCCCAATAAATGAAGTTACTGCTAAGAAATATTAAAATTTCGGTTACAATGATCCTGCATTAACTTTTATCGAAGCTGGGAACGATAACACTAAAAATCCCGACTGTAAAGTGGTGGATGCCGTTATTGCAGTTTCTCCCAACAACAAGCTGCTGCTACCTTGCTATTACTTTGCCCAAACCGGAGTTCTGATTGGAAAAAGTCCGACTCTACAAGCTTCCTGCCCAAGTGGCTATCAAAGGAATCAAGCCTCTGTCTAAGAGTAGCAAACGTGGTTAATGTGAGGTAATTACGCAGAGTGGCGGTGACAACAAAGGTAGTCCCAGCGGCTTTTGGCTTAGGGATAGCGGGTATTGCAGTTTGCCCATTCCGATTAATATCGGGAAAAGTAGCTTCGGGATATTTGTCCGTAAAATTACTAACTGTAGACAAATACTGGTTTTTGAATCAAGCAACCTAACCTATGCCAGCGAATTCCTGGCCCGAAGAAGATTCTTATCAAGAGCTTGATCCGCTCAACTCCTTATTGTCTGATCTATCAGTAAATGAGGAGCCAGTGTTAGAGACAGATCCTGTGTCTTTAACACCCCGGTTTCAAGGTCGTAGACGCAAAGCAGCTCTAGTCTTGACTATCGTCTGGAGTGGCACGATCGCTCTACATTTAGTTTCTTGGGCTTCTATATTTATTCTAGGACTGACCACCATTCTAGGATTTCATGCCTTGGTGGTAGTGTTTACTAAACCCCGTCGCTATCCAAAAGAAATACAGGGAGATTTGCCCTTTGTATCTTTGCTAGTGGCTGCGAAAAATGAGGAAGCGGTAATTGCTAAATTAGTCAAAAATCTTTGTAATCTGGAATATCCAGGTGGGCATTACGAAGTATGGATAATTGACGATCACAGCAGTGATAGCACCCCACATTTATTAGCAGAACTAGAACAGAAACACGAGCAACTGAAAGTACTAAGGCGTTCAGCAGCAGCTAGTGGTGGCAAATCGGGGGCGTTGAATCAGGTATTGCCACTGACAAAGGGCAATATTATAGCAGTATTTGATGCTGATGCCCAAGTGACACCAGACTTGTTACTACAGGTAATACCTTTATTTCAAAGAGAAAAGGTGGGGGCGGTGCAGGTGCGAAAAGCGATCGCCAACGCTAAAGAAAACTTTTGGACTAAGGGTCAAATGGCGGAAATGGCGCTTGATACCTGGTTTCAGCAACAGCGAACTGCCCTTGGTGGCATTGGCGAACTGCGGGGCAATGGTCAATTTGTCAGGCGTTCAGCCTTGGAAAGCTGCGGTGGCTGGAATGAAGAAACCATTACCGATGATTTAGATTTGACAATCCGTTTACATTTGGATAAATGGGATATTGAGTGTGTTTTCCATCCAGCCGTGCAAGAAGAAGGAGTGACGAGCGCGGTTGCACTTTGGCATCAGCGCAACCGTTGGGCAGAAGGCGGTTATCAACGCTATCTGGATTACTGGGATTTAATTCTCAAAAACCGCATGGGAGGGCGCAAAAGCTGGGATTTGCTGATTTTTATGCTGATTATGTATATCTTGCCCACAGCAACAGTACCAGATTTATTAATGGCGATCGCTCGTCATCGTCCACCAATGTTAAGTCCGATCACAGGCTTGTCCATTTCTATGTCAATGGTAGGGATGTTTACAGGTCTGAAACGGGTACGTCAAGATCAAAAATTCCCACTTTCTACATATTTTCTGATGCTGGTGCAAACCCTGCGCGGCAGTTTATATATGTTGCACTGGTTAGTCGTCATGAGCAGTACTACTGCCCGGATGTCGGTAAGACCAAAGCGACTGAAATGGGTGAAAACCTTGCATACTGGGGATGGGGAATAGCCCCTAAGGGGGAATTCAAAATTCAAAATTCAAAATGCAAAATTACCAAAAATAATTTTGCATTTTTTTATCAGAAAATTGGGTTGAAAATCCCGTGCTTCTAGCACGGCTTTCATTGATTTACTACGCGACTCGTAGCTAGTAAATATGCTATAATTAAGGCTATGCTGATTCTTAACTACCGCTATAGACTATATCCTGATACCATCCAACAAGACCAATTGGTTAATTGGATGGAGACTTGTCGCATTGCCTATAACTATGCTTTGCGAGAGATTAAGGATTGGTGTAATAGCCGTAAGTGTCAGATTGATAGATGTTCCTTGGTTCATGAATATATCTTGAGTGCGGATTTGAAGTTTCCCGGCGAGGTGCAACAACTGAACGCACTACCTAAAGCTAAGAAGGATTTTCCAAGATTGGGAGAACCGGCTTCTCAGGTATTGCAGCAAGCGGTTAAAGAATTGCACAAAGGATGGGAGTCCTTTCAAAAACGTGGGTTTGGTTTTCCACGCTTTAAGAAGTTTGGACAGCTTAAGTCTTTGCTGTTTCCCCAGTTCAAAGTTAATCCCGTTACTGGATACAGCTTGAATTTGCCGAAGCTGGGAAACATCCCTATCAACCTGCATCGACCAATCCCTGATGGGTTTGTAGTCAAGCAAGTCCGCATCATTAAGAAAGCTGATAGATGGTACGCCTCTATCAATATTCAGTGCCATGTCAACGTTCCCTCCCCGATGCCACATGGTCACGGAATCGGTGTGGATATCGGGCTTAATAAATTTTTGGCAACCAGCGACGGGGTTCTCGTAAAACCGCCAAAGTTTTTTAAAAGTCTGCAAAGCAAGCTGAAATTGCTGCAACGTAGGTTGAGTAGAAAACAGAAACGGTCAAAAAATTACGAGAAACAACGTCTCAAAGTTGCAAGGCTTCATCATACAATTGACAACACTCGTAAAGACTTCCACTTTAAGCAAGCCCACGCCCTTTGTGATAGTGCAGATCAGGTTTTCATGGAAGACCTGGACTACACTGTTATGGCAAAGGGGATGTTTGGTAAGCAGATGTTGGATGCAGGGTTTGGTCAGTTCCGTTCTCTCGTGAAATATGTGTGCTGGAAACGAGGCAAGTTTTTTGCCGAAGTCAATGCGAAGGGGACGTCTCTTGAGTGTCCAGAATGCGGAGCAATTGTTAAAAAGGACTTGAGCGTTAGAGTTCATAACTGTAGCTGTGGATTCATCACCGATAGGGACGTAGCAAGCGGACTTGTAATTAGAAATAGAGGCTATGCCCTCATTAGTACCGATGGACAGTCGGGAATCCAAAACGCCTATGCAGTCGGTCTGCCGGGGGTGGATGAGAAATCTTTACCTTTGTCAGAGGCGAAACCCCGCAAGGGAAAAACTAGGAAAGCTAAGAAGTGATTCTTGGAAGCTCCGTACCAAAAGGTGCGGAGTGTTGTCACTCATCATCAACTTCTGATTCTTCTACCCACTCAGGTGTAGTTATAGAATCGGAGAATTCTGTTGAATCCTCTGCAAAGCGGATAATTTGTCCGTTGAAAAATTCTGCTATACGTTGAGCTGCGATCGCTACTTCGTCAGGTTCCCAATCAGGTGGGGGTGTTCGCTTTGCCTCCAAATGCAAAGCTTGCACGCCATTTCCATTTACGCCATTTTCATTTACACCATTTCCATTTACACCATTTCCATTTACACCATTTCCATTTACGCTATTTCCATTTGCCCCATTTCCGTTCCTTGTTGCCGACTCGGTTTTTGGTGGTGGAGTGGTTGGCTGGGGTACTGGCGCTGGAGGCGGAATTTGCTGATTGTAACTGGGAGCTGGTGGCTGCTGAACGCGACTAGAGTCTTTTGGGGGAGGATTTTTTTTGGCTGAGGTAGAGTTTGAAGAAGTTCCTTTTTCTATATTTATCTGGATTTCACGCTGGAAAGTCTGCTGGAAAGCTGCCGTAATCATCGGTAGATAAGATTTCCCCTTGTCATACCATGCCTGTTTGATCGCAATTCGAGCCACAGTACCATCGAACTCTACGAGATGGCTCATTTGACGCAGCATTTCTTGCCTTGATTTTGGCTGGAGGTTAGCAAGCACCTGTTGCCAAACCTGAGTTAAGTCATATTCTGCTTCCTTAACAACTTCTGAAGTTACTGGTTCAATGTTCGCAGGTGACATGGGTAGAGATACAGGTTCTGGAGTTGGTGGCGAAACTGAGTTAGCACCAGAATTGTGATTTGTTTGCCGTTCAACTGGGGGAGATGAAGTGACGGGCTGATTTTGGGCAGCCGCTAGATGATTGGGAGATACAGAATTATGATTTGTTTGCGGATTATCTAGAGGCACAGAAGAGACTGCGTGATTTTGGGCAACTGCTGGAGGATAGCTTGGAGATACAGCAGGTGTGTTAACTCGCGGCGCGACACTTGGGGCTTGTGGCTGAATATTCGTCGCACTGGGTAACAATCCTAGTAATGTTACCTCTAACCACAAACGCGGCTGGGTGGTATTTTTAATTTGCACTTCTGATGTTCGCAGGTGTTGCTGTCCTGCTAAAATCGCGCTCATATCCAAGTATTGAGCAAACTCAACCAGCGCTGTCCAGGTTTGCTGAGTACAAGCAACTAAATCGTGGCGGTTGGGTGCAGTTTTGGCTATGAGTAAATCGCGGTAGAAGGCGGCGAGATTTTGCAGAATAGTTAGCGGTTCTCGACCACGATCTAGGATGTTGTGCGTACAATCTAGAACTGCTTCTGGTTTATCTTGAGCGATCGCATTTAAAAGCCCCAGCAAGTCCTGTTCGCTCACTGTCCCCACCAAATCCCAAACTCGCTCTGGTGTCACTTCACCCGCTAATAAACCCAATTGGTCAAGTAGACTTTCGGCATCTCGCAACCCTCCCTGAGCAAGTTGGGCTACCAGGGTTACAGCGTCGGGTGAAATATGAATATTTTCTTTAGAGGCGATCGCACTTAAATGCTTTACCATCGCTTCTAACTGAATGCGTCTAAAATCAAACCTTTGACAGCGCGAAATAATCGTTGGTAACACCCGTTGTGGGTCTGTTGTCGCCAACACAAAAACCACATGTCTCGGTGGTTCTTCTAGTGTCTTTAGTAGCGCGTTAAATGCCTGAGTACTGAGCATGTGGCATTCATCGATTACATAAACCTTGTAGCGACACTGCACAGGAGCAAACTGGGCTTTTTCAATTAACTCGCGGATATTATCGACACCAGTGTTACTAGCGGCATCGATTTCAATTACATCTAAGGCGTAGCCCTTGGTGATTCCCTGACAAACATTACACACGCCGCAAGGTTGAGCGGTGGGCTTGTCACTTTTGAGACAATTGAGGGATTTAGCCAGAATCCGGGCGCTAGAAGTTTTCCCCGTACCTCTAGGGCCAGTGAATAAATAGGCGGGGGCGATTTTGGATGTGCCGATCGCGTTCGTGAGGGTGGTAGCGATCGCCTCTTGGCCCACCAGTTCAGCAAAACTCTTGGGGCGATATTTGTGGTGCAGGGGTTCGTAAGACATAGAAATATAGACTTCAATGCCTTTCAAAGTTAATTAGTAGCACCGAGTCGAGTTTAGGATTCAACTATTTTAATCTCTTCTACCTGCTTAGTTTGTGGATGTTCACATAGCGCTTACACTCAACTAATGCTGTAAATTTTGGCACTCAGGAAAGCAAGCAACTAGATCTTATCCTCTACGATGATTTCAACATCAAAGTATCGGAATTATAGCATATTATTTAGTATATTTGTACTACAAAGGGGGAGTTGGAAAGATTGAAGAAACAGACAAGTCCCCAAGTCCCCTTGTCTCTTTCTTCAATAAGGGGCTAGAGCATCCCCCTTCCCTACTAGGGAAGCTACGGCGTACACACAAGTCATCGAATTACCCAAAACAAAAACCTCACCCTGTCCTAACTTTAATCCCTCTCCTTAATCTGGTGGTAAAAATTCAGTCGACAAATGATTTATTACCTCTGGGTACAAATCTGCAAGGAAACTCCCAAGGGGAAGTAATTGATTTGCGCGGTGTCACAAGTCAGGTAAAAGCTGATTTTGTGGTCAACAGAGAAGCAGCTTTCAAGAATTTCATCGGCTTCTATCAAGTAGCTGATGAGAATGGTGGCATTGACACCAACGGAGATGGCAAAGCAGATATTCTCACTGGACAGCCTGGTTATACTGAAGCCGCAATTCGTGGGCGTGTTGCAGGCATTGACTTGACAGTTAATAACCAAGGTACTGCAACTTACACAGGAACTTTCCAGCCAGGTTCTATCTTTGCACCATTTATTATTGCTAATGGTATACCTGATGCTTTAATTGATAGCAATCCAAATAACGATCCAGCAGTTTACTTCCCATTCTTGGGAGCTAACGCTGATAAAGTAGATCACATTCGCTTGTTAGGGAATAACGTTTTTGGCTTTGAGGATTTACCAAGTGGTGGTGACAAAGATTTCAACGATATGATCGTGCGAGTCAATATGACTATCGCCTAGCCTAAATTATTAAACATCGCCTATACTCAGTCGAGCCAATGTTGAGCAATGTGGTTAAGCGTCATTGGTTGGGAGCATCCGCTTTTGGAAGAAATACCTGACGATTGGAAATCGCGACTATCAGCAGCCATTCCTGCGTGATCGAAAAAAGCCTCGCCACCGCCCGCATAGCTAAGACAAAGCTAGCTAACAGTCGCCAATATTTCATAATGTTTTCTTAATAAATCTCAACACTTCCACCATTAACTATTAAACCTCACAGAAGAGGATAAAGGAGCAGGGAAGCACAGAGAAAGTTCCAGTAAGTCTTTCCCAATGCCCCATGCCCCATGCCCTAGAGGAAAAAAGAGATTTCCTGTCTATACGTTTTATTGACTGAACTAACGCCATAGTCCAGTGCGATCGCTACAATTTTAGGAGGATAAGCAATATTCGATGGTGCAGCAGATGCTCAAGCGGCTATTTCAATGGCTCAAAAAGCTTTTTCAGAGCTTGTTTGGTGGAAAACAGACTGCCTCAAAATCTAGGGAGAATGTGCAAAAAGAACCAGCACCACCCCTAAGCGATACGGATCTGGAATTTCTCTTCACCGAACTCTTGCAAGGAGTACATCAAGCACGAGGGGAAGCATGGGCACGGAAGTGGCTGCATAATATTGAACATCGCATCTCAACTGAACGCTGGGTTGAGTGGTTAGGGCGCTTTGGCGACAGATTGCTAGCATCACCTACACCCAATAATGAAATAGCCGCGCGGTTAGTGCAGCTGGGTGAGTTGGACATCCCAGAAATTGGAGATGTTGCCTATAGTATCGGAATGCAGTTGTTGACACGTAATCAAGGCGAACCCATTTGGGAATATGAAGGGCCAGATGCTGTCAACACAACTTTGTCCTCTGAGCCAACTGCTCCAATATTAGAGTCAGCAGATGCACCAGAGAACCTCCCAGAGGGAGAATCCCAAACTGTCACCCTAGAAGAGTTGTTTGTGATGTTGCAGGAGGATCAAAACTTACGCCAGCAGATTGCTCAACAGCTTGCCGTTGAGACAGACGATCCACAAGTGCTTGTCCAGGCATTGATTAGTCAATTATATCCGGCTGGTCAATCGACTACAGAGCAAACAGAAAATTAACGGCTTCGCAAAGTCAGCAGATTTGGGATTTGAAATTTTGGATTGAGCGAAAATTTCAAATTGGCACGGTCAAAATTTCAGAGTTTAATCTGGTAATTGTAACATTGTAATGCTATTCTCTTGAAGTTTTGTATATTTTTTGCTAATCTCCTACGGAAGCGCTGTCTGAATCTAATGGATTTTTACGTGATTCATGATTTTTTTAACACAACGATGGCTACAATCTAGAAAAAGAAAATCCAAGAGTGTGGCAGATGCTCAGGCGGATATCGCAGTCGCTTAAAAGGTTTTTAAAGCGCCTCATTGCAAGTAAGCAGACTCGTCGTTCTCTCAAGGGTGGGAGAGGACGCAATCTGGTGGGGGTACTACCAGAACTAACCAATGCGGATCTAGAACAATTGTTTATCCAATTGCTAGAAGGCGTGCATCAAGCACGAGGACGACAGTGGGCATTGAGGTATCTGCAACGGATCGAAAATCGCATTCCGGCTGAACGCTGGATAGATTGGTTGGTGATGTTTGGCGAAAGCTTGCTAGCTTCACCCACACCAAATCCTCTGTTAGCAACCCAGATGGTGCAGTTGGGAGAACTTGGTGTTGGCAGAATTGGAGATGTTGCATACAACATTGGTATCAGGCTGATGCAAAACTCACCCATACAAAACTCACCCACACCAATAGAGTATGAGGACAATCAGGCGCAAGATGGGGTAGAAATCACTCCTGGGCAAGAACTGATCCGCGACTTAGGCGAACAGTTATGGGAATATAATCAGCCAGATGTAATAGAAACTACTCCTGGGCAAGAACTGATCCGCGACTTAGGCGAACAGTTATGGGAGTATAATGAGCCAGATGTCGTAGAAACTACAACCGATGAAGAAATTCTCCCAACTTCCCCTGGGCAAGAGCTAATCCGTAGCTTAGGTGAACAGTTATGGGAATATGATGTGCAAGATGTTGAATCAATAACGTCAGCACCCCAAAATGTCTCTTCTGAGGAAGGATTTACCGAGAACTTAGAGGAACCGGTATTGGAATATGAACGAAAAGACACCCAAACCACAATCAGAGAAAATCTCCCTCTCCCTCCCGCAGAAGATTCAATCACCTCATTAGCCCAACTGAGGTTCGGCGATGAAGAGGAAGTTACTCCAACTAAAACACCAACAAATCTCCTTTCCACTAGACAAAAAACTGAATTAACAACATCTTCCTCAGAGGAAATCTGGGATAACACTTTGACGGATTTAGATCCAAATGTGGCTTATACCCTAGATGAGTTGTGGGTAAGGTTAGATCAAAGTACCAATTTAGTCCAGCAACTTGCTGCTAATTTGGCAGTTCAAAGCAGTAATTCCCCTGGTATTATTGAGCGACAGAGCGATAATCCTGTTACCCAGGCTCAAGCGTGGTTTTACCAAGGTCTTCAGCAAGCTAAAACGGGTGATTTGTTAGGCGCGATCGCCTCTTATGACCAAGCGATTGAACTTCAACCCGAATTCCCAGAATATTGGTTTAACCGAGGCTTGACGCTGTTTCATTTAGAACGTTTTGATGAAGCGATCGCATCTTACCAAACAGCCACAGAACTGAAATCCGACTTCTACAAAGCTTGGTACAACAGAGGTCGAACTCTGGGAGAATTAGGATATTTTGAAAAAGCGATCGCTTCTTTTGACAAAGCCATAGAAATTAAACCAGACTACCAAGAAGCTTGGTCTAGCCGGGGTTTGGCGCTGCTAAAGTTAGGTTGGCTACCGGAAGCTATTTCTAGTTATGATCAAGCGCTGCATCTGGAACCAGAAGACCAGGAAAACTGGTATTACCGAGGCATAGCCCTGGCTGTTGGCGAACAATTTGCCGAAGCGATTATATCTTACGACAAAGCGCTAGAAATTGACCCAGAGTATCATGAAGTCTGGATAGACCGGGGTGTAGTGCTGTTTAATTTAAGAAAGTGGTCAGAAGCGATCGCCTCCTGGGATAAAGCCCTTTCAGTTCAAGCCGACTTCTACTTAGCTTGGTACAACCGGGGTATAGCATTAGATAACTTAGGACGCCGCATTGAAGCGATCGCCTCCTATCGACAAACGATCGCCATTAAACCCGACTTCCACTTAGCTTGGTATAATCAGGCGGTAGCACTGTTTTATTTAGAAGAATTTACCGAAGCGATCGCCTGTTATGACAGCGCCTTGCAAATTAAACAAGACTATTGGGAAGCTTGGATTGGTCGGGGAACTGCGATCGGTAATTTAGTAAACTCTGACGCATTGCTGAATTTGTCGAGTAGTATAACAGCGACAAATCCCGCCTTACAACAGGGCGGCTACGAAGGAAAATTAGCCAGCTACGAGGAAGGGTTGAAATACCTGCGTACAGATACCCACCCAGAAGGTTGGGGTAGATTGCATGTTGCGATCGGTAATACTTACTACGACCAAGGCAAAAAACATCCCAATACCCGCGATTATTGGCGCAAAGCCGCATCTGAGTATCATCAAGCGTTGTTAACCCTTACACTAGAACATTTTCCCCAGTTGCATCTAGAGGTTTTGCAATCTCTAAGCAAAGTGCTAATGGGTTTGGAACAAACAACACAAGTTCAAGAATTGCTGCAACGCGGTACAGATTTATTGCAACAATTACTGAGTGAAGAAACTCGCTCAGACGAAAGTAAAAAACAGCTAGCTCTGAAATTTACCGGCTTTGAGCAATTAGCAGTTGATTTAGCCGTAGAGTCCGGTGATTTAGTTGAAGCTTGGCAAATTGCCGAACAAGGCAAAAATGCTTGTTTAAACTGGCTGCTTTCTGGCTGGAATGATCATATTTACTCACCTCATTATGGCGTAATTCAACAACTATTCAATCCCACAACAGCAATTATTTACTGGCATATTAGTCCAGTTGCCCTACATACTTTCATTCTCAAAGACCAAGCGCCATCACCAATCCTCCTCTTTACACCCATGCAAGATTCTGGGGCAATACCTTTAGGAGAAGACGCTATCCGTTTAAATGAATTGCCCTTACCCGAAGCAGTGCAACGCCTAATTGAATTTGAAACTTGGCTAGAAGATTGGCATCAACAATACCAAGAATATCGCAGCACAGCCCAAGACAAAGAAAGTAAAAGCCAGCATTCTTGGCGAGTTGATATGGAACAGAAGCTGTTGCAACTGTATGAAATCCTAAATATTTCCACAATTGCACAGGAACTCGAAGGCATCACCCAACTGGTTTTAATTCCTCACCGTGACTTGTTCAGATTACCCATTCATACACTTTTCCATCTCTCTTCACCATCGCCGGAAGAGTTACCGAATGTGGAATCAAATTTCAGCGTCACCTATCTGCCTAGTGCCCAAATAGGTTTATCAATAAAAACTGAAGAGATTTGGCAGTGGCAAAATCAGTTATTCCTCAGTGTTGAACATCCTGATAGTGCAGCTTATCCCACACTAAAATTTGCCAAACTTGAGTCTGAAGTTGTTAGCCAGATGTTCAATAATATTCAACGAATTCAGGGGTCAGAAGCTACGAAAACTATTGTCGAAAACGCCTTATTTGATAATTACAACATCTTTCATTTTACGGGTCGTGTTACTAATAACTTGTCTGAACCTAAAAAGTCAGAATTAGCATTAGCAGGTGAAGACAAACTTACTCTAGATGAAATCTGCCAACAAAATCTAGCAAGTTACAACCTTATTACCCTCTCTGCCTGTGAAAATTTAAGTACTAGCAACCACACTATCAGCAGCGAATATGTGAGTTTAGTAACTGGTTTTGTGAGTCAGGGTGTTCCTCATGTAGTGAGTACTCTTTGGAGTGTAGAATCTTCGGCTAGTGCCTTGGTAATGATCGAGTTTTACCGACGATTACAGCCCAATAAATCAGCAGTTACTGCCTTAGCGGAAGTAACACGATGGCTGAAAGAACTAACTGCTGGAGAACTGACAAAATGGTATGAAGATATCTTGAATAATCTGCATCCAGAGGAATTACGAATTCAAACTTATTTAGCGACACAACTATATAGAAATAGTAAAATGGCATCAGATAAAAATCTTTATAATCATCCTTACTACTGGGCAGCATTCACGATTACGGGTAAGCCAAATTAATCCTTTGAAACTTATACCAGTCGATTACGTTCTGAGTATGCGGATCACTTGTCTAAGTTTTATTGGGGAAGTAAACCACAGTTTTGGTCTAGTTCCTATGCAATTATCAGCGTGGGCACACAAGCACCTTTATCACGACTAATCCAGTATGTGCAGAATCAAGAAAAGCCAGAATACTTGAAGATGGACCAATAATACTGGTTTCGCTAACCCCACCTAAAATGTAGATGTTTTTATAGTATTTTTAGGTGGGGACTGCGCGAAACATTTCTTGTTCAAAAATCAAATACTATTCCTATATCAGAAAGCTTCAATCTAAAGTTTATACATTTAATTAAGCCTAATCTAACTCTCGGCGTCCTTCCAATGCCCTTGCCAGGGTCACTTCGTCGGCGTACTCCAAATCACCACCTACAGGTAAACCAAAGGCAATCCGCGTCACCTTAGTAAATGGCTTCAGTAGCTGACCGATATACAGTGTTGTTGTTTCACCTTCTACACTCGGACTAATTGCGAGAATTACTTCTTGAGGTTTTTGCTGACTCACCCGCCGTTGCAAAGCCAGTATAGTCAACTGTTCTGGCCCAATTCCATCAATTGGAGAAATAACTCCACCCAAAACGTGATACTTGCCTTTATACTCGCGGGTTTTTTCCAGCGCAATCACATCACGAGGATCTGCTACGACACAGATAGTGTTATTGTCACGGTTGGGATTGCGGCAGATTTCACAAACAGGTTCAGCAGATAAGTGAAAGCAGACAGAACACAAGCCTATCTGTTTTTTTGCCTCAATTAAAGCTTGTGCTAAAGCTTCTACTTCTGCTTCTGGTCGCTTCAAAATATGCAAAGCCAGTCGTTGGGCAGATTTGGGGCCAACTCCCGGCAAGCGTTGCAATTGCTCAATTAACCGTGCTAAAGGGCGTGCGTAAACCGTTGTCTTATCTCCAGAATGTCTTTACCATCACTATGATGACACTTTTACAAGATTTTTTAGATTGGTTATTTAATATTCTGACCCGATGAATACTTATAGGATGACTTTTGTAATTCACGTGCTAGTTCAGATAATCCACAGTCCTTTAAGTTTTGGTAAAAACTCTCGTCCTTTGATACACGGAGTTTTGCAAGTGAACGTATTGCATCTTCTAGTTCTTTGACACGATTTAAATGGTGAGCCAAACTAGCTGCTTGCTCTATAACGGTAGGATTGTAGTCTCGCCGTATAAACTGTTTAGCTGACTCAAACGCACCTTCCAAATCTCCATTATCTTTCAAAGTTTCTATTGCTAAAAAGATGAGCGAACCTCCTAGCTGCTTCGGAGGAATATCTAGAATTAATCTCGCTGCAATCTCAGTGTGACCTAGCTTCAAAGCTGTTCTAGCTGCAATCAATTTTGCTTGGATTTGGATATCGTCATTAAGTTCTTGATCATCACACAAAGGAAAAACAACATCAAAACTTTTAGAATATTCTTCTATATCTTCCAATATATCTGCGTAGCGTACAGCTTGTTCTGGGTTAAGCTCTTCCCTCTGACATAAGGGATCTATGACACGCACAGCTTTTTTCTTATCTTGTTTATCAAGCTTCCGCTCAGATAAATAGCTTTCTGCAAGAATTTGTTGTGCTTCTTGGTCAGTTGGTAATAGCTCAAGGAGTTCCCAACCAAAAGACCTTAATTTTTCTATGTTCTCCCTTAACCGAAAAAACCGCATAGCAGTACGATATACATCTGGATGCGGATAGAGTGCAACTAGCTCTAAAACATCCTCTTCTGACTTTTCGAGTGAAGATGAAAAGAGCAAGCGACTACCTATTTGCTCAATCTCAGCCCGAATATTTTCACTAGAAAGTTCTAAATTCAATCCATAAAATAATCGCACATAATTGCTTACTAGTTCCTTATTACTGTCAGGATCAGCAATTGCCAAGAACTCTTCTTGTTCTAGATTCTCACAGGAAAACAAAAAGAACAGTTTAGTCTCATCTGTTTCAAAAATTTGGCAACATCTTTGCTTAAAGCTGTCTAAATCTTTAGGTTTTGGTACGCGTGATACAACAACTTTGACATCGATTGACTTTCCAAGCGCTTTAGCTACTGCACTTTGCTCAATCAGTCGTTTAATATGCTTGCTTACTTTGATACTTTCTGAACTCAAAGGAGACAGCATGACAACTTCATCAGGTAGCTGCTGTGTACAAATACCTGCTATTTCGGTAATGCCTGTGCGGGAGTCTATAATCACAAAATCTGCCTGTAATTCTTTTTCAATCCGGGCAAGAAACTGTTGAAAAAACGCAACCCCATCACGTTTTTTAGAGAATAATAAATTCCAGTCAAGCTCAGTCAGCTTTCTGTAATACTCATCGGAGAGATACTGCCCTGCTGGAATGAGCCACAAGGGTGAAGTTTTTTTTGAAGGAATTGGTATCTGAAGGCTTATTTGCTTAATGCTTCCTGGATCAGTATTTTGTTGCTGATAATCTAGGATGTAGTCGAGAAGTCCTTTTTGCTCAGATGGTAATTCAAATCCAGAAAACTGGGCAAACTTTGCGTCTAAACCTGGTGCTTCCAGGTCAAAATCTACTAAAACAGTTTTTCGACCCAGTTTAGCTAGATAAAGTGCAAAATTTGCTGCGGCAAGTGTTCTACCAACACCACCTTTATACGAATAAAAAGTAATTGTTTTCATGCTACACTATCCTTCCCCCAAGAACCTCCTTGTCGATGCCGAACATGCTGTGCCTCAGAATATGTCTCTCTCTCTTTGGGTGAGATTAAGCTAAAATCTGGGGTTGGTAATTCGTTCACAGGCTCTGTGTTGTCAGCATCTTCAAATATTGCGTTGATGGCTGCCTCTACGTCTATTTTATCCACAGTCAGATTTGCTGCAATTATTTCAACCCGTTGCTTTTCTACAAGAATTGCTGCCTCAAAATCTGCCCCTAAAGCATTTAAGTAGGCAAGTACGGAGTCAAACGTGTGATCATTATTGATGTCTTCCAACTTGGATACCCAACTTTGTCCCACACCAAACCGTTCACCCATTTCTTTTTGAGTAAGTCCAAGCCGCTTACGTACATTTCGCATTGCCTGAGTTAAAGCAAGCCGAAAAATCTCCTGACGCTCGACGAGACGATTCTCAGGTGTATCCTGGACAATTTCATTTAAGGAAGCCAAAGCATCGCCGCCTAGATGGGGATTATTGCTCATCTGTTTTATCCTCCTTCGCTACTACCAAATCTCGCCTTTGAGCTGCAATCTTAATTTGATTTGGTGGAGTTTTACGCCCCTTTTTCTTAAAAGCGTGCAGCAAAATTAGACGCTTAGGTGTTAAGGCACAGAGAAAGATACGGATATTGTTAGGAGTGTTATCCAAACGTAATTCATAAAGATTATTTTCTGTCTCTATTTTGTCTAAAATATCTGAACGCTCGACTAGTAAGACTAATCCTTTGTTTTTTAGATAGTAGAGGCGCAGTTGAAACTGCTTCAATTCGCCCTGAGTGAGCGAGCGATCATTGAAGAACTCGCCAACTGGTTCAGTCCCATCTACCTCCTGGTAGTAAATAATCTGCCATTCTTCACTCACCACAGGCTCCTCACACCCAGAATTAATATGCCATATTTGGAATATTATTCGATATTACAATATTATCAACCTAAAAATTCGGTTGGCTTGATTGTCAGTGAGTTCAGTTGTTATACAGCTAGGCTATCAGTGCAGTAGTTTTGAGCCTATCGGGTTGGTGAGTTTAATTGTGAGGAGCGTAGGCGCAGCGCGCCGCAGGCATCGCCTTTTTGAGATACTGTAAAATTAAGTCAGACTTACAGAGATGATGTGAGCATCAAAACGCCAGCCAAATTGTCTGTAGGTGATTATCATCGCATGATTGAAGCGGGGATTCTGTGCGATCGCAGTGTGGAGTTGCTAGCGGGCGAAATTGTGGAAATGACTCCAGAAACCCTAATTTATTACAGTTATAGTGATTTTTTTTAGTGATGAATTGCGTCTAGAGACACAATTCATCGGGTTTTATCAACCAGGGGGCCAGTTTAACTGCCGTCCTCCCAAAATATGCAAATGTAAGTGGTGGACTGTTTGACCACCGTTATCGCCAGTGTTGATGACAACTCGATAACCGTTTTTCAGTCCAGCTTCTTCTGCAACACGTTTGGCGGTTAACAAAAGATGCCCCAACAGAGCATGATCCTCAGATTCAGCATCAGCTAGTGTGGGAATGGGTTTTTTGGGAATGAGGACGATGTGAACGGGCGCTTGGGGATGGATGTCTTTGAATGCCAAGACCAAATTATCCTCATAAACAATATCAGCCGGAATTTCCCGACGAATGATTTTGCTGAAAATCGTTTCTGTAGTTTCACTCATGCTAATCTACCTACTCATCTGCTAGAGATTTTAAAAGTTTACTGTAATGACTCGATCATCTACACAATAAAATACTCGTTTGTGTGATAAAGTTTTCCATAGATAAAATTCCTCCCACTCCAACATAGAGACAATAATTATAATCTCTCACTCAACTAGAGGGTAGCATTTTGATGCTTAGAAAGTTGCATATCTTGTATCCCAATGCTTTGGAAATTTAGATGAAACAGCCAAAATACTATTTTGTTGTTTTTCTTATTATCATAATTAGCATCTTTCTGCGTTTCTGTTTGTTGCAAAATCAAAGTCTTTGGTTTGATGAAGGCTGGAGTCTAGCTTTATCTGATGATACAACCTTTCAAGAAAATCTCTTCCAAATTGTAAATCGAGAAGCTGGTGACAAATACCAACCGCTTTATTATTTAGTCTTGTTCTATTGGCGTTCGGCTTTCGGAGATAGTGAATTTGCGATTAGATCGCTCTCAGCTTTGCTAGGAGTCGGCTCAGTAATTGCCATATTCTTTACTAGCCTACGTATTTATGGAAAAACACATGCCTTATGGTCTTCCATGATTCTAGCAGTTAGTTCTTTCAGCGTGTTCTACAGCCAAGATGCCAGACCTTACGCATTATTAATATTTATAGCCTCACTTCAGATATATTTCTTTAGTTATTCAATGGCTGAAGATAAGAGTAATAAAATTATTCCACAATTGCTTTTTGGTATCTTTACTGCTACAGGAACTTTTAGCAGCATTTTGACAATAATTTTTAGTTGTGCCCTGAGTTTATCTCATATTATTGTTTATAGAAACTTAAAAGAATGGATCAAATGGTGGATACCTGCGGTAATTTTTTCTTCTGGGATGATTTGGTTCTACTTGTCTTCACCTGCTGCATCTGATCCAACAGCTACTACAGTTACTCGTACTGGATTACCCATAGTTCAAAACATTATGTTTGTAATCTACGGTACATTAGTTGGGACATCCTATGGACCGCCACTGGAACAATTACGTGATGCGAATAGGATAAAAATTTTACTTGATTACTGGCCCCATTTCCTAATATTTATTAATGTCATTACTGTAATTTTATAGCTTTAGTAAAAAGTTTATTGACACAGTGTAAGAGAAAAAGATATCAACGGGCTGATTTCTTATTTACATCGCTTTTGGTAACGTCATTTTTACTAACTTTTCTGTTTGCCCTCATTACCAAAATTAATTGGCTACCGCGCCACTCTTTTTATCTATGTATACCAGTTATCATTCTGATTCCATCAGCATTTTTACATAACTACCAGAGTCACAAAAAACTTGATATAGTGCCTCAAGTTGCTAAGTTAGCTACTATTTCTTTGATAATTATGAATGTTTATTCAAATCTTCAATACTATTCAAATCCAGCCTATGCAAAAGATGACTACCGCTCTGCTGTTCACTACCTTTTACAACATCGAGATAAATCTGCAAAATCTGTATTGTTGTTTGGACAGCCTAAATTACTTCAATATTATGGAGATTCATCGACTTTATATGTACCAGAATATGTTCTTAAAACAGTGAATGGTAAAAATATGGCAGAAAAAGTTAGTACAATGACTAAAAATTCAGATCGAGTTTTTGTGATAATTAATCGTGAATTTAATTGGAAACTAAAAGATGTTTTTAAAAGAGAAATGAGTGATTTATATAACTTGGAAGATGAGGCTGATTGGCCTTATATGAAAATATATCGATTCACAAGGAATAAATAGAAGAGGACATCAAAATTCCAGCGCTGATTAGATTTTATTTGGGAGGATCTCAATGAGTGTAAAAAGCCTTGTAAAACCTCACCCCAACCCTCTCCTTAGTAAGGAGAGGGAGCAAGAATCTTGTTTCTCACTTTTATTTTGATGATTTTAAAAGGTATTTATGATCCAATACAAAGATAGGAATAAGAATTAAATAACATACAATTTATGTCCCTGGTTTACCTCACCCTCAATCCCTCTCCTTATAAAGGAGAAGGAAGCTGGAGACAGGATGAAGTTTTGCATTTTATTTAATCCACGTTCCATAACAAATAGCGTTCCCAATTGGGGAACGCTATATTTTGGTAAATTCTGTTAAGATAATTTAAATTTAAAATTGCTAGTTGCTAAAATCAGGCATGGAGATTTGCTTGTTCCTGCAACCAAGGATCTACAGGTTGTCCATCTTTGCGGCGTAATTCAATTTCTACTACCATCACTTCTTTTGAACCAGGAGGTGCGGGTTTTTTATGGAAAATAATGTCATAATCTTCTGGATTGTGTTTGTGTTCTTTTAACCAATCCTGTACCTTAGTTGTGGCAAAAAATGATTGCCCTTGCTCAAACATTCGGGTAATCTGCAATTGCAGTGTATAAGGATTTAAGCGACCCATTTTCTACCGCCTTTGTTAAGTTAATTTTAGGACAAGTAATCTGCTTACCCTAGATAATCTAATGTTAGTGCGAAGTACCCACATCTGACCAAATAATTACTAATTCGTAATTCGTAATTCGTAATTAAGAGGGTACAGCGCAAGCATTAAAATCTCCGATTTGGTGGTCAACAAGACAGTGGAGGGTTCAGAGTAAGCACTGATTGCAACTACGAATTACGAATTATTTTGACACTTGGCGTACAGATGCAAATTTCAGTTTCAACCCCCTACTAGTCTGTCAAGTTTAAAGTGATGGTTAATCGAGTTTGTAGTAAGGACTTTATTGCTTACTACAAACCATTGTGTCAAAAACTTGACTGCACTCACCGGGTGAAGTTCTACGTACACTAAGGGACAAGGAAACGGATTAGTTAAGGATTGTTCAGCATTTCTCACTGCCTCTACAACATTTCACTACTTAATTCTGTTATAGATTGGAGAGAGGCACGCCGCTTCAAAAACTGACCAACAGACTGAGATGGTTGTTATGAAAAGCAAAAATCAAGCTGTTTTCGCTTTAATTGTAAAAAGCACTGTTGTCTTTTTACCTTTACTGTTAGCCGTTGGAATTGCCACTGGTCAATCTGCACCATCACCTTCCCCAGCACTAACCCCTACTCCGGTGTTATCGAATCAGGAACGGGAAGAATTAGCGCGACTACGAGCCGAAAAGCGAATTCAACAGCAAGTCCAATCTGATTTTAATAGCGCTTTTAGCCGTACAACTATCTTACTCAATGTCTGGCTAGTTATATTAAGTTTATTTCCAGTCGCAATTATTGCTTTATTTTGGCTCCTACGACGGGTGGTAATTCGTGAAATTGTTGATAAAGCAATTCAACAAATACAGGGACTGGAAAAATTACAAAATCAGCTAACCACCGTTAAGCAAGAGGCTGAAAATGTTATTCAAGAAGCTAAAAAAATCAATTATGAATTAGAACAGGAAAAGACTGCTTTACAACAAAAAATTAAAGATGAACAAGAAAATATGTCTATTCTTACATCTGAAGTAGATTTAGCTAAAACACAGGTATTAAGTAGATTAGAAACTGAACTCAAAAAATCTCAACAAAATATAGAAACTTTAGAGTCAAAATTTGCTTCTGGACTATCTAAGTTAGAGTTTGATGCTCAACAACAAAGAGATATAGTACTGGAGAATCTAGGAAAATTAACATCTGTCATGGCAGAGGAACTGTCTAATTTAAAGTTAGGTGTGCAACAACAGCAAGAAATTGCAGTTGCTAATTTAGAAGTATCGAGGTCTGAGTTCACATCTCAACTTTCTGGATGGCAGTCTGATGCTCAAAAGCAAAAGGATATAGCTGTTGAAAATTTAACAAATTTGCAGTCAGAATTTGCTGATAAATTATCAGAATTACAGGTGGATGCTCAAAAACAAAAAGAGATTACATTTGATAATTTAGGAAAATTAGATAATCAACTGAAATCTCAATTATTAGAATTACAGACAGATGCTCAGGAGCAAAAAAATAAAATTGTTGATAATTTAGTAGCATTGCAGTTAGAGTTTACTGAAAAATTATCTGAATTACAAGTCGATGCTAAAAAGTGCAAAGAGTTAATCATTGAGAATTTAGAAAAATCTGGTTCTGAGTTTACTTCGCAATTCTCAGAATTACAATGGAATGCTCAACAACAAAAGATTCTAATTTTAGAGAAGTTAGAAAGATTAGAAACGGAGTTTGTCTCGCAACTCTCTGAGTTACAATTGGATGCCCAAGAAAGAAAGGATCTCATCCTTCAAGAACTAACTGAAATTACACCTGAATTTATCCCAGAGATTGTGAATTCGGAAAAGAATCTCATCCTTCAAGAACTAACTGAAATTACACTTGAATCTATCCCAGAGATCGTGAATTCGGAAGTTGAGGAAGAAATACAGGAACAGCCACAACAACCGGAATTCACAGCTGATGAGTATGTAAAACAGGGAGATGGACTGTTTTCACAAAGGCGTTATGAAGAGGCGATCGCAGCTTACAACCAAGCGGTAAAAATCCAACCTGATGAACCTGTAGCTTGGTTAAAAGGAGGTCTAACTCTCGGAAGGTTGAAACGCTACAAAGATGCGATCGCATCCTATGACAGGGCGATTGCGATTCAACCAGATTATCATCAAGCTTGGTGCGATCGCGGCGTTGCTTTTGGGAACTTACAACAGCATCAGCAAGCCTTTACCTCATTTGACAAAGCTACACAAATTAAGTCTGATGATGCCGTTGCTTGGTTGAATCGCGGTCTTTCCCTAGTAGCATTGGAACAATACGAAGAAGCAATGGCATCCTTAGAAAAAGCGCGGGAATTCCAACCCAATTCTCCCAAAATCTGGGATAAACGCGGTTATACTTTGGTAAGATTGGGACGCGATGATGAAGCGATCGCTAGTTTTAACAAAGCCTTAGAAATTAAGTCAGATTATGCCAGTGCCTATTACAACAAAGCAGCCTGTTACGCACTGCAAAGACAAGTTGAACTGTCTCTGCTAACTCTACAACAAGCTATTGAACTTAATCCCAGGTACAAAGAAGACGCAGCATCTGATCTAGATTTTGATGAGATTGCCGATGATCAGCGCTTTAAGCAGTTAGTTGCAGAGTAAAAAGCATTGGGCATTGGGCATTGGGCATTGGGCATTGGTTATTCCACTCCTGCTTCCCCTGCTCCTCTTCCCCGACTCCCTACTCCCCACTCCTCACAATTGAATTCTGTTCACCAGACATCGCCTTGAGTTTAGATGTAAAAGACTCAGAGCGATCGCTTTTTTCTGGAGTAAATTGCCCGATTGGGGCATGAATAGCAGCAGGTGGAAGCAGCTTTGCCCGTTTATGATGCAATGGTGATGGAGAGGGCGGTGAACTTTCTTGTGAAGTTTGCCTTTGGCTGACAGCAGATAGCTGAAGGGTTGCCGAAGAGGCAAATTTCCCAGAAAGCGGAGACTTCAAGACGGTTTTATGATCTCTATCTTCCTGCTTTCCCTCTTCTTCACTCAAAGATGTCTTTGGTTCGGAACTTTTAAGTTGTAGAGTTGCAGTATTGCTGTGTTGATAGCCATTGCCAATCTTAGCTGGTGGTAATTGAGGACTCGTCACTTTCTCTACAGTCGGATTTTTCTGGGCTGGCGGTAGGGCTGGTGCAGCCAATGAGGTTAACCTTTGGGGAAATTTGCTACAAATCATCCGTTCAAATTCCATGTTGAAATGATATGTAGCCTGATCCCGGCGCTGCCAAAATATTAAGATTTGCTGCACGGAAACCGCTTTATAACGACCTTGATATAGCGCCTCAATCACTGCCAGGTGTAACCAATTAAGGGGATATTGTGTTTGCCAACGCTCAACTAGCTCATTGGCACTATACCCAGTGAGATCAAAACTATAGTTAATTAATAAGGCGATCGCCAAGTTGGCAGATGTATCTGGAAGTGTTGTTAACATGGGGCTATTAGCTCTAGGCAATAGGTCTAAAATTTGTCACCCATCGCATATTAGCCTAGCGTGCTTTTAACTACATGGTTTTTTTCACGAGTTATTAAGCCGATAGGCAGTGTTCCCTATTTTACTTATCAACTTCTGGAATGCAACCCTACATAGACTGATTTAATCGCAGGTGTTCGCCCAATGGCGACTAATGCCTGATAAACCATCGCTGCAACTTCGGCTCGTGTTGCCGAATCTAAAGGTGCAAGCACTTTCGGATCAGGATAGTTGACAACTATTCCCCCTTGTGTAGCAGTGGCAACGGCGATCCGGGCATAGTCGGGAATGGTATGACGATCGCTATATACTTCTAAAATATCGCTATCAGCAGCTGGTAATCCGAGTCCGTTTACTAGGGAGACAATCACCTGTAGTCGCTGGACATTTTGATCGGGGCGGAAAGTGCGATCGCTAAATCCGCCAACAAAGCCGCCGCTAGCAGCGATTTTGATCGCGTTATCAGCCCAAAAATCTTTGGGTACGTCTGTAAAATCAGGTGCTGGGACTTTGGGAAATGGGTTAAAAGCGATCACCACCAAAGCCGCGTACTGGGCGCGAGTCATGGGTTTATCTGGCTGATAGCTACCATCGGCAAAACCCTGAGTTAAATCCATGCTCACTAATGCCTGAATAAATGGTTGCGCCCAATGTCCATCTAATTGAAGAGACGCGGGGAGTTTTTCAGATCGGGATTTTGTCGGGGCGTTAGAGAAACTGGTGCTAATTGCGACTCGATTAGTTGGGATCAATTCCAGCAAGCCCTTGACTAGAGAAGGATTTAATTGATTACCTACAGAAACCAGCTTTTGTGTAGTGGCATTGTGTAAATCAAATTCATTATTATCACGAAAAATATTATTACCGGGATATTGGGTATTACCTAAATCGGGGACTGCATTGCCATTGACTAATAGACCACCTTGGGTATTTTTGGCAATCAGATTTTGACGTAGCACAGGGTGGGCGTTGCGAGAAAGTGCGATCGCTGTGCGATTTTCTGATAATTTGTTATTGGCGATCGCTGGAGCGGCAAAGTCACTAATTGCTATGCCTAACAGGTTTCTTTGAAATACATTCCGTAGTACTTTTCCCTGGCTATGACGTGCCATCACTAACCCACTAGCACTATTTTGCACAAATATGTTATCTAAAATAGCGGGTTTGGCAGTACCAGTGGTAAACACACCTTCTCGTCCACAGTCGCTCAAAGTATTGTTAGCTAAAGTAGGTGCAGCCGATTCAATCCAGATACCAGTTCCTTTGGCTGAGGGATTAGTGACAGTTACACCTAAAAGACTGGCATTATCTAGCAAGAGCAGCGTGATATTTTGTAAACCAAAACTGCGACTTTGATACTCGCCACTCCCGGAAATTACAATCCCTGCACCTTTTTTTGCTTCGTTACCCACCACTGTCGCCCCTTCAGGGATGACTAGTGGGAACACCTCACCACTAGCGGCGCTGTAAGTCCCCAATTCCAGATGAATTATCCTGGTGATTTTAGTTACTTTTAAGGCACGGGTGAGGCTTTTAAACGGACTCAACCGTGAACCAGTATTGGTATCATTCCCTGTCATAGGGTTGACATAGAGTGTGACAACGAGCGTAGAGTTCACCATTGATAATTGAGAGTCAATAGTTTTAATTATGACAATCATTTGCTCCCCTCTCCCAAAAATGGGCTATTGGGACTTAGACAAAAAGTAGTAATAAAAAAAAACTTAAATGTATATACAGAGAGACTTTGACATCGACTTGCCTAGTTTCTTGATATATCTGGGTTTCAAGGATTTTTGAGCCTTTGGTGTATTTTCCTTGTTGTATATGGGTTTGGGGCTTGTTACTACCTCAAAAATGTTTAAGTCCCGCTAATTACCCGGACATGATATTAATCTGCCAAAATCTGCAATAAAAGATCAACTTTTTCAAGATGAGGAGGCATTTGTGACTGATATACCAACTGGTCAAATGACTTGGCGATTACCAGGTTCCTCAGAATCTGCCTTACATTTGCGGCATAATGCTTCGGAACCTTGGCGATCGTATAAAGAATTTCCACAATGTTCTACCTAATCCGCCCGGTTTTTCCGAAGGATACGCTACATTTTTAGCGCTCCTGAAAAAGAACTGGCAGCCTCTATGAAGAGTGCTGAGTTATATCATGTCCGCCAAATTATCCATAATAAAAGAACCCCACCCCCAACTCCTCCCCGCCTGCGGGGAGGGGAGACAAAGCGTAGCTTTGGCGGGGTGGGGTTCTTCGGGTTTAATAAGTAATCAAGCGGACATGATATTACGAATAGAAAGAATGTAGAGACGCGAAAATTTGCGTCTCTACAAGGGTTTCAGGCAAGGAATAATTAATTTCTGGAAATGTTTAGTAATTAGTTTAGTCAAGCACTTACAGCTATTTTCAGGTAAATAGACCACGCGGTAAGGGCACAGCATTGCTGTGCCCTTACGACAGATGTGGTTCAAATACTTGAATTCTGCTGTAAACTTTCGCGGGTTGTTGTGCGGGTGTAAGCGTTCCAAACGTCGAGTTCTGAATGTGGACGGCTGGAAAGCATGGCTAGGGTTGCTTCTGTGAGTCCTTGAGCAAGAGTAAAATCTGCTCCAGCGATACTTTGAAGATGCTCCATCTCTGCATCACTGAGGTCAGTTGCTCGCAGGTCTGTATCCCGCAAATCGGCTCCAGTCAATCGAGCATTTCGCAAGCAAGCCCCTGTCAAATAAGCTTTTGTCAGGTCAGCGCCACTTAAAGCCGCACCTTGCAAATTGGCTCCTGTCAAGTCAGCGCCACTCAGGTAGGCTCCACGCAGATTAGCGCCTTCTAAATCTGCGTTTCGTAAAGAAGCTGTATTCAGAAAAGCACCATTGAGATTAGCACCCGGCCCCACAGCTCCCGAAGCTTTGTAGTTATATTCTTGAGGCCATTTCGTCTGTGAATCATAACGCGCGACTTGGAGTTTGGCTCCCTCCAAATTTGCGCCACTGAGATTTGCTTGTTGGAGGTTAGCACGGTTTAAATAGGCTCCCTGCAAATTAGCCCTACTCAAATCGGCTCCTCGCAGATTAGCGCCTCGCAAATCAGCCCCACTCAAATCGGCATTACTCAAGACTACCTGACTGAGGTCGGCTCCTAATAGCTTGGCTTTACTCAAGTTAGCTTGCTGTAAATCGACTTCCCTGAGCTTGAATTGGTACAAATCTACCCAATCCAGAGGGATTCCTGTTTTGAGGGCTGTTAAAATTTCTGGAGTTGGACTAGGGCGTTCGGCAAAGCCGTTGCCGTAGGCATCGCTAGTAATAAGTTGAATTTCACTATTTGTCATCAGCTGATTAAAATATAACTTTTGGAGTTATTCTACACTTTAGCTAAATCGGGACTTGATCTGATCACTCAGTATTCAATAACGCCAAAATTAGATAAAAGAGGTTTCAAAATAGATGCATTTAATACCGCCCTTGACAATGATCGACTTCTTCCGTAAAAGTGAGGGGACATGGTTTACCGAACGCTCCGTTCATCATTTTGACTCGGCGGCGGATGAGTCGGGAGAGTCAAATTTGATTATTAAAGTCATGGAAAAGGATGATCCGAAAGTCCAAGAAGTTTGTACAGCCCAAGGGATAGACCCTAATAAAGCAACAAGCGGTGCTAGCTTTGCATGGCAGGCTAACCTAGACACTAGGCTACCGAATAGCGATAATGCTGCCATTTTGGTTGATGTTCCCGACCAAACGAGGCGTTCTGGAAAACTTATCCGCAACCAGGGCTATGTTGAGAGCATTCCCGTTGTCAGCCGATATCGGTTTGCTGATGATGGAGTGCTGACGATTGATACTGACTATGACAATAATCAAGGTCAGGAACGTTGTTGGTTTGTTACGGATGATTTTCGTGTCAGGGTCAGTACAGTACGAATGATGAACGGAGTCAACTTGATGACTTATTGTTCTGAGCGTCGTTGTGTTTCCCAAGAACTACTAGAGCAAATGATTAGTCGGAATGATGCTAAGTGGGGAGTTAGGAGTTAGGAGACGCGATTAATCGCGTCTGTACAGGAGTTTGGAGGAAATAACCAATGCCCAATGCCCAATGCCCCATTAAGGAATGTTGCTTTGTTTCTCATAAATGAGACGCGCATGATTGGCATAACTTATTTTCATGCAAGGGTTAACAAGTCATGCTCCATGTATAAGCCTTTCCTGGAATTTTTAGAAAAAGAGCTATTTCAACGGTTTGATTTACAAAGTAGGGTCATTCCCCCTGGTTTGGAATTCAAAGTTAGCGATCGCGGCAGAAACCCAGCAACTATTCGCAGTTGGTGTTACCAATGTCAAGAGTTGCGGAAAATTCGTTATACCTACATTGATGCCGGGGAGAGTGCCCAGATTTTTAATAGCGTGGTTTATCCCAGTCATCACTACGATCTACCTCTGTTAGGGATTGATTTTTTATCCTTTGGGAAAGTCAAAAACCTGATTGTGCTTGACTTTCAACCTTTATTTCAGGATGAAGATTATCAAAACAAATATATAGTTCCGCTCAAATCTCTCCATGATAAATACCCGGATTTGGCGCAAAACTTAGAAATGAAGTTTTACGATGCCAACCAGTATTTTTCTAAATACCTATTGTTTGCCAAAACAGATTCTGAAACAGTGGCAACACGAGTGTTTGAAGCTTTTCAGGATTATTTAAACTTGTATTGGCAAATGCTAGAAGATGCCCAAGCGCTCGAAGATCCAGAAGAGATCCAACGGATTGTCAAAGTCCAAAAAGACTATGACCAATATAGTGCAGACCGCGATCCCGCATCTGGTTTGTTTAGCAGTTACTTTGGTCATGAATGGGCGGAGCGTTTTCTCCATGAATTCTTATTTGAAGATGCTGTTCCCCTAGCAGTTAGTAGCAGGAAAAGATAACCATTGGGCATTGGGCATTGGGCATTGGGCATTGGGCATGGGTTGAAGTAGTATTTTTCAAGTCAGTAGGTATAGGTTTAATTTTGAATTTGGAGCGAAGCGACGTGACACTTTATCAACCATTTCTCGATTATGCGATCGCCTACATGCGATCGCGCTTGGATTTACAACCCTATCCTATCCCCACTGGGTTTGAGTCCAAGAGTGCTGTTGTGGGCAAGGGAAAGAATCAGGAAGAGGTTGTCACCACCAGTTATGCTTTTCAAACGGCAAAATTGCGGCAAATTCGCGCCGCTCACGTACAGGGTGGTAATTCCCTGCAAGTGCTGAATTTTGTGATTTTCCCCCGCCTCAACTACGATTTACCATTTTTTGGGGCGGATCTGGTGACATTGCCAGGAGGACATCTAATTGCTTTGGATATGCAGCCGCTATTTCGGGATGATCCAGCATATCAAGCAAAATATACCGAACCAATTCTGCCTATTTTCCACGCCCATCAACAACATCTGTCTTGGGGAGGAGATTTTCCAGAAGAAGCACAGCCCTTTTTCTCTCCCGCTTTTCTGTGGACTCGTCCCCAAGAAACGGCTGTGGTAGAAACTCAGGTGTTTGCCGCTTTCAAAGACTATTTGAAAGCTTATCTGGATTTCGTCGAGCAGGCAGAACCTGTAACAGATTCTCAAAATTTAGTAGCCATTGAGCAAGCTCAACTGCGATACCTGCGATATCGGGCTGAAAAAGACCCAGCACGGGGGATGTTTAAACGCTTCTATGGTGCCGAATGGACTGAGGAGTATATCCACGGCTTTTTATTTGACCTAGAGAGAAAATTAATCGCCATTAATTAGAGACTCTTTTGACAGACTAGTAAACTCAGCAAGTTACGTAAGGCAATACGCTTGGGTTAAGGATAATTATAGCGACTGTCTTAAAAGTCAAGCGATGCGATCGCTTCTATCTTAGCAGCGTCTACAAAGGAGCTGACTTATCGCCCTGCTAACCACGACTGCAAATCAGCCACACTGGTAAAATCTAACAGTGCTTCACTCAAGTCTTCCAGAACAGATAGATGAGAATGCTAAAACTGCATAGAAGGCAGGAAGCAGGGGGAGACGCTGCGCGTAGCTTGCTTCTTTGAAGGGGTACAAGTCGGGAAACCGCAAAGGTGCAGTGGTTATCCTTTGCGTAAGTCCTGGTAGTTCTGCATGAAATTCCTTGCTCTG
Organism: Nostoc sp.; assembly: GCF_036919555.1. Lineage (GTDB taxonomy): Bacteria > Cyanobacteriota > Cyanobacteriia > Cyanobacteriales > Nostocaceae > Nostoc. The sequence goes on from NZ_JBALCS010000015.1 coordinate 63,589, forward strand.
GTTGTGAATATTTCACCAACAATTACCGCCTCAAATGTACTGTACACCCAAAAAAAGCTTGTTCTGACGAAGCGATCGCCTGTATTGATTTTGAGCCGAAAACTTCTGCCTGTAATGCTTGCAATAAGGGTCGGCAAAAGCTTTGTTAAATTTATTTGACTAATTTTTGAGTAAAATATCAGAGTGCGATCGCATTTATGATGGGGTGTAATGGGGTGCGTAGTTTGCCGCCGTAGGCATCGCTACTTTACAGTTGAAAGCACTTTTTTACCAAATTGATTAATAAACTATTATTACTAAAAATTAATAATTTTAAACTTTTTTATAAAATTACCGTTTTGGTACATTCATACTATAAAATTCACCAAAGAAGCCTAAGTCTTCAAAACTACCGATATGGCTGAATTAAAATTTTTGGGTTATAAGATAAGTCTTACAAACTCAGAATTCATTCTACCGCTTACTCTGTTGGCTGCTGTTTAAACGCACCAATCTTTCAGGGTAAGTCATATACATAATTTAAATATTTCTAAATAGTGGTTGCATTATGACATCAAGACATTCTATTGAGGAAAGCTCAAATCCTTTAGCCAAATTAGATTACGCTCCATTACTAGACAAAGTTTTAGACTTAATTAAAAAAAAGACACTTTTTAAATTTTCTCCCGACAAAAAGAAACTCAGGATATCAGCTTATGATATTGCCTATGAAATTGCTACCAATCCCGAACTACGTCCACAAAGTCCTTTAACCCAAAATATAGGTGTTAAAGCAGCAACCGTAAATTTTATTTCGGATACAGAGTTTTATTCTAAAATCCAAGCTATTAGAGATGAATTGAGAAAACAACTTGATAATGCTTGTGGAGAAAACCAAACTCAATCTTCCTTAAACAATCTTTGCACACCATTATCTAATTTTATTAGTACTCAAGCTGGCTTACCATTTAATTATTCTTTTGACAAGCCTTATAGTTTTACATCTCAGCGTTTAGTTATTGAGAATAGGTTGGCTCAAGAGAGGCGTAAGGGTACAAATTCAGTCATAAAAGCTCATCATTTGAACGTAAAATTTGAAGGTATATCTAATTTTAACAGTAGGTTTTTAGATAGCCTTAGAAGCTACATAGATACTATAACTAGACCCGATTCACAAGATTGGCGACAAGTGACAGAAGTTTTAGACCATATATCAGATCAAGACGAATCTGAACTTACTGAATTCCAAAAAATAGTAGATACTGAATCTCTTCCGAGACTACTGCGAGATATCAAAATAGATTATTTGGATTATTTGAGAATAGAATGTGCAAAAACTAATGCATATAATTCCAATACACAAGGTTTTGAATGTTTAGAAACGTTGATTAATCGGCTGAAATTATTAATAAATTATATAAACGATCCAAATTTAGATGACCCCCATTATGAAGTAAGTTATTTACTTGATAAGCCTCTTAATCTGCGGACAGCCTTTTCTCAAGCAAATGCCTTTGATATCTTGCCTATTATTCCTGAGTATGAAGGAATGATAGGAGAAAGCATAGATCAAGACAGAGGTATCAAAGAATTCAACTTGGGTGTAAGGTTAAAGCTCAATGGTTCTGTAAACTCTTATCAGGAAAATTCAGTCCTAAATTATTATATGACTGAACTTTATCCCAACAGTCCGCGTCATATCGACCAACTAAAAGAGCTAGTCAAAGCCAATAATTTTAAAGAGAAGGTTTTGAAAATTGCTTGTCTTTATTATTTCGTTTTCGCTGTCGATGAAGAAGGTAATATATCTGATAAAGATTATAATCCTATTCCCAAATTTGAGACGGATGTTTTAAATAAATTGAAAGCGGGTGAGACTTCTGATGAGGAAGTCAAGAACTTATTAATCAAAATTCAAAGCCTGATATTGAATCAGGATACTTGGCAAGTCGAACGTAAATTAGCAGCTTTAAGAAATCTGCTGCAAATCTTTCTTAAGAAAAAAGAAATATTGCCATCTTTTTCTAAGATAGTACAGTTATGTATTAATAAAGAAATTTTGCATAAAAGCGTCTCAAAAATTATTAATAATCATAGTTTTTTGAAACTTGATTTAAATCAACAAAACCAATCACAGTTGAAAGCTAGAGCTAGAGAAGCTCTGGCTTATGTGGAGGTTTTACCACCTACTGTAAATGAACAATCTCTTAGTTCGTTATCTGTGAGTTTTACTTTTGATGATGTTCGCTATTTTACAGATAGCGATAAGCAAGATTTCTCGATGAAATATGATGTCACAGGTATTAAAGCATTACCTGTAATATTTTCTCCAATAGGAGAGAAAGATAGTAAACCTATATCTCTAGGAATATATGACGAATACTTTGGAAAAGAAAAAATCATAGTTATTTATTATAAATCTAAGGAAGTCAGAGAAGTAATATTTAGAAATATTCAATCACCAGAAGCAACTATATATCAGCAAATCTTCACTTTATTAACTTACTTGTGCATCAGTATTTGTCGAGAGCAAATTAGTCTAGATAGCGAAAAGCAAGAAAAACTCTTTATTCCAATTTTTAGATTTCATCTCCAAGGTATTCAGCAAACAACAGAAGATGAAGTTTTTCTCAATTCTTTATCAAAGACATTAGCACATATTCTTCGTCGAGATTGTATGGCTGATGCTCAAGGACTTAACGTTAAAACAATAGATAAGTATAAAGTAAAAAATGCCTTGTCATCCTTGTACACGTTGATTCCTAAAACTTTCGAGTTGAAAGAAGGTTATCAAGCTCAACTGGATAAACTGGCAATTATTGTTGTTTCTAGCTGGTTGAGTGATGCAGTTTGGGATAAAAGAAACAAAATTTAGAGATGCTCATGCAGAGTTGATATATCGGGCGCTTGCAGATTCTAGAATGCCATTGCTGTTTTTGACAGGAAATCCTGGAATTGGTAAAACTACAGCAGTCGCAAAGCAAATTATTGACCATTTGCATGAGGGGTCACTCCTAATATATGTCAGTCCTCGAATTCAGGTTAACCGAGATATCATCGACAATAATTTTAAAGATAAAAGTAGGTTAAAGTTGGTTTCGGACAATTTAATTTGTCTTAATACCAATAAAAAAATACTTGATGATGCCAATGGAGGTTACGCTGTTGAGTACTATAACAACAACCTTACTGAGGAGCATCATATAGGGCAAGTGAAATTTTTAGACGCTAGAATTTTAAAAGAGAAAGTATCTGACTTTCCCAGTCGATTGGTTAGATATGCAGATAACTTGGTAAAAGTAGAAAAACGCCATGAGGTTGGAGTTCTAGCAAGTTTATGTGAAGCAATTCACACCTGTATTATTAATCCTGACTTACCTAATAATATTATTGCTACAGCCTCAATGCAGTCTTTAAAGGAAACTCGCTACGGTAATACTTTAAAGCATTTGGGCAGAATATTTAGTAGTGCTTATAATTCTTCCAAAAAGCCTCCTGGGATTATTCCAAAGAAGATGAAAGAAATCGCCAGTCGGATGAAAAATATTTTCATCATGATTGACGAAATTACAGGTTCGCAAGAGGGAGTTGCTTTTCTACATGGCGTTTTAGATTTTGTTGAAGAATATGATTTGTTAAATCCTGAATACGGCTTTAATCTGAAAGTGATTACTGCTGATGCGTCACTGACAATACAAGACGTAGTTGAAAATCATCTTTCTAACAATCAAATTCAGGGAGATAAAATATTTGTGAGACAAGTTTCAGATTCAATTGGCCAATGCTTATCGTTTAATGACTTTCAATTTTTGAATAAGCCTGCAACTTTGATAAATGCAAATTCCTATCCTGCTGACAAGCTGATATTTAATTATCACATATTTATCCAGTCACTAAGCTCAGATAATATTACAGATGAAACTTTTGCTTTAGATACTAAGGTAGCTGAAAAATTTGAAGCAGATATTTTAAAACTGCTAGATGAAAATGATGGACAGATTATAGTCTATATCCAAAATAAAGATGCTCTCAAGCAATTAATTACTAAAATTTCTAAGCTAAGACCTAGCTTTACTCTACATCAAGAATATTTAGAAATACATGCCAGTTTATCAGATAAGGAAGAAGCTGAAATTCAGAAATACCAAAATATAGTCAAAGTAGTTTTTATGACTGCTTCAGCATCTCGCGGCTTATCTTTTCCTCAAACCAAGCATATTCTTGTACAAATACCTAGCTTCCAAATTGAGCAAAATCTGATGGAAATTATACAAGTTATTTACCGTGGGCGAGGTGGTGAACTAGACCAAGGTAGTAAATATTTAAATTTTTACTTATCTGACAAAGCGATATACTATCCAAAAAAAGTAGATGATAATGGAAAAAGTTTAAGTGCTACTGAATCAGAAAAACTTGCAAATCTGTCATTACAAGAAGCTTGCCTGAATGTATTAAATATTCTGATTATCCTGAAAGCATCTATTATGACTCGAATTATGGGGTCAGGGGAGATTGGTAGAAAACGATACGTCATTATTCCTATTGGTGGTAAAGCAATTAGCCAAGCAGGGGAGACATTTATTGGTATATTGGCTACTTTATTACGCCAAATTCAGAAGGAGGTTAAAAAACAACCTGGAGATAATATATTGAAAAATATAGAGCAAACTTTATATGAATTACTTTCGGTTCAAAAAACTGAAATAAGCCCTTATTCTCAAAATAAATCACTTCCGGAAACTCAAGAAGTATCCTATCTTTCAATAGGATTTAATTTTTTGTCAAAAATCGAGATTAGCCTTGATAACTTGCTGAGTCTGCCACCAATTGAAAAAACTTATGTTAGAGGTAGTTTACTCATTGTACCCTTATCAGAGAAACTAGTTAAAGAAACTAATTATATTGACTTAGAAAAACTTCTCGATAAAAAGCGAAATGAAGATTTTATCAAACGACTTCAACTATTAGTAAAATCAGGAAAATACCCAAAACAAATTATTAGCGCTGCTTATTCCTTAATAGACTTGACTAGAAAACTTTTTAGTGAATTAGAACGTTCACAAAAATTAACCCAAACTTCTCTTTCATCAGAACGTTATTATGCTTTACCTATACAGACATTTTTTTCTTTTCAGGCTTTTGAAGACTATTTTGAAAATGAGAGAAGAATTGATAATGTGTCTTTACGCGATATTTTAGCTCGGTACGTTTCTACACTTGCTTTAGCATATAATGTTTTGCCCATTGACTCTAATTATCAAAATATTCCTTACGTAGTTTTCAATAGTGGTGCAATGGATAAACTAGGGAAAAACCTATTTAATGAAAATCAAATATTTCAGTCTAAAGAAATGAATATTCTAAATTTAATTCTTTCTCAGGAAGATTGATTTCCAATGAAATTTGATCGCACTGATGATGGGATGTACTAGGGTGCGATCGCTAATTAAAGATTTTTTGCTGTTACATACTACGATTTAACTTGACAAGATTTATGAGGCACTTGTCTATGGTGGATGGCGGGCTGAAGAGATTGAAGTTCCTCTCAGAAGTGCATGAAAATTTTGATTTCCCAATTAGGCGCGGATAGTTTTAGGGAAATATCGCTAACTCGGTTTCCGGGTCAAAAAAGTGAATTTTCTCTGGATTTAGCGATAACCAAAGTTGCTCACCAACTTGGACAAATCTGTCCGGTGGTATTCGCACTTGTAGGTTATTGGCTGTAGTGGCTCTTTGAGATCCGGGTTCGGCAATCTTAACAGCGAGAAAGGAATCGTTGCCAAGATTCTCTACCAAATCTACTTGCACCGGGATATTTTTGGTGGCAGGCATACTCAAATTCAAATGTTCTGGGCGAATGCCTAAAATTAGAGTTTTTTGATCATATTGTTGTAAGGCTTTCCCCCAGACTTCTGGGAGGGTGAAACGAAACTGGGAATGAGTAATCAACTGCGGGGCATGAAATTCCACAGGAATAAAATTCATCGGTGGTGAACCAATGAACTCTGCGACAAAAAGGTTGGTAGGGCGGTTGTAAAGTTCTAAGGGAGAAGCGACTTGCTGAATTTTACCCTCGGACATAATCGCAATGCGATCGCCCATTGTCATCGCTTCTGTTTGATCATGGGTAACGTAAATTGTTGTTGTTCCCAGTTGGCGCTGCAATTTGACAATTTGGGCGCGGGTTTCGGCCCGCAGTTTGGCATCTAAGTTAGAAAGCGGTTCATCCATTAAAAACACTTGGGGATCTCGCGCGATCGCTCGCCCTAATGCAACCCGTTGTCTTTGTCCGCCAGATAGCTGTTTAGGTAAGCGATTCAGCAATGTTTCAATTTGCAACAGTTGAGCAACACTACGCACCTGTTCATCTACGGCTCGTTCTTTGTGAGAAATGTAGTGCAGTCCTTTAGGTAGCTTTCTTGTCGCCCCCACGAAGAGATTTTCTGCCCACGTCCGAAGATAAGAAGTATTTTCTCCTCTGCTCCCCTGCTCCTCTGCTCCCCTGCTTCCCCTACGGCGTAAGCCAAAGGCGATGTTGTCATACACCGTCATGTGAGGATAGAGGGCGTAATTTTGAAACACCATTGCGATGTCGCGTTCCTTGGGAGGTAGGTCATTGATTAAGCGATCGCCTACCCAGATATTGCCTCCAGTCATCACTTCCAAACCAGCGATTAGCCGCAGCAGAGTGCTTTTACCACAACCAGAAGGCCCCACCAGCACCATAAACTCGCCATCTGCGATCGTCAGGTTAATCCGCCGCAAGACGTTGACACTTCCTGCACGCTCTAGCGCTGCATCAGTTTTCTCCCCAGGCGTCAGGGGAGATTGAGTTTGTGAGGTCACGCTTCCCCCTTTACGTGGGGAAAAACTTTTATAAACGTTTTCTAAAACAACTTGGGACACGATTAGTTATTGTCATTGAGCATTGGGCACTTATACTAACTTGTACTGAGTGCATCTGAAGTAGTGCAGCCGAAGTAGCGTTGCCGTTGGCGCAGCCTCTCGTAGAGAAGTATTGGGCATTGGTCATAAAGGGACTAATGACACTTTAGCTGGATCAGCATTCATCTCACACTCACTTTTAGAAGTGTGAGTATGAGGCTTATGCCTTTTTGAATGTGCAAAGCACGGGAAAAAGGGATGTGGAGGAAACGAACAAATATTCTGTTATAGTATTTTAACTTCAAGCAAACCCGAAAATGCTGGTTTTAAATTAAAGTGGAGTACGTCACCTTTCTTCACTTCCCCTTTCCGGACTTCGTATTCAATAACGGGCTTGCCGTTGACGCTCAGGAATGACTCAAAGGGATAGATCCTGCTTAATAGACGCGATCGCATCAGCGCTTTACCTTCCCGCAGACGTAAGCGTGACTTACGTACCCAATTAGCTACAAGCTAATGAGATGCTGTACTTAGCCGTTCAAGTTGGGCTTCAATGGCTGCCAAAAGTTGGTGTTGCTGCCAATCTTGGCTAAGATGGGCGGCTATGCAAGCTGCTCCAGCACCCATACCTTCTTTGACAAAGCCCTGCTCATAAGCTCTCAGTTGGGGATAACGAGAATCGGCAAAGCTTAGATGAGTTGCTAATAAGGGAGGGGTTCTTCCACTCTGAGTTAAGCTGCCTTTTCCTAAACTGAGAGCTAAGTCAACTGTAGCGCCAGTCGGGTCTTCTGCCACCCAGCGAGTTGTGCCTACAACTACTGCTTTTGGTTGCCATGATAAAGTGTAAGCTTGAGCGATCGCACTGATCAGCGCATAAACCGCCAGCATTTGCGTGCCACCAGCTAGCATTACACCACAACTACGACTAGCTGCGATCGCCATCCCAGCTACCACCACTTGCATGGGATCACCCACGGCAGCGACGATTTGTAGAGGATCTACGGAATTTTGAATTTTGGATTGGAGATTGGAGATTGGAGATTGGAAGTTTATCTCTCCCTGGACTCTACTCCCCATCATCTTTTCCAGTCCAGCTTGCACTAAATCCCACTTTTGTGTGTGATTACAAACAGGGTGACTACTATTAACTTTTCCGGCAGCTTCTATACCCAAACCAGTTAAGATTGCCAGGGCAGTTGTGGTGCCTCCAACGACGCACTCACCGACAATCAGATACCCCTGTTGGATATTGGCAGCAAGGCGTTCTCCCCAAAGTAGCCCTTGTTCAAACAAGTGGTGTACCGTTGTGATTTCCATAGCAGCACCTCCACTTAAACACTTAGCAGGAGCGCCACCCAAATCAATTACTGGCACAGCCGGAGGCTGGGGTAAACCAGCATTAAACAAATGAACTGGTATCTTTAATGATTCAAAGACAGCGCGAGAAATCAGCACTGGTGAAGCCCCAGCCGCCAATGGTGGTAGGGTATATTGGGCTTTATGTTCTGCCCCGTAAAACAAAAACTCGGCATCGGCACAAGCGGTATATTTCCGATCTTCGGGAGTGCGACCAGCTGCTGAAATCCCTGGAATTAAACCAGTTTCAGTAAATCCTAAAACACAGGCAAATACGGGTAGACAGCCACGATACCGTCGTAGCCATTCTTCCCCCTGTTCTTTTTGGGTATAAATACTAATCAAGTCATTAGTCATTGGTCATTAGTCATTGGGCATGGGTCATTGGGCATTGGTGATTAGTTAGGACTGATTATTTAACGTTAGTTCGGGTTAAGGAGGTTTATTTAACCTTGAATGGCTGAAACGACGTAAGGGCGTTGACCAATACCAGAATAATGTAACAGCGTAATGAGGGTTTGAGCTTATCCCGAACTCAGGTTATTTAAGCAAGGACAAAAGACCTCTTGCAAAAGTCCCTAACACCCCACCCCCAACCCCTCCCCGCAAGCGGGGAGGGGAGACAAAACGTAGCTTTGGCGGGGTGGGGTTCTTATTTTTGATTTATGCAAGAGGTCTAAAGGACAAATGACTAATGACAAATGACAAATAACTATCCTTCATAATCCATGAGGACTTGCACCCAGCGTGGTGGACGGGGAATAGGGTTGCCCAAGCGTTCAAAAAGCAACCATGCTGCTAGGTGTACCACAAAAAGGTAGATAAAGTTGTTGAGTACAATTAAAGCGATCGCTCCCACTTGAATTAAAAACACACTGGGACTCGCCAATAAACTCAAGCTAAAAAATACCCACTCAATGAACTCAGTTACCTGGGTAATCACATAAATCCACAGGTCTTCACCCGACAAAACAGACAGCAACCACAGCCGAAAAAAGACTCCCAAAGTACCCAACAGCGTACCCAAGGTGATAGAAACAATCCAGGGAACACGACGACGATACCACGTCGCTCCCAAAAGCACGCCCATGAACCCGTAGGGCATGACAAACAGCAAACTGCGGGCTGGCCCCATCAGTACCGTCAGCAGTAACCCGGAGGTGAGTGCTGCCATCCATGCCGCACGTTTGCCCCAACGCAGATAAACTAGAGCGATCGGCACCGGAAAAAATATCCGCAAAACTGGGCCTAAGGGAAAATAGAAATTAATAAACCAAATCAAGCTAGCGGTACTGGCTAAAAACGCCGTTTCCACCATCCTCAAGGGCGCATCAGCCTTAAGTTGAGGAGGCATTAACTGCTGTTCTTTGTCTAACCAATGATTCTGGGGAGTTGGAGATTCAGTCGATGGATCTTCCTCCGGCTCATCTGGTAGAGAATCTAAAATACTCATAAGACCTTGCGGTATGCGGGAAACTCAGTCACGAAGCGTGCTGAGATGGAAGCGACACGAGCGAACGCCACTTGCTTTACTTGGGAAAACCCCAAGACCGGAATGGCTCCTTTAGTCGCAGTGATAATTAGTCCAGTTGAGCGTCGTATTAACTTAACTTTCTTAACGGAACATTGTTAACCTAAGCATGAGAGTCGCCCCTCATGCTCGGCTTCAAAACGGACGTGAGATTTTCAGCTCATCCGGCTCCTCAATGATTTGGTGCTTGTCATGCAGACCTCCAACCGAACCATCCTCGGCTGTTTTATTGTCATGGCAGTGTCTATGTAATATCTGAAGATTTTTATATTCATCTTTTCCTCCCTTTATTTGGGGAATTATGTGGTCAATCTCCAGTACATCTTCCTCTCGGAAGTAATGTCCGCAGTAAGTACATTTTCCCTTTTGCTTCTTCAAGAGCATGGACATATATATTGCTACTGTGACTCTACATTCCAAATCACCGTGAGTCTGTCAGCATGTCCTTGTCATTACAACAGGGCATTCGCTTATGACTCAATCCTGCCTATCTGTTGCATACGGTTAGTACCTGCTTGAGTATCGACCCCCAAGAGCAAACAGTAGGTAACTCGTTCCAGATGACCGTAGGTTGAACCTTTAGAGATGACGCTATCCACCGGGTTTGTTAGGGGTGCTTGCTGGTCAATAGGACACTTGCCAGCCCATTATCCTTTGCCTTTTTGGCTCCAGTGCGAAAAGCCTTATTTCACTGGTTAAAAGTGACGATGGTTTAGGCACGTCTTCGCTTATGCTACTCATAGGTTCATGCTCGAAGGGAACCAGTTTTAGGCTACTAGTTTTTACCTCCTTTTCACCCCGCTTCAGAGATTGATGACAAGTCGCTACTCTGGGGGTGATGCTGTCACCGCTGCACCTGCGGGGAGGGATTTCTCTTTCGTACTCTAGGATTTCCTTGGAGTCACCCTCACGGTCATCTAGTTGTCAAGGTTCTGTTCCGGTTATCCCGGCTCTTTTCCCTTGCCGCTCATCCTTGAGCATTACTACTCATTTCGAGCGAACGATTCGCACGCCCTAATCTTTTCCAATTACCATCGCTAACTGAAACTTGTTTTTCAGTGTCTCCACTAACCCAACCAAGAAACGTTTTACTCCTTGGATAGCTTGGACAAAATCACCTTTTCTGAATCCGTGCCTAGTTGTAGTCCCACCATATTTACGTCGTACTCCTCTCTTGCTTGACATCTAATAATTTATCCGAACAGAATTCAGGAGTCAGGACCGGAGCCGGAGACGCTCCGCCGAGGCGTCAGAATTCAGCAATGTTTTCTGACCGAAAAAGCGGATGAATAAATAAATGGGTTTAAGACCCCCACCAAATTTTCAATTTGGTGGTCAACAAGAAAGTCGCGGGTCTGAATCCCCGACTGATTGATTCTGACCGGAGCTAACGGAAACCTCTCCGGCTGCGCTCCTGAATTCTGACTTCTGAATTCTTCTTCAATAACTGATTCGCCGTAAGTCCCCAGTTGGTACTTCACACTATCATTCTTTCCAATGCTGACAAATCGGGAATACAAAGACTGTCTTGATCTCGTCTAATCAAGCCTTTTTTTTCTAGCCTTGTCAACACTCGTGTCACCGTTTCCCGCGCCAGTCCGCTCAAACTGCTCAATTCCCGATGAGGTAAATTGGGGATTTCGGTTCCTGTTTGCCCTTTTTTTCCCTGTCCTTCTGCCAAAAATAGCAATGTATCTGCCACCCTTGACTGACTATCAGATTCCCGCAACCGCAATCGGCGATTTACTTGCCGCAAACGTCGTGCCATTAGTTGGGCCAATCGAACTCCCGCCAAGGGTTCTATCTGAAGTAACTTGACAAAATCCTGAGCAGGCATACTGCCAATTACCGTCGCGGCCAAGGTAATCACATCTGTGGATCGAGGTACTTCATCTAGTGCGGCCATTTCACCAAACAATTCCCCTTTACCAAGAATATTCAGCGTTACCTCTTTTCCTTCCAGATTGTAGGTGCGAATTTTTACCCATCCGTCCAGAATAAAATACACAGAACCGCCCCAGTCATTTTCCAGCAGAATCACCTGATTGGCTGGGTGAGTGCGGGTGACAAGATGCATCAGGGCTGATTCCACAGCAGTTTCTGGCAACCCTTGAAAAAAGGGAGCCGAGGTGATCATCCAGGGATTAGCCTGTGCTTGCAAGCTATATCGGTCTTCCATTACGACATTTTATTTAAGCTGCTATATACACACAACAAACAAGAGCGCCATTTTTAGCCTCAGCTATTAAAGCACAGCTCCCTTTCAAAGATAAAACTAAACTATGCTACATACAGAAAACGACAAGAAGGTTTTTCTGAATAATCTTTACCTATAAGTTTAAACGGGGTAAAAGTTTTGCAAAAAGTAGTTTATAGCCTGCGGAAGTATTGCTTAAGGGCTAGCTGCACTGAAAACTTGATTAGTTCAGAATATAGGCAAACAACATTAATGATACTAAAGTGAGTAAATTATTGCTCAGGTATTTTAGCGATTTTCAAAAATAGGCAACCAATGATCTGCAAAACTAAGTATTGCATTTCCGAAATTCGGAGCTTCTTTAAACGCAGAGGGACGCTGAGACAAGCGCACAGGGGCGCAGAGAATTCGCTACAAACTGATGAAATTCTGTACTAAGCTTCTCAAACAAACGCTGACTGAAGATTGCCACGACTCCCAGTAATCCATAACATAATGACAGTCACAAGTCCAAGTAGCGGCTTTTGCGACTCAAAACTTCTCCTCTGGTCGAGGCTGCGTGTAGCTTACTTCCCCATAGGGGTACGGTGATTGTAAAGTAATTGTCATATTAGTTGACATACATTTATAGGTAAGGTAAGAAAAGTGACTTCCAGTGCAGATGAAATTCAAATGCTGATCGCAGACATTGACAACTTACTTGCCAACGGTGGCAAGCGCCTGTCTAAATTTCTGTCTGGTCAGGCGCAAGAGCCTAAAGAAGTCTTAGAAAGAATTCGCGTCTTCTTGATGAGGTTACAAGAAAAAGAAGCATTAGAGAGGGGCATCCCAAATCAGTCTTCTGAAGAATCGCGTTCGCCCTTGGCGTTGGCGGAGCCATCGCCTTTATTAACAAAATTAGTTGATCAAGGTTATAACCAGTATCCACTACCGCAGCTCGAACCCAATCAGGAACAGAGTGCTGTTGAAGCAGGAAAATTAAAAAGTGAATTTTCCAGATTGATTCAGCCATTGCGATCGGAATTAGAAGGACTATTGCAAGAGCGAAGCACTCTCATACAGGAAATTCGGCAGCTAGAGCAAAGGCGATTGCAAAACTACTCCTTAGCGCAGCAGTTGACAAACCAGGATCAGATGATTACTGAGTTTTTACAAGTACTGATGAGTCGTCTTCTGCCAACTTTAACGCCACTGGTAGGACAGAATTTGGCAAATTCCCCCACTTCATCAGGAGTAACTAATCACACCAACTCAGAACCAACAATTTCTGCAACTCAACCTTTTTTAGAATCACCAGACGTTGGAGAGCGGTTAACCCATTTGGCCAGGGAGTTGGATCAACGTCTATTATCACTAGATGGGACGGTGAATGTAGTCTTTGAGGCACTACAGCGCAACATTAATACTTATTACGAATCCCTGTCGCAAGCACTGGCAAGAATGCATAGCAAGGGGATGCAAGGTGAACAGCTGATGGCCAGCTTTCTCAACAATTTGACCCAGAATTTGCAGCAACAATCCCCTAGTTCTCAGTCATCTTTTCTGGGGGTAGAATCTGAGACACCTCCATCATTGGCTGATCCCGCCGAGATCGCTGCTGAAGTTACGCCCCAAACGTTGGAGCTTATACAGCCAGAAACTTCATCTTCACTCACAATTAATTCTGAGCCACAGGAGACTACCCTCACAGAAGATTTAGATGCAGCGCTGTTGCAGCTTGGTTTACACTCCTCTCAATCTTCTAAAATCCCAACCGAATTACCGCAAGATATTTCTACGTTAATTGGTGATGAAGTAGACCAACTTTACGCCAGTTTGTTTGGTACTGGTGATGTTAATAATTCAAGCCTCGATGTTGACTTATCTGCTTTTACAGCCTCCCCATCACCGTTAAATATCGCTGAGGGGGCACCTGTCCCTCCAACAGTGGATATGGGTCTTTCAACCCAAGAAACTTTAGTAGAAACCACAGATTCATTATCCGAGCCACAGGAAGAGCTATTTTTTGAAGAGGATACTGACCTAGACTCGCCTTTTAGCAACTCTTTGCCACAAACAGAAAGTTTGCTCGTGGAACTCGGCACTCAGCCAGCTAGTGTTGATACAATTAATACCCTAACTGACCTATTGGCTGATCCAGCTAGTGAGCAGCAACTGGTGGAAGTATTATTCTCTGTGGATAATGCCACAATTACAGCCCCAGTTACTCCAGAAGTAGTAGAAATTGCGTTGGCAAAGCCTACCGTTCGCGTAGCAGACGCACCAGAAGGTATTGCCACATCGGAAGTATTAATTAACGATGATCAGCCAGAACCGTCTTCAGATAACTACATTACTGCTTCACCCCAGGAAAACTTGCTTTCTGTTGAGTCAAACCAGTCTCCAGCCGTACCTGATATTTATTTAGATGCAGAACAGTTGCAGGAATTAGATCGGGATTTGGCTAATTTTGATCGGCAGCTAAATTCTGAGTTCCAGCCAGAGACTAACTTGGATATTTACCCGGAAGTGATTGGTAACACTCAAGACACGATCGCCACAACTTCCCCTGAGCCACAAACAGAAAATCTCCAAATAGCAGAAAATACCTCAACTGCGGCTTTCTCCAGTTTGGCAGTTCCCCTGGTAGAAACTGAAAAAAAGCAAGTCACAACTCCTGTTGAAGAAAGTTCTTTACCTGCAATTTCCAACTCCATAAATAATCCAGAAGTTTCGCTCAATGTTCTAGAATCAGTCTGGTATTTAGGAATTGATTTAGGTACAACAGGAATTTCCGCCGCATTATTAAATCGCTCGACTTTTGTTGTACATCCTATCTACTGGTCAGCAGAAAATCCGCCGGGAACAATTTCCTTCCAGCAATCGTTTCGTTTACCAACAGAGGTTTATCTGCCTACAGCTTCTATACCCCAAGGTGAAAACGAAAGTATCGAAGCACATGAGCAGACAGCACCTGCGGCTGTTGCCCAAGATAAAGTGCCTGACCACTTGGCTACCACTCCTGCAACACCGATATCAACAGCAGAACCGACGACAAATAATCTCTACTCGGCGCAGTTGAAGCCCTATTTACAAGTAGCCATTCCCTATAAGAGTGAACGGGAAAAATGGGAACCTGTTTTGCAATTAAATGAATTTTCGGCAGGCCCTTTGATTTGGGTTGTGCGATCGCTCTCTAAACTACTATTAACCCTCAAATCTGATCATACTAGTACCACCCCTAGTTTAATGGCTGCTGCTGTTGGGATCAGCGAAGAAAATTTTCCGCAGATTATCAATAATATTGCTGGTGTAATTTGTACCTGTCCATCTAGCTGGTCGGAACAATACCGCTTTAACGTGCGGGAAGCTTTACTCACTAGCAAACTGATTCAACATCCGCAGCAAGTCTTTTTTGTGGAAGAAGCGATCGCTAGTCTACTCCCGGAACTGGATGGTGCTAACGGTGAGCAAGTAAAGTTAAGTGATAGTCAAGGTTCTCATCCGGCAAAAACCAGCGAACATCCCATTGTTGGCAACACCTTGGTGATTAACATTGGGACAGCTGCCACAGAAATGTTGCTGGTCGATATCCCAGAAACCCTGCTGGAATTGACATACAATGATTTCATGCTCCACAGTTTTGCCTATGCTGGCAAGGGAATTGAACAAGATATAATCTGCCAGCTACTTTTGCCACCTAAATCTCGGCAATCACGCCCAGAAACATCAAGCGATCGCAAAACCATCACCAGTAATCCTTGGCAATGGCAACCGTCAATTCCCGGTTTAGACCAAATGCGTTGGCAGAGTTTAGGGTTGGAAGAATTAGAATTACCCAAAGTCGGAGAACCAGATATCATCGCTCGGATTCGCCTCCAGCAGCGTCTAGAAAGTTCTCTGTTAGGACAGGCGGTATTAGATGCGGCACTTGCCCTAAAGCTGATTTTGCAACACCAAGACTCTTTTACCCTGGAATTGGCCGATCAGCAGTGGATTTTGCAGCGACGAGACTTAGAAAGTCAGGTATTTATCCCCTTTGTGCGCCGCCTGAACCGAGAACTCAATAAATTATTGGTAGCTCGTGGTATCCCTACAGAAGCAATTAATCAAGCTATCCTGACTGGTGGGGTGGCTTGTATCAGCACGGTGAACCGATGGCTACGGCAAAAACTCCCCAACGCTAAGATTATTCAAGATTTATATCTCGGCGAAAACGGCGCTCCTAATTGCAGTCGGGTTGCCTATGGTTTGGCGATGCTGCCTTTAAATCCCCAGATATTAGATATACCGAGGCAACAGTACACTGATTATTTCCTATTTACAGAATTGCTGCGCCTGCTACCAGATCGACCCTTATCTTTCGGTGAAGTTATCCACTTATTTGAGGGTCGTGGGATCAATACTCGTACTTGTCAGCAACGCCTGCTAGCTTTTTTGTCAGGCGAACTACCTTCGGGTTTGATACCTTCAGTCACAGACTCAACCTGGCTTACCCAGAGTTCGCAAGAAAATCCCGACTATCAGGCGATCGCCACGACATCACTTTTTGAAAAACAAGGGAGTCTCACTTATCGTCCCAATTCCCAACAACTGTTGTCTTTGCGCCGCTATTTAGATGCGATCAGGGCTAGTAATCAGCAATCACTGGAGGAACCATATACAGTGAATTTCGTTTTAGAGGTTCATCAAGGTACAACGCATTCATAAGCCAGGGCTGTAGACGGGTTTACCGTCGCTCTCCTCTGGCATCCCCATGCCTAAACAACGCATCTGCCGATTTTACGTCGGTCGCATCCTCATGCGACTCTCGGCTCTAATAATTGTAATTTTTTGGATGTATACGAATAACACTTATCTTTTGTATTTTATGGAAAAAATAATGCTGAAAACACTGTAGATTTATAATCTACCATCTTAATTGAAAGATTCTGTAAACTTTGGATTTTAGGTTTTTATATTCTTTGAATTTTGTGTATGTTAACACTCGGTAGGAATGACAAAAACAGTAAAAATCACCTAAAAATTATGTTCATGTCTACACTACTGATACAAAAAGTCCTGTTGTAGATAACTTAGCCCTTGTGAATAATCTTTATCTTTATTCAGTTAATTGTTCGCAACAGCCTTCACATCCGTCAACTTTAAGCGCCAGAAAACGATTAATTGACATTGTTGGAGCTATTGTGGGGTTGATTATTACATTTATAGTAGCAATTCCCGTAGTAATTGCTACCTTTATACATGATCCAAGTACAATACTTTATTCCCAAATTCGCTGTGGTTTGAACGGAAAAACTTTCCGCATGTGGAAATTCCGTTCGATGATCGTCGATGCCGATAAATTCAAGCATTTGGTTGAAAACCAAGCCATAGGTCACATCTTTAAGTCTGTTGACGATCCTCGCATTACTCCTATGGGTAAATTTTTGCGGCGTACTAGCTTGGACGAATTACCCCAATTTTGGAATGTTTTGTTAGGAGACATGAGTTTAGTTGGTACTCGTCCACCTACTCTTGATGAAGTTAGCCATTACGATCTACACCACTGGGATAGATTGCGAGTCAAACCAGGTATTACTGGAGAATGGCAGGCTAATGGGCGCTCCAGCATCACAGACTTTGAAACTATTGTCAAGATGGATATAGATTATCAACGCAAGTGGTCTGTAACTTATGACCTGAGTCTGATTATTAAAACTATCTGGGTAGTATTGAAAAAGACTGGTGCTTATTGAATTGGGGCATTGGGCATTGGGCATTGGGCATTGGGCATGGGGAGAGAGATTTTTAACCCTTGACGCCGCTACCAGTTTCTGTGGGTACAATGTAACGTTGTAAAAATAAAAATAGTAATAATACTGGGGCGATCGCAATCACTGAACCAGCAGCTACTAACCTCCAGTCAAGGGAAAATGTCCCTGCTAGCTTTGCGACTCCCAAGGGAAGAGTGTATAAATTTTCGTCTTGGATGACAATTAAAGGCCACAAAAAGTCACTCCAAGCACCAATGAATACAAAAATAGCTAAAGTTACCAGTGCTGGGCGAACTGCTGGTAACATGATATGCCACCACAAACCTAACTCCGAACTGCCATCCATTCGGGCGGCTTCTTCTATCTCTTTGGGGACACTCATGAAAGCTTGGCGCAACAGAAAAATACCAAAGGCAGAAGCTAAACTCGGAAAAATCATCCCTAAATAACTATTTGTCAAACCCAACTTGACTGTCAAAATATACAGGGGAATCATCACGATTTGGAAGGGAATCATAATCGTGGAGACGATGGCTACAAAAATCCAGTCTCGCCCCACAAAGGACAATCTTGCCAACGGGTACGCAGCTAAAGCGCAAAACAGCAGATTTAAGCCCACAGTCAGCACTGACACTAAAGTACTGTTATACAGGTATTGTCCAAAAGGTAGAGAGTTCCACACACTAAAAAAGTTATTTAGTGTTGGTTGACTGGGTAACAACTGTGGCGGCGACTGAAAAATATTTTCCGTAGGCGATTTTAAGGATGTACTAATTAGCCACAGTAAAGGAAAGAGCATCAGCAGTGCGATCGCTCCCAATAGCCCATATATTAGCAGAATTTGCGATCGTGATTTTTTCCAATTCAGCATTTGATTAATAACTTTCCGAGTTTTGTAAATATTTATGACAGCTTACTTTATAAGACTACAACTTGCTTTTTATATTTTGCACTTGCTCAAATATTTGGTGGATGTTCACCCATTCTCACCCACATTTTCCGCACACGAGTCAATTGCAGACGATTCATTTTTAAAGCCAAAATTGTTGATCTTCCTACAGATGTAATTCCGACAATTTCTGTAGCATCTTCACTCAGGGCTATTTCGTTCTAGACAGAAACCGCCCTGAACTTCAGTTCAGGGCTAATAGCTAAAGTCCGTTAAAACGGACTATAATCTTTTGTTAGTCGTCTTTAGACGACTTTCGCTATTAGACTCAGAATTCATTCTGAGGCGGACTAGATGAGAATGAAATAGCCCTGATCTTCACTCCAAGTAAAATGGTCTGTCCACAATTGCTGTTGTGGATTAAATAATTTAACCTCATTCTGAGTCTTGGGGTCAATTGCTGTTTGACGAGTTGCTTTATAACGATTACAAGATGGACAAGCCAAACATAGATTTTCAAATACAGTCCCCCCACCAGCAGACAAGGGAATGATATGCTCAAATTCAAAAGTAGTGCCTGTTAAAGCTTCAGCAGAGCGACAGTAAGCGCACAAATTAGCAAAATGACTGCGAATTTTATTTTTTAATTCAACAGTAATGTAAACACTCACGCTACTTTTTGTTTATTTATAAAAATATTTAATGTATATCTAGCTCTAGTTTTAATAATATTTAATTGGTCAATTTGTGCTAATAATCTGTCTAAAGTTTCAGTTTATTCATTTGACAAATTATTTTCAGAATTTTTAATTAGTAATTCCTGTAATTGTATCTGAGTTCTGGGAAATAAAGAGCTTTCCGCTAAAGCTTGCAACTCATCTAGGCTTAAACCAATCAATAATTCAGAATCTACAGACAAGTTGGTTAGCTGTTGGTAAGTTTCTAAATCTAACAGTACTCCAACTTTTTCTCCCTGTGCGTTAGTGACATACTGAACTGAGTCAGACATGGCTTTACTTGAGAATTTGATTAATTTTATCGTAACCTATCATCAAAAATCTAAAACATTTGATGATGTGTCTTCATTATCCTGAATTCTTCAATCTTTTTGAGTCAATCCGGTTTCCGTAGAAACAGCTTGTAGTGGTTTATCCCAAAGTTCAATAGGTATTTTAGACAAATAGGCAAAATCAAAGACAATTCCGATAGTCGGCTTTGTCTGCCACTGCGGTAAACTGAGCAAGCGATCGTAATATCCGCCGCCATAACCCAAACGATATCCTTGATAGTCGCAAGCTACACTTGGAACGAGAATCAAATCTACTTCGGCAGCATCTAAGATTGGAGCGTCGGGGTGTGGTTCAGTAATGCCATAAGCGCCATTTTGGACAGAATCTTCAGGTGTCCAAATATGCCAATATATGGATTTATCAACGCAGCGAGGAAATCCCCAACGGTATTTGGTGTTTGCAAATAGTGGACTGAGGTCTGGTTCTTGACGAAAACTGAAAAAAGCGAGTATTGTTTTTGCTTGGGTAAACAAAGTAGAGTTTTGTAAATGGGAGCAAATGCGATCGCTTTTTTCTCTCCACTCTCCAACGGACATTGATTGACGTGTTTTGAGTAGAGTGCGGCGTAGTTCTGCTTTATTTAGTTGATAATTAACTTTGTCCATAAAAATTTATAGCGTCAAATAAATAAGCTGGGCATTACCCAGCTTAAGTACTCTACACTCATTAGTAACCCTCTTCTGTCACTTTCCGGGAGGGCGATCGCTAGAAGCCTCATGAGGCAATCAATACAAGCTATACTATTAGAAAAAAATTGGTCTTGTA
>NZ_JBALCS010000016.1:0-777 GCF_036919555.1 Nostoc sp.
AGCGCGTTTGTCGTAGCGTGTTGCGAGCGCTCGGTACTGCTTGAGTTTGGCAAAAAAGTTTTCAATAAGATGACGGGCTTTGTATAAGTCCCGATCGTAGTCACGAGGGTGATTACGGTTGCGTTTGGGGGGAATCACAGCGGTTTTACCCTGTGCCTGAAGCCGCTGAATTACTCGCTCATCCGCATCATAGCCTTTGTCTGCTAATACGGTGTCAGCAACAATGTTGGGTAACAGTTGGTCGGCTCCATCAAGGTCGCACGCTTGCCCAGGTGTCAAGTGGAAACTGAGTGGGTTGCCCAGAGCATCCACCACAGCATGAATCTTTGTACTTAATCCGCCAATGCTTGGACCAATGGCTTCAGTAGATGCATCCCCCCCTTTGCACCTGCGCTGTGTTGATGGGCGCGGACAATCGTTGAGTCAATCATTGCATATTCGTTGTCGGCATCATCTGCTAAGTGCTGAAACACCTGCTCCCACACGCCTGCTTTAGACCATCGACTGAAGCGAGTATGAATCACACGAAAATCGCCAAATCTTGATGGTAAGTCACGCCAAGGAATGCCTGCTCGGTAACGAAATAACACTGCTTCGACAAACAATCGATTATCTTTTGCTGTGGCTCCCACATAGCCCTCTCGCCCAGGTAGCAGGTTTTTGATTTTCTCCCACTGGTCATCTCGTAGTACATATCGACGCGTCATGGTTGTCAAGAGTCTTGATTCTTTTTTAGCAGTTCTGATTCCAGTTTACCTAATTGATGACACGCCCTAA
>NZ_JBALCS010000017.1:0-19118 GCF_036919555.1 Nostoc sp.
GACTAACATCTTATCATTAGTAGTATGTGATAAGATTATACTATAATTAATCAAAAGCCGCCTTATAAAGGCGGGGCAAAAGACCCATTAATTCCGGTAATTTTTTCTCCTAAAACTTGAGAGAGCGATCGCCATAGTTTGAAGCCAACGTCTTTGATGGGACCAGTATCTCTAAGTAAGTCTGTCCTACCCAAGATTCACGGAAGACAATCTCTTAAACTTTTGTTAAGCGTCCCTCTGGCAATAATTGTTCGACTAGTGCGATCGCATTTTCAACTGTCATTTACCGATTTAGCAATACTAAATTAACTATGATATTCGCACTATAAGCTTTATCTTTTCAAAAAATACGTAAACGCAAAAAATATGCAGATAGCACCTTGAACTGACTACTCTTGTGGACTAGCCGAATCAGATGCTGGGCGGACTTATACAGGAGTATGTCAGTAAGGGCGAGCGCATCTAAATTCTAGGTGCAATAGACACGTTCTAAAACTCACAAACTAAAGGGGAGTTCGCAGAGTTTTCTACGGTGATACTCGTGGATTTTTTTGGTGGGTAAAAATACTATCGATAAACTGATGCAGGAAACACCAATAGTGACACTTTTTACAAACGAGAGACCGAACATTGTGAGTGGAATCTGAGAAGCGAGAAACCTCTATGGGAGCAGATCAGATTCAATGCAATTTCGACCCTGCCAATTCCCAACCAAGATTATTACGAAAAAAGACTTGCTGGACACTGTGAGTGGCTGCTGAATAATACAAATCGTCCAGACTGGTGGCGTTTAATCCGAAAAGCTGCCTTAAATGATGCAGGAGGAAAAATTAACAGTCCATATTATTACAAGCAAGCTGGTGAACACTGTGCTTATGTTCTTCGCGAACGGAAGCCTCCTGAGGATTGGCATCTAATTGAGAAATCTGCAAGATTAGATGCGTTTAATCAGTAACACAATAATTTTGTACGCTCGCATTTTCACTACACGTCATTCAGAACCCCAACTTCTTCAAGAAGTTGAGGTTCTAGGGGAAATGATCGCACTTTTAATGACACGATAATTTTGGGCGATGCCTACGGCGGTAAACTACGCACGTTTTTGATTAGATACAGTAGTGCGATCGCACGTTTTAAATAACTCTATAAGCAAGTGCGAACTGACTTGTTAGTGATTGCGCTATCACTCTTTTTGAATAAACTAAAAAACCAGGGCGATCGCTGAATATAATTAATCAACGAAACCCAACATTTGCCGTGCTTTATTGGGTAATACGAATGTTCAACCCAACCTACAATTATCCTTAACTGAAGCGTATTGCGTTAAAATGGACTATAACTTTTTATCGTAAATTAAAGGGTTTAAGACCCCTACATCTATAGGTAGCCACAGTTTCAGTCGGGGTTTAAATCCCCCGGAGTTGCTCCTCTTGGGGAGACCCCAAGACTGCACTCCTCTTCATCTGAAATTGTTTTGAATTTTGAATTGTTAACAGTCGTCTAAAGACGACTTTCCCTATTAGACTCAGAATTCATTCTGAGGCGGGTTAGATGAGAATGAAATAGCCCTGCTATGGAAGTAAGCGTGATAGCTTGCTAATATACGTCATTCAGAACAGAGGTTTAAAAAATAAAAAAGGTAGGAAGTCCTACCTTTTACCCAAAAAAAGCATTTTGTAACCAAATACCAAATTCAATATTACACAAGCTTTTGACGTGTCTATTGCAAAACTATGACGAGTGTATGACGTTTAATTTGTAATTGACTTCGCTATTCCTCCCAGTTGCAACCCAGGCGGATAGCTACCTTCTTCTTTGATCCGCTTAATTTCTGCATCCGTTATTCGCAAATTTAACTTTTGTGCTAACGATCGCACAATATCTCCCCGATCAATTACACCAGCTACAGCGCCAGCCGGAGAAAGTACGGTAATTCGGGGTAACTGCTCATTTTCCAGCTTGTTAATTACCTCAGCTATCGATGTTGATTCCGTAACAGTGGGTATTTCTGTCAGGGGATGTATAATCCTGTGTAAAGTTTGGGTTTCCCATTCACTCCTTTCGGTTAAACGAAAATCGTCAATGGAAACTAGACCCCGATAACGTCCATCAGAAGCAGCAAAATAAACCTGTGAAGGAGCCGCTTCCAACAGGTATAAATCGGCAAAGGAGCGCAATGTCTGGTCAGCATCAATTACCCGAAACTCACGGGTCATTGCATCAGCCGCCACTACTTTGAGTAGACTTTCTTGCAATGTAGTCATGCTGTCATAGCTGTTGGCGTTGCGGACAGCAAACCAACCTAACAGCGCCATCCACAAACCAACTACTAACTCTCTAGTCACAAAATCTACAACAAATCCTAAGGCGATCGCACCATAACCCAATATTTGCCCAGCCTTTGCAGCCCAGTGTACAGCTTTAAAGCGATTACCTGTTATTTGCCATAGTGCTGCTTTTAACACTTGCCCTCCATCTAGAGGTAAGCCGGGAATCATGTTAAATAGAGCCACCACCAAGTTAATTCTCGCCAAATCTCCAACCATGATACTGAGTGGACTCGTATTAGGTATCACAGTAGCTGCCAGCCGGAGCAGCAAAAATAGTGCGATACTCACCACAGGCCCAGCGATCGCTACTTGAAAGGCTTTGAAAGGAGTTTTAGATTCTTCTTCAATAGCAGCAATCCCGCCAAATAGAAATAGGGTAATTGAATTAACTTTAATGCCTTGCGATCGGGCTACCAAGCTATGACCCAACTCGTGTAACAACACCGAACCAAATAGCAGCAGTGCCATAACTATTCCAGCACTCCAAGCTATAACAGTTCCCCATTCTTGATAAGCTACCCCAAAGTTGAGAGTTGCCAACCCTAAAATCACAAACCATAACGGGTCTAAAAACAGGGGAATTCCAAATAAAGACCCAATTTTCCAATTTGTTTGCATTATATTGTCCTAAAACTAGATATCGCCAGTAGTTTTTATACTGTAATAATTGCGAATATACTTATACATATATTTCTGAGCATCAATTGCTCTTATTTCTAGAATAGACAATTAATGCCTGTGAGCAAAACTCTGGAGTGGAGCATTGGGCATGGGGCATAAGTTATTTCTTCCCTACCCCCCCTGCCCAAAATCGTTTTTAGGAGTTTTGTATTGATCGTGGCGTTACAACCAACGCCACTGTCATCGCAAAACTACAGACGACCAATGTTAGTCAGTCCTAAAACGATGCCAACACCAATAATATGACCAAAAGCCATCGCAGCAACGAATGTTGGAATACTAATCGGCAGGATAGGGAACTTGGGGCCAACTAAGGGTTTTTCAATCTTAGTACTTAGCAAAACCACTACTAAGCTGCTGACGCTGATAATGATCGCCACTGTGGGATTCCACGCAGGTGTTGCAGGAACAGATGCAGCGACTGCTAGTAAAATAGAGGAAATCAAGCTTTTGTCTCCTAAATGGAAAAGTTAATCTAGACCTACAAGATTATAAAATTACAAGGCCGCAAAAGTTTTTTAGATAGTTTAGACTTTTGTGATGATTATTTTAAATTTGTCAGATTTTCATGCGCGTTAAAATTTGCGGCATCACTCAACCACAGCAGTCTATGGCGATCGCCTCTCTGGGTGCAACGGCACTAGGATTTATTTGTGTGCCAACCTCACCTCGCTACGTAACTACATCCCAAATTCGGGCAGCAGTGGCACAACTCCCGGCAAATATTGACACAATTGGTGTTTTTGCCAACGCTAGTATCCCCGAAATCAGTCAGATAGTAGGGGATTCTGGGTTGACTGGTGTCCAGTTACACGGAGATGAATTACCAAATTTTTGCTACCAGTTACGTGAAGCTTTACCTAATGCCGAAATTATTAAAGCACTGAGAATTCGTAGTCTTGAGCATCTTGAGACAGCGATTGATTACATTAAATACATAGATACTTTACTACTTGATGCCTACCATCCCCAACAACTTGGTGGTACAGGCAAAACCTTAGATTGGAGAATGCTAGAGCAATTTAACCCCACTTACCCTTGGTTTTTAGCTGGAGGATTAACAGCAGATAATATTGTGGAAGCTTTAAGTCAGGTTAGTCCTAGCGGCATTGATTTATCTAGTGGTGTGGAACGTTCACCTGGAGATAAGGATTTAGATAAGGTAGCCAAGTTGTTTGAGAAATTAAGCAGTAGGGAGTAGGGGGAGATGAGGGAGTAGCGAGCAAACAAATAATTATTATTCCCCCTCATCCTCCTTATTCCCCTACTCCCCATTATCCCTTATCCCCAGAGGGTCCCCCACCTTCCCCATTCCCCACCGCCCATTCCTTAAAAAAATGCTGATTGGTGGCGAATCAAATTAAAAAATTCTTCGCGGGTTTTATGATCCTCTTGGAACACACCAACCATTGCGCTAGTGACAGTCCAAGAACCTGGTTTCTGGACGCCTCGCATTACCATGCACATATGGCTAGCTTCCATCACTACTGCGACACCTTGAGGTTCCAGAATGGTCTGAACTGCTTCGGCAATTTGACGGGTTAACCTCTCCTGCACTTGTAAACGACGGGAATACATCTCAACAATGCGGGCTAGCTTACTCAGTCCCACAACTTTTTGGTTGGGGATATAAGCAACGTGCGCTCTACCCATAAATGGCAGCATATGATGTTCGCACAGACTAAAGAAATTAATATCCCTAACTAGTACCATTTCGCTATGCCCTTCATCAAAGATGGCATCGTTAACGAGTTCTTCAAGAGATTGGTTGTAGCCACTGGTAAGAAACCGCATTGCCTCGGCCACTCGCTTGGGTGTTTTGAGGAGTCCTTCGCGTTCGGGGTCTTCGCCAACTCCCAATATTAGTGTCCGCACGGCGTCCTTCATTTCCTCCATCTGTTCCTCTGTTGGCGGGAACACATCCGCTTGTCGCCCGTTATGAGTATTGCGATCGGGTCTAGGAGTTATGGCTTCTGCCAAGTCGGGAATCAGAGGCGATTGAGAGCTATTGGAACCGTTTGAACTAGCGATAGTCATGATTCAGTCTTGATTATGGTTTGAATTTAGTTATGAGTTATGACTTATGAGTTAAAAATTCTAACTCCTAACTCTTAATTCTTAACTCCTAACTTCGCAATTAGAGTGCGCCAGCACTGGGCATTAGGGTCAATTCATCAATAACTGCCTGTTGTGGTAACAGAACTGTGTAGAGAATTGACTGAGCCACAATTTCCGGGGTTAACATTTTGGAACGGTCTAAGTTGGCATGGACTGTTTCTGTGTCCCAAAGTCCGGTATTGACTGCGCCCGCACAGATAGCTGTGACACGAATGCCGTGGGTGCGTTCTTCTTGTGCCAGGGTTTGAGAGAGGGCAATCAAACCAGCTTTGCTGACACTGTATGCTCCCCAACTGGGAAAAGGTTGCTTGGCGGCAATTGAGGCGACGTTGATAATTATGCCTGTGCCCCGATCGCGCATTGAAGGTAAAATCCCCACAATGCACTGAAACACGCTGGTAAGATTCAAGTCAATTACCTGCTGCCAGTCCTCTAGGGAAGTTTCGCTCAAAGTAGCTGTATAGGCTATGCCAGCATTGTTTACCAGAATGTCTATATCACCAAAGTCAAGGGCGATCGCTTGGATATTTTCTTTTACTTGTGACAGGCGCGCTAAATCTACAGCGTAAGCTTTCGCTTCCACCCCAGTATGCTCGACTGCTTCTCTTACCACCTCCAACTTATCCCCAGAACGGCTGACTAAGGCGACATCTATTCCCGCTTTCGCAAAGGCTAAAGCCGTTGCTTTCCCAATTCCACTACTTGCCCCAGTAATCAGGGCGCGTCGTTTTTGCTCAACACTCATAGTGTCTCCCAATTTTTTGGCAATTCCCAAAGCCTATTACCATCCAATTATTCACACTTCTTGGTTTGGATAGATTAAAGGAATCTAAAAATTTGATGATTTACATTAAGCAACTGCTATGATTCAGTGCAATAGTCGGCATATTGTAAAGTCGGCATATTGTGGGTTTTGTCCAGTGAAGACAACAAATCATCGCCTGGAAAACCACGCCGTACACTCAAATTAGATTACGTGAAGTTCTCTAATCTGCTTCGCTGAGGTTGGAGAGCTACTCAACATCATTGAACTCAGGGACGACGGTCTTATTCGTCTTTAGAGTTTCCCGTCTCAACCGCCGATACCACGTTAGCTATACCACAAAGGTATTCGGGACTAAACCCGATTATGGTCTTACTCACCGGAGCCACTGCGTTGCGGGGGTTCCCCCCATTAAAGCAAGTGCCGTTCCACGGTAGCCGCCCGTCTACCACAGGCAGTATGATTTTTACTCTTACAACACAGTTTGGTGTTTAGCTTACGACAATAGCCTGCCATAAAAAATACAAAACCCACTCAATCAAATTGAGTAGATTTACCAAACATGCAAATGCCTATGGCTAGATTGTTAAAAATCTTTAAGCACATAGGCAATTATAGCATTGCTGCTTTGCTAATCAATCATTATGAAGTTCTGTTAGTGAGCAACTTCTGTAAAAACACCAATTTTGCGGAATTTTTCATAGCGCAGTTGGCGGCGTTCTGGAGCGGTTAAACGATTGAGTTCGTCCAAATTTTCTAGCAGCACTTGCTTGAGAGTGGTGGCGGCTTTTAATGGGTCAGAATGAGCGCCACCAGTGGGTTCTGGCAGTATTTGGTCGATAATTCCCAACTTTTTCAGATCGTGGGAAATAATTTTCAGAGCCACGGCGGCTTGGGGAGCCTTACCAGCATCTTTCCACAAAATGGCGGCACAGGCTTCAGGAGTGGCGACGGTATAAACGGAGTGTTCAAACATGAGTAGGCGATCGCCTACGCCAATACCGAGTGCGCCGCCGGAACCACCTTCACCAATGACTGTGCAAATAATTGGCACATCTAAGCAGAACATTTCTCGCAAGTTGTAGGCGATCGCTTCTCCTTGACCTTGGTGTTCTGCTTCGACCCCAGACCAAGCTCCGGGCGTGTCGATAAAAGTTAGTATTGGCATACTAAACTTGTTAGCGTGTTCCATCAACCGCATCGCTTTGCGGTAGCCGCCAGGGTAAGGCATTCCAAAGTTACGGGCAATATTGTCTTTAGTATCACGACCTTTTTGATGACCCAACATCACCACAGGTTGCCCACTCAGACGACCAACACCACCAACTAAAGCCGGATCGTCACCACCAGTGCGATCGCCATGCAATTCCATCCATTCATCACTAATAGCCTGAATGTAATCGAGAGTACTGGGGCGACGCGGATGACGAGCAACTTGCAATCGCTGGGACGGGGATAGACTAGTGAAAATTTCCTCACGTAGTTGCATGGCGCGCGCTTCTAGTTGACGAATTTGACCAGAAACATCGACGCCATTTTCTTCTGCAAGTTGCCGAATTTGATCAATTCGGGTTGCGAGTTCTGCTAGGGGTTTTTCAAAATCTAACAGTAGCGGTTTACGCTCGGTAGTTGCCATCGTAGGGGTTATAAGTTACGAGTTATAGGTTTTTCAGAGTGGGGAGTGATGAGTTAGGAGTGAGGAGTTAGGAATTAGAAGATGTGGACTTATGAAAGTTATTAACTCTTAACTTTTAACAGACGCGATTAATCGCGTCTCTACTCCTAATTCCTAACTCTTTGTTAAACCAGCAGTGGTCTAAATCCATGTTTTACTGATACCCGACCAATCTGCTCCATTTTGTCTACGGTAATCTGATTCCGTCCCCACGAAAAGTTCGTGTATAACTTCTCAAATTCCAGCAGCATTGATTCGGCAAAACAAGCAAACAACTGGCGGGCTGGCACGTCCATATTGACGATTTTCATAATTTTCCAGTCAATATCCAGGGAATGTTCTACAATTCCACCATTTAACACGTATACACCAGGATGCTGAACTTTCCTTGCTAAGTTTTTAGGATAGCCACCATCAATCAACAAACAGGGTTGTTTCAAAGTGGTAGCGTCAATTTCCACACCTTTGGGCATACTGGCAACCCAAACTACAACATCAGCTAGGGGCAGTGCTTCTGTCAAACCCATGATTTTTCCCCGCCCCAGTTCGCCTTGCAACTCTTTGAGACGTTCTTGGTCACGAGCTATAAGCAGAAGTTCTTTGACATCTGTTCTTGCATCTAGCCAGCGTGTAACTGCACTACCAATATCCCCAGTTGCCCCACATATAGCAACAGTTGCTTTTGATAGATCAATTCCCAGTTGTTTCGACGCTTCTTCTACCTGCTTACAAATAATGTAGGCAGTATGAGTGTTTCCTGTGGTGAAGCGTTCAAACTCTAGTTTGATGTTGCGGACTTGGCTAAACTGCTCTAACTTAAAGTTTTCAAAAATAATTGAGGAAAATCCGCCTAAAGCTGTGATGTTAATACCGTGCTTCTGTGCATGGGCCATGGCGTTGAGGATTTTCCGCGTTGCGGCTTTAATGCGGCGACTAGCTAGCATCTCCGGCAAAAAGCAAGATTCTACATACCTTCCTTCAATTTGTTGCCCAGTTACACTGGTGACAATAATGGTATCGACAATTTGCGGCGGGGCGCTGCACCAAAAGTCTAGCCCTTGATCGGCATATTCTGGGTATCCCAATTCTTGAGCTACCGCTTGAGCGTGTTCTAAACTAGTCAGATGTCCAATTAGACCAAACATGTAGTGATTCTTAAGCTTATGCTGTCTTGAGCGCGTGGAATATGTAAGTGGTCTAGCAGTCCTGAGTCCTAAGTCCTGAGTTCTGAAGTTGAACTACTCAGCAACGCCAGTTGCTTCAAGTCGGCAGAGCCGCCCAACGCACTGGCTCCTCAGCACTCGTTACTCAGTACTGTATTTAAGCGCCTATGAGTCCGTAGGCTGACAAGCGCATAATATCGCGAGTCGTAAAACCTATGTTACTTAATGCTTCACCGTATTGAATCATAAAGTCTTCTACTAAAGCATCTTTTTCCATTGCCATTGTGTGGGCATCACCCTCTACTTGGTTGAGCATTCTCCAGACGATGGGTAGGTTCTGGCGATTTGCTTGTTCTAGTTCAGCTTTCGATTCTGTAAAGTGTTCTTTCAACCAAACTTCTCCAAAGTTGAGATGGCTATATTCTTCTTTGACTACTCCCTCAGTGATTTTACGGGCAAAATCGTCGGCGACGGGGATGTAAATGTTATATGCTGCGATCGCAAAACATTCAATAATTAAAGACTGAATCAACAAGCAAGTAACGACCTTGCCCTCTGCGGCCGCTGTTTGAAAATTTTGGTGTAGTCCAGAGAAAAACTCCTTGGCAAATTGCAAATCTGGGGTTACTTGCAAATTGCGTCCACAAGCTTCAAATCCTTTCTTATGGCGACTTTCCATCTTGGATAGGCGAATCAAGTCATCATGAGATTCTGGCAGCAGTTGGGCTAGTGTGATGTAATTCTCATGGGCTTCTTGTTCCCCTTCAATTACGATCGCATTAATCCGGCTATAAGCATCTTTGTATGTTTCGCTCTGGAAATCTAATTCTTTAAATTGGTCTGCTAGCTGCTGCATGGTATGTTTACTCCTGTAAACCTTAATTATTTGACACCAGGAATCAATTTACCCTATGAACTCAGGGTAATAATCACTGTGCTTTAATTTAACTTAACAAGTAACTATGTTTATAGATTAACTGTTGCTGAGGGCGATGCTCTAGTACTAGCGAAACAAATGCTTTGCAGCTTAAGTTATGTCCAAACCGAACCCGAATCTGAAATCTGGCGATTTTTTGAGCCTCGTAGTGTTACTGCTAGGGGCATTGATGGTTCTACTACCACTGTTTGTGGTCTTTCTCACCTCCTTTGCACCAACCGCCGCCAGCCCAGAAAATTTGTCCAAAAATAACTGGTCTTTAGCTAATTACCGCGTTGCATGGCAACAGGGAAAATTTTTGCTGGCGTTTGCTAATTCTACCTTGGTAGCGATCGCTGTGACGGCGTTTCAGATTGTCACTTCCGCTTTAGCGGGTTACGCCCTCGCACGGCTGAAGTTTCGGGGACGCCAAGCACTGCTATTAGTCGTTTTAGCAACTTTGGTGATTCCCTTTCAGTTATTGGTGATTCCCATCTTTTTGGTGTTGAAGTGGGGACACCTGATAAATACCTATGGGGCGCTGATTTTACCCACTGCTGTCAACGGCTTCGGCATTTTCTTGTTACGTCAGTATTTCCAGACAATTCCCGTAGAGTTAGAGGAAGCCGCCGCCATTGATGGGGCGAACCGACTGCAAATTTTGTGGCGGGTGATGTTACCTTTAGCCCGTCCGGCGTTGGTGACGCTGTTTTTGTTCACCTTCATCGGCGAATGGAATGATTTGTTTAAGCCTCTGGTGTTTACGACACGACCAGAATTAAGGACGGTGCAGCTGGCGTTGGCAGAGTTTCAAGAGCAATTTACGAATAATTGGCCCTTGATGATGGCGGCGGTGACGATCGCGACAGTTCCAGTTATGGTATTATTTCTCATCGGTCAGCGTCAGTTTATTCAGGGTATTGCCACCACAGGGATTAAGAATTAGCCGGGAAGCTGGCGGTGAGTGGAAGCCAGCCTGAGATTTCAATCTCAGCATTGAATTTTGTGAAATTATGCGAAATTCTTCCTAGCCAAGCTGAATCCATAATTGTACACATTCTGTAGGAAATGGAAACAGTCATGAACCCTCAAACATTACAACAGTTACAAGACGAGATTCAACAGAAACTGCTTGAAAGCGTTAATAACGCTCACTTATACACAGTGCTTGAGAAGTACGGAGTATTAGAAGATCGAGCTTTGATAGTTCAGTGGCAGTGTAATCTTGACCTAAATAAAATCAAATCTGGTGATGCAGTTAATGAACAGCAACCGAATGAATTATTGCCCGCAACCCCAAAAGACACACAAGAGAGAATTGTGCTAATGCAAAATTCATGGTGTGTCCCTTGCCCTTCAAATCACAACCCTCTTGGCTGTAACTGCTAAATAATTTAGTCTTCGGACTGTAAGAAACCATTTATAAAGTAAATCTAAGGAAACCAACTTGGGTGCGCTGGTTTACCAGTTGCTACAACTCTCTTGAGCAGAGCAACGCACTGGCTCCCCAAGAGTAATTTTATTTTTACTTTATAAATGACCTCTAAAGAGTTTATTCTAGTGAGTATAAAAATGCTGAACTTTGCATTTACTAGTTAGGCTACAGAGATAATCTCAAGTATCACTATACCTAATTAGCAAGGAGCAGTATTTAAATATACTCTTATTTTTTGGGTGCAAGTTAGTGATGTCTCGATACCGAAGTAGTTGGTGCTGGGAGTTAGGGATAGTGAGTACCTTAGCGATTGCTGGAGTGCTAACTTTCTATGAGAGTTTTGCCTTAGCCCAAATACAAAAAGATGACACACTTGGATCTGAAAGTTCAATCATTACACCAAAGCTAATCAATGGTCAGCCTATAGATCAGATTGATGGTGGGGCAGTTCGTGGTACAAACTTGTTCCACAGCTTTGAACAGTTTTCTGTCTCTGCGGGAAGGACAGCCTACTTTAACAATGCAAGAGATATTCAAAACATCATCAGTCGGGTGACAGGCAATTCTATTTCTAATATAGATGGCATTCTGAAAGCTAACAGCACAGCCAACCTGTTTCTGATTAATCCTAACGGCATTGTTTTTGGGCCCAATGCTTCTTTAAATATCGGCGGTTCATTTGTGGCGAGTACGGCGAGTAGCTTGAACTTTGCTGATGGGACAAAATTTAGTGCTACATCTCCTCAAACTACACCCCTCCTGACAGTAAGTGTTCCCATTGGTTTACAATTCGGAGCAACTGCGGCTCCCATCCGCAATCAATCCCAAGCAGAACCAGATGGCGCAGTTAATATCTTTGGACAAGGCGTTGGTTTACAGGTGCACCAAGGCAAAACTTTGGCACTCATCGGCGGTGATATCACGCTAAATGGGGGAAATATCACAGCAAAGGACGGAAGCGTTGAGTTAGGAAGTGTCGCTGATAATAGTCTGGTCAGTTTGAGTCCAACGAACCAAGGTTGGGCATTTGGATATGAAGGTATTCCAAATTTCCAGAACATCGAATTAATCAAATCGAACCAAATTTCATCCACCATAGATACTCATGGAGACAGTGGCGGCAATATCCAGATGCAAGGTAGGAATGTGCGGATAGCTGGCAGCTTCCTAATTCTAGTTTATCCCTTGCAAGATCAGTCAGGGGGGAATGTGACACTGAACGCCTCAGACTCTGTAGTAGTTGAGCAAGATGCACAACTGTTTACTCAGAGTTTCTCCACCGGAAACTCTGGAAACATAAATATCACTACTAAAAAGTTGGTGGTCAGAGATGGAGGACAATTGCAGGGGCAATTGACCATAAACGCCTCAGATTCTGTAGAACTAATCGGCGGTACCTCCATTCCTGTCTCCTTAGATGGTAGCGATTTAATATCCAGTGGATTATTTAGTGCAACTTATGGCGATAAAAACGCTGGTAACATCACAATTAACACTGGAAAGTTGCGTATCCAAGGAGGGGCAAGAATATCAACAACCTCTGAGAGCATATATGGTTATTTTTCTAACGAAGTTATACCAGCTACAGGAAAAGCCGGGAATTTGACGGTGAACGCCTCTGAGTCCGTAGAACTAATTGGAACCTCACCAAATGGTTCTATGATGAGTGGCTTGTTTTCTGGAACTGAAGGGCCTGGAGATGGCGGCAATTTGACACTAACCACAGGGCGATTGATGATCAAGAATGGGGCTACAATATCTGTGAGCAGCCAAGCTCGAAAAAATGTGATCTATATCTATGACGGAAATCCAAATGACTTAGGGAAAGCAGGCGATTTAAATATAACCACTCGCTCCCTACTTCTGGACAAAGGAACACTCACATCTAATAGTGAATCCGGTGGAGGGGGGGATATTACGCTACAGGTGCGGGACTTATTATTGATGCGCCGCGAAAGTAAAATAACCACTAACGCAGGTACGACAGGGCTTAGTGGAGATGGCGGTAATATCACCATCAAAGCACCTAATGGCTTCCTCGTCGCCGCTCCCTTAGAAAATAGCGATATCACCGCCAACGCCTTCTCTGGCTCTGGTGGTAAAATCGCAATCACTGCTAAGAACATCTTTGGATTTGCGCCCCGCACTCGTGCAGAGGTAGAGAGGCTTGATTTAAAGGAAATCAACCCGAATAACCTGCCAACAAGTGACATCACCGCATTTTCTCAGCAAAACCCTTCATTAAGTGGCACTGTCCAAATCAACTCACCAGATGTTGACCCCAGTAAAGGATTAGTGCAATTACCCGTAAATATTGTTGATGCTTCGCAGCAAATTGTTGCTGGTTGTAATTCTGGTGGAAAAATAGCCAGGAGTTCATTTATTGCTACTGGGCGTGGAGGACTAGCACCCGATCCCACGGAGCCATTGATCGCTGATGATGCGGTGCTGGCAGATTGGATTACACTGGAGCCAGAGAGTAAGAATCGTGCTAGCGGTATTCACAAAAGAGTGGTTGTTCATAAGCAGAGAAATACAGAAGAAAACTCACACGAAGTTAATTCTGTCAATGAACCTACTCAAATTGTGGAAGCCCAAGGATGGGTAATGGATGCCAATGGTAACGTAGTTCTGGTTGCTCAAGTACCCACTGCATCGCCCCATAACTCCTCACTCGTCGCTACATCTTGCGATGCTAAATAACCGTCCTTTTCACTGATGTCGCTGAGATAATCATCTAGACTCACTTTGAGAGCGTTACTCCAAACTCCCTAACTCGTCTCCTGAATTTGCAAACGAATAGTGTGTTCAGTCGCACCACTAAGTTGCAATTCCATAATTTCACCACCCAGAGGTTCCAAGCAAGTGAGGAGCGATCGCAAGTTGGGTGTACTTGCGCCAGTATCTACATATAATCGATCTGCTAAATTACTGATCCGTTTCCAAGTCATGTAAAGTTTAGCGATCGTTTGTTCAATTTGTGATGCTTGATTTACTAAATCAGCAGCAATGCTCAAACAGCCGACTCTTTGCGCTTCTTCTAAGGCTGTTTCAATATCAACATCTTCCTTTGTCAGCGCCTGAACTTGAGCCGCCCCTTTGAGATATTTCGCCAAGTTACGCGCTTCGGTAGTTACCTGTTTCAGGGTATCTACATCAGGATTAGCAGCAATTTCCTTTTGGATAAATTTTTGGTGCGATTCTGGTAGTTTTTCCATTTCCTTCACCAGTGGGGCGATGTAGCGTGGGGGAAGGGTGTTATCTGCGGCTTTTTCCTTGACTGCTTCGGGTAATAAATCTGAGGACATGGCTGTCCATTCATCGCTGAGTTGACGCACTTCGCGCCTGGTGATGCGATCGCCTTTTTGTGCGGCTTCACTCACCATCTGTTGCACTTGGGGGGATGCTTTGGAGGTTTCGATAAAAGCCCGTTTGCTGAAGTTGTTCACAGATTCGGGGTCAAGTTTCCCGTCTTCGATGAGAGTATCGGCACTATTCGCCAGTTGAATCCAGGAGTATGCTTGACTCTTACTGATTTCCCGCTCTTTTAGCCATCGCAGAAAGCCAGTACCGCGTCCGTCACCACCCACTTTCTCTCTGTCGCGGATAGCCCGTAAAATTCGCCCCCGCCAGATTTCAGTTTGCAAATCAAAGCGATCGCATACCTGCCAAGCTATTTCTAGCTGCTGTTGAAAATCTGACTCTAAAATCTGTTCATCTTCTGGATCGGGCAGTTCAAAG
Organism: Nostoc sp.; assembly: GCF_036919555.1. GTDB lineage: Bacteria > Cyanobacteriota > Cyanobacteriia > Cyanobacteriales > Nostocaceae > Nostoc. The sequence goes on from NZ_JBALCS010000017.1 coordinate 14,823, forward strand.
CTGATATCTGCTGGCTGTTGCAAAGCAGCAGCAAGGTCGTTGATGGAGTCGGTATCTTGCACGATTGATGACTAACTAGTGGATGCGATCGGCTTATTATGCCACAATCTGTAGATTCTAACCTAAGAGGTGGTGCGGTATCTTGAATTACAGCAAAATGGTAGGAAGGGGTAAACCACCTAGCGAAGTCTTTAATTGATCAGAGACAATAGAAATAAAACGATGAACCAGGTAGACTACCTCCGTATTAGCTTAATCGATCGCTGCAATTTTCGTTGTCAATACTGTATGCCAGAAGGAGTAGAACTGGACTATATCCTCAAGCAACAAATGTTGACTGATGAGGAGCTGCTTACCTTAATTCAAGAGGTATTTATTCCAGTCGGCTTTAATCGGTTTCGTTTAACTGGGGGTGAACCCTTATTACGTCCCCGTGTGGTGGATTTGGTAAGTGCGATCGCATCTCTACCCCAAACTCAAGACCTCTCAATGACCACCAACGGTTTTTTGCTGGCTCCGATGGCACAAAACCTCTACAATGCTGGTCTGCGACGAATTAATATTAGTCTGGACTCTCTTGATGCCGACATTTTTGACCAAATTATTGGTAATCAAGGTCGTTCTCGTTGGCAACAAGTTTGGCAAGGGATTCAAGCTGCTCATCACGTCGGATTCGACCCACTGAAGCTGAATGTAGTGGTGATTCCTGGCGTAAATGACCACGAAGTTCTCGATTTAGCCGCCCTGACAATTGAGAAACAGTGGCACGTTCGATTTATTGAATTTATGCCTATTGGTAATGTGCATTTGTTTGGCGATCGCGGTTGGGTATCTTCGGCCGAGTTACGACAACAAATTTGCGATCGCTGGGGCTTGACAGAATCACAAGTTCGTGGTTATGGACCTGCTGATGTCTTTCAAATTCCCGGTGCGAAGGGGACACTGGGATTTATTAGTCAGATGTCAGAATGTTTTTGCGATCGTTGTAATCGGATGCGCCTGAGTGCCGATGGCTGGCTGCGTCCCTGTTTATTAAATGAAACTGGTCAAATAGATTTAAAAACTGCTCTGCGTTCTGGTATCAGCACCACTCAATTACAAGAGCTAGTCAGGCATTTATTAGGAATTAAGCCAGAAATTAACTTTAAAGAACGCGATTCTGGCATTTTAGGTACATATACACGCACCATGTCGCAAATTGGTGGTTAGTCATTGGTCATTTGTCATTTGTCCTTTGCAAATGACTAAGGACAAATGACTAAGGACAAATGATTATTACGCTTGTCGTGAGTAGTATTCCACCACAAGTAGTTCATTAACTTGTAATGCCACCCATTCGCGCTCAATAACGCTGTTAACTTTACCAACCAACTTAGTTTTGTCAAACTCCAAATGACTGGGAAGGTTAGCCAAACCGGGATATTGCAAGTTAGTTTCCACCATTTTGCGTGATTGTACCCGATCCCTGACCGCAATTACTTCACCAGGACGGCATTGGTAGCTGGCAATATTCACCACACGACCATTAACAGTGATGTGACTGTGATTAACCAGTTGACGAGCTCCTGGAATAGTCGGGGCAATACCCAAACGGAAAACGGTATTATCCAAGCGCATTTCTAGCAATTGCAGCAGCACTTGTCCGGTTGAACCAGTAACACGTCTGGCTTTCCGCACATAGCGCAGCAATTGCTTTTCAGTCAAACCGTAGTTGAAGCGGAGCTTTTGCTTTTCCTCTAGACGGATAGCATACTCAGAGCGCTTCTTGCGGTTCTGACCATGCTGACCAGGTGGGTAAGCGCGTCTGGCGCTTTTACGAGTCAATCCTGGTAAGTCGCCCAAGCGACGGACAATTCTGAGGCGTGGCCCTCTATATCGGGACATGAGTTTCCTTAATCTAATCCTGTTTAAATTTTACCCAAACATTCCATTTTGACATTCCCCTGATCAGAAATCAGGGAATTCTTGGTTTTTTGAGGTGCTTGCCTTGATATGACGTATCATACCAATGTAGAGGCATCCTGTCGCTAGTTGCTTTAAGTCGGTAGAGCCGACGCACTGGCTTCCAAGCCTGAATTCCGACGTGCCCCGCCGTACTCCTGCCAATAAGTTTTTTGTGTTTATTTAGTTTCGTAGGCTACTCAATCATCAGATTGGTTTACGCAGTATTCTTACTCGGAAATACTTTTTACGTTGCCTACTTATCATTCAAACAGTTATATTAGCACAATTTTCGACATAATTAGTTATGTATATACTTTACTCGCGCCGAAATTCTTTGATTGCAAAGGATTTTTAAATTGACACTCTCCGGGTTAAAGCCACGGAGATTCTTGGTTTAACGAGTCCACTTAACCGAGACTCCTTGCGGTATCTAAGCCAGAGGTGGTTCTCTCCTCAAGCCTTAACTTTCGGTATGCCCTACCGTAGTTGGATGACTCCAAAATTTGTTTTATCTAAAAGGCTGGTCGTCTAGTCTCCATGAAAATTTTACCTATTCCTGGAAAGGAGCTAGAACTATGGAATAGAACCCCATATTTTCAATTGTCTTGGCGAAGCCTCTCCCTTTGGGAGAAGGTACAGCCTAGAGCCGTTAGGCAACATCGGGTTTTTATACAGGTTGATTACCCTACCTGTCGAAACTATATTAACATCAAAGCACCCTTGCATAGTGCAGCTAGCTTTTAACCCAAGCACCTCAAGTACGAAATACGAAATATGCAACTACATTGCTGTTTCTCAGGGGTTTTCAGGATTTTTATTATAATATTTGAGTTAGCATAGCCTTGGGTGTTTGGAGAATGGCAATATCAATGAGTAAAAAAGTGGTTAGCAAAGGTAAGAACGAACAAGGCAGTTCCACCTCCAGGATTCTAATAGTACCAGTTTTGGCTATAGCAGGATGGTTGACAACGATCTGGCCTAATGTGGCTGTTGCTGTCTCTTACAGCAATGATTATAGTGTTTGTGCGGGTCGCCTTTTGAGCGTGGGTGTAACGCCAGAAGCGGCATCACTTGGTTGTGCAAAGGCACTGCGTCCAAGAGATTTGGCTGCTTGCGTGGTTAAAATTGAAAAGCAGACCCAAATTACCGCGACAGATGCGCTTTCTTCTTGTAACAAAGCCCGGCGTCCTGAGGAGTTAGCTACCTGTGTAGTTGGCGTCAGTTCTAGTACTCAGGAAGCAGTTAATCCAGCAGCTTTAGATTACTGTGGTCGCAGTTTGTTGCCCGTGCGCTTTGGTCAGTGTGTGGTTGGCTTGCATAGTGGTAAAATCGACCTTCCCCCTACCCAGATACTGGAAACTTGTATCGATGCTAGTGATAGCGTTATCGGTGCTTCATCTTCGTCTACACCGCAGACTATAATTCCTACAGGATCAAGTCCAAGTATCGAGACTAACCCAGTTCCAACGCAGCCGATTATTCCAACGCAGCCGATTATTCCAACGCAACCGGGTACTAATTAAATTTCAGTGCTTTGTAATTGACTGATAATACAGCTTAATTAGTAGCGTTTACATTAGAATGCTCACTCTACTAAGGGACTGACAAATAAAAAAACGTCCCAAATTTTATTGTGGGATGGGTGTCCTCACCATTGGTGTCAAGTTAAGCGCAAACGCTTTTAAAACCTCGTTTCCAGCCTCTGGCTGGAAATGCTTTTTCATTGCGGCTCTGCCGCCAGTCTTGAGGCGGCAGCCCCCCATTAGGCATTAAGAGTCAGAGACGCTTGACGAGATAATCTCTAAAAACTGCTTCTAGACTGGCTTTCACGTTAAGTTGACACCAATGCAAGATGCCACCCCACAAGAGTTATGTTTAATTCGGTTATTTGACACTCCCCTTTTCTATTGAGACGGGGATTCTTGAATCTAAGACATAACTTGCTCAATCAGGGTTGCCCCAGAAGGAGTAGCGGTTTCATCTCCCCAAGCGTTGCTTACGTCTAGCGCAAAAGTTCCCGTATGCCCTACGGTACTCAATCCTCGACTAAGGATGTTTCTAGCTGCGTTTTCATTCCTATCCATTAGACAACCACACCTACAAACGTGCGTTCGAGTTAGATAGAGTTTTCTTTACATTTTCACCACAGCTAGAGCATTCCTGGCTACTAACCCAAGTTGCTAGTTATTGATTCAGGCGATCGCTTTGTGCAATAAAATTCCCTCCAGAGATGAAAAACGGAGGGGAATATGTTAAACGAAATAATTACTGTCTATGCTATCATCGATGACCTGTTAAAGGCGATTAGGCATAGTGAAGACTGTCGCCGAGAGATGAATGACGCAGAAATTA
>NZ_JBALCS010000018.1:0-100448 GCF_036919555.1 Nostoc sp.
TTGGTTAAAAAGTCGAATCCGCAAAAAACTAGCGCAGTTTGATTGTTTACGAGATGCCATTGAGCACGTCTTACATTTTACGTCCTAAGTACCTTAGCGGTTGCTATAACTTATTCTTTTGGGAAGCATTACCTAAAGTTAAGTTTTAGAAACTTTACTATCATCTAGTTAAAATATCTGCTGAAATTAGTAAAAAGTTTATAAGGACGGCTAGCTGAAAACCCTTGAAGATGTGGCTGGAAGCCGTGGCGTAAGGGACTTGCATATTCACAGGTATGAAATGAGCAAGCGAGGCTGGTTATGATATGGCAATCTCTGGAGGTCGGAATTGGCACTCAGGTTTATTAGGAGTATTTAGCATTATTGAAGTGCTTGCTCATGTGATATTTGGTTCTGAAAATCACGCCTTAGCCCAGATTACCCCTGATGGAACATTGGGCGATCGCTCTTCAAAAGTCACTCCCAATGTCAATATTAAAGGACTTCCGGCTGACCGGATTGATGGCGGAGCAATTCGCGGTGCAAACCTGTTCCATAGTTTCCAGGAATTCAATGTGGGAGAGTTGCAGCGTGTTTATTTTGCCAATCCCACGGGAATCTCCAATATTCTTACACGGGTGACGGGAAGTAATATCTCGAATATTCTCGGCACTTTAGGGGTGAATGGTAGTGCAAATTTGTTTTTTCTCAATCCCAATGGTATTTTATTTGGGAAGAATGCACGACTGGATGTGGCGGATTCGTTTGTAGCGAGTACGGCGAATTCTTATACGTTTGGTAATGGGTTGCAATTTAGTGCAACTAATCCTCAGAGTCCTTCTGCATTACTAACAGTTAATCCTTCGGCATTGTTTTTTAATCAAATTGCTGCTGCAACGATTCAAAACAATTCAGTCGCACCAGCAGGATTAAATCAGTCCGGCTTTGATGCCTTTGGTCTACGTGTAGCTGATGGTCAAAGTTTGCTGCTAGTAGGTGGCAACATCAGCATGGATGGTGGAAGGTTAAATGCTTTTGGTGGGAGAGTTGAATTAGGGGGGTTAGCAGCACCTGGAAATGTCAATCTTCTTTTTAATGGCGATAATATCAGCTTGAAATTTCCTCAAAATGTGACTCGTACAGATGTATCACTTAATAATCAAGCGGGTGTATTTGTGACTGGTGCTGGTAGCGGTAATATTGCAGTTAATGCCCGTAATTTAGAGATATTAGGAGGAAGCCTCCTTTCTGCTGGTATCGGGCAAGGTTTGGGTACACCTGAAAGTGTTGCCGGGGATATTACCCTCAAAGCTACGGGGGAAATCAAAATTGCAGGTTCTGGGAGCGAAATTCGCAATTTAGTGCGCTTGGGATCAAAAGGCAATGGGGGTAACATAATTATCGATTCTGGTGACTTCTCATTACAAGACGGCGCTCAACTTGCTGCCTCAACTTCAGGAGTGGGAAAAGCAGGGAATGTGACAGTGGGTGCAAAAAATGCTTTTGACCTTGCAAATGGTAACATCCTTAGCACAGTGGAAGCCGGAGGTGTGGGTAAAGGTGGCAATATCGACATCAATGCAGCAACACTGTCACTCACTGATGGCGCTCAACTGCTAACCATTACTCGTGGTGCATCTGCTACCCAACCAGCAGGAAGAGGGGATGCGGGGAATGTCAATGTTTTGGTAACAGGCGCTGTTGATATTGCTGGGGAGAAAAATGGTTTTTTCAGTGGGATTTTCAGCTTTGTGGAGACGGGGACTGTTGGGAATGGGGGTAACATTTTTATCGATTCTGGTGACTTGTTATTACGAGACGGCGCTCAACTTGCTGCCTCAACTTATGGACAGGGGAATGCGGGGAATGTGACAGTGGGTGCAAAAGATGCTGTTTCCCTTGCAGGTCAACCAACTGCTATCTTCAGCACCGTAGAAGCAGGAGGTGTGGGTAAGGGTGGCAATATCGACATTAATGCAGCAAACCTGTCACTCACTGATAGCGCCCAACTGCTAACCATTACTCGTGGAGCATCTGCTACCCAACCAGGAGGACGGGGGGATGCAGGCAATGTCAATGTTTTGGTAACAGGTTCTGTTGATATTGCTGGCGAGAAAAACGGTTTTACCAGTGGGATTCAGAACTTGGTGGGAACGGGGACTGTTGGGAATGGGGGTAACATTTTTATCGATTCTGGTGACTTCTCTCTAAGTGATGGCGCTCAACTTGTTGCCTCAACTTATGGACAGGGAAATGCAGGGAATATTCGCATCAATGCAAAAGATGCAATAACTGTTTCTGGAACTAGTCAAGAGAGGGGATTTTCTAGTGCTTTATTCACATTTACTGATTCCACTTCCACTGGCATTGGTGGCGATATCACCGTAAACACCAATATCTTTCGCCTATCTGACGGCGCTTTACTGGATGCAAACACCAGAAATAATCAAAAGGGTGGCGATATTACAGTAAATGCAAACGTCTTTGAAACACTCAACGGCGGACAACTCACCACCACTACCTCAAGCAATGGACGTGCAGGTAAAATTACTGTCAATGCTGACGATCAGCTAATAATTAGCGGTATTGACCCTAGTTACAGCGATCGCATGACTAACTTTCCTGATAACGTAGTAAATATCGGCGTCAACAGTGGCTTATTTGTTAGTTCTACTGGTTCAGGAATCACAGGCGACATCGAAATTAACTCACCTAACATTATCTTAGACAACCAAGGTAAACTCAACGCCGAATCTGCATCCGGTAACGGTGGCGATATCAACCTCAATAGTGACTTACTCTTACTCCGTCGCAACAGTCAAATTTCCACCAACGCAGATACAAAAAAATTAGGTGGCAATGGCGGTAACATCAATATCAACTCAAGATTTATCGTTGCAGTTCCCAAAGAAAATAGCTATATCAGGGCTAACGCCTTCACTGGATCTGGTGGTAGAGTTGACATTACATCAGACGGACTTTTCGGTATTGTCCCGCAAAAAAGCCCAACCGAAAAGAGCGACATTACAGCGAGTTCCCAATTGGGAGTAAGTGGTAGAGTAACCATTAAAACCCCTGATGTAGACCCTTCTCGCGGCTTAATTCAACTACCCTCTAACTTCATAGATGCATCCCAACAAATCGCCGAAGGTTGCACACCCAGAAGAGGACAAAACGCCAGTCGCTTTATCGCTACCGGACGCGGTGGATTACCCCAAAGTCCTAATGAACCGTTGCGAGGACGAGCAGTGATTACAGGTTGGGTAGATTTGCCCTCACAAGCAACACCCAGAGTCACGGAGAAATTATCTACTGCAACTGTTACCACATTAACTAATCAAATTGTGGAGGCTCAAGGATGGATTGTTGATGCTAACGGTGATATTATCCTTGTAGCTCAATCTGGGCAAAGTTCTTCTATTCCCTCTGCCATTTCCTGTAGTCAATAATTCGTTACCCCAAGAGTATGGGGAGGAATTCCCATGAAACCCAAGAGTTGTAAAAACAATCAGTGGCAACGAATGTGTAACGGATCTAACAGATGGTTGATTCGTCTTTTTAAAATCCATGAGTTGCCTGTTTTCATTCTCTTGGTTCTGGTGACAGCTTTTTTGTGCATTATTGCTTTTCCGGTTGCTGCAACTATAAAGACACAACATAGGGAGCATTTCACTTTCGTAAAAAGCCTTGTCAAACCTCACCCCAACCCTCTCCTTGGTAAGGAGCAGGAATCTTGTTTCTCATCTGGTATGTTTGCAAAACTGAGATGCTCTCCACAACATATCGCTTCTTTAGGAATATCAATCCAAAATCCGACTGCACCAACACAAGACTTGCTGCAACAGGGTAAAGTGCTGTATGAGGCAGGACAGTTTGCAGAAGCGGTTAAAGTTTTGCAACAAGCAGTTAAAAGTTATGGCAGCCAAGGCAATGAATTGCGGCAAGCTGTCGCATTAAGTAATTTGGCATTGGCATATCAAAAACTGGGTAATTTGGCACCAGCGCAACAGGCAATTACAGATAGCTTGAAGTTGCTCGAAAAATCCTCTAATTCCCAAAATCTTCAGGTTCTGGCTCCAATTCTGGATATTCAAGGTAGTATTCAACTAGACTTGGGACAAGCTGAACAGGCACTTAACACCTGGCAACGTGCGGAAGTCAGCTATAAGCAATTAGGTGATCAAAATGGCATTACTCGCGATCGCATCAACCAAGCACAAGCATGGCAAGTTTTGGGGTTTTATCGTCGGGGTTTGACAATCTTGACTCAATTGCAGCAACAGTTACAATCACGACCTAACTCAGTCACCAAAGCAGTACAATTACGGTCTTTCGGTGATGCTCTGCAATTAGCCGGAGATTTGAAACAATCTCGTCAGGTATTACAGCAAAGTTTGGAAATTGCCCAAAAATTGGATTCTCCCCAGGATGTGAGCGCTGCTTTGTTCAGTTTAGGCAACACAGCACAAGTAGAGCAAGATTTTAAAGGGGCAATAGAATTCTATCAGCAAGCTGCGGCGATCGCTCCTAACCCGATTACCAAAGTTCAAGCTGAAATAAATCAGTTGAGTTTGCTAGTGAACACGGGACAAACACCAGCCGTGCAGACACTATTGCCGCAAATCCAAACTCAACTAGCAAAACTACCTCCTTCTGTGACAACTATCTATGCCCGAATTAATCTAGCTCAAAGCTTGATGAAATTTGGAACTACACCCGAAGCGATCGCTCAAATCTGCGCGATCGCTTTGCAACAAGCTGAATATTTGGCAGATCAGCGAGCCGAGAGCTTTGCCCTTGGGACTTTGGGCAGTGTATACGAGCAAACTAAACAATGGTCAATTGCTCAGAATCTCACTGAACGGGCACTGATCATAGCCCAAACAATCAACGCCCCAGATATCGCTTATCGTTGGTATTGGCAGTTGGGACGCTTGTTAAAACAGCAAGGAGAGATTAAGCGCGCTATTGCTGCCTATGATACTGCGGTCAGTGAGTTGCAGACTCTCCGTAGTGACTTAGTTGTTGTGAATCGAGATGTCCAGTTTTCCTTTAAAGAAAGTGTAGAACCTGTATATCGAGAGTCAGTAGAATTACTGTTGCAGTCTCAGCAAACTCATCCGAGCGAAGCAAACCTAGACAAAGCTAGACAGAGGATTGAAGCATTGCAACTGGCGGAATTAGACAACTTTTTCCGGGAAGCTTGCATTAATGCCAAAACTGTTTTGCTTGACACAGTGGTAGATAAAGATAATCCCACAGCCGCAATCATTTATCCAATTATTCTGCCTTCTGAACTCCAAGTTATTGTCAAAATTCCTAACCAGCCACTGCGTAATTATACAATCAAAAAATCACAGAAGGAGGTAGAAGCGACTTTAATAGAACTCAGAGAGTATCTTTTAGAACCTGATAGGACTGAGGAAGTGCAGGCGCTGTCACAAGAAGTCTATGGGTGGTTAATCAAAGGAATTGAGTCAGATTTAAAAGAAAGTGGAGTCAAAACCCTTGTATTTGTACTGGATGGAACATTGCGAAACGTGCCAATGGCTATACTGTATGACGGTCAGCAATATTTGGTAGAAAAATATGCTGTAGCACTCAGCTTAGGACTCCAGTTACTCGCACCCAAACCTTTGACAGAAACAAAACTCAACGTCCTAGCTGCCGGGTTAGTGCAACCACCACAAAACTTTCAACAGGAATTTCCACCGTTACCAGAAATTAAATCAGAATTCAAGTCCATTTCTCAAGCGATCGCCTCTACCACCGAGTTACTAAATCAGGACTTCAACAGCAAAAACCTAGAGAGTAAGGTCAATACTGTGCCATTTAATGTGTTACATCTGGCAACCCACGGTCAATTTAGCTCCAATACTGAGAATACTTTTATACTTGCTGCTGATGGGCCAATCAACGTGACGCAATTTGATAGCTTGCTGCGCCGTCGGGATGAAACTCGCTCAGAAGCCTTGGAAATGCTGGTTTTGAGTGCTTGCCAAACTGCTAATGGTGACAATCGCGCCACGCTAGGGCTAGCAGGAGCATCCGTGAAAGCTGGTGCCCGTAGTACCTTAGCTTCACTGTGGCATATCAATGATAAATCTACTGCGATCTTAATTGGTGAATTTTATCGTGAGTTAGTTAAAACTAAGATGACAAAGGCTGAAGCCTTGCGTCGTGCCCAAGTAAAGTTGTTAAAAGATTATCCTAATTACAGTCGTCCTGGTTACTGGGCACCTTATGTTTTAGTTGGTAACTGGCTTTGATACGGTATAGTATCTCGCCCGCCTTTGGCACAAGCAAGATACTTTCATCCTCACGATTAGCCCATTCAGTGGGTCGAATGGTAACCGGATCGCGATAGTTCAAATTATGAGCAGCACAGCGTTCAGCAGAAATACCAGTAGCTAAAGTGACGCGAATCCGCGCTTGTTCCCCGAACATCGGATCAAAAGTACCCATACCTTTTAAGTGAGTACTATGAGCCAGCACTCCACCGGGATAGGCTTGGAATTTATCCCACTGTTTGAGGAAGTAATCCCGGACATGATAGCCAATTTGGGCTAGGATTTCGCCGTGTGTATAGCTAAACTCGGTAATGTGAGGAGCATATATAATTACTTCACCTCCGTCGGCCACTACTGGCTCTAGCTTGTACATTCCTTTAGCTGCTGTCCAAATGTCGTCATACATTTGAGGCATTACTGAAAGCACTTGTTTAAATGGCTGATCTACATGTTTAATATGCAGTTTGGCCGATAATTTTGCAGCACCCTCCCAAGCTGACTCTGGTTTATCTATATATAGTCCAGCTAGCTGATTCGTTTTTGGTGCGACTACCATCGCTAGGCAAAGCTTCGGGGTAGAAATCAGGCTAGCGGCTCGGTTAATCAAGCGCCGAACTGGTGTTATTCCCGGTGTACCAATAATTTCGTAACAGGTGATTAAAGCACCTAACCAGTGTGATAAATCAATTACTTCCTGACCACCAATGCCGGGAAAAAAGTATTTATTTCCACCAGAAAAACCGACAACTTCGTGGGGAAAGACCGGGCCGCAAATAATTATTAGATCGTACTCTGTTACCAGCTTATTAACACGGACTTCAACAGCCTGATGCAGCATTGCCCGGCTGATCTCTGCTATCTCATCTGCCGAAATCACTCCACAAGAAATAAAGGTATCTGGCTGATTCCAAAGGTGGTTAAAGATGCGAACTTTTTTAAAGGTTGTTTCTCGCTCCTCTGATGTTACTCCTACCAAGTGATTGATTTGTTCTTGGCTCATGGGATTATGTGTACCCAGAGCGATCAAAAAATCCAGAGCCGCAACCCTCTTACTCAACTCATTATGGAGCAATCGAAACATTTGAGGTATGGGAGCAGTGCGGGTGCCATCTGGAATTAATATTAAGATGCGCCGTCCATCTAATTTAGGGTCTGCTAAAGCTTGATGAACTAGTTCGGAAACTTGCTTGTCTGAAAGTGTCCCGTTAGTTACAGCTAGTGAATACATTTTTAAACTCCACTGTAGATACTAAATCCACCGTCTACCGGCACCACTACCCCGTTGACAAAACTAGAACCAGAACTGCATAACCAAATTAAGGTGCTGAGTAATTCATCCGGTTTTCCGAAACGTCCGGCGGGGGTATGCTCAATGATTTTTTGCCCGCGTATAGTCAAGCTTCCATCTGGATTTAGGAGTAAATCTCGATTTTGCTCTCCAATAAAAAAACCTGGCGCGATCGCATTTACTCGCATTCCATCTCCATACTTTTGGGCGAGTTCTACCGCTAGCCAGCGAGTAAAGTTATCTATCCCGGCTTTCGCGGCTGAGTAGCCAACTACGCGGCTAATCACCCGAATGGCAGACATGGAAGAAATATTCACAATACAACCGTGAGGCTGTTTTTTTTCGACCATTGCTTGACCAAAAACTTGGCTGGGGAGTAGAGTACCGACTAAGTTTAGGCTAACTACTTCTTCAAAAGCTGCATGTGGCAGATCAAAAATAGTAGCATCAGCAGTAATTGTGGCAGCCGGAATATTACCACCAGCCATGTTTACTAGGATGTCTATTTGGCCCCAATGCTGTATAATATTATCCCTCGCTATTTCTAATTGGGAGCGATCGCTAACATCTGCCAGCACAACTATGCTTTCTCCACCGTTAGCAGTAATCTCAGCCACTACCGCACCCGCCCGTGCTTCATTGCGACCCAAAACGGCGACTCGCGCTCCAGCAAGGGACAAACCCTTTGCCATAGCCGCACCAAGCACACCAGAACCGCCTGTGACTACTGCTACCTGCTCTTTTAGGCTAAAAAGTTTATTAAAAATCCAGTCTGACATTAATGATTCTCCTGCTTATTCCAATTTGTAATTAAAAAAGTCAATATTTAATCTGGGGTGAATTGAGGGGTGAAATTTAAACGCAAAGGGAAGGCAGCGCAGTCTTCTCCCAAGGGGAGACGCTAAAAGCGATGGGGGTTTCCACGCCACTTGCTTTATGCCGGGGAACCCGTCCACCGCAGTGGCTCCCCATGAGCGACTGCCGTCGCAGAGGGAAGCGCAAAGGTACGCGGAGAATTTCTAGATGGAGGCAGGAAAAAGAGATTTTATGAGTGACGTTGAAAGGGATAATCTTAATAGCTTGATTTGGGAGAATTGGTATTAGTTCAATTTGTAAGCAACTTTAGCGAGGTCGTAAGCTAAAGCGCGGACCATGTTGTAGCCTTCTTCTTCTTCTACCAATCCCCGTGTTACCAATCCGGCTAACCAGTTACAAGCTACTCGCCGCCAGACATTGTGACGAGCCGGAATAGATACGAAAGCCCGTGTATCATCATTAAACCCGGCAGTATTATAAAGTCCGGCAGTTTCCATTACCTGATTGAAGTAGCGCTCCATGCCATTTATGCTGTCGTGAAACCACCAAGGCGGCCCGAGCAGTATGGTGGGATAATGACCGGCTAGCGGAGCCAATTCTCGGCTGTAAGTGCTTTCATCCATGCCAAAAAGAATTAAGCTAAAGCGCTGATCATTACCGTAAGCTGATAACAATGGGCGCAGATTTTGAGTCCATTCTATTTTTAGCGGAATATCAGCACCTTTATCAGATCCAAATCTCTCAAATAAAGCAGCGTTATGGTTACGCATCACACCACAATGCATTTGCATCACCAAGCCATCTTCCACACTCATCCGAGCCATTTCTATGAACATATGACCGGTAAAATGTTCTACATCACCTGGATTCAGCTTATCGGTTAATGCTCTAGCAAAGATAGCTTCTGCTTCTTGGTCAGAAAGGCGTGTGGTATAAGGTGTAGCTGCACCTTGATCGGTAGCTGTCGCGCCCATTTTTTTAAAGAAAGCTCGACGTTCTTCTAAAGCTTGCACAAAAGCAGCGTAAGTATTAATTTCTTTACCAACAGCGTTTTCCAATTTGCTAAGATTTTCGCGCCAACCAGGAGCATCCAAGTTAACTACTGCATCTGGTCGAAAAGTTGGTCTGATTTGAGTAAAACCTTCTTCGTGGAGTGATCGCTGATTCTCTAGGCTATCACTGGCTGCATCGGTAGTACAAAGCACTTCGATGTTAAAGCGTTTGAATAAAGCACGAGGGGAGAACTCAGGCAAAGCTAACAAACCTTCCAGGTAATCATAGATATGTCCAGCATTGTGAGAGTTTAAAGGTTCATCTACGCCAAAGACGTTAGTTAGTTCCTCTTTCAGCCACAACCCGGACGGAGTACCCTGGAATAGATAAAAATGTTCGGCGAACAATTGCCAGATTTTGCGGTGATCAGTTTCTGGCGGTGATCTATCACTGGTAGGTATGCCCAAAGCTTGCAGAGGTACACCCCGACTATAGAGCATCCGCAAAAGGTAATGGTCAGGGATAATAAATAATTCGGTCGGTGAACCAAAACGGGCTGCTGGATTAGCTAATAAGGCTGGATCTACGTGACCATGTGGGCAGACCAAGGGTAGCGCAGATATGCTGTCAAAAAATTGATGGGCTAGTCGTCTTTGAACTGGTTCTGGAGAAAAACAGCGATCGGGAGATAAGCTCGGTTTTTTGGTTAACATAATTTTTGTTTGGTTAAAATTTTTAGTGGTGCTGAGTGAAAATATGAATTTGCCTCACGCCCAGACGCAGATAAACCCCGTCCATTTTGAAACCTGGAGTTTTTATGAGAGTATATTTTCGGTTGTGGCTTGAGTTCTGAGCTTTACTCTCATTACAAAAAAACTACAATTTTTAAGATAGACACGGTTTAAGATTACTTACTTAATGCTGCACTACTACCACGCTGTACTAAAAAAGGAGATAAAACGCGGTTTTCTACAGTTTTTTCTTCTAATAAATCTAGTAACATTTGCATGGCATAGCCACCAATTTCTAACATTGGCTGGCTGACTGTGGTCAGTGCTGGCGTTACATAACAGCCTAAAGCAATACCATCAAATCCAACGAGACTTAAACTTCGCGGTACTAAAATACCTAGTTCTTGGCAGGCTAACAGAGCGCCAACCGTCACCATATCGTTGTAACAAAATATGCCTGTCACTTCAGCAGTCAATAGTTTAGCAAGCATATTTTGTCCGGTAGCAACATCGCTGGTTCTGGTATCATATTCGTCACTAATTGCGACCCAATCAGTATTCTCTGGTAGACCAGCTTCAGCCAGAGCCATTCGATATCCTTCTAGGCGCTGCTGATTCGACCTGCTGCGATCGCCTACACCCAGATAACCAATAGCGGTGTGTCCCAGACTTATTAGATGCTCTACGGCTAATTTAGCACCTAAGCGATCGTCTATTGCCACTGAATGAAATATTTCGGATTGATCTTCGGTCTGGCTATTAATCAGAACTGTGGGCACAGCAATTTGCGTTAGTTGTTTGGTATGCTGTTTACTAATTCGTGAGTCGGCTACTAAGATCCCGTCTACTCTACGGCGATGAAAAGTATCAATAGCTGCTATTTCCTGCTCAAAATCTCGGTGGGAAGCACTTAACAAAACACTCAAGCCTGCGGGTCTGGCTATTTTCTCGATTCCCTCTACTACCTCAGCGAAAAAGGGATCTGCAATGGAAGTTACTACTACACCAATGGTATTGGTGCGTTTATTTTGCAAGCTTTGAGCAATAGCATTCGGTACATAGTTCATCTCCTGCGCCAGTTGCTTAATTTCTTCTCGCACTTTCGGGCTGATGAGAGCGTTATCTCGCAAAGCGCGTGAAACTGTGGAATGAGAAACACCTGCTCTTTGAGCAATATCTTCAATTGAAATTCTTCGTTTATTCATTTTTCATTTTAATTCTTTTATATTAATGCACACCTGTGCATTAATATAAATTATAGGAAATAATCGTTATTTGTCAAGAGATTTTAATACAACTCACATTTTGCATGGAAAGGAGTTATCTCAGAACTTGCACCAGTCCCTACAACCGCCTCAGAATTCATTCTGAGGCTGATAGCTAAAGTCGTTCTTTAGAAGACTGAATATAGTTTGTAGTCTACGCTTAGTGGACTTGCGCTATTAGCCTGAGAATTTATTCTCTGGCGGGATATGGGGCAGGTGCAAGATATAACGTTATACCAATTCTTTGTGAAACTGCACAAAATCAGATAGTATTGGGGATTTTGCCCTTTGATTTAACCTTACAGGTAATCGGTATTAGGAGTCCTGAATTCTATCTTCGTTTCAATAACTTAACTTTTCTTAAGAAAAATATGATTATTATCGTCATGGGTGTATCTGGTTCTGGCAAAACTACGATAGGAAAACTGCTAGCAGATTCCTTAGACTGGGAGTTTAGCGACGCTGATACTTTCCACTCGCCAGAGAATGTTGAGAAAATGCGGCGCGGTATTCCTCTGAGTGAAGCTGACAGGATGCCTTGGTTGCAAGATTTGCAAACAGCTATTAAACACTGGCTACAAGAAAATCAAAATGTGGTGCTGGCGTGTTCGGCTCTAAAAGATAACTATCGGCAATTTCTGGTGTTCGATAGCGAACGCATCAAGCTAGTTTACCTCAAAGGATCTTATGAGTTGATTCAAATGCGGTTGAAAGAGCGTAGCAATCATTACATGAGCGAAAAACTCCTCAACAGTCAGTTTAATACTCTTGAAGAGCCATTGGATACCATATCTATTGATGTTGCACAGCCACCCCAGATAATTGTCCAAAACATTAGAACGGCTTTGGGAATTTAGCTTATTGGTGACAACCGTAAGATTAAGATTAATCACGTCTCTACGAAAACCTCAAAGACGAAATGAAACTTAACACACGCTTATGCACAGGTGTGCAAAAATAAGTTCAATACAGGCTATGCACACCTGTGCATGGAAGGAAGTGCAAAATTACATTTAATAAATCAATATTGACAATTAAAAAAATATGTCTCAAATTCTAAATAATGCCATTGCTCAAGCTCAAAACAATCCCTTACATTCGCTAGAAGAATGGGAAGAAGACTTACTTAATCGCTATCCCGATCCAGACAGCATAGTTAAAGAAGGTAAAACCACCGAAGAGTACAGAAATTACAAAGCGCCGACTAGAGACACGGTGAAAGAGTTCTATCGGTTAAATCATATCAATCAAACGTATGATTTTGTATTAGAGAAAAAAGAACACTTTCTCAAGTTGGATAAGAAAGAAATGTCTGTCTGGGATGCATTGGAATTTTTGAATCAATTAGTTGATGATTCCGATCCTGATACAGACTTAGATCAGTTACAACATCTATTGCAAACATCAGAAGCCATTCGCGCCGATGCACACCCAGACTGGATGGTACTTACTGGCTTGTTTCACGATATGGGGAAGGTACTTTGCTTATTTGGTGAACCCCAATGGGCCACAGTAGGCGATACTTATCCTGTGGGTTGTGCATTTTCTGATAAAATTGTTTTCTCGGAATTTTTCAAAGAAAATCCTGATTCCAATAACCCTATATATAATTCTGTATATGGTGTGTATGAGCCGAATTGTGGCTTGAGTAATATCCAGATGTCATGGGGGCATGATGAGTATGTATATTACATGATGAAAAACTATTTGCCTGAATCTGCATTGTATATCCTCCGCTATCACTCATTTTATCCTCAACATCGCGAAAATGCTTACGAGTATTTGATGGATAAACACGATAAAGAAATGTTTAAATGGGTGAAGTTATTCAATCCCTACGATTTGTATTCAAAGAATCCTAATCCTCCTGATTGGCAAAAACTAAAGCCTTACTATGAAGATTTAGTGGCTAAATATTTACCCACAACTTTAAAATTATAAATCTCCGCTAGTAGCAAGGGCAAAGAATTTAAAAAATACCCTATAAACATTATAACTGATTGGGCTTATGGAGATTGCGATTATTTTTCCCTAATAATGAATAACAATTCTTCAGCAACCCTAAACCGAGTGGAATGTTTTCTAGGAAATAATAGCAGATTGCCACTTATAAAAGTATAAAATATTTGTGCAGATGTGCTGAGGTTTATAGCCAGTGACTCGATTTTCCTTTAATTCCCAAAACGACTGAACAGGCGCGAACTATTCATCGCGTCCGTTCTTTCACATCTTGACAACGGCGGTAATGAGATGAGAATAACTTTTTTAGTGTTCTTTCTCTCTCTATCCAAAGAATTAGTCTGGTTAAGATATAACAAGACTAGCTTTGGCAACTTAATATAGCAAATAAGCGCACTTCACAAGCATATTTGAATCAACTCTGAAAATTAGATAATAGGATTTATAAAAATGGTAATTTGCTATATTTTTCTACCTCTAAAAGATAGATTTGAAAGGAACCATTCCCCTCCTACAGGATTGAATTTTCTAAATTAAAGTTAAGTGAAATATGTTAAGTTTTTTAAACTCTACCGAAGCTGAAAACTACTTAACTTTCACAAATGCTCCAGTACAAAAAGTTTAAGCTACATAAAGATGGAACAGTTTTCTTGACTTTGTAAAGTTCGATAAACGGCGCTCATATTTGGAATAATCCAGGTTAAACTAAAATTAATGTAAAACTAAATATAAATTCGCAACCTTGATAACATCAGGTTCTAATAATTTTACTTAAACGCTATTCTTAGCGCTGGCAATTCCAAATGTAGTTTCACAAATAAAATGTGATTTTTTGATGTAGCGTAGTGTTCATAGTTTTGCTTTAACAAACAAAACATCTAAATTTAGGGCAATTCATAGCACTAACTCAAATCAGGTAACAATATAAGACCTTTGAGAATAATTTAAATTGTCAAAACCAGCAGTAATGCTAGGTTATGTCTGAAGTTTTCAGACATAGCTCATATTGTGATAACTTGGCAAATTTTTATTCTACTGACCTTTTTAAAATTTAAATTCCGTTGTTAGAAATAGATGAATATGAAGAGAATTTCGCTTATCGTTGGCATATTAGGTTTCGCTGTTGTTGGTTGTACGAATGGCTCTCGAACTGACAAGATTGCTACTAATACTGTTACTAACGCTGCTACCAACACTAGTTTAGAGAGTCAGGTAAATGCTCCAAATAGAAAATTGCAAACAATCGGCGTTGCTCTTGGTGATTTGGGCAATCCCTTCTATAATGCAGTGCAGAAGGGGGCTGAGATAGAAGCCAAGAAAATCGGAGATAATATCAGAGTTAATGCGGTTTCGAGTGCCTTTGACCTGAATCAACAAACCAACCAAATCGAAAATTTTACGGCTGCAAATACTGATCTAATTATCCTCAGCGCTGTTGATAAAAAAGGAGTTAAACCAGTTATTGACCAAGCAAGGCTTGCAGGTAAAATTGTCATTGCAGTAGATTCTGCTGTTGATGCAGATGTGGATGCGATGATTAGCTCCAACAATACCCAAGCGGGAGAGATTGGTTGCCAATATATTGCCGATCGCATCAAAGGTCAAGGTAGTGTAGTCATCCTTAACGGTACTCCGATGGACTCAATCAATCAGCGAGTGAGTGGCTGCCTTGAGTCATTGTCTAAATATCCGAATATCAAACTGATCTCTAAAGACCAAAACGCAGAAGGGACTAGGGATGGAGGACTGAGAGTGATGAGCGATTTGCTCACAACCTTTCCCAAAATTGATGCCGTTTTTGCCACGAACGATCAAAGCGGTGTTGGTGCAGATTTAGCTGCTAGACAAACCAGACGTAAAGAATTTTTTATTGTTGGGGTTGACGGATCACCAGATGCAACCAAAGCAATGGAAGATAAAGATGGTGTATTTGCTGCAACTGCTGCTCAAAATCCCGCAGAGATGGCTCAAAAAGCGGTTCAGATTGGCAATGATATCATTCAGGGCAAAAAACCTGAGTCACCTAATATTCTGATTCCAGTCAAGTTGGTTACTAGACAGAACCTCAGTAGCTACAAAGGCTGGTAATACTAATTCGTAATTCGTAATTAGGACACATAGAAAAAGGCTTGATACACGAGGGTTACAATACTTTACCCTGTTTTTTAAATAGATCGTTTCCAAATTTGCTGTAAGGAAGAATGACTTCTAGGAGATATATGAATATGAAAAGGATTGCGTTTACCCCTGGTGTTACGGTTCGTGTAATTGCAGCTAGCATATTAGGTATCATCAGTGGTAGTCTTGTTGGCTGTACAAATACTCCTCCCGATCGCAACACTGCTACTAATACTGATACAAAACCGGCTACCAATATAAGTGCAGAGAATAAGACTGCCACTGGGAATACAAAATTACGATCAGTTGCCTTCACTGTTGGTGATTTAAGTAATCCCTTCTTCGTCCTCATGGGACAAGCAACTGAGGCAGAAGCGAAGAAAATTGGCGGTAAGGATGTCAACGTTAGCGTAGTTTCTAGTGCCTATGACCTCAATCAACAAGCTAATCAAATTGAAAATTTCACTGCTGCCAATACTGACATCATTATCGTCAATGCTGCTGATAAAAGTGGCATTAAGCCAGCGATTGAAAAAGCGAAACTAGCCGGTAGAATTGTCATTGCGGTAGATACAGGTGCTGAAGGAGGGGTGGACGCCACCATTACTACTAATAATGTCCAAGCTGGAGAAGTTAGTTGCAAATATATTGCTGACCGCCTCAAAGGTAAAGGCAATATTGTAATAGTTAACGGGCCGCCAGTGGACTCGGTGATTCAGCGAGTTAGTGGCTGCGAGAATGTATTGTCCAAATATCCTGATATTAAAATACTCTCTAAAAACCAGAATGCAGAGGGTAGTCGAGATGGAGGACTCAGAGTTATGACTGATTTACTGACAACCTTTCCGAAAATTGATGCTGTTTTTGCCATCAATGATCCGAGTGGAGTCGGCGCAGAACTAGCAGCTAACCAAGCACAACGTAAAGATTTCTTTATTGTCGGGGTTGATGGTGCGCCAGAAGCTATAACTGCGATCGCTGCTAAAGATGGTTTATATGCAGCGACTGCTACTCAAAATCCGCGAGGGATGGCCCAAAAAGCAGTTCAAGTTGGCAATGATATCTTAAATGGTAAAAAACCAAGTAGTTCTACCATTTTGATTCCAGTTAAGTTGATCACAAAAGATAATGTTAGTACAGAAAAAGGCTGGTAAGTAATAAAAATTGTGAATGTGCAATTCAAAATTATGCCTAATCTGAATCCTTTGATGCGTTTGTAAAGTTTTTGCACATACCTATAATGTCCGGCGGTTTTCACTTAAATTAATAGACATCTCATATCCAATTCCTTGCTTTTCCCTGATAAAAGATCGATTTGGAGAGAGGTTAAAACTTTATTACACCCAATCGAAAACCGCTATGTATGTGCATTAGCGGAAAGTATGAGTCACAATTTCTAGTACTCAGAAATTTTCCAGACAGTCCACATCAACTAACGTTAAAAACGAAGTATGAAAATATATTTTTCCAACTTTTTCTTTTCAAACTAGTGGTCAGCTTTTAAAACATGATTTTGTGATTAGGTATGAGTTTATTAATTCCTAATTCACAATCGCGAATTTTAAATTTTTTTACAGGAGATGTCCATGACAACAACTATTGAAACCTCAGTTCCTGATGCACCAACTAGCACCCCGGTGTTAGAAATGCAAGGGATTACGAAACGATTTCATGGTGTATCTGCGCTCCAAAATGTTAATCTGACGATTTATCCGGGAGAAGTTCACGCCCTCATGGGTGAAAACGGAGCAGGCAAAAGCACATTGATGAAAATTCTGGCTGGGGCTTACATTGCCGATGAAGGAGAAATTCGCATCAATGGTCAACCCCTGAAAATTACCGATCCGGCCACAGCACGCAAGTCGGGTATTAATCTCATTTATCAAGAACTGAATGTTGCACCTAATTTAACCGTTACCGAAAATATGTTTATGGGTAGCGAGTTGCAGCGAGGTCAGTTTTTAGACCGCAAAGGGATGCAACTGGAAGCCGAGGAAGTGTTGGAAAGCCTTGGAGCCAATTTTACAGCGCAGACTGTGGTTGGTACTTTAGCGATCGCAGAACAGCAGCAAGTGGAAATTGCGCGAGCGCTGAAGGATAAAAGTCGCGTTTTGGTGATGGATGAGCCAACAGCAGCCCTATCTGACCGCGAGACTGAGCATTTATTTGAGGTAATTCGCAAACTGCGGAATGATGGCATTGCGATTATTTACATCAGCCATCGGATGGAAGAAATCTATGCCTTAGCTGACCGGATTAGTGTGCTGCGTGATGGTCAATATATTGGTAGTCTCACCCGCAGTGAAATTTCTCCACAGCGATTGGTGCAGATGATGGTCGGTCGCTCCATGCAAGACTTTTATGAACATCAACGGCAAATGAATCCTGGCCCAGTGGTGCTGGAAGTCAGAAATATGAGCGACGCCCGCAAGAAGATTGAGCCGACTAGTTTTGAAGTTCATGCTGGAGAAATTGTCGGTTTAGCGGGGCTGGTTGGTGCAGGACGCACAGAACTATCCCGGCTGATTTTTGGTGCAGACCGCAAGGCCAGTGGTGAAGTATTTTTGAATGGCAAAAAACTGGAAATTAATACGCCCAGTGATGCCATTGCTGCGGGAATTGGCTACGTCCCAGAAGACCGCAAAGACCAAGGTTTATTTCTGGAGATGAGCTCCCGCAAAAATATTGCCATCAACACACTCAAGCAGGATGCAAAGGCTGGAATTGTTAACTGGGGTTCAGTGAATCGGCTGTCAACAGAGGCAGTGGAAAACTTTAATATCCGCCTAGCCAATTTGGAAATTAGAGCGCTCGATCTTTCTGGTGGTAATCAGCAAAAGCTACTGTTAGCGCGTTGGTTAGCCATTAAGCCAAGAGTACTGATGTTAGATGAGCCAACACGCGGCGTAGATATCGGTGCCAAAAGCGAAATTTACCGAATTATGAGCGAATTGGCAGCGCAAGGTGTTGCTATTTTAATGGTTTCCAGCGAACTATCGGAGATTGTCGGCATGAGCGATCGCGTCTTAGTGATGCGAGAAGGACAGCTGGTAGGTGAACTGGATGGCAGTCTTGGTAAAGAAATCACCCAAGAAAAGATTATGCACTATGCAACTGGAGCATCGGAGGTATTAGCATCATGAGTCAAACAGTCAGACCGCCTGCCAATAAATTAGCCAACAATCCCGTATCCCGCAACCGGAAATCAATTAGCACTTTGCTGGAAGTTGCGGGTATTCTGCCAATCTTAGTAATTATCTGCATCTTATTTGCATTCCTTTCTCCCAACTTCCTCACCGGCGGTAACATCGTTAATATCTTGCGTCAAGCATCAATCAATATTGTGCTGGCGACCGGAATGACCTTTGTAATTCTCACCGGAGGTATTGACCTTTCAGTTGGGTCAATCTTAGCTGTTTCTGCTGTAGTTGCCCTGCTGGTATCGCTACTACCGGCTTTAAGTTGGGCGGCTGTGCCTGCTGCCTTGCTTGCAGGATTGTTTTTGGGCTTACTCAACGGCGCTCTCATCACCTTTTTAGATGTGCCACCTTTTATTGTCACGTTAGGTTCACTTACAGCCTTACGGGGTGTAGCCTTTTTGGTTGCCAAGGGGACAACGCTGATTAACCGGGACATCAATTTTGCTTGGGTAGGTAACAGTTATGTCGGTCCTCTGCCGTGCCTAGTAATCATTGCGCTACTGACCGTAATCGCTAGCTGGTTTGTGTTGCGGCAAACTGTTTTAGGAGTGCAGATATATGCTGTCGGTGGTAACGAGCGGGCAGCCAGATTAACTGGAATTAAAGTTAATCATGTCTTGCTATTCGTCTATGGTATTAGTGGATTACTAGCAGGTTTAGCAGGAATAATGAGTGCTAGCCGTCTCTATAGTGCTAGTGGCGTATTAGGTCAGGGTTATGAATTAGATGCGATCGCAGCTGTTATTCTTGGTGGAACCAGCTTCACAGGCGGTATTGGTACCATTGGCGGCACCCTTCTCGGTGCATTAATCATTGCTATTCTCAACAACGGTTTAACTCTGTTGAACCTATCTTACTTCTGGCAACTAGTCGTCAAAGGACTAGTAATTATTTTGGCAGTGATGATTGACCGACTCCGCAGACGTTCTAGACGTTAAAGAATTAAGGGGATGGGGACTGGGGAGACGCAAAGAATAACTAACTAATCCCCAATACTTATCTACAAGAGGCTGCGCCAACGGCAATGCCCCATACCCCATGCCCCTCATCAGTGCTGACTTTTGAGTGCTGAGTGCTGAGTGGGGAATCTCACTTCTTTACTCGGAACTCGGAACTGTTTTGCCCAATGCCCAATGCCCAATATATAAACTATGTCTTCCACTACTGCTCGTCGTAAATCCAACACGTTATATGTTGTTTTGATTGCTGGTGCTGCTGCCCTTGGCGGCTTTCTGTTCGGTTTTGATACTGCTGTAATCAACGGCGCGGTTTTATCTCTATCAAAAGCTTTTAACACCAGTAGTTGGCTGACAGGGCTAGCAGTATCCCTAGCATTGCTAGGTTCTGCGGTAGGAGCCTTCTTTGCCGGACAGATTGCAGACCGTTATGGTCGAGTCAAGGCAATGGTGGTCGCTTCGGCGTTGTTTACTATCAGTGCCATTGGCTCTGGGTTTGCCTTCACTATCTGGGATTTTATCTTTTGGCGATTATTGGGTGGGGTTGGAATCGGCGTTGCTAGCGTCATCGCCCCAGCTTACATTGCGGAATGTTCTCCCACCCATTTGCGGGGAAGGTTAGGATCTCTGCAACAATTAGCGATCGTAGTAGGAATTTTCGTTGCTTTATTGAGCGACTACTTTATTGCTGTGTCAGCAGGTTCAGCAGACTTGCCGTTTTTGTTTGGGGTTGCAGCTTGGCGCTGGATGTTTTGGACAGCAGTCCCGCCAGCAGTATTCTACGGGATGGTGGCTTTAACAATTCCTGAATCCCCCCGTTATTTAGTTGCCAAAGGACGGGAGCCAGAAGCTGCTAACGTTCTGACCAAGATTTTGGGGGGTGATGTGCTGCCAAAAATTGAAGAAATTCGCCAGACAGTACTTCGTGAACGCCAGCCTAAGTTTTCTGACCTGTTGGGCAGAAGTGGTGGACTGCTCCCCATTGTTTGGATAGGAATAGGCTTATCTGTATTACAGCAATTTGTTGGTATTAATGTAATCTTCTACTACAGCAGCGTTTTGTGGCGGGCGGTCGGGTTTTCCGAAAAAGATTCCCTAACAATCACGGTGATTACAGGAGCCGTAAATATTATTACAACACTGATTGCGATCGCCTTCGTGGATAAATTTGGTCGCAAACCCTTGCTCATACTAGGGTCGATTGGCATGACCTTGACCTTGGGGACGATGGCTTCTATTTTTGGTACTGCTCCCCTGGATGCTTCTGGGAATCCCGCTCTCACCGGAAGCGCAGGTACTATGGCTCTGATTGCAGCCAACCTCTATGTGTTTTGCTTCGGTTTCTCCTGGGGGCCAGTAGTTTGGGTGCTGTTGGGAGAAATGTTTAATAACAAAATTCGAGCTGCTGCACTTTCTGTTGCTGCTGCCATGCAATGGGTTGCGAATTTCGTCATTTCCACAACATTTCCTCCCATACTGCAATATTTCGGTCTAGGTTCTGCCTATGGACTCTATACAATTGCGGCGGCTACCTCATTCTTTTTCATTCTCTTTTTTATTAAAGAAACCAAAGGAATTGAGTTAGAAGATATGTAATTGACATCGACTTAATGCCGCTTGCTATCAATACTATTCGGTTAAGGCAAGAGACGCAATAAATCGTCGTCTTTACAATAATCAGTCATTCGTAGAGACGGCGATTTATCGCGTCTTTGGGAGCTGGCGATTTATCGCGTCTTTGGGATTTTCATCAAATAACCTTAACCGAACCGTATTGGGATTGCTATAAATTTTGTGGTTTGGCCAACATGAGCGCCCTGATTATGCAAACTTTATGTGGGCAACTAAATACAAACTCTCGCTTCAGTAAATCACTAAAAAGATGGAAACTATCAATACGGCTCTTTGTTCTTATGGTGTGTCCGGCATGATATTTCATGCGCCGTTTATTGATTTGCATCCCGGATTTAAATTAGCCGGTTCTTGGGAAAGAAGTAAAAAGCTGATACAGCAACATTATCCTGAAGTAAAAAGCTATCCTTCTTTGGAAGCATTGCTGGCAGACGATAAAGTAATGTTGGTGGTTGTAAATACACCCACTTATACCCATTACGATTATACTAAACAGGCTTTGCTTGCAGATAAACATGTAGTGGTAGAAAAGGCATTTACCACAACAGTGGCAGAAGCCAAAAAGCTGAAAGAATTGGCCCAAAAACAGGAGAAAAAATTATCTGTATATCACAACCGCAGGTGGGATAGTGATTTTAAAACAGTCAAAAAAATTGTCCAGGAAGGCTTGCTAGGTGATATTGTTGAAGCAGAATTTCAAATTCAAAAATATAAACCAACCCTCAGCCATAAACAACACGTAGAAGTTCAAAATCCGGGGGCAGGAACATTAAACAACTTAGGACCGCATTTAATAGACCAAGCTTTGCATTTATTTGGGATGCCTGATGCTATTTTTGCAGACATCCGCATAACTAGGCAGCGATCGCAGGTAGATGATTATTTTGAGTTGATACTATACTACGACAAACTGCGCGTCAAATTAAAAGCAAGTTTTCTTGTGCGTGAGCCTGCGCGTGCCTATATCATACATGGCACTAAGGGTTCTTTTCTTAAAAGCAGAGCCGATAAACAAGAAGAGTATTTAGTAGCGGGTATGAAGCCTAATGCACTTGATTGGTATACAGAGCCAGAAAGTGAATATGGCTTACTTCATACAGAAAAAGACACAAAAGTAATTCGAGAAAAAATCAAAAGCTCACAGGGCAGTTATTTAGGTTATTACGATGCGGTGTACAAATCCATTGTTAATAATCAGCCAATTGCTGTTACTGTCGATGACGGAATTAATGTAATGCGGATTATAGAAGCAGCGATTAAAAGCAGCAATGAGCAAAAAGTCATAGCGTTGCTTTAAGTAACCTAAAACTTAAACTCAAAATATGTAACTTTAATGATGCTTATAGCGTTTCCTAATCACATGAGCTATATCATAGCCCCCTCCTCGCAAGCGGGGAGGGGGTTGGGGGTGGGGTTCTTGTAGCTTATAACCTAGAAGCTTTCATTCGAGTGTAATCTCTTGAGTTACAAAATCAGAATTCAACCATTTGCAAGTAATAAATCAATGCTAAAAATTATTTTTCATAGCTTTTTTCTCCTATTTTTTGCAGTTCCAGCAGTTTGGGCAGCATCTCCAGAAAATGATTCTAATCCAGCAGATGCTAATAGGAATTTGCAGGGACAAGTCAATTCTGTTTCCCAGTTTTCTGATATCAAACCTAGCGATTGGGCATTTCAGGCACTGCAATCGCTAGTGGAACGTTATGGCTGTATTGCAGGTTATCCTGACGCAACCTATCGCGGTAACCGTGCTTTGAGTCGTTATGAGTTTGCAGCTGGTTTAAATGCCTGCTTAGACCGGGTGAATGAATTAATTGCTGCGGGTACCAATGATTTAGTCAAGAAAGAAGATTTGGCAGTTCTGCAAAAATTGCAAACAGAGTTTACCGCAGAATTAACAACTCTGCGTGGGCGGGTGGATACGCTGGAGGCACATACAGCAACGCTGGAGGGGCAGCAATTTTCTACTACTACCAGGCTGAATGCTCAAATTATTACCGCCATTAGTGATACTTTTGGTAATAGGGTAGGTGGCGAACGCGATGAATCACATATCTACTTTGCAAACCGGGGTCGTCTCAACTTTGAGAGCAGTTTCACAGGCAAAGATTTGTTGCGAGTCCGGCTAGAATTTGGTAACTTTACGAATTCTAATGGTACAAGCCAAATTGCCGCAGCCACAGGCACAGGGATGACCCGCCTGAACTTCGATTATGACAGCAACGATACACTTTTTGTTCCCCACATCCGTTACTACTTCCCAGTCAGTGATTCTCTTAACTTCGTTGTTGGTCCCACAGGCATTGGTTATACCGACATTTCCACCACCGTCACTCCCCCCACAATCGCTGATGATGGCAATGGGGTTCTCTCACTTTTTGGGTCATATAGTCCCTTATTCCGGCGAGGTGGCGGCGGTGCAGCTGCTAACTGGAACATTAGCAAAGACTTGATTCTCACCTTGGGCTATTTAGCAAGCAGTCCCAATGTCCCATCGGCTAGTAACGGCTTGTTTGATGGCGGCTACAACGCCCTAGCGCACTTAGCCTATTATGGTAAGCAAGGAGCTATTGGTGTGGCCTACTCTCATGGCTATAGCCCTGCTGGAGTAGTCGATATCGCTGCTGGGACGGGTAGTGCCCTGTCAAACGCTCCCTTTGGCAACAACATTGCTACTTCCAACGATATTGTCGGCGCACAGGGATTCTATCGCTTCTCCCCGAATTTCCAAATCCACGCTTGGGGTGGATATATCTGGGCAAATGCTAAGAACTCTGGTTTGAGTGATATTTCCAATGGCAGGGGTGGAACAGATTCTCTATTTGTGAACAGTGGTGACAATGCCAATGTCTGGTTTGGGGCGATTGGGATGTCGTTTCCCGATGTGGGGGGTAGGGGTAACTTGCCGGGAATTCTCTTTGGTATACCGCCGCGTGTCTCTAACAGTGATGTCCGTCAAGACCGAGACAACGCTTACCATATCGAAGCATTCTACCGCTACCGACTAAATGATAACATCTCAGTGACTCCTGGTTTTTGGGTGATTCTCAACCCGGAAAACGACAGCAGAAATGATACACAGTATGTGGGCGTAATTCGCACAACCTTTGATTTTTAAAAAGGCCACATTACCAAGTTGGGTCACTAAACAAATTAATCGTCAATTCTTGGCGTGGCGGTACTGCTGTGATACAAGCGCGGACGATCTCTCCATCCTCTAATTCGACAGTGCAAGCGTGACAAGACCCCATGAGACAACCTGTGGGAATAAATACCCCAGCCCGATCTGCTACATCTAAGAGGGCTTCTCCCACTTCGGCATCTACTGTGACATCATCTGGTAAAAAGCGGACACGAACAATCATCAATGTTACGCATTCAATTTAGTCTTGTCATTTGTCCAAAGTCCAATTGTAAATGACTAATGACCAAAGACCAAAGACAAATGACAGTTTGAACGAAAAAATGTGCGCTTTTTATGTATTTTAGCTTAAGACAAAAACAGACTTAAGTCTAAATGGCTTTCAACTTCAGTGGCTAGGGAGTCCAAAATCTGCTCTCGCTGTTCCCGGTAGTTAGCAACACCTGTGGGCAAAGATTTTAAACCCCGTTGTTGACGGAGGCGATTTAACCAAGCCCGTCGCCAAGGGCCATTGTCAAAAAGCCCGTGCAGGTAACTTCCCCAGACTGATTGACAACTATCCACTAACCCTAAATTAATATCGTCAAATAGAGCATGGTAGGATTCGGGATCTATACCTTGCTGTTCGATGCGCGATCGCCCTTGGTGGATTTCAAAGCCATTGACTGGCAAGCCTTGTTGCGGATAATTTGAGGTAACTTGGCGCTGGCGGGCAATTTTTTGTCCTGTAATTACAGTTCTGATTGGTAAAAGATTTAACCCCTGAAATCTACCAGCTTGTCCTTCTATCCCTTCAGGATCGGCGATGATTTGACCGAGCATTTGATAGCCGCCGCAAATACCTAAAACCGTGCCACCGGAGGCAGCATAGTGTTGGATAGCTTCTGCCATACCGCTTTTTTGCAGCAGTAGCAAATCCGCAATTGTGGTCTTTGTACCAGGGAGAATCACGGCATCAGGATGTCCCAAATCTTGCTTAGGGCTGAGATATTTCACTGAAACTGTACTTTCTGATTCCAGTGGGTCAAAGTCGGTGAAGTTGGCAATTCTGGGTAAGCGGATAACGGCAATGTTGAGATCAGTTTGGGGTTTATTAGACGACGATTGACGTTCTAGCAGGTCAAGAGAGTCTTCTGCTGGAAAGACTTCTTGTAAGTAAGGTATAACACCGATGACGGGGATACCTGTACGTTCTTCTAACCATTTTATTCCCGGATCTAGGAGCGATCGCTGTCCTCGAAATTTGTTAATTACTACACCCTTAATTAAGGCGCGTTCATCTGGTTCTAATAACTCTAAGGTTCCAACGACATGGGCAAAAGCACCACCCCGATCAATATCAACCACTAACATCGTTGGCGCATTCAAATATTTTGCCACTCGCATATTAGTTAAGTCGCGGTGTTTGAGGTTAATTTCTGCTGGACTACCGGCACCTTCACAAACCACCATGTCAAATTCTGTTGCTAAATGCTGTAGGGATTCTTCAATTGTCCGCCACCCCAGGTCAAAATATTGCTCGTAGTAATCTGAGGCACTCACTTTTCCTACAGACCTACCTTTGATAATTACTTGGGAAGTCATATCCCCTTGGGGTTTGAGTAAAATTGGGTTCATTTCTACCCAAGGCACGACTCCCGCCGCCCAAGCTTGCACTGCTTGGGCATAGCCAATTTCTCCACCACTGGCAGTGACATAAGCATTTAAAGCCATGTTTTGACCTTTAAAGGGAGCCACTCGCCAGCCACGCCGCGACAAAATGCGACAAATAGCTGTAGTTAAAAATGATTTCCCTGCATGGGATGTTGTCCCCACCACCATAATTGATTTCATAGTCGCTATTAGTTCGTTTTTCCAGATACAGGCTGAATTTTTAGGAGCAAACAACAGGGGAACAGGCCGAGATGGGGGAGCAGAGAGAGATCAGGGAGCAGAGGGAGATGGGGGAACACAGGGAGAAGAACTAATACATCATGCCCAATGCCCAATGCCCAATGCCCAATGCCCAATACCCAATACTCCATGCCCAATGCCCAACATCACAAATTTCAGTCAAATGGTTATGGTAAAGACTTCATGAAAAGATGTGATGTTTCCGTATATATTGTTCCCTTTTATTGCCTAATCCTAACTCTTTGGTTTTTTATTCTAAAAAGGTATCCGTAACCAACGAATCACAGCATCGGATAAACGATCGCCCCATGAAGGAGTCCGCCAATTTTTTCCCTGATATTGCTCCACTAATTGTCGTCCCAAGGGAGTGAGGCGAAAACTATCTGTAATTCCCTGCCCATCGACTTCTCGCCGCAATACACCCACTTGGATCAGCCAGCCCAAGGAGTTGTCACACGTTAATTCTGATAAAGGGCGTTTAGTATAGCCTTGCTTGAGTCCATTTTCCAGAGCGATCGCACTCAATGACACACTCTGATGTCCCATGACTTCAAATAAAGATAGATTAAAGGGTGAACAGACTAGCGATCGCTCGGCTCTTGCTACTGTGCTTTGAGGATAGACAAAAATATTTGGGTTTTGGGAATCAACAGCAGCCATTGTGTATGGGGATAAATTTTTCTTCTGATAAAGATTTATTTAAGGATATATTTTTTCTTGTACCAGCTACCTGATTTAACTAAAAATAGTTACGTTAAGTATAGTTATGCTATTTTTCAGTAATTATATTTAATCAATATAAATTCATGTAAAATTTCAAGTGCATCAACAATCTGAAATAGGAAAGGTTAATTATGTCTCTAGCAGTTGGTACGAATGCACCTGCATTTACCGCCAAAGATACAAAGGGTAATACAGTGTCGTTATCTGATTTTGCCGGGAAGACGCTCGTTTTGTATTTTTACCCCAAAGATGACACGCCAGGATGTACCAAACAAGCCTGTAGTTTTCGGGATGCCCAGTCTCAATATCAAGGTAAAGATATTGTCATCTTGGGAGTCAGTGCAGATGATGAAGTCTCTCATCAGGCATTCACCCAAAAATATAATTTGAATTTTCCCCTACTGGCTGACAGCGACAAATCTCTCATCAAAGCTTTTGATGTGGATGGCGGCGGTTATGCCAAGCGTGTTACCTACGTAATTGACCCCAACGGCAAAATTATCCATGTTGACAGTGCTGTAAATACTACCACCCATGCTAGCGATGTTTTAGCTTCACTTGGGCTGTAGTTTTTTACCTGATAACTAAAGATTTTTTAAATAGTTTGAACCCCAAACCCTAGAGGTTTGGGGTTCTTTGTTTGAATTCAGTTACCTGATGGTAATGTAACTGATGGTGGTGTAATTGATCGTGGTGTACGTGGTGTAAGTGATGGTAGTGTAACCCCTGACGAACCAGGAGTTTCTTGTTGCTGACCTGGAATTAGTTTTTGTTGCCTTGCTTTAAAAGCTGCTGCTGCTGAGTCTAGTTCTTGGTTCTGTTGGTCAGAATTCCAGTTGAGAGTTCCGAAATTCGCCCGATGAATCAGGTCAAACATGTTGAAATTGTCTGAGTTTGAACGGGAGAACGGATCGGTATTTTGGTCTGTTGTACTCGTACTCGGAAAAGCATCTGATGGGCTGCTGACTTGAGCCGAACTGGGTTGAGCCATCAGCAAGGAAGCAAAGCTAATTCCTGCTACGGTAGCTACAAAGAGTCTAGTAATTTGTAAAAATGGTTTTTTCATGGTATTTTGACCCTAAAATTGCTCTATTTTATCTTAAACAAGACTTCGACGCAGTTGGGGTTGAATACTCAGTAAGGCGACAAGGGCAAAGCCAAACAACACCAGCAACGCTCCCCCAAAAGTAACATTACCCCAAGGAGCCTGCATCACTACACTACCTAATCCCCAACTATTGTGGAGATAGAGATAGCGAATTGGTTCGATCGCATAGCTGAGAGGATTCAGGGTAGCCACAACCTGCAACCACTGAGGCATGAAGGATAGAGGTGCCAAAGCAGTACTAGCAAACAATAACGGCAGGTTAGTGACAAAAATCACTGCAATCAATTCAATGTGTCCGGGTAAGGTAAAAGCTAAACCGAGGGAGATGGCTGTTACACCCAAAGCTAAGAGAAAGACAATTAGAGCGATCGCACCCAAGCCTGCTGCATCTGGTAGTCCAGCGCCCAAGAAAGCCGCCGCCGCTACAATCACTGCTGCTTGCAGCAAACTTTGGCTGATGATGAAGATTGCTGAAGCAAAAACAATGGAAAACCGCGATGCTAAGGGTGCTACTAGCAAACGATTCAAAAAGCCGAACTCGCGGTCAAACATTACGGGTAAACCAGCATTCAGTGCCCCAGCAAAGGCTGTAAACACAATTATACCGGCAGCCAAAAATTGCCCGTAATTTGTCGTATTGCCAAATATACCTTTGGGAGCATTTTGGAACAAAGCACCAAATAGCACTAACCACATCACTGGTTGAATAATTCCGGCAATCAAAGATGACGGACGGCGTTGCAACTGAATAAACAAGCGACGAGTTAAAGCCAACGTCTCTTGTACCAATTCACCGAAAAAGTTAGGTGCGGCATTAGCGTCAATTTGTGGTAATAGTGCTGGCTGCCAATTTAGATCAGATTTAGGAGTAACACTCATAGCAATTTGGGATTAATTGGGGATTGGGCATTGGGGATTGGGCATTGGGCATTGGGCAAAACAGTTCCGAGTTCCTCTTTTCCGAGTTCCGAGTAAAGAAGTGAGATTCCCCACTCAGCACTCAGCACTCAAAACTCAGCGCTGATGAGGGGCATTGGGCATTGGGCATTGTAATTATTTTCATTCGCCATGCCCCATGCCCCATTCGCCATGCCCCTATCTCATATTCTGCTTTTTCTCAGCCTTGGGATCGCGGATGGCAACAGCTGCGAGTTCTGCATCCATCAGTGTGCGTCCTGTAGCGGCGAGATAAACGTCATCCAGGCTGGGGCGAGATTGGGCGATGCCAAAAATGGGCAAGCCAGCAGCATTCAGCGCTTGCTGTATGTTAATCAGAACATCATTCTGAGGTGTCACCACCAAGTTGAGGGAATTACCTTGAGCGCTGTTGACGATCGCTTCTTGCACAAATGGCAAAGGTTGCAACAGGTTTTTAGCTTTTTCAGCTTCCTCAATTGGGGAAAACTCCCGAATTCGCAAGGTGATGCGATCGCCCCCGACTTGATCTTTTAATTGTGAAGGTGTCCCAGAGGCAATTACCACGCCCCGATCTATAATTGCCACGCGATCGGCTAAAGCGTCAATCTCTTCTAAGTAATGGCTGGTAATTACTACCGTCGTCCCAGAGGCGCGTAATTTCCTCAGGAATTCCCATACCACAAAACGGGTTTCTATGTCAAGTCCTACAGTTGGTTCATCCAACACCAAAACATCTGGCGAATGGAGTAACCCAGCAGCCAAGTCTAGGCGCTTGCGTAAACCGCCAGAGTAGGTTCCTGTCTTTTTGTTAGCGTATTCTTGCAAACCGAGTAAATCTAATACCGTCTCAATGCGCTGTTTGGCGATCGCGCCTGGGAGGTGATAAAGTGCTGCTTGTAATTGCAGAAGTTCTTTTCCAGTCAGCACCTTATCTATAGCGACTTCCTGAGCTACATAGCCTAGTCGTTGTCTTGCCAGTCTGGGATTATCTAACACAGAGATGCCAGATACTTCGATTTTGCCAGCATCCGGTGTGGTAAGTGTACATAAAGCACGCAAGGTAGTAGTTTTACCAGCACCGTTGGGACCAAGTAAACCAAAGATTTCTCCTGATTCTACCTGAAAAGAAACATCCTGGACGGCAACCACTGTACCGTAACGTTTTTGCAGATTCTGAATTAAAACGGCGGGAGCCATAACAGATGATCCCCAACTATACAAATCTCAATAAAGTCTATCTTTATTGTAGAAGGTAGGAAGTAAGGAAAGAGCGCATGAGCGAAAATCTGTAAACAAGTTCGCGTCATGCGCGATGCTGCCAAAAATTTATTGATTACAAGAACCCTACCCCCAACCCCCTCCCCGCTCTTCGAGAGGGGGCTATTATCTACCTAATATGATTAGGAAAAGCTATATCAATTATTCTGGGCTGTGTTTAAAAAACAAGAATAATTCAGGAGACGCGATTAATCACGTCTGTACAGGAGTTAAAGCGTTATTTCAAAACTTTCAAAGTTTTGAGGCTTGTGTCATTGCAACCACTGATAAATCCTCCCATCGCCTGAATTTGTTGCAGATAGTTAAGCACAGGTTTGGTGATGACTTCTCCCGGCATTAACACGGGAATTCCAGGGGGATAGGGACAGACTATTTCGGCACAGATGCGATCGCTTGTTTGTGCTACAGGCAATGTTTCACTAACAGCAAAAAAGGCTTCACGGGGGGAAAAATCTAAAGGATGACTCACTTTACTTACAACATCTTGCCAGATATTGTTGTTAAGAGTCAAGTTGGTTCGGCGATATTCTTTGGCAAGGGTGGTAAAACCTTGGACTAATTGCTCAATATCGGCTGGGGTGTTGCCCAAACTAATGATCAAGGTGAGATGTTGCAGTGAGGCGAATTCAGCAGTGACAGCAAATTTCTGATCTAGAATTTCATCTACTGCAAATCCGGTTAAGCCTAAACCAGAAACTGTGACAGTTAGCCGCGTTTTATCTAAAGCCACAAAGCTGGGAGATTCCCCCAACCGAGGCATTTGGAAAACTGATAATCCCGGAATTTCGCCGATTCTGGTTCTAGCTTCCTCAGCAAGTTGCAAAGTGCGAGACATCAGCATTTTTCCGTGGAGTGCCATTTGCTGACGCGCTGCATCTAAAGAAGCTAAAAGTAAATAACTAGGACTGGTAGACTGTACAAGTTGCAAAGCTTTACTGATGCGATCGCCATCTATCCTATTACCTTGGATATGCAGCATCGATGCTTGTGTGATCGCACCGAGTACTTTGTGGATGGATTGTACAGTTAAATCGGCACCTGCGGCTAAAGCTGGAGTGGGTAATTTTGGATGAAATGCAAAGTGTGCGCCGTGTGCTTCATCTACGAGTAGAGGGATATTATATTGATGGCTAATGTTGGCGATCGCATTCAAATTTCCACAAACGCCGTAATATGTGGGGTAAACTGTCAACACGGCTTTAGCGTCGGGATGCTGTTGGAGTGCAGA
Organism: Nostoc sp.; assembly: GCF_036919555.1. Taxonomy (GTDB): domain Bacteria; phylum Cyanobacteriota; class Cyanobacteriia; order Cyanobacteriales; family Nostocaceae; genus Nostoc. The sequence goes on from NZ_JBALCS010000018.1 coordinate 31,518, forward strand.
TTCTACAGCATTAGGCGTGATGCTGTGGGCAATATCTAAAACTGGATCATATTCAGGATTAAGAAAAATGGGTATTGCACCGGAGAGAATTAAACCAGCGATCGCAGAAGAATGCACATTCCGAGGCAAAATGATTTTATCACCCGTACCACAGGTAGCGAGAATTGCTGCTTCAACACCACAGGTTGAACCATTGACAAGGAACCATGTTTGCGAAGCGCCAAAAGCCTCAGCCGCCAGTTGTTGTGCTTCTTGAATAACGCCTTGGGGTGCAAAGAGATTATCTAAATCTGCCAATTCGGTTAAATCAGCGCGAAAGACAGCTTTGCCAAATAAATCAGTCAAGGGTTGAGAAATTCCCTCACCTTGTTTATGTCCTGGTGTGTAAAAAGGCGCATGGGGTCTTGCTGCATTGGCTTTTAAGGCATCTAATAGAGGTGTTTGGTTTTGATTGAGCATTAAATGAGTATTTAATAGAATTTAGAAGCTGTAACTATTGATCAAAAAAAGGGAACTCTTAATTGGGAACAGGGAACAGTATTTCCTGTTACCGCCAGGAGTTAGAAACCCCGACAACCATCAAGTAGCAAGTTTTGGTTCGGGTCTAAATCCCCTTTCCATTACACCCTGTTCCCCGTTTCCTGTTCCCCGTTCCCTATTCCCTCTTTATTTAATTTGTGTTATTTCAAGGTTTTCTCAACTTAAACAAACCATTCGGCTGGACTTCCCACGACTGCATAGCACGGGTGCGAAAACTGTTGCGCCTCAAACGTGTCGGACACGCGGGAACCTTAGATCCCGCAGCTACTGGGGTGTTACCAATCGCACTTGGTAAAGCCACAAGATTATTGCAATATCTCCCAGAAAACAAAGCTTACAAGGCTACCATTCGGCTGGGTGTGCGTACTACAACCGATGATTTGCAAGGCGAAATCATTACTTCTCAACCTTGTGCTGGATTGAGTTTAGCAGTAGTGAAAACTGCACTGGCACAATTTGAAGGCAAGATTGAGCAAATACCACCGAGTTACAGTGCAATCCAAGTGGATGGTAAACGTCTCTACGACTTAGCACGCCAAGGGAAAACGGTGGAAGTTCCAGTGCGAACAGTGGAAATTTTTCAGATAGATATTTTGGGCTGGAGAGAAGGAGATTTCCCGGAATTGGATGTGGCGATCGCCTGTGGTTCTGGTACATATATTAGAGCGATCGCTCGTGACTTAGGTGCAATCTTAGAAACTGGTGGCACTCTTGCGGCTTTGAACCGCACCAAAAGCAGTGGTTTCGATTTAACAGATAGTCTTACCTTGACAGACTTAGAAACTAAACTGCAAGCCGAGACATTTCAACCTTTTGTATCTGATGCAGCCTTGAAACATCTGTCATCTGTGACTTTACCAGCAACATCTGCTCAAAAATGGTGTCAAGGTCAGCGAATTTCTCTAACTTTCGATGTTTCTGAAATAGTGCGAGTTTATGATCAAGAGACTCGCTTTTTAGGTATTGGGCAATTACAAGATGAAGTGTTGATTCCCCAAATGGTTTATGAACCAATTTCGTGAAGTACTCCAACCTGCAACGCTTACGGTTGGAGCTTCCAACATCATTGAACTCAGGGACGGTCTTATTCGTCTTCAGAGCGGTCATTGAGCTTGTCGAAATGTTGATTATTGCTCAGAGGTGCAATCGTTGCCACCCGCTATTCATCCTCACCCTACTAAGAGTTGAGGGTGGGGACTTTCGCGATACGTTAAAACCCTCAAAGCAGAATTAGCTAGTAGTTCTATTGGCTTTACTCGCAAAGAATCTTTCGCTGCTAGCTGTATGACACAATTAGAGGATAAGATGACGAACTACTATGACAGAAAGGTTAGACCGGATTGAAGCAATCTTAGAGCGGACAGCACAAAGGGCTGAAGCGAATACGGTAGCTATTGAAGCGAACGCAGCAGCTATAGAAGCTGATAGAGTTGCGAGCGCCCAACTACACTCAACCGTAAATTCCTTGGTGCAGATAGTTGAGATACATCAGCTAAACCATGAAGCAACTGGGCGTAACTTTGAAAGGATTGTAACCGAACTCAGAGAAATTAGAACTGAAATTAGAGGGTTGAGAACTGAAACTCAACGGATTTTAGAACATTTGTTCGGCAGACAGGAGAACGACGAGTAATGAGCGATCGCCATAATCATACTACTGCTGCACGTCTCAATGTCTACATCCAAGGTCAAGGATTCCCTATTCTGGGCTTACACGGTCATCCTGGTTCTGGTCGTAGTCTTTCTGTCTTTACCAATCATTTATCAAAACGTTATCAAACTTTTGCCCCTGATTTACGTGGATACGGCAAAAGTCGCTGCAATAGCAATTTTGATATGAATGACCATTTGACTGATTTAGAAGCGCTGCTAGACCGGTTTGAGATTCAAAAGTGCCTAGTATTGGGATGGTCACTTGGGGGCATTCTGGCAATGGAGTTAGCATTACGCTTGCCAGAGCGCGTTACTGGGCTGATTTTGGTAGCGACAGCCGCAAAACCTCGTGGCAGTCATCCGACCATCACTTGGCAAGATAATTTATATACTGGCGTTGCTGCCCTACTAAACTATATAAAACCGGGTTGGCAATGGAATATTGAAACTTTTGGCAAGCGATCGCTTTTCCGTTACCTAATCCAACAACACACATCCACCACTTACAACTACATCGCAACCGTTGCAGTACCAGCTTATTTGCAAACCTCTCCTGCTGCTACTCACGCCCTCTATAGTGCAATTCAATCGGGATACAACCGACTTCCAGATTTGCAACAAATACAATGTCCTAGTTTAGTACTTGCTGGTGAACAAGACCGCCACATCACATCTGATTCCAGCTTAGAAACTGCTCGACATCTCCAAAATTATCAGTGGGAGTGCTATCCCAACACCGCCCATCTTTTCCCGTGGGAAGTTCCCCAGCTGGTGCTGAATGATATTGATCATTGGCTGGAAGAACATCCGCAGGTAATCAGTAGTCAATAGTTCAAGGGTTTTTGACTCTTGAGCAAATAATTCGTAATTAGAACTCGAAACTACGAATTACAAATTACGAATTACAAATTACGAATTATGTTGACTCTGGCCTAATTTAAATTTGACCGCCAAAGATAGGCTGTACTTTGCGGTCAAATCTTTCCCCCAAGTCTTCAGCGATTGTTAAGGTATTGGGTTTGCAGCGCTTGATATGCACAGCAATTCCCGTAGCTCCTTCAATCTCCAAATCTTCTATATATCCAATGCTTGACAATTTAGCATCAGAAGAACTCAGAAATGGACCGAAGTAGTACGTGCATCGGGGATTCTGCGTTACAATCTCTGCCCACCAAGCCAAGCCAATATAGTCGAATGTGTTAATCAACACTTCTTTCAGGTTATGCCAAATAGTTTTCATGGTTTTTGCTGATTTATAAACATCCTACAGGGTGTTAAACGATATTGTGGTTTATTATCTTTACATTTCTTTATACTCTAGTTAGTGCTATTTTTTCAACGAAATTTTTTGTAATTTATCTAAGTGCAGCGTATTTAGCGATCGCTGGCGATAAATTTCATAAAGCGCCATACCTGCTGCTACAGAAGCATTCAGGCTGGGAGTCTTACCCTGTAGAGGAATCGATACTAAGAAATCACAGGAGCGTTGAGTCAACATACCCAGACCTTCACCTTCTGAGCCGATTACCAAAACGATTGGGCCAGTGAAATTGATTGTATGTACGGGTTCGCTCCCACTTGCAGCAGCGCCGTAAATCCAAAAGCCAGCTTCTTTCAATTCTTCTAAGGAGCGGCTGAGGTTGACAACTCTCGCTACAGCAAAATTTTCTAGAGCACCTGCTGCCACTTTCATGACAGTGGAAGTGATCCCAGATGCTCTTCTTTGGGGAATCACCAATCCTTGAGCGCCGATTGCTTCGGCGGTGCGAATAATTGCTCCCAAGTTGTGGGGATCAGTAATTCCATCAGCCACGACAATTACGGCATCGGTTACAGATTTGGACTGCTCAATTAGATCCGCTAATTCGATGTAGCCGTAGGGAGCAATTTGTGCTGCCACACCTTGATGATTAGCCCCGTTGGTGAGATAGTCTAAGCGCTTGGGTTCAACCTCGTCAATAACTGTGCCATTTTCCTTCGCTTGTAGGAGAAAATGGTGAAAGCTGGGATCGTAGCGCAGACGGGTAGTAATCCAGAGACGGTTGAGATTGCGCTGATTTTGCAACGCACTCAATACTGGATGACGACCGTAGATGAGATCGCTATCTTCTTCTATCGGTTGTGTAGATGTAGACGGCTGGGATAAGTTGCTATATCGTTGTCGGGAGTTGCCAGAAATAGAGTTGCTATCGACTTTCCGGGGATTGCGAGTTGGATTAGCAACAGAAATCGGATTGCTATCTATTTTCCGGGGATTACGAGTCGGATTAGCAACAGAAGTCGGATTGCTATCTATTTTCCGGGGATTGCGAGTTGGATTAGCAACAGAAATCGGATTGCTATCTATTTTCCGGGGATTGCGAGTCGGATTAACAATACGTTTACCCTGAATTTTTACGGGTTGCCCACGATTGGGTTCGCTAGAAGTCTTGACTTTTCTCGGTTTATTCTGCATTTGAGTTATGGATATAGCGTATGGTTGATTATCCCGATTACCTCAATTTATTGAGCCTAATCTACTGTTGTGGCCATTGTGAAATTGAGTTCTCACTCTTTTTCTATATGAAGTATTCGCAACAATTCGGTTAGACGCTGGTAATCGGTGAGATATAAGTAGCCAATTAAGGTTTCTAGACTAGTTGCCTGTTGATAAATTTCGGGATTAAGTCGCTTAGGGCGTCCTGTCGCGGCGTTTCTACCCCGTCGGACAATTTCTAATTCGGTGTCCCTGAGATGAGGAATCAGCGATCGCAAATGTAGTGCTTGGGTTTCCGCTCTTACCTGCTCCACTACCAGACGATGGTAAATTCCTGAGCGCTGCAATGGCAGCAGATAGAAGATTCTAACATATAACTCATAAATTGCATCCCCCAAAAATGCTAAAGCAGCAGGAGAAATTTGTTGCACTTGTGAGAGGGAAATCTGTTGGAATGGCGCTGTGGTTGCCAAGAGTGCTTGAGTCCAAGATAAGCTCTGTTTGGGAGTTTCATCTTGTCCATCTAATAGCTCTTCCTCCTCTGACTTCACAAATAAATCATTCCTTGACGGGCTAAATTTGGCAGGCATTCTTCGCAAAGACTGATTTTTCTGAAGTATGCCATGATAGTATACTTAGCGTAATCAATACTACCAGAATTACTTCCTAATTTCATCTTTTTGATTGAGAGTTGGCATTTTAGATCACCCTGATGTCAATGCCTATAAACCAAATTTCGCCTGCTTATTGTGTTCTGTGCCTAAGATGGTGTAAAATTTTGACATCAAACTCACCCTGATACTTGATCCCATTGCCATGCTTACTTAGTAAGCGACGATTTTTAACTATACAGTATTAAGTCAAGTTAAACTATAGATAAATCTGCTGGCTTTGTATTTCTGACAACTTTTTCAGACTTGGTTGTTTCTGCAAATATTCTAGCCAATAATTACATACCCCAGAACTGGGTATCTATATCTTGGTTATTGCTCAACTTTAAACATAATAGCTCAACTAGCTTTGTGCCTCTCGCACAAGGGGAGAAAGTCCCCAATACCCTTGTGGTATTCCTAACGTGGCAATGGCGGATGAGACGGGAAACTCTAAAAACGAATCAGACTGTTCTTGATTCTAAAAGATTGGAATTTCTAAGATATTAGAAGCTCCAACCTCAGCGAAGCAGGTTGGAGTACTTCACAAATTAAGCTATCCGATGTTGAATTTGGATAGCTGAATTTGTCTCTCAGATCAAGCAATCAAGACTACTTGACGTTTTCTAGAGCGTCTTCAACTGATTTTTGCAGGGAGAGAAACTTCTCTAGGCGAACAAGCTTGACAGTTTGAGTGACCCGGGCATTTGTGACAATTTGCAAAGTACCCTCAGCAGTTTGAGCCTGCTTGGCTAGCTGCACCAAAGCACCCAAGCCAGAGCTATCAACAAAGTCGATTTGTGAGAGATCCAAAATAATGTGCTTAGGTCCTTCGACAATCTTGCTGCCAAGTGTCTTGCGAAATGTCGGCTCAGAAAAGGCATCTAACAAACCTGTGAGGCGGAATAGCTGACAGTTATCCCGGACTTCACGAGTGCCCCTCAGGCTAACGGTTAGATTCAGTGGCTCAGCAATAATTCCCTCCTCATGAGTTAAAGTGAACGCTCAAGTATAGATGGTTTTTGAGCAAGTTGTCTACAATCTGCTGGAATAAGGGGATTGGGCATTGGAAAACTTTTGCCTATTCCTTATTTTTAACTCACCTTTGCCACGGATTGACGTGCTGTTCGCATGGCTTGAACAAATTGCTCAAACAAGTAATCAGCATCGTGGGGGCCAGGACTGGCTTCTGGGTGATACTGTACTGAGAATATAGGTAGAGATTTGTGACGTATCCCGGCAATGGTGCGATCGTTTAAGTTGAGGTGGCTGATTTCCACAACTGCCGTAGGTAAAGAATCTGGGTTAATAGCAAAACTATGGTTTTGGCTAGTAATTTCTACCCGTTGTTGTGAGCCAGCAGGCTGATTCAAACCACGATGACCAAATTTGAGTTTATAGGTTTCTGCTCCTAGTGCATGACCTAAAATTTGGTGTCCCATACAAATACCAAAGATGGGTTTTTGGCTTAATAGCAGCGCTTTGGCAGTTGCAATCCCTTCATTGACGGCAGCAGGGTCGCCAGGCCCATTAGAAAGAAACACACCATCTGGATTGTAGTTGAGAATTTCTTCTGGTGACGTATCAGCAGGCACAACAATCACCCGACAACCGTAACTTGTGAGGCGACGCAAAATATTACGTTTTACGCCAAAGTCAAGGGCTACAACGGTAAAGGGTTCGCCAAGATTTTCCGCAGCCTCAGAGTTGAATGCCCAAGCTGCAATTGTCGGATCTGACCATTCATAAGCCGTTGGGGTCGTGACTTCACGAACCAGATTCAATCCCGCCATGTTGGGAGCCGCCTGTACCTGCTCAAGCAATTCCGCCTCATCAAGAATATCTGTGGAAATGCCACCGTTCATGGCTCCGAAGATCCGAATTTTGCGGGTGAGGGCGCGGGTATCGATGCCGTAGATCCCTGGTACTTGGTTTTGTTTAAGATAATCAGGCAAGGATTGTGTCGATCGCCAGTTACTTGGTCGTTGACAAATATTACGAGCGATCGCACCTTGCACTTGGGGTCGAGATGATTCCTCATCTTCAGGATTGACACCAGTATTACCCAATTCAGGATAAGTAAAAATAACTATCTGACCGGAGTAACTAGGGTCAGTCAGGACTTCTTGATAGCCCGTCATCCCAGTGTTGAATACTACTTCTCCGATCGCGGTTCCTGTAGCACCGAAAGACCAACCGCGATAAGTGGTTCCATCTGCCAGGACAAATAAAGCTGGTATTGCGTCAGTCAGGGGCATAGTAAATTGGGGATTGTGGGGCCCCCTCTGGGGATAAGGGGTAATGGGCATTGGGGATTGGGCATGGGACATTGGGAAAACTCTTTCCTATTCTCTATTTTCTATGCCTTATTCCCTAATACTGCAATTGTTAATTATCCCATAAGTTAAGCAATTGGAAATTTTGAGGATAGTTAATTAAAATTAAAAGGGAATTAAATAAAGTAGCGGGAATGGATTTGGCAAAGCTTGGGCAGTTAGAATTAATTATGCTTCAGTCTTTTTTATCCCGTGCAACCCTAATTTTTCTATCAAGCGCTTTAGTAGTTTTGTGTGTTGCCTGTAGTGAAGACAAACGGAACACTGCGACTGGTAGCAATGAGCAACCCACGCCAATTGGGGATCTGGCATCAGTACAGCCTACTGTCAAACCAGTAACACCAGCAGCTATCCCAGAAGCGCAGCCTCTAGAGCCGTCTGAAAGTGAACCAAGTCTTTTTGAGATGGGGCGAGACAAAGCTGTTGGCGCTTGGAGTATCAGCCAATCTGCTCAATCTCCAGATGATTGGAATTTGGTGGTAAGTCAGTATCAGGATGCGATCGCGCTGATGCGAAAAGTGCGACGACAAAGCCTAGAATTTGCAATCGCTCAAACCAAGATTGCTGAATATCGGCGGCAAATCAAATATGCCCAACAGCAAGCGAATCCTCGCCCTGTGCGCGTTGCTGAACGTCAGAGAATAGTAGTTGTTGTTCCTCAGGCAGCAACCACACCAAAGTTTACCTTACGTTCATTACCTCCTGTAGCAACAAAACGGTTATCACCAGAGCCAGGTTTGCCCTCATCAGCAGTACTGATTCCCGATGAAGCAGTATTTACAGCCCCGATTAAAAGGCGGATTGGTGGCACGCCAATTGTCGAAGTCACCTTCAATGGTCAGCAACAATTTGAGATGATTGTGGATACAGGAGCCAGTGGCACTGTAATCACCCAACAGATGGCCGATGCTTTGGGAATCGTGCCAGTCGGGAAAGCGAAGGCAAACACTGCTAGTTCTAGAGCTGTAGAATTTCCTGTGGGCTATGTTAATTCGATGGCAGTTGGCGGGGTAATAGTGAATAAAGTAGCAGTAGCGATCGCCGGTGCGGAACTTGAAACTGGACTTTTAGGACATGACTTTTTTGGCAATTACGATGTCACCATCAAACGTAATGTGGTAGAATTCCGTCCGCAATTGCGATCGCAAATCAATTCCCCAGAAACTCAACTAACTGCTCCAACTTTGTCCAAGCCGCCCCACTTTGTAGGATATCCTTAGCGATTTTAATCCCTTGGGCGTGATCCAGGAATGCGATCGCACCCCCTACTTGCAGCGCCAACGACGCATTTAACGCTACCGCTTCCTGTTGTGCCTGAGTTCCCTTACCTTGCAGTACCGCCTTGAGAATCACCGCATTTTCTTGGACATCCCCACCCCGAAGCATACCTATGGAAGCAGGCGTTAAATCCAAATCTAGGGGATTAATCGTAGTTACCTGGACTTCTCCATCTGATAAAACCGCCAAATCAGTTACATCTCCTAACCCAGCCTCATCAAGTTTTTCTCGCCCGTGCAGCACAATCGCCTTTTCCTTGCCCAAATTCTGTAAAGCTTCGGCAACAGTTACCAAAAGTTTGGGAGTAAATAAGCCTACCACTTGCCCAGTTGGACGCAAGGGATTTACTAATGGACCAAGCAAATTAAAAATTGTTCGCACTTTCAAAGTCCGCCGTAATGAGGCAACTGCCTTGAGTGCTGGATGCCAACCAGGGGCAAATAAGAAAGTGATCCCCACCTCTTGTAGTGCAGCTTGCACCTTTTCACTAGAGGCACTCAAGTTTACACCCAAGGTTTCCAAGACATCGGCACTTCCCGTGAGACTTGACGCTGAACGATTGCCGTGTTTGGCGACGCGTACACCATAGGCTGCGGCGACAAATGCAACTGCTGTAGAAATATTAAAGGTTGATGACCCATCTCCACCAGTGCCACAGGTATCTATTACAGTGCTGAGTAGTGGTGAGTGATCAGTGCTGAGTGGCGAAGATTGGGATTGTAATACTTCAGACATGCCAGTCAACTCGTCGGCAGAAATGCCTCTAAAGTTCAGCGCTGTTAAAATAGCCCCCGATAACTCTGGGGGAACCGCTTCACTGAGCCATCCTTGCATCAATTCAGCAGCTTGAGTACGGGACAAGGATTGCTCATCTATTAATTGTTGCAGCAGGATAGACCAGCTAACAGAGGATTCTTGAGCAGGGATTGGGGAAGTTGTCATAGCTAAGGTTTGTAGTATTGTAGGGTGTAGTTACCTTAAAGGGCATGGGAGCTATGCTACCGGAAAATTAGGAGTCATCAAAGTTAGCTTGAAAGATCAAGGCTTAACTGCAAAGCTGGATTCACAAGGTTCTGATTTTGGGCTTTTTTCTCCAAATAAAGTTTAACTTCGTAGTTTGTAATGAATAACTCTTTTCCTTTAGCTGCACCACTCTGCTTATAATTATTCATTCCATACTGTAATTCCCACTCGCAAATATTAGCCCATTGAAAATTTTCTCTAATTTGCGGTGAGTTGTCGTAGGTAATTAGCCAGTGATGATGACATTGTTGTAAAAGTTCAGCAAATCTCTGATCTTCAAAAGAGGTGTGCAAGTCACCCCTTTTACCATATAGCTTTGATTTTTTAGCATTAAAATATGGCGGATCTAAAAATAAAAATACATCTTCTGCTTCTGATTTTAATAGGTGGCTGTAATCTAAATTAGTAATTTGGACATTTTCTGACAAAATATCTTCTAACTTTTCGAGTCGTTCTATTGAAGAATCAGTAAATCTTTTATGAAAAGCTTCTTGGGAAAAGCCACCTGATTCTACAGTTCCTGAAAAAGTAATTCTATTCAGGACAAAAAAGCGAACGGCTCTTTCTAAATCAGATAAATTACTGACATCTACAGTAGTCAATTCTGCAAAGAGTAATTTGCCATCTGTATATTTGACTTTTATATGTCGAACTGCTTTAACTAACTGAGCTAGATCAGATTGGGCAAACTTCCAAAATAAGAAGAGTTCACGGTTTAAATCGTTAATCCAAATCTTTAAATCAGGAAAGTTTTGTCTTAAATAAATGAATACAGAACCACCACCGACAAAAGGCTCTCGAAATTCAGAAAAGCTCTCTGGCAAGTATTCAACTATTTGATTTATTGCTTTCGACTTACCACCAGGATATCGTAGAGGACTTTTAATCATAACCAAAATATAACGTTTAAAAATTACTGGATACTTCTATTTTAAGTCTCTGATTATTTTGAGCTTCTAAAGCCAATTTTTTTATAATTGCTCTTTGATCTGTATTAAAAGTTTTAATATTAGCTTCTAAAAAATATTCTAGTTCTTCTAGTGATGCATCTGGAAAAATAATAGAACCAACAACCCTGTTACCTGTCAGTTTAAGTTTAGTAACAAATAATATTTGCTGCCCGTTCAATATTAAAGAATCTAAATTAGAAAATAGAATTAGCTTAAATAAACCATCTTGAATATCAGGAAGCTTTGGCAAAGATGCTGTTGAAGTATTTTTTGACTCTTGTATAATATACATATTGTTCTCGAATATTATCTCATCAGGAGTCAAATAGTAAATTCCGCCAAGATAGTTTTCAATACTAAAAGTTGCTTTTAATCCATCCACTAAATATTCTAATGAGAAGTCAGCGCTTCTCTCTTGCTAGCACTCTGAGAACCTTTAAGAGAAATATTCTTAAATTCCTTAAACTCTTCTCTGATTTTATGTAAATATTTATCTAATCCTTCTCGTGAGTGAATTATTACTCCAGTTTTATGAAAAATAAAATCATAATAATCTAGAGCTTTTTCAAAAGTTTGTGTAAATCTTTCTTCAAATAGATTCTTGTTCCAATGGAGTGCGCTTTGGCGATATGCTAATATTTCATTGATTTGAAATTTAACAAAATCATTAGCAAATTTCTGATTACTCAACTTATCCTTATTAACTTGCCCCTTTTTGGTGCTTTTTTTTGCTGTTTCGTAATAAGCAAGTACTATATAGATATTAAGCAAGTTCATCCAAGAAATTGTAGAGTATTGAATTTTATCTATATCACCATCTTTTCTCTCATCTTTAATCACCGGGATAATAGTTATAACTTTCGAGGAATTATATGTATTGTAAATTCTGGCAAATGGATAACTTCTAGTTCTCTTAGGAGATACCCATTTTGAATAAGCAATTTCAGTTGTAGGTGACTTTATTAATCCATAACTCCTTTCTTTGTTGACATCAAATACATCTAAACTAATCCTATTTAAATTCGCACCCAAGTAAGTTTTATAGGTCACTCCTTTGATAAATCCTGTAAAATGGAGAACTCCTGCCATATGTTCAAACTTTTCTTAATATTTGTCTTTGCCAGAGTTTAGCTCAACTTTGGTTATTAAAGCATAGAAATGCGAATTCTTCATGGCGTGAGTGGAATTTTAGTTATCGCGGAGAAATAATCTTATTCACAACAATCTTTCCGTGCGAATTATTGAGGTGATTGTGCTATAGGATTTATATTTTATTTTTTAAATACACGTAGGGAAGCCAGTGCCTTGCTTTGGTTCCCAAAGTTGTAGTAACTGGCGTTGCGTTAGCAAAGCGTAATGCACCACCGGAAGGTTTTGGTGTGTTACTGTCCTAACACACCCTACCGTAACCATCAAGTGCATATTTAAGTAACGGAAGCATTATATATATTTTGATAATTAGATATTGCCATTTTTATCTATCTAAAAGTTTAGAAAAATGAGACTATAGGCATTTTTAACATCCTTTCCAGAAAATTGGTGAAAAAAATAAGTTAAGCGATCGCCAGCATATTAACCTAAAATTACGTGTACTTAATATATGCTAGCTAACTAAGTTTCATTTTTGAGCCATTGAAATGTTGCATTTTTGTAAAAATCTGTTACATTACTTTACATGCAGTCATAACTGTTAGAACATAAAAGCTCGGAGTATTATTTATGGCAAACGTTAAGAAGACTACGGCTTCGGTTTCAGAAGATCCTAATGCTTTGCGCTGGGGCTTTACTCCTCAGAGCGAAAACTGGAACGGTCGTTTTGCAATGATTGGTTTTTTATCTGCCGTTGCACTTGAAGTGTTTTCTGGTCAAGGGATTTTACACTTCTGGGGCATCCTCTAGATTTAAAGGTTTTTACCTTGATTAGATTATCAGGCAAGGCGGAGATTTGCAAAATCATCTGCCTTGCCTCGTAATCTCAAGAATTAGAAAACTCGCCAGCTACTTACGTGATGAGCGAAAAATTACACGACCTGGAGATTCTTCCTGATTAATTCGCGCATATACCCGAAGACAAGTTAAGACTTCGCCAGGAATACCACCACAGTCTAGTTGTAAGTCATCCTTAGATAAAGCACAGATATCCGCATAAAGTCCCGATAATTGGCGAATTCGCACTTCATTGCCTGCATTAATCGCTTGATTAGTGACTTTCTTCAGGATGCGTCGTGATTCATGTTGCAGCTTTCCCCACCAAGAATAGCGTTCAGCCGGTGGTACGAATACTAAAGAGTGTATTGCTTCGTCCATGTCAATCCAGGCACAGAGAATTGACAGAGGATCAGCGTTTTCCTCAGCTTTTTGGGTGCGTTGGAAGCGATCGCTTAAAGCATCAATGTATTGGTTTCGCTGTTCTGGTTTGGAGTCTAAAGAGATAACATCAAAGCTAAAAACACTTTTTAAAGCATGATGTAAATCCGGCTCTATTTCAATAAAGTTCATATATAAATATAGAAAACCTGCTGGTAAATCAGATGCATTATCTTGGATAATTTGAGAATTTAAAAGTACTTGTTGAGATAAGCTCAATCCTTGAGTTTGAATAGTACCACTCAGACCGGGGTAGATAATTTCATCGCGGATAAAGGGAAGTTGAAAGAGATTAGAATTATCTGCGATCGCACCAACTTCTTGAGCCAGATCCAAGGTGTGCTGTCGCCAAGATGCAGCTAAATCCTCTGGTATCCGCAGCAGTTTGCGTTGAATCTCATTCCACAAATCAGAATCTGTTTGGCTTTGCAGTTGGGAATTACCCAGATAATAACTAAGTTCTAAGTCAGAATCGAAAGCTTCCCGGAGGCGACTTAATTTTAAATCATCTGGCGCATCTTCCCAACCAGTATTTTGCTGTGGGGGTGCAGGTTGCAACAGGCTATGAAGTTCTTGCAGCAGATCATCGCATACCTTCGCTCCTGCATCTAGTGGAAATTCTGTGCGAGCCTGATTTAAAGTAGCCTCTAGTCCATACAGGCTCAACCGCAGTAAGTGGGCTAACTCCGAGTTTTTTATTTCTAATAGCTGATGCAAGTGCTGCATGAATATTGCCTCCAAATATTATCTGTATATATAGCGTTTCTCAGTTGGGTGAAATACAAGAACCCCACCCCCAACCCCCTCCCCGCAAGCGATGAGGGGGCTATGATGCACCTCATTTGATTAGGAAAAGCTATAATTATTTTTCTAAAAACCTCACGCCAAGGTTTTCTGAGTACAGCATTTGATCAATTCGTAGCGAATTAAATGAGGTGCCGTTCTTTAAGGAAAACGAAATCGGTTGTACCTTACTAGTTGAGGAAAATATATTAAAAATAATTACATACGTGTTTAGTATAGTAATCCTTAAAGTTTCTAAATATGGTATTGAACCACTTGGATTTAAATTGACAGCATAAGTGAAATACTAGAATTTACCAGATAGATAAAGAGGCGATCGCTAAAATGACCAACGCACAGCGACTAGACCATGTAGAAGATGAACTTGAAACTGTTAAGAATTTTAGACTACCTGCTATGACAACAAGGGAACAGCCAGTGATAAACCCGCTTCTGACTTTTTTCTTTCTGCCTTGGAGATCATGAAGACAAGCGATCGCATAACATTACGATTACGCCCCTCGATCACAGAGCGCGATGGTGAGCGATGCTGCTGCTGCTAGCGATGCTGCTGCCCGAATGTGGTTCCAGATTGTCCAGTTGGCAAGGTAGCTAGACCATAAGCTGGCACCTATGCTGCTGTCCGGCTCAACTCTCGCCAGCGCTTCGTTAAGCGGCACATTGAAAACGATTGTCACGCGGAAGGTGCCAACGAGGTAGAGCAAGCTGCCGAGGAGCAAGTAGGCGGCACCAGGTTGATGCCACCTTAATACCGAAGAGATAGTCAAAGAAGAGGAAAAGGGGCAGGGGGCTCTTAGCAAGGGGGAGAACCCCATAAATAAATTTAGTTGCTCTGAAAACGGACGCATTATTTCTCGTGGCACTTGACGCTCAAAATAAATATTTTTGCTTTTGGGCATAAATAAATTTAGTTGCTCTGAAACCCTTAATTGCTGGGGAATTCCAGAATCTTTCTCCCCCTGCCCCCTGCCCCCTGCTCCCCTGCTCCCTTGCCTCTTTGGTCAGAAGGATGCAAGCCGCAGCCGTTCCCAAGAACACAGCCATAAATAATGGATTGATCACCGTGATATTGATGGATTGCATGGCGGTAATACCCTGTGCTGGCTGGAGTCGGGCAAGGGCGTTCATTACGAAGGTCGAGAAGGCGAAGAAGACTCCGGCAATCAACCCGCAGCCCAGTGCCGAGAAAAGCTTCAATACAAAATAATGTTGTTGAGTGATCAGATATTGCAGCATCACTTTATCCTCCATTTCTCTAAAGGGCAGTGTGAGTCTGATTATTTATCGATAATCGCAGATTAGATTGCTCTACGCATTCAACCTTTGAAGATTATTGTCGTTCCCGGTTTGACTATAGTCATTGTCATGTAAATTATTTGATAGCTAGTGGGTATGTCGATAGGGAGTTTCAATTATGAAGAAGCGCAACTTTCGCACGATTGAGACGAATGGGGTTCGTCTGAACACTGTTGTTGAGGGTCAGGGGCCTTTGGTTATCTTGCTTCATGGATGGCCTCAGTGCTGGTATCTATGGCGTCATCAGATCGATCCGCTTGTAGAAGCAGGTTTCCAAGTGGCCGTTCCCAACCAACGGGGATACGACGGTAGTGATGCTCCAGAGGAGATCGAGGCTTACGACATACTTAATTTAACGGGGGATGTTGTCGGCATCGCTGACGCTCTCGGTCAGGAAAGTTTCATTGTTGTGGGACATGATTGGGGGGCACCTGTAGCTTGGAATACAGCACTGCTATATGAGGAACGAGTTAATGCTGTTGTGGGAATGAGTGTTCCCTACTTCCGTTACCCGATTGGAGCATTAACAAAGCAAGAGAATTTTGGGGACAACTTCTGGTACATGGTCTACTTCCAAAAGCCCGGAATTGCCGAAGCGGAATTTGAAACAGATATCCGTCGTTCCATACGTATAATTCACTATAGTATTAGCGCTTCTGCTCCTGAAGGAATGCTCCTGAATCGGAAACCATCAACTTCTGGTTTTCTTGACGGACTGATCGATCCCCAGGAGCTACCAAAAGGCATGACACAAGAGGATCTAGACTATTATGTTGAACAGTACAAACAGAGCGGCTTCCGTGGCAACCTGAACTGGTATCGCAACATGGATCGCAATATGGAAATTACTCCCCAGTTGTCAGGTAAAAAGATATCGCAACCAGCATTATTTATTGCTGGTGAGAAAGATGTTGTATTGAAGTTTCCAGGAATGAATCTTAATGCAATGACGGAGTTGGTTCCCAACTTGAAAGGACAGGTTATCGTCCCTAGTGCTGGTCACTGGGTTCCCGCAGAGTATCCCCAAAAAGTCAACGAGGCTTTGCTTGGTTTTCTAAAAGACTTTGCCCCTCAACGGTAAGATCAGCGATTTTAGCTAAATCTTAAAATCAGATAATGGGAACCAAATTATGGCAAATTCATGCTGAATTCTGTTTTGATAATAAAAGCGATCGCTCTCATTTAAATCCTCTTCAATATTTCTCTCAGCCAAGTTTCTTCCTGTGGCGATGCCTGCGGCGGGCTGCGCCTACGCACTATTTTTAAAGGTTATGGATAATCAATTGCCAAGTAAAATCTAGCACGTTCGTAAACTTCATTTAGCAATCTTTACATCGTCTAAGGCTTGTTGTAATAGATTAATAGTATCAGGTTCAACTATAGCAGTTTTCGGTTGAGTGAGTGTACAAGAACCCCACCCCCTCCCCGCAAGCGAGGAGAGGGTTATGATTAGGAAGGGCTATAAGTTATCAAGTGCGATTTATCACCAAGTTATTTTATGCTACCAGTTATTGAAACTATTGCTTTACGTCAAATGGCTTCGGGCGATCGCTTATCTTTACAAGTTTACAAATTTATCGGCGCTCAACCTGGTAAGAAGGTTTACATTCAATCTAATCTGCACGGTGCAGAAATTGCTGGTAATGCCGTTATTCACCAGTTAATTGAGTTTTTATTAACAAGAAATGATCCAGATTTAGCTGGAGAAATTTGGCTAGTTCCCGTTTGTAATCCAATTGGGACGAATGAGCGATCGCACCATTTTTCCCCCGGACGATATTGCGTTTATGAAGCTAAAGATTGGAATCGCATATTTTGGGATTACGAGAAAGAAGCTGATGATTTAGTAGCTTTTACTAAATCTCAACTTCAGATTGATTTAGAGGTCGTTCGACAAAATTATCTAACTGTAATTAAGCAACAATTTGCCAAAATTTTAGAAAAAATTAATTCTCCCAGAAGTGTACCCTATACTGAGGTTTTTAGCTATAAACTCCAAAATCTGAGTTTAGATGCAGACTACTTAATTGACTTACATACTTCTACAAATCAAGCTTTAGACTACCTTTATTACTTCCGAAATCGAGAAGACAGTGCAAAATACTTCGGGCTTGATTTTGGAATATTACTTGATAAATACGATGGTGATGCTTTTGATGAAGCTTTTATCAAACCTTGGTTAGCACTAGAAGCTTGTTTTAAAGAGTTTGGTAGAGAAATCAAGTTTGATGTGGAAGCTTGGACACTGGAATTAGGAACAGGAATGCAAATGAACCCTGATTCAGTCGCTAAAGGTGTATGGTGTGTGAAAAACTATTTAGTGCAAAAAGGTGTACTGCAAATTCCTAATTTCTCGGATGACACAAAAACCCATGAAATGACTTTTGCATCTAACAGTAACAGGAAAAAATATTATGCGATCGCAGGTGGCATGATTCAATCTAGAATCGAATTAGGTAGTTCAGTTAAAGCCGGAGAAAAACTCTATCAAATTCTCAGTTTTAATAAAGAAGGTAAGTTACCCAGTGTAATTGATGTCTGCGCTCAACAAGATGGATTGGTTTATGATGTTGCAACGAATCAAGCTGTGAATGAAGGCGAGTTTGTACTGGGAGTTATTAGTTAGGAAATAAATTTATAGACCTCTTGCAAAAGTCTCTAATATCATGTCCGCTTGATTACTTATTAAACCCTAAGAACCCCACCCCGCCAAAGCTATGCTTTGTCTCCCCTCCCCGCTTGCGGGGAGGGGATTAAGGGGTGGGGTGCAATGACTGTGGGAATCACAACTAATTATGCGGACATGATATAACACCCCACCCCCAACCCCTCTCCGAACCTGTAAACCTTCTGGAATATTTTCATCATCACCCTCAACCTCTGCGAAAAATACACGGATGCGCCCGTGCTCTCCTTTGTTTGCTATTTTCTATACTAAAAAGACTTTAATCAGTCAGTATAGCCTCAATTTTAATCAGTTTGCTACTATGAGCTTATAGCGTTTCCTAATGACATGAAGTACATCATAGCCCCCTCTTCGCTTGCGGGGAGGGGGTTGGGGGTGGGGTTCTTGTACCTCACTCAAGTGAGAACCGCTATATTAGCTTCACTGGATTGTTCACACGGTAACTTCTTACTCAAGAAACTTACAAAACAAAAAACCCGCTCATGCGGGCTTTCTAAATTAATCAAGTAACTAAACTTACCGTTTCGCCAACTTCTTCGACATCTTCCGCAGACGAATCGATTGGGGTGTAACTTCCACCAATTCATCAGGTCCGATGTATTCCAAAGCACGCTCTAGGCTCATGTCTATCGGTGCTTGCAACTGAACCAATTCATCGCCACCAGCAGCCCGGTGGTTGGTCAACTGCTTGGTTTTACAGATATTCAGTTCCAAATCTTGGGAACGATTGTGTTCTCCTACAATCATGCCTCTGTAAACCTTTGTACCGGGAACAATAAAGAATGCTCCTCTATCTTCGGCATTTCTCATGGCGTAGAAAGTCGAAACCCCTTCTTCAAATGAGATTAAAACGCCTTTGTTACGGGCTTCAATGTCGCCACTGAGTTGACGGTAGTCCAAGAAGCTGTGGTTCATGATGCCTTCACCACGAGTCATTCGCATGAATTCACCCCGGAAACCAATTAAACCACGGGCGGGAATGACAAACTCTAGTTGGGTGCGATCGCCACTACCAGGTTGCATATCTTGCATTTCGCCTTTGCGTTGTCCCAGGCGTTCGATACAGCTACCCACACCATCAACAGGAATGTCTAACACCAAGAGTTCAAAGGGTTCGCAAGGGTGTCCGTTGACTTCACGGTAAATTACCTGTGGCTGAGATACCTGAAACTCGAACCCTTCCCGGCGCATGGTTTCGATTAAGATACCTAAGTGCAGTTCCCCACGACCGGAAACGAGGAATTTATCAGGAGAATCGGTTTCTTCAACACGCAAAGCAACGTTGGTTTCGAGTTCGCGGAATAAGCGATCGCGTATTTGTCTTGATGTCACCAACTTGCCTTCTTGACCAGCAAAGGGCGAATCATTCACACAGAAAGCCATTTGCAAGGTTGGTTCATCCACTTTAATTAGTGGTAAAGCTCGTGGTTCATTGGGGTCAGTAATCGTTTCCCCAATATAAGCATCAGCGAAACCAGCCACCGCGACAATATAACCTGCGGTTGCTTCTTCCATGTCTACCCGTTTCAGCCCTTCAAAGCCCATCAATTTGGTAATTTTACCCTTGACAATGGTGCCATCTTCTGTTACCAAAGCTGCTTGTTGTCCTGAGCGGATAGTACCGTTGTGAATTCTGCCAATCACAATCCGTCCCAGATATTCAGAATAATCTAGGGTTGTAACTTGCAATTGCAGAGGCTTATTGCTGTCGCCTACTGGTGGTGGAACGTGTTGCAGAATCGCGTTAAAAAGAGGTTGCATATCTACCGATTCTGCTTCCAAGCTTTCCTTAGCAAAACCTGCCATACCGGAGGCAAACAGATAGGTAAAATCACACTGGTCTTCATCTGCTCCTAATTCCAAGAACAGATCCAAGACTTTATCAACAGCAATGTGGGGGTCAACTTTACCACGGTCTATTTTGTTGATTACAACGATGGGGCGCAGCCCTTTTTCTAAAGCTTTTTTCAGGACAAAGCGTGTTTGGGGCATGGGACCTTCGTTGGCATCGACAATCAGAAGACATCCGTCAACCATGCCCAGTACGCGTTCAACTTCGCCGCCAAAGTCAGCGTGTCCAGGAGTATCAACAATATTAATTAGTGTTTCTTTGTAGCGAACTGCTGTATTTTTAGACAGGATAGTAATACCCCGTTCCCGTTCTAGGGCGTTTGAGTCCATAACGCAATCCGGAACGTCTTCGCCTTCGCGGAAAATGCCGGATTGTTTGAGGAGTGCGTCAACCAGAGTGGTTTTGCCGTGGTCAACGTGGGCGATAATGGCGACGTTGCGAATTGGGAGCGTCATAGAAACTTTTGGTGAACTCTAGAGGGGGTTTTGATATTTACATTTGAATGCTAGGCTTTTTTAACAGAATTAGGTATGATTAGCAAAACTCTGTAAAGAACCTTTAATAATTCTAGCTTAATCGTCACAATTGCGGTGAGGTTTGTCAAGGCTGCATTAAGACAGAAAGTTAGGCGGGCTGAATCTGTGCTTGGCGTTGAATTATTTAGGCGATCTAGTTAGAAAACTTAACTCAGGTAGTTGAAGAGTGGGTAAATGCCTGGTTAAAACTTCTAAGATATGTTTTATTCCGTAAATTAGTCTGACTTGTGCCATAGTTAACACCAGCCTGTTGGAGTTTTGAATAATGGCTTGGGTATTAGGGCAGCAATTGCAGAGTGGTAAATACACAATTGAAAAAGAATTAGGTGAAGGTGGCTTTGGTATTACCTATCTCGCCAGAGATAATCAGGGGCGTTACATTGTCATTAAAACGTTGAATGATAAGGTGCAACGCCGCTCCGATTTTGCCAAGTTTCAGCAAGATTTTTTGAATGAGGCGATAAAGCTAGCTAAATGTAGTCATCCTCATATTGTGAAAATTGATGAAGTAATCTATGAGAATCCCCTGTGGTGCATAGTGATGGAATACATTGCTGGGGAAGATTTAGCCAGTCGAATTAATAATCAAGGCGTTTTGTCAGAAGCGGAAGCATTACGCTACATTCAGCAGATTGGTGAAGCCTTGATCGTAGTTCACAATAACGGCTTGTTGCATCGGGATTTGAAACCGCAAAATATCATGTTGCGTTCTGGTAACTCTGAGGCTGTGTTAATTGATTTTGGCATTGCCAGGGAATTTACCCCGAATCTAACTCAAACTCATACACAAATTTTCTCTGATGGTTTTGCACCAATTGAGCAATATGACAAAAGAGCAAAACGGGGTGCTTACACTGACGTTTATGCTTTAGCAGCAACATTATATTCTGTGCTAACTGGATAGGATGGAATTGCGAACACTTCGCTAGGCTGGTGACAACTGGTGAAGCCATTAGCTATCAGGTTAAAAAGTTACCTTTGGGATTTCGGAATAACAATGGTTATCATACTTTAGCAAAGGAAATGATGGATAATACTCAGAAAAAATAATACTAATTTTAGCAGCGTCCATTCAGGTATTACAGTTAAAAATATTTTGGTACATTTTATAGAATCTTTAATATAACACGGTAAAAGTCAAGATATCATTCTAAATTAATCAACGCAAGAGATAAATTTTTAATCTTAAATTACGCTAACTAATACAAAAGAGTTAACTATACTAACCATTTCCAATACTTCTGAAACATACAATGTATTTGCTGATTAATTTTACTCTTGTTTGATATTATAAAATGGAATGATATCAAACAAAATCTAGAAATTGTCTATCTAAGGATATAGTTTAAATTTAAATACTATCTATCTAAAAGTAGAAAGACAGAATTTGTGATGAAAAGTTTTGTTTATCTACCCAGAGTTGTGAAGGCGATCGCTCAAAAGAAAGATGGAATCTCCCTAACCTCTGTGTCAAGGTTATATAAGTTAAGAATTATGAACACTTTGCCGAGGAGAACACGGATGGTAGCTACTTTAGATGATACGAAACGTAATGCTATTGCTGTAAAATTGGCAAGTATCAAAGCACTCCAGCAGTTAGTTATCGAAAATGAGAAATTGCTTTTGAAAGAAGGACTTGATGCCGAAATTGCCGATCGCATTCGGAATTTCATCAATGATGACGAAAAAAATCTTGGTGTTCTGGAAACTGTAATTGGTCAGTATGGCATTCAGGCTGAACCCAAAAAAACTGTTACACAATTCATTGAAAAAGCTGGCGAATTGTTTAAAGGTTCTGAGTTGAGCCTGTATGAAAAAGTATCTCAGCATGAATTGCTTAAACATCAATTAGTAATGAGTGGCTTGATAGTTCACAAGGCTGCTCAAAAAGTTGGTGCTGACGTTTTGCTAGCGATCGCACCTTTGAATACTATTAACTTTGAAAACCGCGCTCACCAAGAGCAACTCAAAGGTATTTTGGAAATTCTGGGTGTCCGCGAACTAACAGGACAAGATGCAGATCAAGGAATTTGGGCACGGGTTCAAGACGCTTTAGCCGCAGTCAGTGGTGTAGTAGGTAGTGCTGTTACCCAAACCAGTGACAAAAAGGATCTGAATATCCAAGATGTCATCCGCCTCGATCACGGCAAGGTAAATACCCTGTTCACCGAACTGCTGCAAAGCAACAATCCACAAAAGATCCAAGAGTACTTTGGTCAAATTTATAAGGATCTAAGTGTCCACGCTGAAGCTGAGGAGGAAGTAGTCTACCCAAGAGTACGTCCTTTCTACGGTCAAGCTAACACCCAAGAACTGTTTGATGAACAAGCTCATGCAAAGCTGGCGTTAGAGGAAATTAAGGCTATTAGCCCATCTTCACCGCAATTCAAAGATAAAGTCAAACAGTTGATGGATGCTATTGGCGATCATATTCGTCAAGAAGAAACCACAATGTTTGCTGCCATTCGCAACAACTTGACTACTGAGCAAAGTGAACAACTTGCTACTGAATTCAAAGCTGCTAAGACTCGAATTCAACAAAAACTGGGTGTTGTTACCGAATCGAATGTGTAGAATGCTTTCGAGCTTTCTATATCCGCTAAAAAAGGTTAGTTAACCAAAAACTCCCAGCACATCAACGCTGGGAGTTTTTGGTTAAAAATTTTGCTGACAGTATTTATAAGCCGCATAGGCCATAGTTACAACCCCAGTGATAATGGCAGATTCATCGACTTCAAATTGGGGATGGTGTAATGGGTGGTTAATGATTCTTTCTTTGTAGCCTACACCCAAGCGAAACATGGAACCGGGGACATGTTCCAAATAAATAGAAAAATCTTCAGATCCAAGGGAGGGTTCGGGTAAAACTTGAACGCGATCACTACTCCAAGCTTCTTCGGCGGCTGATTGTAACAATTGCGTCAAGACATAATCATTTTGGACGCTGGGTACGCCCTGGCGATAATTGATTTGATACTTTGCTCCGTAGGTATGGCAAACATTAGATACAATGTTTTCAATCCAGTTTGGGAGATGGGCACGGGTTTGGGGATGGAGCGATCGCACGGTTCCCAATAACTGCACTTTATCAGCAATTATATTCGGCGCTCTGCCACCGTTAATTTTCCCTATGCTCAAAACTACAGGACGCAAGGGATTTTGTGTGCGGCTGATCGCTTGTTGCAATGCAGTAATAATTTGGCAAGCAATCCAAATCGCATCAATCGCCTCATGCGGACGCGCCCCGTGCCCAGATTCTCCCATAATCAGAATTTCTAAATCATCAGCGGCGGCTGTCAATGCTCCGTAACGCACGCCAATAGATCCTGCGGGGATAGAAGGGAAAACATGAACCCCTAATAAAGCCGAGACATTTTCCATCGCTCCATCTTTCACCATCCAGCTTGCGCCTTGGGCAATTTCCTCGGCGGGCTGAAATAAAAACCGCACTTTCCCACCCAACTCCTCTGCCACTTGGGACAGCACCATTGCTGTTCCTAACCCGACAGTAGTGTGGACATCGTGACCGCAAGCGTGCATAACACCATCTGCACGAGAGGCATATTCCAAATTGGTGCCCTCTTGAATTGGCAAAGCATCCATATCGGTGCGAATTGCCAATAAACGGTCATTTTGGCTAGTGCCTTGCAGTTCTCCAATCACGCCCGTTTTGCCAACTCCTTCTTGTACGTGCAGACCACTGGAAGACAAAACACCAGCTACGAAGGCTGCTGTTTGGTACTCCTGACCGCTGAGTTCTGGGTGAGAGTGGATGTGGCGGCGAATTTCAATTAAGCGAGGCGCTAGTTTTGCTGCTAAGTCTTTAATACGGGTAAGCATCGATTCAATTAATCTATAGGCTTTTTATCCCATGATAAGGAACTGTTAACAAACAAAATGCTCTTTGCCATACGAATAGGTCAAGGAAGAGGCAGATGAGCAGGGAGCAGGGGAGGGAGAATTAACAATTCAAAATTCACGCATTCAAAATTCAAACATTTTAGACAATTTCAGACGTTCGCGTAGCGTCTCGCAGAGAAGAGGAGTGCGGTCTTGGGGTCTCCCCAAGAGGAGCAACTCCGGGGGATTTAAACCCCGGCTGAAACTGGGGCTATCTTTATGGTTGGGGTCTTAAACCCTTTTATTTACGATAATCAATGCCCTATGCCCTATGCCCCATGCCCCATGCCCAATTGCTGCTTATTTTGAGTAACAGGTTGTGCCTCGAGTATTTTCGGGTTTGAACTCGTTACATTCTCTGGGATTTTGACGCTCTAACGACCAGCCATAAGGCTTGTCGGAGGTGACGACACCATTAGCCATAGTTGTTAGTCGGAAGTTAGCCCCCCGAAAATTGGTAAACTGCAATTTGGCATCTTTTAAGTTTGCTGCTTCTAAATTGGCGCTGATGAAACCGGCAAAAGATAGATCGGCATTTTCCAGGGATGCTGATTTCAAATTTGCTCCTGTTAAGGAAGCACCAGTGAGATTCGCCGAATTCAGAATCGCACCTTCTAAATTTGCACCGGTGAGATCGGCATTCGTGAGATTAGCTTGAGATAATGTGGCACTACTCAAGTCAGCCCCTCGCAAATTTGCTCCAGTTAGATTGAGTTGAGTTAGGTCAGCACCACTTAAATTACACCGGGGACAGGCACTTGTTGCCTTCAACTGATCTAAATCTAGCTGATTTAAGGCAAAAGCCTGCTCTGCAAACCCGAAACAAGCTAACAGGGCGACGGTAGCAACAATCTTAAGTTTCATATTTTTACTGATATTTACAAAAATGACAATTTACGCACATTGCGTACTGTCATACTTACATATACCGCTTCTCTAAGGAAGAACAGGGATGAAGCATTGATTAAGAAGGTGTAAAAATACTATAAATTCTAATGGTAAGACTACTCAAACTGAAATATAGGCTATAGAATCGATTCGTGAGCAACTATACCGAACCAATTATAGACTACTATATATGTGATCCCCCTAGCTCGATAAAAAGACGACTAGGGGGATCTTGTTTTTGGGCACTTGATTAACGCCACCCCAAAAGGCGCAATCCAGGAACAATTAGGTAGTAACTCACTCCTAACCAGAAGCTGATAAAGAAGCCTACAGAACCAAAAAAAATCAGAGGCTTGTATAACTCTGACCAGCCTGGTTGACTAGAAAATTCCCAGATAGTCGGTGCTAACTTCAAAAGAATTAAAACTGCATAGCCGATCGCACTACCAAAGGCAGCGAACACAGCGTACACCAGGTGATGGCTGCGAAGTCCTAAGCTCAACGTGAGTAGGCAAACTGCGACTAAAATCACTGCCACTAAGCCCTCGCCGCTATCTTTTGGTGTGATTAATTGCAAAATCAACCAGCCGAAGCCATAGCTAATCATGCCCATCAGCGACGCTACTAAAAACCGCCGTCGTTGACCAAAACACCCTGATACTGTCAGTCCCCAAGCGGTTCCCCAGCCTGCTGCAACGAACACCAAAATATCTGCCCCGAAGACGAATTGAGTATTTGGCACTAATTCGTTTAGCTGAGTCAAAATAAATTCCCCAATCCGGCGGCCTAAACTTGTCCGATAGGCCAAAATAAAACCAGCGATCGCACCAAAACAAGCGCCGAAACTACTCAGGATTATCGCCCAAATGGTCGCCAAACAAGCTTGGAAAATTTTGATGATTGCCTGAGCAATGAAAATAACGGTTTTGGTTACAGCTTGGCTAAAGTTAGCTAAAACTTGTTCAATAGCTAACTTTAGCAATATAAATCTCCGGTAAGCTTGCGTTGAAGCTTGCTTAATGTTGTGCCGCAGTTGGGCAAATAATCCTGGCGGCGGTAATGGTTGAGAAATCTTCGCCAAACGTTTTTGAATTATCGCTGCATTTGCTGGACGCGATCGCACATCCGCCTGTACCATCTCATCTAGCAAATCTGCTAATTGTGGGTTGACATTTACCGCAGTTCGCCAGCGCAATTTCCCAGTTTGCTGATCTTCCAACTCTAGCGGGTATTTGCCTGTTAGTAGTTCAATTATCGTTCGACCGAGAGCATAAAAATCGGCACTTGGCCCGACAATACCTCCAGTCACTTGTTCTGGTGGACTGTAGCCAGAAGAAAATAATCGGGTGGAACGAGACTGAGAACGCAGCTTAGAGACGCTAAATTGTTTTGCCCCGCCAAAATCAATTAGTACCACGCGATCGCCCTCTGTTTGCCCTTGAGGTGGGGTTAAAGTTGGCGAAGAAGTACCCAACATTAAATTAGAAGGTTTGATATCCCGGTGAATAATCTGACGTTTGTGTAATTCCTGTAAAATTTGTACAGCTTGGGCAAACCAGTTTAAAACCAAATCCTCTGGACACCCTTGGGGAAACTTTTTTAATATCTCCTCTAAAGTCCGCCCATTGATTTTTTCCATTACCAGACAGGGGAGTTGGTGCGGTTTGGGATTAAACAAGTTGACGTGAAAATACCCATCGGCCTCGACCGTCGGGACACCCGGATGCTGCAAGCCAGATAAAACCGCCGCTTCTTGGGTAAATAATTCCAGTGCCTTTGGTGAATCTTCTACCAACACTTTCAGCACTTTCTCTGTTTGAGTTTTTTCATCCCAAACCGTATATATTTGAGCAAATCCTCCCGACCCCAAGGGCTGAAGTGGAACATAGCGGTCTAACAACTCTAGCGGTGCGCCACAGCTGTTGCAAAATTTGTTTCCCCAAGGCTGAGGATAAGGACGTTGACAATCAGGATTTATGCAGTGAACCGCACTCTGAGTGATGTGGGACACAACCGCTACAATACAAAGGCTGACTTGATTTTAGCGTTTCTTGAGGTTTCCTGATTTTAAAATAGGCAAAAGGAAAACCCTCATAGATTGTATGAGGGCATTCGTTTATATCTATTGTCAGTCCTTAATTACGGAAACTTCTCTTACTCTGTCTGTGCTTGGCAACTTCTTTGCGCTTGCGTTTTTCTAGGGGCGTTTCAAAATGGCGATGCTTTCTCATGTCTGGAAAAATTCCAGCCTTGGAAACTTCTCGCTTAAATCGTCGTAAGGCTGACTCAATGTGTTCATTGTCACCTACAATTACTTGGGTCATTATCTCTCCTACTAAGTTGACTTAATCAATGAATATGCAGACGGTAAGAGTGCAAAAAAAAGACAGACTCCTTGTCTGACTTTAGACTCTAGGTAAATTTTTTTGGTTCCAAGGTTAGTAGCGGGAGCGTCCGCCGCCACCACCGCCGTATCCTCCTCGATTACCACCAAACGAACCTCTATCACCTCTGTCTTCTTTGGGTTTAGCCTTATTCACTTTCAGGTCACGACCCATCCACTCAGCACCGTCGAGGGCTTCAATGGCAGCTGTTTCTTCAGCTTCAGTTCCCATTTCCACAAAAGCAAAGCCTCGCGGACGACCTGTTTCCCGGTCGGTAGGTACTTGAACTCGCTTTACAGTTCCATATTCTGCAAAAATACCACTTAAATCCTCTTGTGTAACGTCATAAGAGAGGTTACCTACATAAATTGACATCGATTCTCTCCAAAATCATCACTGTGTAGAGATTTTAATTTCTCTCAGAAGTCTGTAAATACTAAAAGGAAAATGCCTTTCAATACTAAAATCAAAGACATCACTAAATTAACTCTCCTAATCTTAGGATGACATAGGAGCCAACTCTCTGCATCCAGTAGATAGTTGATAGATAGGTGAACTACTCAGACTTGCCTACGGCTGAAGTTGATCGCTCCCAATTCATCAGGAATAGCCTCAAAAACTCCGTAGTTTTTTTGGTCTGACATTCCCTCCAAGGGCAGAAGTCCTGGTTCCCAAGACCCAAATCTTTCTCTTGCGACATGTACCCGTTAGCTTGGTTTTCGCTTGTGGCATTGATGGTCAAGACAGTACCTATCCTACCAGAAAATCGTGGGGATTCGTCATACATCCAGAATTTGTTTTTGCTGTGCAAAAAATCAATTCCAGATGCAATCCTCAAAGCTTGGCTCCCTATCCCCACCTTATGAGTACATTGAAGGTGGGGACTTCCGCGATACGTTAACCAGTGATGCGATCGCACCTAAGCGATCCGCCCGCCCCCACCCTAAGTACAGCCCATCGTCAAAAAGGGTTGGAAATGGAAGAAGATAAATTTTGTAGGGTGATAAAGGAAATCAGACATGGAGGGGCGCATCTTTAATATCCGAATTGAACGTTGACTGCATTAACCATAAAGCATTACTCCAAAATTTTAATATGAAAGGCAAAGTCAGGCAACAATTCAAAATTCAAATGCTGTTCATCACCTTTGCAAGCCGTTTCTAATTCGGCTTTGACAACTTCGGCAGCCTGATCTTTGCCCTTTAGGGATTTGGGGATTCTCTTCACTAAAGTTCTCTAATTTCCAGTGGTGTTAATTCTGTTAATTCTTTGAGTACGGTAAACCGTATTTGCTCGTTAGTTCCCAAAGATTAATTTAATTGTTAAGTTTAGTTACATAAATAAAAAAAGGCTACAAAGATTGCCAAATGGAAGAAATTATGAGAAGCGGTAGTATTGTTGACGAGCAAGACAAACTGAACAACTTTGCGACGCCGAATAGCTCGTCGTAGACATCGCCTGCGGTAGGCGGATACCCCATCGCCCTATATGATGTCAGTCTAATTACCCATCAGCAAAGCACTCTACTCCCAATCCTTCCCTGCAAGCTCTTAGGGAAATAAAAAATCTTTAATCAGGTTTCTTGAGCGAAGTCAAAAATAAGACTTAATTAACATTGTTTAACATTGCTATGAAAGCTACAGATCAATTGGTGCATTTTTTAGAGGAAGAGTTAGGTATTTCTGGCGGAGCAATTTCTCTGGCCTTACGGCATTGTGAGCAGACCCCCAACTTCCTGGCCATGACCCTCTGGCAGTATGGGCTGGTAACGCTGGATCAGTTAGCCCAAATTTTTGATTGGCTGGAAACAGTATAAGTTGCTGCTTCAACTATTTGGATGGTAAATAGCGGACTTTCTCAGAAAGTCACATTCTCAACAGTTTTCATTTTAAGGATTGGTAACATCTATGGCAATTAAAGAACAGCCTAAATCACCTCGGTTTCGGATCATTGCTAATATATTGCTGGCACTATCAGGGCTATTCCTGCTCTTAAATTTATTTTTGCCTGGTTTATTTGCTTCTGGCCCTGCTGGTGTTCCCTATAGCCTATTTATTCATCAAGTACAAGAAGGGGAAGTCAGCCGCGTTTCCGTTGGTCAAAACCAGATCCTCTACCAACTAAAAACAGAAAATGCCGAGCCGGGACAGGTGTTTACAACTACACCAATCTTTGATTTAGAGTTACCCAAACTGCTAGAACAAAAGGGAGTTGAATTCGCTGCTACACCACCACCTAAGAATACTTGGATTACAACCCTCTTGAGTTGGGTGATTCCACCACTGATTTTTATTGGCATTTGGCAGTTCTTTCTCGCCCGTGGTGCTGGTGGCGGTGGCCCTCAAGGTGTTCTCTCCATTGGTAAAAGCAAAGCTAAGGTTTACGTTGAAGGCGAGTCAGCTAAAATCACCTTTGCAGATGTGGCTGGGGTCGAAGAAGCGAAAACTGAGTTAGTAGAAATTGTGGATTTCCTCAAGACTCCGGGACGGTTTACGCAAATTGGCGCTAGGATTCCCAAAGGTGTGTTGTTGGTTGGTCCTCCAGGTACTGGTAAGACACTTTTAGCAAAAGCTGTAGCCGGGGAAGCAGGAGTTCCATTCTTCAGTATCTCTGGTTCGGAGTTTGTAGAATTATTTGTCGGTGTGGGTTCTTCCAGAGTCCGGGATTTATTTGAGCAAGCCAAAAAACAGGCTCCCTGTATTGTATTTATTGATGAATTGGATGCGATCGGTAAGTCTCGTAGCAGTAACGGTTTCTACGGTGGTAATGATGAGCGAGAACAAACCCTCAACCAGTTATTAACAGAGATGGATGGGTTTGCGGCTGGGGATGCAACGGTGATTGTACTAGCTGCTACCAACCGCCCCGAAATACTAGACCCGGCATTGCTGCGTCCAGGCCGCTTTGACCGCCAAGTGTTGGTAGACCGTCCCGATTTATCTGATCGTGAAGCAATTCTCAAGATTCACGCTCAAAAGGTAAAATTAGGAGATGATGTCAATTTAAAAGCGATCGCAACTCGTACCCCTGGTTTTGCTGGCGCAGATTTGGCAAACTTGGTGAATGAAGCGGCATTATTAGCAGCTCGCAATCTCCGTCAAAGTGTTGCTCAAGAAGACTTTGCCGAAGCAATTGAGCGCGTAGTCGCTGGTTTAGAGAAGAAGAGTCGGGTGATGAACGAGACTGAGAAAAAGATTGTTGCATACCATGAAGTCGGTCACGCAATGGTCGGGGCGCTCACAACCGGAAACGGACGTGTAGAAAAGATTTCGATTATTCCCCGTGGGATGGCAGCTTTGGGCTACACTCTGCAATTACCAACTGAAGACCGCTTTTTGCTAAATGAAACAGAACTGCGGGGTCAGATTGCGACTCTGTTGGGTGGACGTTCCGCCGAAGAGATTGTGTTTAACAGTATTACAACAGGTGCTTCCAACGATTTGCAACGAGCAACTGACTTGGCAGAACGGATGGTAACAGCCTATGGTATGAGCAAAGTCTTAGGGCCATTGGCTTATCAACAAGGACAACAAGCAATGTTCCTGGGTAATGGTGCGACTAATCCCCGGCGGGCAGTGAGTGAAGACACATCGAAAGCCATTGATAGCGAAGTCAAGGAAATCGTGGAAACAGCCCACGAACAAGCCCTAGAGATTCTCAGACAGAATCGAGACTTGCTAGAAGCGATCGCTACTCAACTCTTAGAAACAGAGGTGATTGAAGGCGAGAAACTGCACAGTTTGCTGAGTCAAGTGAAACCTGTAGCTAATTCCTAATTCGTAATTCGTAATTCGTAATTAAGAAAGTCAGGTTTTAACCGCAGAGGTACGCAGAGAATAACTTTGCGTACCTCTACGCTTTCCTCTGCGTTCTTTTGCGTTTTTAATACTCTGGAACTGACGGATCGATTTCTCGACTCCAAGCGGTAATTCCGCCTTTGACATTCGTCCCGACAATCCCGGCTTCCTTGAGGATGGCGAGGGCTTTTGCCGATCGCCCACCCAGCTTACAATGAGCAATTAAACGATGACCGTTTAATATTTCCTTCACCTTAGCAACGCCATTGCCATTTTCAATGTCTGGTAAAGGCACCAACACTGAACCAGGAATCTTGGCAATCTCATACTCATGGGGGTTGCGGACATCCAGCAGTACGAAATCCTTCGCACCGCTATCCAGCAACTCCTTCAAATCCTTAACGGTCATTTCTTGACTTTCCATCTGCTGTTTTGCCTCCTCTGCCTTAGCTTGTGGAATCCCGCAGAATTCTTCATAGTCTATCAGCTTTTCAATCACTGGGGGAATCGGGTTAGGACGCAGTTTCAACTCCCGAAATTTCATATCTAAGGCGTTGTATAACAGCAATCGCCCACTTAGAGTGTTACCTTGTCCCAGAATGATTTTGACAGTTTCGGTTGCTTGGATTAAACCAATAATTCCTGGCAAAATCCCCAAGACACCACCTTCTGCACAAGAGGGAACCATTCCTGGTGGTGGTGGTTCTGGGAAAAGGTCACGATAATTCGGCCCACCTTCGTAGTTAAATACACTAGCTTGCCCTTCAAAGCGTAAAATTGA
Organism: Nostoc sp.; assembly: GCF_036919555.1. Classification (GTDB taxonomy): domain Bacteria; phylum Cyanobacteriota; class Cyanobacteriia; order Cyanobacteriales; family Nostocaceae; genus Nostoc. Next base: position 63,715 of record NZ_JBALCS010000018.1, read on the forward strand.
ACCGTAGACGTTGGGCTTATTCAGCAATACGCAGGCGTCGTTAACTAGATATCTAGTGGGGAAGTTATCAGTACCATCTACCACGATATCGTAAGGTTGGAGAATTTGCAGGGCGTTTTCAGAACTCAGGCGGGTTTCGTATAAATCAACCTGACAATAGGGATTAATCTCCTGAATGCGGTTTTTTGCCGATTCAATCTTAGGTTTACCCACCCAGGATGTACCGTGGATTACTTGGCGTTGCAGATTGGAAGTATCGACAACATCGAAATCGACAATCCCGATGCGTCCAATACCCGCCGCCGCCAGATATAAAAGTAGTGGTGAACCTAGTCCACCTGTACCAATACATAATACACTGGCGGCTTTCAGGCGCTTCTGTCCTTCTAGTCCTACTTCTGGCAAAATCAGGTGTCGGGAGTAGCGTTCGTAATCATCTTTGGTCAACTGGATTTCGTCCAGATTGGGATTGAGCATAGCAGTTATAATGCGGGAGAGCGGAATATTAATCCTATCGAAAAACTGTATCTCTTATACAGATAGGGAGTAGGGAGTAGGGAGTACGGAAGACGAATTTTCATCCGTGTGGCGGCGAAAACCGCTATGAGTGACTATCTTAAAACTAAGCCGTTAAATTATATTTTCAATTGTCTCGGCTTGAAACTGATGATGATCATCAAGGCTCCAGCTTTGGAGTTCTCCAGCTTTGCCGTTTTGGACGGAAACTATTATATACGAGTATCCCTGCCAAGCGTATAGGCGATCGCATTCTGAAGGGATAGCAGGATGATCTGGGTGGGAGTGAAAAATGGCGATAATGTTCAGTGAGCGATTGCGTGCTTCCTTTTGTGTTTTTAACATAATTTCGGGTGCGATCGCATATTGGCGTCTTTTACTTTCTGTTGTGCGTTTTCCTGGAAATTCAGCAGCCGCTTCTGTATTCCAGGCATTTTCTGTTGGCATGACTTCTACCACAATTTTGCCCTCACTAGCAAGATAGCCTAAAATTATACCGCAGCACTCGTCTGGGTAAGTGCTTTCGGCATAGGTGCGGATGGTTTGCAAGTGTTCTTCGCTCAGTCGGATCATGTCTGCGTTTGTGACTCTGGCAACTTATAGCGATTCTTGCACAGATATAAGATATTGGCAGGCGATCGCATAATGTAGGTGTAGGTCAAAGAAGAGGCGTAGCCTGCCGCAGGCATCGCAGCGTTCAAAAAGGAAAATATGTATTTTTCCTTCAATACCTTTGCCTACTGCTTTCTTATTGCCTAGAAACTAGAAGAATATGAAGATTACACAAAGCCTAGTTTTTATACTATAAGTATATATCTCTCTGCACATAATGTGAAGAGTATGTAAAGATGCTTATTTTAGCATAGACATTTAAGTAAGATATTGACTATGTAGCCATTCCAGCTTAATTTCTTAATCATCCTTGTTCAGTGATTTCTGCTGAACAAGGATGATTAAAAAAGCCTGAAATGACTGATTATCCTGAATGTACACACTCATTAACTTGTACATTGCTTAAGGCTTAGATAGTCTGAGATAGTTAGATAAGTGTTATGTAAAAGCCTTTTCATCGCGTGAATCTTTGAGAAATATTACTGTTCCTCAAGGGTGACATAAAAGTATGCTGAAAACGTTAAATTTCGATGGGTTATTTGTGCCTTCAAACAGCACTAACAGGAGATTGAGAACTGAAGTTACTAAAAAAATCGATTTAGGTAGGTAAAAGTTATGGCAAATATCATTGGAACCAACGGGAATGATACCCTAGTGGGCAGCGACTTGGACGACACGATTAACGGTAAAACTGGTAACGATATCATCGGAAATTCCTATGGCAACGACACCTTGACTGGTGGAGGTGGCAACGATAAATTTGTTTACGACTTGCTCAATGGCAATGATATCATCACCGATTTTGATGGCATAGGTAAAGGCGTAAATCCCTCGGCAGGAGTCATTGCCGAAGTGGATACCCTAAGTTTCCAAGGTGCAGGCTTCACTGCCCAAAATTTGCTACTCACCCAGAATGGCAACAATCTGGGAATCGACTTTGAAGGGGCGATTAATTCTGGTTATGCAGCTGGGTTTGCTGGTCCCCTGGTCATCCTGCAAAACTTTGCCCTAGAAAACTTGGATAACCTCAGCAAATCTACAGGAGCCACTGTAAACTTGGGCAATATCTTGTTTAATGGGCAGACTAGCATCACAGACAGCTTTGATGTCTTCAATGCCAACTCCACTCAAAGCACAATCTTTAATAAGAATACAGTCACCTTCCTTAACGACCTGAACAATAAGGCGATAACCTGCTCTCTGGAGGCGATGGCAATGATTCTCTCTCTGCCTCTGGTCCCGTCTTCCACTACTACCCCCGCCAGGACTATCGCTCTTTAGTCAATAACACCCTTAACGGAGGTGCAGGTAACGATATCTTGAATGCTAGCGGTTCAACAGGCGATAACCTGCTCTCTGGAGGCGATGGCAATGATTTTCTTGACCTTTCTGGCGGCTACTACTCCTCCTCCTCCTCTTACTCTCGCTCTTTAGGCAATAACACCCTCAACGGAGGTGCAGGTAACGATACCTTGAGTGCTGGCGGTTCAACAGGTGATAACCTGCTATCTGGAGGCGATGGCAATGATTCTATTGACCTTTCTGGCTACGAGTACTCCTACCGTTACTCCTCCAGCAACTACGACTACCGCGACTCTCGCTCAGAGGGCAATAACACCCTCAACGGTGGCGCTGGTGACGATAGCTTGAGTGCTAGCGGTTCAACAGGCGATAATTTGCTCTCTGGAGGCGATGGCAATGATTATCTTGACATCTCTGGCTACAACAACGGCTTCGACTACCGCTCTTTAGGCAATAACACCCTCAACGGTGGCGCTGGTGACGATAGCTTAAGTGCTAGCGGTTCAACAGGCGATAACCTACTCTCTGGGGGTGATGGCAATGATTATATCTCCGCCTCTAGCGCCACTGGTAAGAACACCCTTTATGGTGGTAATGGCAATGATATCCTCACAGGTGGCAACGGTAATGATACCCTGTATGGAGGAACTGGTACTGATACCTTTGTTTTCAATAGTTACCATGAAGGCATTGATCGTCTTTATGATTTCAACGCCACTAATGAATTGATTCAAGTATCAGCTGCTGGTTTTGGTGGCGGGTTATCAATCGGTTCACTTCAGAAAAGTCAGTTTACCCAAGGAACATCTGCAACGACAAGCAATCAACGATTTATCTATGACTTTTCTACAGGTGGACTGTTCTTTGACCAAGATGGCAGTGCGGCTGGGTTTACTCAGGTAAAATTTGCACAACTATCTGCTGGATTGTCATTAACCAAAAACAACTTTATGGTTGTTTAATCATCATTAGCGTTCTTCTATGACTCTAAGCACGGATTGCGAGGTGCTTAAAATAGTACCTTGCATTGGATTTTTCAATACAACTACTGTTAATAGAGAGTAGATGTTAGGGGTTTTGTTCGTCAACTTTCGATATGGGTGCGGTTAGTTTACAAGTGTTGTTGGCTAAGTTACATCATGTATGCGTTCGTAATTTTGATTACCTATAGAGATTCTTATATAGATATTAAGATATTGGCAGGCGTAGGCGTAGCACGCCACAGCCATCGCAGCCTTCAAAAAGGAAAATATGTATTTTGTATCACTCCTTAACAAATTTGCCTGTCAAAGAGTAAATCTCCGATAAATATTACTGTTGCTCAAGGGTGATGTATAAAGGATGCCGAAAACGTAAAATTTCAGTGAATTCTCTGTGCCCTAAAACAGCGCAAACGGCAATTTGAGAACTCAAATTACTGAAAAAATCGATTTAGGTAGATAAAAGTTATGGCAAATATGATTGAAACCAACGGTAATGATATCCTAGTAGGCAGCAACTTACCTGACACAATTAACGGGAAATTCTTAGCTATAAACTCTAAAAATGTGAAGAACACACTAAGAGAATTACTTAGCACGTACATTTATCGGCATATAATGTAAAGACTATGCAAAGATAGTTGTTTAAGTATAGACATCTAAGTAAATATTCAGTATTTAGTTAATATCAGGTTATTCAGATGTTTCCTATTTTTAAGCCTAGTTTTGATATTTAACTAATAATTTTGCATAAGAGGTACTGAAGAACCTGATATCTAAATAGGTGCTACTTGCAAGCTGGTTGCAAGCTGGTTGCAAGCTGGTCAAAAGAGTGGATTTTCGAGAGAAATTACTGTCCCTCAATGGTGACGTAAAAGTATGCCGAAAGCGTCAACTCTTGGCGAGTTTTTATGCTCTAAAACAGCACTAACTCAAAGTTGAGAACTTAAAGTTACTGAAAAAATCAATTTAGAAGGTAAAAGTTATGGTAAATATCATTGGAACCAACGGTAATGACACTCTAGTAGGCAGTAACTTACCAGACAGTATTAACGGTAAAGCAGGTAACGATAGCATCACAGGGAACAAAGGTAACGACACCTTGGCTGGTGGTGGCGGCAAGGATACATTTGTTTACAACTTCGGCGACGGCACTGAGACTATCACCGATTTCGGTGGCATTGGTAAAGGGACAAACCCGACAGCAACAGTGATTACCGAAGTGGATACCATCAAATTCGTTGGTGCTGGTTTCACTGCCCGAAATCTGCTGCTTACGCAGAATAGCAGCAATCTGGAAATCACCTTTGAAGGGGTGGATGATGCCAAAGTTATCCTAAAAAACTTCAAACTAGAAAACTTGGATAACCTGAAAGCTTCTCCAACAATACCAGCGATCGGTAATATTCTGTTTGATGGGCAAAATAGCATCACGGGCAATTTTAATGTCTTTGATGCCAACTCCACTGATCATAATCTGGGCATCAAGAACACCGTGACTTTCCTCAATGACCTTGATAATAACATTACGGGTTTAGACAACTCCGATGATGTCGTTAATGGTCAGGGCGGTAATGACAAAATCGACGGCTTGAGTGGCAACGACTTGCTGCGGGGTGGTACGGGAAATGATACTCTCATTGGTGGTGTGGGTAATGACACCCTCGTTGGTGATACGGGCAATGACTCCCTCGACGGTGGTACTGGTAACGACTGGCTGCGGGGTGATGCGGGGAATAATATCCTCAACGGTGGCGCTGGTAACGATCGCTTGAATGTTGACTCTTCAGCAGGCAATAACCTCCTCTCTGGTGGCGATGGCAATGATTCACTCTCGGCTTTAACTGACTATAACGGTAATGTGGTGTCTGGTAATAACACCCTCAACGGTGGCGCTGGTAACGATAGCTTGAATGCTGACATTTCAATAGGCGATAACCTACTCTCTGGGGGCAATGGCAATGATTCTCTCTCCGTCTCTAATGACTACTACAACCCTGTGCCGTCTGGTAATAACACCCTCAACGGTGGTGCTGGTGACGATTATTTGACTACTTCACTTTCAAGAGGCGATAACTTACTGGATGGTGGCGATGGCAATGACACTCTCTCCGTCAATCTTGCCAATGGTAATAACACCCTCAACGGTGGCGCTGGTGACGATTACTTGAGTGCTAACATTTCAACAGGCAATAATCTCCTCTCTGGAGGCAATGGCAATGATTCTCTCTTTGCCTCTAACTTCGAGGGCTACAGGTTTGATAACTGCTCAGGCAATAACACCCTCGACGGTGGTGCTGGTAATGATTACTTGAATGTTGACTATTCACGAGGTGCTAATCTGCTTTCTGGTGGCGATGGCAATGATTCTCTCTCCGGCTCTAGCTACGGCTACGGCTACGGAGGATCTTTTTATAACACCAGTGGCAATAACACCCTTAACGGTGGCGCTGGTGAAGATAACTTGAATGTTGACTATTCATCAGGCGATAATCTGCTCTCTGGAGACAATGGCAATGATTATCTCTCTGCGTCTGGCTACAAGTACGACGTGTACGCCGACAACGGCCAAGGAGTTTATCGCAGAGACTCAGGCAATAACACCCTCAACGGTGGTGCTGGTGACGATAAGTTGATTGTTGATTATTCAACAGGGAAGAACCTACTCTCTGGGGGTGATGGCAATGATACTCTCTCTGCCTATGGCGCATTAGGCAATAATACCCTTTCTGGTGGCAATGGCAATGACATCCTCACAGGTGGCAACGGTAATGATAGCCTCTATGGAGGAGCTGGGACTGATACCTTTGCTTTCAATAGTTACAAGGAAGGTGTTGATCATCTTTATGACTTCAATGCCACTAATGAACTGATTCAGGTATCGGCTGCTGGTTTTAGTGGCGGGTTATCAACATCTTCACTTCAGAGAAGCCAGTTTACTATCGGAGCATCTGCAACGGCGATCGCTCAACGATTTATTTATGACAATATTACAGGTGGACTGTATTTTGACCAAGATGGCAGTGCAGGTGCATTTACTCAGGTAAAATTTGCACAACTATCTGCTGGATTGTCACTAACCGAAAACAATTTTGTGATTGTTTAATCTTACAGCAGTTTTCATTTAATATGCCTTATGTGAATTAAGCCACAGGATGCTGTTCAAAAGTAAGCAGATCAATACCAAAACGCTGACCCAGAAAAATACGCAGAGTATGACTGCGCCTGGTTTTGCGATCGCTGATGATTATCGAGAGTTTGAACAGCGTCTATAAGAGGTTTTCTGACTACAAAACTGAATATGAAGAGGATATTCTCAACGAACTTGTGACTCGTGACTACAATCGTTTTACTCTCGCTTTAGGCAAGCTCACTGTAAGACTTGCCGAAGTATTAATTTAAAATGGGTGGTTTATTTACGCCGTGTTCTACTAGTACAACACAGCGTAAATCCAGTGACCATCTCAATTAACCAGACAACGGTCTTAACAAGGGGCAAAATCCCCTTGTTAAAGGTATGCAAACTTCCGCCACTCTGTACTAGATAAAATTTAGGAAGATTTTTTCCCATCTGAAACCATTTGCGAGAGAATATAGGCTGCGAAATCTAGTAACTGATCTAGCAAAAAGCCAATGATACCGATGTAGAGGATTACCTGGATTATGTAATCGGTATTGCCAGCTTTATAAGCATCCCAGAGGGTAAAGCCAAGTCCTTTAGGTCCTGTTAACATTTCTGTAGCAATAACTATAAACCAGGCTACCCAAATGCTAACTTTCAAGGCATGAAATATATGAAATATAGCTACTCGAAAGTTATTGTTCTGTCTCTGAAAATGTTGCATACCTATTGCCGTATTAATAATCATTGTCCAGAGAGTTCCCAGAAAAACTACTATAATAGCAGCCGAATCACTCTCTTGAAACGTTATTAGGGCAATAGGTAGCAAAGCTATAGGAGGGATACTATGTGGTATCTGGAATATCAGCCTAAATAGCTGATAAATCATGCTATTAATACCGATTAAATATCCGATAAAACTACCCAATACAACGGCTGGAATGTAACCCACAAACAACCGTTGTAGGCTAGCTAAAATGTCTAAAAACATATTATTTTCTCTGCCTCAGTTCTCATGAAAAACATCTGGGAAATACTGCGGCAATAACACCAAAAAAGTGAATTTAATTCTACTTCTACTTTGATTACTACAAGATTTTTTATATCTTCTCCTCGTTGACGGTTAATCAAAAAAATTAGGTATGATTACGATGTGTTAGAAGTAGTACAAAGAAAAGGTAAAACTTGGCTTTACTAAACTTTATCAGAAAAATAAATCCTGATTAGCAAATTAAATACAATTTCCAGAATTTTTTAGTTGATTAATGATTGTATTAAGTATAAATATCTAAAACTTTTAATACTAAATAAATCGCCTAAATTGTGATTAGCAATACAGATAATAATTGAAGGACACAAGAGGTAGGAGGAGCAAGCAAACTCCAAGGGGATTCGACCCCTCCTGATTTAGAGCCACTGTACGAGAGTTCAGTGAGGGTTTTAAACCACAAATTCGCTAGCGCAGTTTACCGCACTTATGCAAGGCTACTTCGGGAGCATCTCAATTAGTGTAAAAAGCCTTGTAAAACCTCACCCCAACCCACTCCTTGCTAAGGAGAGGGAGCAAGAATCTTGTTTCTCATCTGGTATATTTGCAAAACTGAGATGCTCCCGGCTACTTCAACAAGGTGACACAGTGAGCCTGTCAAACTGCTCTGTCACCACGCGAACGGCAAGCTCAGTACAAGTCAGTTACCACCGTAGGCATCGCGGCAGCTCTTGAAATCTGATTCTTTCCTTGGTTTATTTACCCAGATTCCGCTTCATTTGTTCTAACTCATCTTGGGTTTCCCAGTGACTAAACTTTTCTTCTAAGTCATCAAACCCACCAGAATAACTGCTAGTTTGATTCGACCAGCCATTGGTTTCCAAACGCTGCTGAGTTTGGGTTTTAGCACGGGCTGTCTGTGCTTCGGCTGCTTTGGCTTGCACCTCTTGTCGGCGCTGCTGAATTTTTCGTAGTAGTTCCTGAGATTGGTTAATGCGTTCTTTCAGCCCTTGCATCTGTCCCCAGCGCTGATTTCCTTCGCGCAACAGGGCTGCTTCTCGCTCACCCGCAGCAGTCGCCAAATCCTCTCTGCCAGCGTTTTCGGCTTTTTGAACACGGATATGCCAACGCTGAATTTCTTGAGCGGTGGAGAGAATTTCTTCTTGCGATCGCTTCTCTTGTACTTGTAAATCTGCGATCAGCTTTAATGTGTCTTCCTCTTGCTCACGCAGCTGTTCTAGCAGCGCCTCTAACTCCAAATGGGGATTGTTCCGCAAGAATTCTTCTAAACGATTTTCTAGAAACCGACTCAAATCATCAAATAAGCCCACTGCTAGAACTCCAGAGATCGGGTACGTGACTATTTTATTGTAGTAGTCAGGGGAACTTCTGGGTGTTAGTTAGATTGTAAGTTGGGAAGAATGTATTTAGTGGAACTACGCAAGCAACACTGACTTACAAGATGAGGCTTTAAGAAAGCATGAGTTCTGATTTTAAACCGCCGTCTAAGAGCTTGTCCATACTAGCTTCTGTAGGAGGAGTAGTTACGGCTGCGATCGCGATCGCAATTTTAAATGTTTGGTCTAAGCAACTTTCCCAGGTTTCTATAAAAAAACCGGAAATATCAACATCCCAAACTGCTTCACGGCAGTTGCTACAACCAAAGAAACCCCAACGTCCGATCTCTGGTGCTAAAAAAGCTGAAATAGTTGCCAGCCTTGATGCGAAATCTGTAGTTTTGCCAGGTAAACCCATTCCTAAGAACCAACTAACAGTAGCGATAATTCCCTATATTGCTCCTGGAGTTGGAAAACTGACCCCAGAGGAAACCACAACTGCCCGTCAGGCTTGGTCATACTTCCAACGCAACTGGAACGATAAAACTGGCTTGGTCAATTCCGTTGATGGCTTTGCCTCTGTAAGTATGTGGGATCAGACAGCTGCGATCGCAGCTTTGGTCAGTGCCAGAGAACTCAATATCGTGCCTGCGGCTGAATTTGAAGCCAAAATGAGCAAAATGTTGAAAACGCTGGCATCTATGCCCTTATACAAAGGCGAACTACCTAATAAGGTCTACAATGCAAAAACCCTTGTACCTGTTAATTATGGTCAACTAGAAAAAGGGGAAGAAATTGGTTGGTCAGCCATCGATTTAGGAAGGATGGCAATCTGGCTGAAGATTGTCGGGGCAAAGTATCCACAGTTGCGACTAGAAACAGCAGGAGTTTGGAAACATTGGCAAGTCAAGCGTCTGACCAAAAATGGCCAAATGTACGGTACTGCCGTGATCAAAGGCAAAGAACAGTATAACCAAGAAGGTCGCTTAGGTTATGAGAATTATGCTGCCTATGGTCTGAAGCTTTGGGGGTTGGATGTTAAGCAAGCCTTAGATTATCAGTCTCATGCTGCCTTTGTTGATCTTTACGGACAGGGAATTCCTTACGATCGCCGCGACTATAAAAACTCTGGAGCTAATAACTACGTTCTTAGCGAACCTTATATTTTAGATGGCATCGAAACTGGGTTTCAAGCTTTGCCTAAAGCCTATGCTGATCGGATTTTAGCTGCTCAAGTAGCGCGTTATCAAGCCACAAAACAATTAACCGCCGTTACCGAAGATAACTTAGATCGCCCTCCATACTTTGTTTACAGCAGCTTGTTTGTCAACGGAGAACCTTGGGCAACGATCACAGATACCAGAGAACAGCACAACGATTTACGATTCCTCAGTGCCAAAGCTGCGATCGGCTGGCATGTGCTTTACAACACTGCTTATACCCGCCAGTTATTTGATTTTGTCCAAGGCAACCTCAAGTCAAAAGATGGCTGGTACAACGGCTTTTATGAATCCCTGCGTCAGCCGAATAAAACTCTCACCGCTAACAATAATGGCGTGATTTTAGAAAGCTTGCTGTATAAGCAAGTCGGACAGCCGCTCACCATTTGGGCAAGAGTTAAAAGTCAGAAGTAACCGAAAGGGCTATCACAATACCACAAGTTACAGCTAAGATTCTCAGGCATTGAAAAAACTGGCGTTGCATAATTACTAGAGTTTAGACTAAATGGAAGCAAACAGAAAATAACAGCAACAGATTTACGTAACTAAAAAAATACACCATAAACACATAGAGGAAGCGCCTCAAAAAGAAAAAGTGGTCAGTGATGTTGAACTAACCACTTTTTGGTCAATGCTGAAAAGAGGAAATATCTTGCAGCTTGACCATGATATTAGATAAGCTTAAGCAATTCCGTACAGGAACATACACTATCCTGGGCAAAGAAAACTCTTGATTTTACGTTGTTTCAATACCGGATTGAGCGTGTCCTCTCTTGTGAAAACATCCTAACTATAAAACTTCCAGTTGAGCTAAATGCAATAGTATCAATAGATACTATTGCATTTAGCTTCAAACCTCCCGTTGAAACTTACTCTAATAAAGTCCAAAAATATCCGTCAGGAGCGACAAAAGAGAAACTCTTCTCGCCAAACTCGTTTTCATACACCTGCGTCACCTCCGTAGCTTCGCTACTACTAACACGCTGGTGATAGGACTCAATATGCCTTACTTTCATAGTATATAAACAAACCCCTAAGCAGCCGGGACGAGAGTAACTCAGCTTATTTGGTAAGCTACCTTCAAACCGGAAAACTTCAATGTTCCCCGAACGAATTTTGGGTTGCTCTGTAGTAGAGGGCAGAGGAGCAGTAAAGTAATAATTCAGCATCTGCTCCCCATTTTCTGGTCCTTTTAGCTCAAGGATGCGGCGAGAAGCTTCACCGTATTTACTTTCGCAATTATTCACAGCACGATGCAAACCAAGCACTTGGTCGTAAAAATCTAACTTTTTATGCTCACACTCAACAATCAGTCCAACGTGAACGAACTCCGAACCTTTGAAGTGAGAATCCTGGTTGACAATGCCGGAATTAGGGATAATATAATCATGGCGCTCAAAAAGAACTTGTCGTGTTAACGGTTGGATAAGAAGCATTTCATGCACGCAGGGATTAGCTTGTATAAATGGTTCAAATGACTCAGAACGATTAATTAAATTTCTCTGAGGTGGAACATAATATACAGGCAAACCAGCAGCGATCGCATCTTCAGCATGGTTGGCAATATTAAACACATCCAAAGATAAACTAGTTCCCCAACGGCTACCCACGGCTTTTAAAGGAGTCAGTCCTAATCCTTCGTTAATTGCTTTCTCCCATATCATCAAGCGGAGCAAACTTCTATCTGTAACTTGATTATAAAGGCGAAGCGATCGCAAACCGGAATTGATCCCATATAATTGATTGGCTCCTTTTGCATTCAGAGTACCAGATTCGACTACAGTAAAACCAAACTGTTGCCAATATTGAATAAGGACAGATTCAGACTCTGCTGTTGCTGCAATCACGAGTTCGTATAAACCACTGATAGATGGTATTTCCATTGATGTACTATTGTAAAGAAATTTTACTGAATGATAATATCACTTGTAAATGAAGATTTAACCCGGAAAAAAGCGTCCCCGTAAAAACCGATGCCCCATTGTTAAAAAAATAGTAACACCACCACCTAAAGAACCATCAATTGCTGTTTAATCTTCAAGATTATCCATAATTTCACTAGATCTGTGATTAACTCAACTCTGCTGAGTTGTTTTGCATGGCTTAGTCTAAACTCCAGTAATTAGGAATGTGGATTAAATAAAGTACAAAATTTGGTTTCAAGACTTTTTGCTAAACAAAATCACATATATGGTAATTACCTCATGATAAAAGCCTCTTAACAGAAACTGAAACGTCTGCGAATGCTAATGGTGTAATCATTCCTTCCCCAATAGTATATTTTTCAACATACTTACCATTTTGAGGGTTTCTTAACACAATCATCTGTTTAGCAGATAAACTTAAAACCCAATATTCTTGAATCTCAGCCGTCGCGTAAATCGCAGCTTTGATCTCCAAGTCTTTGTTTAAACTTGTCTTGGCAACTTCCACAATCCAGAATATATCTCTAGGAGCAGGATGGCGATCGCTGTAGGATGATTCTGGAAGTCGAACAATTGCAATATCAGGTTTGGGTTCCGAGTCGAATAGTGTAATCAGCCCATTGAAACGAACATCAGCTCTACCTGATAGCAACTCTTCTAAATATTTTGCACCTCGTTTTGCTGTGGTGTAATGAATTGGAGTTTCTGGACTCATCTCAACAATTTCGCCTGCTAGCAGTTCCACATGACGACCACGCAGAATGCCCGCTTCAACCATACGGTGATAGTCGTCTACAGACCATTTAGCCAGGGTTTTCATAGCAGAATTGCTCACATTATTGTGATAGACCTAGTTCAATTTTATGAGTTCTTGGCTGAGAAGCACCCTAATCAATATAAGATGTTAGTAAGTTGCTAAATTCCTCACTTCATTGTAAAACAAAAGTTACAATCGATATCCTCTCAATGTGCCAAAATGTATGCTCTCAGTTCTTGACGAGTCATTCTGCTAAAGTCGGGTTTCATCTAGCTTTTGATCGGTGGGTTAATTTCAAAATGGATATGATGATCGTGACCAATCATCGCAGTACAAAGCCCCTCTTTAATTAGCTTTTTATCGTTGAAGAAAACCGCCCGCGCTTGTACCAGCTTTTGTTTGCGAATAGACTTGAGAATAGCTCGCGTAGTATCTTGATCATATTCAGAACTCGACCAAAAAATGCCGCCAAAAGTCCCATTATTTTTGGGCAAGAAAACATCGCACATCATGCCAGTCTCATGTCCATGATGGTCGGGAGTATCACCTCCATGAGGAAGGCTAACATCATTAATTGCAAAGAAGGCAGCTTTCGGATGAGTATTGCGATAACTATTTTGATAGTCTTGGGCAATTTCTTTGATAACATCAGCTAACCAGTGTGTCCCATAATCGTGGTTATCTTGGATGTCGGCTAGTTCACCGTTAACCAAACCATTGTCAGGGTCACTATTTGGCATTAATACCCAGCGTGGTGCGTTAGCTGCTTGCAACCATCGATGAGTCGTTTCACCAACATCAACTCGACCATCACCATTAAGTTTAATCGCGTCAAATAGTCCTCTGTCTCTGTCTGCACTGTTAGGATCGCCTACCCATGTGTAGCCTAGTTCATGCAATCGCGCTTTAACTGCCTTAACATCATCAGCTTTATTTACTCCGCCAATTCCAACACTACCACTGAGTTTAATTACCTTCGCTCCTGATAAACTGGATGCTTTGGGTTGTTGAGTCTTCTCATCGTCCTGATGATCGAAAGGAAGAATAACTTTCATCTGGATCTTGAGAGTTTGATCATCGATCGCCATTATCATCCGGCGATCGCCTTTTTGCTTAAAGACGAAATCAAATTTCCACCTACCATCTTCTCTGATTGGTACATTGGGGGCTGGAAATTTATCATCAATCATCACCGACAAAACTTTACCACTATCGGCTGAACGTGCCATACCTTCAATTCTGAAACTTTGCCCTACTTCCACCTCTTGAGGCGCACGAATTAGCTGAAGTTTTTCCACTAATGCGGGAATGACAACTCCCTCTGCATTAGCCAGCATTTTCTGAGCTTCTGGAAGCAAGTTCACAACTTTACTAATATAGTTAGGATCAGTTGAATAGCCTTTAGCTTTGAGAAAGCCAAGGAAGTTTTCTGGCGTATTTGTATGTTCTTCTAAGCCTTTATAAGGAGAACGAGTTAAAAACTTCCAATAACCAATAATAAAAGCCTCAACATCTGGGAATTTACAGAATTCAACTTCTTCTGACTCGGAAGGAACTTTCATTTTCAAAGGCTTGGCAAACCCCTTCATATCAGGATATCGCCATTTTAATCCAGCAAAATTATTAGCATTGACAGCAAGATAACTTTCGCCTCTAGCAGATTCTAGCAACCACTGAGCGAAATTAACTTCTTTTAGAATCTGCCGATTTATCTCAGGAATTTTGTCAGCTTCAATGCCAACCTTGGTAAAGATTCGTGCTAAATCCTGATGAAGATAATTATTAACTAAATCATCTAGTAATGACATCACTTTGCCCTCTGAAAAAGTCTTTGAATAGTAGTTTTAAAATCTGCTGAGATTCCAGACTTATCTAAGAGAATGTTTGAAAAGTCGCAAGATATACTAGAAACCCCTCTCCAAACCTCACCCCATAAACCCGTGCTTTATCTCCCCTCTTCTTAGTAAGGAGAGGGGTTGGGGGTGAGGTTTTGAGATGTAACTTCACTCTTCTTGGGAAACCCTATAGCTTGAGAGATAAACGTTATCTAATTACACTATGTTAATTATTAACCCAAATGCGATCGCTCTGTCCATGATAAAAAGTGAGTATTTACTGTAAATTAATCTAAATTTTGCCTAATTATCCCATAAATCAGTTAAATACCACGAAGTTTAACCAATATAAGCAAAAAACCAAGTTGATGGTAAAGAATCAGAAGACAGTCATGAATTTTCCTACCTAAAGAGGGTTCACAGAAATAATTTTTAATGTTAAAACTAGAATTTATGTTGATTATAGTTGTACGAGAGTCGCTATCTGCAAACCTATATCTTGCTTAAACACGATAACTTTAGCTAAAAAAGCTAGTTTCCTAATTGATGTAATCATCAAACCTTACCAATATGAAACGACCTAACTATTTTCAAAATAATTCTAAAAACTCTTTAATAGAAAAGTATCACCTTTACAAAGGCGAAAAATTGAACTGGCTTCAAGTAACTCTTCGGCTTGAAAGGTCAATTATTTCTCTGATTTTTCCTTGGGTACTTTTTTGTACGGCGTATGGATTTTTAATATCATTTTTCTATCATTTAGGAGTACCAATAGCATTTTCAAATCCCAACGGTATTATTACTAATGCTGTTTTAAGTTTTAATATTGGTTTTACATTACTATTAGTTTTTCGGACGAATACAGCCCATGAGAGATTTTGGGAAGGTCGTCAGCTATGGGGATCTTTAGTTAATACATCTCGGAACTTAACTCGCGGAATTTGGATAATAGTTAAAGAGAAGACACCGCAAGATAGAGTAGAGAAAGAGGCAATACTTCGGTTAGTAACTGCTTTTGCCGTTGCAATGAAGTTACATCTAAGATCAGTACCTTTAGACACTCAGTTAGCATCCTTAATATCTGAAAAACAATATTTACAACTCCAAGATACTAATCATCCCTCACTACAAATTGCTTATTGGATAGGAGATTACTTGCAGTATCAACATGACCATAATTGTCTAAATGTCTATCAACTGACTACTCTACATAACTGCGTAGATGATTTAGTAGATATTTTAGGTGGTTGTGAACGCATTTTAAAAACGCCACTGCCTTTGATATATACTATTAAACTTAGACAACTGTTATTAATTTTTTGTCTAATATTACCTTTGGAAATTGTGAGCTTTTTAAATTGGTGGACTGGTATAGTAATGGCTTTTGTAAGTTTTACATTATTAAGTATTGAACAAATTGGCTCAGAAATCGAAGAACCTTTCGGGTTTGATCCCAATGACTTACCTTTAAATGCGATTTGCAATACAATCTCAAACAATGTTGAAGAATTAATCAGACTTGCTTCTAACAGTGTTCGTTCTTCCTAAATATGTAAACAAGTTTTACTAGAACTTCTCACTCATGCAAACCGATCCCAAACCACGAACACTTTACATTGTCGGCACACCAATTGGCAACCTGGAAGATATGACCTTTCGGGCGGTAAGAATTTTGCAGACTGTTGATATCATTGCTGCGGAAGACACACGTCACACAGGGAAACTGCTACAGCATTTTCAAGTTAAGACACCCCTGGTGAGTTACCACGAACATAATCGTACCAGCCGCATCCCAGAATTATTAGAGCATTTAGTTAACGATAAAGCGATCGCTCTGGTGAGCGATGCTGGGATGCCTGGAATTTCCGATCCTGGATATGAACTGGTGAAAGCCTGTATTAAGGCGGGAATTTCAGTAGTTCCCATTCCTGGCGCTAGTGCAGCAATTACTGCATTGAGTGCAGCTGGACTACCAACGGATCGGTTTGTTTTTGAAGGCTTTCTCCCATCTAAAAGTCAACACAGACAAGAACATTTAGAATCTCTGCAAACAGAATCTCGCACATTGATTTTCTATGAATCGCCCCATCGCTTGCGAGATACTTTGCAAGATTTAGCAGAGGTTTGGGGAAGTGATCGCCAAATTGTGCTAGGACGGGAGTTAACTAAATTGTATGAGGAATTTTGGCGAGGGACAATTGCCGAAGCGATCGCACACTACAGCCAACGAGAACCCCAAGGTGAATATACATTAGTGGTGGCGGGAATTCCAGCCAGTCAGCCCCAACTAACAGAAGAGGAATTGAAAGCCGAATTGAAACAGTTAATTAGTCAGGGAATATCGCGATCGCAAGCTAGCCGTCAGTTAGCAAAATTTACTTCCCTTCCCCGTCGCCAACTCTATCAACTAGCTCTTTCTATAGTCCTCACTCCTGAGTCTTGAACCGCTACTACCTACCGAAGCAGAATTTTCCGCATCTGGAATTTCTCTTCTGGTATATTTCCCTCCGCTGGCCCAAGCAAGGCACAACTGACGGAAACGATCGCCCCGCACCTCAAAATTCGGGTACTGGTCGAAACTCGCACAAGCAGGAGATAGCAACACCACAGGCGCTTGATACTCCTTAGCTAATTCTGCTGCTCTAGGAACTGCTATCTCCATAGTTTCAACAATATGATATGTATAATTTCCTACCTCTTGGAGACGTTTAGCAAATGCGGGTGCAGCAGATCCAATCAATAACACAGCAGCAGCTTTGGTTTGAATTTGTGCTAACCAGCCAGTATCATCACCTGCTTTGGCTTCTCCACCGGCAATTAAAATTGCTGGACTTTTCACAGATGCTAAACCAACTTCGGCAGCATCATAATTGGTAGCTTTGCTGTCGTTAATGAAATCAATACCTTCCCAAGTGCAGATATGCTCCAAACGATGGGCAACGCCAGGAAATTCTCGAATCGCAAGTGCGATCGCATTGCGATTAATTCCCGCTAATCGTGCCGTTGCTACTGCCATCAAGAGATTTTGTTGGTTATGTTCTCCCACCATCCGCAAAGTTGATACTTTCACAATCGGTTCTGGTGCAGAGGTTGCAGTCAATTTTTCCACAACCCAGTCGTCTTCGATGTAAAACCCTTTTTCGCTAATCAGAAAATCTTTTCCTTTCACACTTGTCCAATAAGCATCAGGCCAATTACTTAAACCTTGCTGCCTCAAGTAGGCATCATCGCCATTGAACACTTGCAACTCGGACTGACGTAATAACTTGGCTTTGATGTTGTAATAGTTCTCTAAAGTCTTATGGCGACTAAGATGATCCGGTGTGAAAGTCGTCCAAACACCGATACGGGGTGCAAGAGAACTGCAAGATTCTACTTGATAGCTGCTAACTTCCGCAATCACCCAATCGAGTGAGGAGACGCGATTAATCGCGTCTGTACAGGAGTTATCAAGTTTTTCTCCTGCTCCCCCTGCTCCCTGACATAGGGCAACTTCACAAGCAGCGTAACCTATGTTACCGCAGGCGGGTGCATCTAATTCTGCTGCTTGGAAAATGGCAGCAATTAAAGCTGTGGTAGTTGTTTTGCCATTAGTACCTGTAATTCCTACCCAAGGTACGAATTGCAAATTTCGCCAAGCGAGTTCCATTTCCCCAATGGTTTCAATACCTAATTGGCGTGCCTCAACTAATACCGGAATATCCCAAGGCACGCCAGGACTAACGACTATTAATTGGGGTAAATTAGCACCATTCAATTCTAGGGATTGGCCTAGTTTAACGGTTATTTGCTCGGCTGCGAGTTTTTGTTGTTGTTGTAGGAGGGTTTCGGAGGTGTTGCCATCACTCAGCTCTACCTCCCAACCTTCCCGTTTCAACAATCTCGCCGCAGCAACACCGGACTTTCCCAATCCAATAACAGAAGCTCTAGGCATAGATTGCAGCAGAGTGTTCCTGGTTAAGCAGTCCCTATATTAGCGTTTATTGGCAAAAATTACACAGGTTTTTGTTAACCTACGCTACAGATTTTTGACGATCGCACCAAAATCAGCTAAAACACGGGCATGATTGCGAACTAATCCCAGTAAGTGTAATCGATTCCGCTTGACTTCTGGATCGGAGTCCATAACTAAAACGCTATCTGGGCCATCAAAGAAGTTACTAACTGTCGGAGCAATTTTTGTTAGTGCTGCTACTAATAGTTGATAATTTCGTGTCTGCTGTGCTGTTTGAGTTTGCGGTACTGATTCGATTAAGGCATTATACAAAGCTGCCTCAGAGGGTTTTTGGAATAATTCTTGACGAACTACGGTTGTCGGTTCTAGCTGTTTTGTATCCAAATCACCTTGGGCGGCTAATCGTGTAGAACGGTTAACAGTTTCGTAGATGTTATCTAAGGTACTGTCGTTGCGGATTTGTTGTAAGTATAAGGCGCGATCGCGTACATCCAATAAATCCTTTAACGTCCGTTCTGTGTATTCTGGATCATTTTCTCCCAAAACTGCATTTACCAAGTCGTAATCAATCTGCTTTTCTTCTTGCAGTAAGGTGCGGATACGTTGTAAGAAAAACTCTTGTAATGCTGCGGTTAATGATGCCTGATCTTTTTGATATTTTGCTGCAAAATCTGTGGCTATTTGCCTCAATAAATCATCTAAATTTATCAGTAAATTATCAAACCAAACAATTTTAACTACAGCATTAGCAGCACGTCGTAAGGCAAAAGGATCAGAGGAACCAGAGGGAATTAAACCTAAACCAAAGATACTCACCAACGTATCTAATCTATCTGCCAAACCGACAATTTGACCCGTGAGTGTTTCGGGTAAAATATCACCGGCTCCCGTTGGCAAATAATGTTGATAAATAGCTTTTGCTACTTCGGCATCTTCACCACTAGCTAAGGCATATTTTTCTCCCATAATGCCTTGCAATTCCGGGAATTCATACACCATTTGAGTAACCAAATCTGCTTTACATAATAAAGCAGCACGTTGGATTCTTTGGCTTTGATTTTCCTCTAATTCTAATTGGCGGCTAATTTGGTCAGCAATTTTAACTACTCTATCTACCTTGGCACGTAACGAACCCAACTCTTCTTGAAAAGTGACTTTTTCTAACTGGGGTAAAAAGCTTTCTAAAGGCTTAGTTAAATCAGCTTCGTAGAAAAATCTACCATCAGCTAATCTGGCACGAATTACCCTTTCATTCCCGACAGCAACAATAGCTGATTTATGAGGATCACCGTTAGAAATGGTGATGAAATTGGGCAATAATTCTTGATCAAAACTATCCGGTTTGAATACAGGAAAATAACGCTGATGAGTAACCATGACTTCAGTAATTACCTCAGTTGGTAATTCTAAAAATTCTGGTTCAAATTTACCAACAACTATAGAAGGATATTCTACAAGGTTGGTTACTTCCGCTAACAAATCGCGGTAAATTATCGTATATCCGCCTAAATTCTTTGCTACTGCATTTACTTGCTCTTTGATCAGATTTGCCCGTTCTTCTGGGTCAACGGTGACATAAGCAGACTTAAGGGCGGTAACATAATCAGTAGCTTGGGCAATTGTCACAGGTTCAGGATGCAAGACCCGATGACCTTGGGAAATGCGATCGCTATTAATCGTTTTAGAACCATTCACTAATTCTAGAGGTAGCAATGTCTGATCTAACAAAGCTACCAGCCAGCGAATTGGTCGGGAAAACCTCGCATCCCCATTGCCCCAACGCATCAACCGCTTACCTTCCAAACCCCAAATCCACTGAGGAACAAGTTCTGTCAAAATTTCCGCCACAGGACGACCGGGAATTTTTTTGAGAACAAAGACAAATTCCCCTTTGTCAGTGGGGCGAAGAAATAGCGCATCCATTTCCACACCTTGCTTTTTGGCAAAACCTGCTGCTGCTGCTGTCGGCTGACCATCTTTAAAGGCGGCTTGGGCTGGGGGACCTTTAATTTCTTCTTCTCGGTCTGGTTGCTGAGATGGTAGACCTTTAATTACTACCGCCAGCCGCCGGGGAGTACCGTACACCTGGAGACTTTCGCCCTTGAGGCTGTTTGCTTCCAGGCTTTGGGGAATGCGCTGCTGCCATTGCACTAAAGCATCACTGAGAAAACTTGCAGGTAGTTCTTCTGTACCAACTTCTAATAGAAACCCAGGCATAGGATACTGTTTTCAACTTTGCGTAGCTCAACTTTATCAGTTATTATCAGGCGATCGCTCGTGATTTTTAGTCAGCCTTGCCAGATACATCTTTAATGCATAAAGTCGAGTTTAGGTTTGTTAGATAGATTTGGCATTTTATCCAAAACTTCATAAAAAAGTATTTTTCTTCATTGATTTTTTACAACTACTACCGTAGTTTCATGCAGTATTTACTTATACATTTTTTTATCATAAAGTTAGTCTTGTTTATAGATTGATATCTGCATGATTTCAATCAACTTTGGAGTTATAACAATGAAAAACATTTTCGCCAAAATTGCTACGATCGCAGCAACCAGTACTGCTCTTAGTGTAGCAATCGCTGCTGGTGCTAACAACCCAGCCCAAGCTCTTGATTTAAACTTTAACTGGCTAGGTAATGCCGGTTATTCAGCAGTAGGTTCATTCAGCTACGACGAGGCTACAGCACCGACAATTATTTCCGAAAGTGGTAGTGGAGCGACCAAATTTTTACAATCCTTGAATGTCTCCTTCTTAGACCCATCTAAAAATCTTTTGGGAACTTATGACACCGTTAATGGTGGAGTGTCACAATCTCAGTTCTTCACTTTCAACTTTGATACTTCCACTCAGAAATTGTTTGGCCCCTTTGATATAGCTGGAGGAACGGGTGTAATTGGAGAATATTTCTTGCAGGGAAAGGTTGGCGACTCTTTGGCATTACGTCAGGATGTGAATCAACAGGGAAAAGAAATAACGCTAGATCAAAATTCTGGTTCCATTCAAGTATCCAAAGTCCCTGAACCTGCTTCTATCGTGGGTTTACTGGCATTTGGGATGTTGGGTGTAGGTTCAACTTTGAAGAAAAAGCAAGCCTCTTGCTAGAAAGTAGGGCTTCCTAGTTAGAGGTTGCCAAATTTAGTTTAATGAATTTCTATTCTAGCTCCAATAGTTCAGTGAACTGATGAGTTGATCATTCAACCTTATCGGTTTGCAATCGCTCGAATACTTATTAACACAAGTATTCGAGTGATCACAATGAAAAACATTTTCGCCAAAATCGCCCTTACCATTGCGTAGTTGTAGCCCGCACAACGGCCGCGCTCTGTTACCACCGCAGGCATCGCTGGGCAATAGCCCAGATAAAGCTGTTGATTTCAAGTATAAAAAGGCAATATAACAGCTTCAAATACGAAGCTATACAGGACGCTAGTCTTGAAAAGTTCGTGCTTTTTAACTACTCAAAAAAGTAGGATGCTGACCATTGAATCCAATACTGATGACTTGGTTAAAAATACTTAATGTGCCACTTGACAAGCTGGAATGTAGGTTTGCTACACGAGATTAAATATAATGCTACAATTTTCTAAGTGTAAATTTAAGCATTAAATTCCCTTTTAAATTAGTGAAAGCTTATCAGCTGTATGATAAGAAACTTAAATCAATTACCAATTATCAGTGAACACTAATAATTGGTAATTGATAACTAAATAATTAATAACTAATAACTGTTAAAATCCACCGAGAAAAGTCTTAAACAGTCTTGCTAGCAATTGTGATTTCAAAAAATCATCACCTGCTCACAACCTAAATTAAATAATCAAAGTAGAGTGCCTACTGAAATTAGCAATAAATGCGCTCATTTCATGCTGTCTTCACAAAATTTACAAATAGCTCATGCAGATTTTAATCTATTCCTACAACTATCACCCAGAGCCGATTGGAATTGCTCCCTTAATGACTGAATTGGCAGAAGGATTAGTAAAGCGAGGTCATCAAGTGCGGGTGATTACCGGAATGCCCAACTATCCTCAGCGTGAGATTTACGATGGATATCGGGGTAAATGGTACGTTACTGAACAAAAAAATGGCGTCACCATTCAACGAAGTTACCTGCGGATTCAGTCTAAACCCAACCTCCTGGATCGGCTTTTATTGGAGTTGAGCTTTGTTTTCACCAGCTTACCCCAAGCCTTTAAAGGCAGACGTCCCGATGTGATTATCTTAACAATTCCGCCTCTTTTAGGTACGTTACCAGCAACAATATTTGGTTGGTTATACAACTGCCCAGTAGTTCTGAATGTGCAAGATATTCTCCCAGAAGCTGCCGTGAATATTGGGCTATTGAAAAATAAGTGGATGATCCGAACTCTTGCAGCCCTAGAGAAATTTGCATATCGGACTGCAAACACTATTAGCGTCATCGCCGATGGGTTTCGTGAGAATTTAGTGAATAAGGGAGTACCTGTTAATAAAATCGTTTGTATTCCCAATTGGGTGAATGTAAATTTCATCCGCCCTTTACCGAAAGAGAACAACTCCTGGATATGTAGCCATCAACTGGATGGGAAATTTGTAGTACTTTATTCGGGTAACATTGCTCTAACCCAAGGTTTAGAGACAGTAATAGACGCAGCAGTTTGCTTACGTCATATCAGGAAAATTGTCTTTGTGATCGTTGGCGAATCACTAGCATTGCACAGGTTGCAGGAATATTGTCTATTAAATGGAGCCGATAATGTTTTGCTGCTACCATTGCAGCCGCGAGAAAAAATACCCGAAATGCTAGCAGGATCTGATGTTGGGCTAATTGTGCAAAAGCGCAATGTGATTTCGTTCAATATGCCTTCAAAAATACCACTGCTATTGGCGAGTGGTCGCCCGATTGTGGGTTCAGTCCCCGCCACTGGTACTGCTGCTAAAGCAATCGAACTCAGTGGTGGGGGGATAATTGTTGAGCCAGAATCACCCGATGCAATGGCTGCTGCGGTGCATGATTTATATGTTAATCCCGCTCTAGGGGCGAGGCTAGGTAACAGAGGAAGACAGTTTGCCGAAGAAAACTATTCCTTGGAGCAAGCACTTGATCGGTATGAGTGGCTATTTTCTCATATTGTTGCTAACCGAAAATCAACTGTGGGTATTTTACCGAAATTGAATTCTAAAAAATCAGTTGTCGATGGTTGAAGGGCATGGGGCATAGAACAAAACCCTAATTTAGGATAAATTAAATCACCCATTTGGGTGAGTTAAAAATCAACCGATTGGGTGAACTAAGTGTAGGAAGTCGAGACTGCTCAAAAATAGGACTCTAGAGGATACTGATTGATGATTGCACGTCGTTTTTGGTGAGGATAAGTCGATGAAACTTGCAACCTTGATTAATAAAGCAGTTCTGGTATCCTGTCTATGGATGCAACAGATGGTAGGGGCACAGCAATGGTATGCCTCTACGAGTGGTACGCCAGTTCGCCCAAGTCGGGAAACCCGCCCACGCGACGGGCTGCTGTATCCCATGCAATTGAGAACTGCTATATATCTGAATTAATCAGCGTAGGTGTAGCCCGCCGTTTGCGAAGCGTCTCGTTGGCGTAGCCTCTCGTAGAGAAGAGAAGGCATCGCTCCATAGGGTTTTCTTCCCTAAGATCAGTATTGACTACTACTCAAGAGCGATAAACTCATCTGTAACTTATATCAATATTTTCTTCTATGTGGTTATAATGCAAGCAAGCACTTACATCTGCAAGCGGTTGCTTGCAAACGCTCATGGAAAACTTAGCATCAAGGACGGCACAAACTCGTCCCCGCTTGGGAAAGTCAGGAACTAAGGTGTTTGCAACGCAGGAGGCAGTAGGTTCAGTTGATTCGCCTGCAACAACAAGATGAACCGTGCTTTCTCTCGGAGCTAAGGCACTGGGTTTATACTGAGCGAAAAAGTTTTATAAATTACAATAAAAAAATGTTCGGAGTTAAGTAATGTACAAATTAACCATAAAGTGATAGAGGATATTTGTGCGTTTTAGGTGCTAGACATTGTGAGCGATCGCCCAAATACCCAAAGATATTTGTCACCAACATAGAGAAAAAAAGCTAAAAAACTATTAAAACAATGTTTTTTTAGCGAAAAAAAGTAGATTGCCCAAGTTTAAATCCACAAAACGAGAAAATGATGACCCATTCTGAGTTCCCTGATTCTCGCCTTCCCGTTGAAATAGAACAGCCTGCGGTTACTGATTCTAGTCAAGACTTGCAACCATTGCCAAAGCGATCGCCTAAGCCACCTCAAAAGCGGCGTTGGCCTCTAATCTTAGGAATCGTCCTGTTAGTTGCAGGTGTTGGTTTTGGTTGGCGTTGGTGGCAAACTAGTCATGCTACCAATGCACCATCGGGTGCTGGAGCAGGGGCTAGTCAACCAGCAGTTGCCGTCAAGCTAGCAACTGTGAAAAGTGAAACTGTGCAGGAGAGTTCGCAATTTATTGGCTCCTTAGAGGCACCACAGTCTGTACCAATCAAGCCACAGGTTGGAGGGCGAATTACCCAGATTAACATCAAAGAGGGCAACCGTGTTCAACAAGGGCAAGTTATTATTGCTCTACAAATTGATGATGCCCAAGCCCAGCTACGACAAAAACAAGCAGCACTAGAACAAGCACAGGCAAATCTTGTCGAACTCAAAGCAGGGACTCGAAGAGAAATAGTTTCCCAAGCCAAAGCCCAGCTAGATCAAGCCCAAGCAAAATATCAGGATGCTGTATCTGGATCGCTCCCACAGCAAATTCAGCAGGCTGAAGCTCAAGTTAATTCCGCCCAATCCGATCTAGTGTTAGCACAAGCACGAGCAACGCGATACCAGCAATTAACAAAAGAAGGGGCAACTTCTCAAGATAGCCTAGATGAATACGTCAAAAACAAAGGTAGTGCTGAAGCGGCGCTGGTTGCAGCCCAGAAAAACTTAGAGCAACTCCGCAAAAGCAGAACTGCTAATATCCAGCAGCTAGGTGCTGCCTTAGAACAACAGAAAGAATACTATAGGCAACAGGTGAACGGCAATCGCCCCGAAGATATTGCCCAAGGGCGATCGCAAGTCAGCCAAGCAGCGGCTGAAGTCCAGTCGGCTCAAGTCCAACTGCAATACACAAAAGTCCTAGCTCCTTTCACAGGTATTGTTGGTAATATCCCAGTCAAGCTAGGACAGTATGTAGGACAAGGGGATCAGCTGACCACATTGACCAAAAACGACTCTTTAGACCTGAATATATCCATTCCGCTAAATCAAGCCAGAAAGTTGCGCTTGGGATTACCCGTGCAAATGCTGGATGCCCAAGGCCAACCCACAGCAACGGGTAAGATCAGTTTTATCGCCCCAAATGCCAGTTCAGATTCGCAGACAGTTTTGGTGAAAGCTAACTTTGGCAATTTGAGAAATCGATTGCTTAATCTTCAGTCAGTACAAACCAAAGTGATCTGGAATAAAGGTCCAGGAATCTTAATTCCAGTTACAGCAGTAACTCGCTTGGGTGGGGAGACTTTTGTGTTTGTAGCTGAAGCACCGCCCCAAAAGCCTAAAGCTGAAGCACCGCAGGAAAAGCCTACAGATCAAGCACCAACACAAAACCCTAAAGCTGGAACGCCATCTTTAGTAGCTCAACAAAAGCCCGTGAAATTGGGAGCTATTGAGGGGAATAATTATCAAGTTATCGAAGGACTAAAAGCTGGGGACAAAATTGTTGTTTCCGGTATTCTCAGCCTCACCAATGGCGCTCCCATCACTCCTGCACCTGATGAGGCGGCTAGTCCTAGTCCGAAGTCTTGACGTGCTCAATTTCTATCTACCCATTTTCTAATGATGTTTACTTTAAGGAGGCAGAAGGAATCGTTATAAATAAATTTACTTGTTCTGAAACCCTTTTGGCAGAGGGAAGAATTATTTTCTAAAACCTCCTGCCTCCAGCAATAACTGCCCTCTGCCTTTCTTCGGTCGAATTGATCTAGTAATATTGATTTGTTTGGCTAGTTATAATGCTATGTTGCTGGACTCGGTGTTGGAGACATCGCCGTTTTCTTCCTGTCGGAATCTAGACTATTGTCTACTTTTCTGATCAGGTAATTTGGTCAAAAAAACCAATGTAGTAAGCAAATATTGGCATGAATAGTCCCTATTTTGAATAAATTTACATCTTTAAAAGGGGAAAGCGTGAACAGTTATGAGAATTGCTATTGGCAGTGATGAACGCACCAACCTTACCGACAGGATATTGGAAGAACTTAAGCAGCGTGGGCATAAAGTTATACCCTTTGGTTCCCTAGCTGAGAATGATCCTGAAGTTGATTGGCCTCTCAGCTGTAGTAAAGTTGCTTTGGCAGTGACCACCCAGCAAGCAGATGAGGGCATTGTCTTTTGTTGGACTGGTACCGGCGCATCTATTGCCGCCAACAAAGTCTCTGGGATACGTGCAGCATTGTGCCATGATGCCGAGACTGCACGCGGGTCCCGCATCTGGAATCATGCGAATGTCCTTGTATTAAGTTTACGCGCAACTACAGAAGCGATCGCTAAAGAAATATTAGATGCTTGGTTTAGCACACCCTATTCTGATGATGAGTGGAATCTGCTGCAAATGGAGCGGATTAGACAGCTAGAGCAAAGTGCGACGGTATCAAAAATTTAAACTCAGAACTCCGTTGACTACTCATTAATCAGTCTCATATCATGTCCGCTGAATTGCCCATAATATAGCAACCGCCGTGGCGGTTAAAACGCTAGAGATAAGATATGCTCCATCGGATCCCGTAGACACTCACATTGGTCAAGTTGCTTGCGAATGCGACTTTTGAGCCAAGACCAGCATTGCTCAATCTTGTTGAGAACCGGTGAATTTGGGGGTAAGTACAGCAGTTTACAACCTGCTTGCTGAATCAGTTGCTCAATATGACCGCCTTTATGGAACGTGGCATTATCGATTACTACCACCTGTCCTGGTTCCAGCAGAGGAATTAAGCTCTCCTTCTAACCAAATCTCAAACACAATCCGGTTGCAAGAACCAACGCAGGTAAAAGCAGCTATCAGTTGATGGTTACGCAAGGCCGCAATCATATTCACTCGACCTTGCCGCCGCCCTGACTTGAGCGCGTGAAACCGTTGTCCTTTCTCATTCCAGCCATAACCGTAATCTTCTCGATTGTCCATACCTGCTTCATCGACATAAACAATCGGTTGGGTAGTAGAGCGTACACGAGCGTTGCTTGGTCGCTATCGTCGTCTCAGTAAGGATTACGAATATCATCCGCAAACAAGTGAAACGATGATATATGCCGCTATGACAAATCTTATGTTACGTAGATTAGCCCGCAATCATCGTTGCTCGACTACTTAATATTTATTTTATAAACACCCTCTTAGAGAGTGAAGATGAGTGCAATAATTAACTGTATTTAAATATGTACTCACTGGAAATTACGGTTATGGGTTGGTTACAAAGACTATTTGGACAGGAAAAACCGGAAGATGCTCAAGTTAACCCAAATCCGAGTTTAATTGCTTCAGATTCCACTGCTGGAGAAAGCATTCCTTTGGAACGAGTGGGACTAAATGGGGAATATGACCAAAGTGGGTTAGCAAAAAGAGTTGCCTTAGCTTTTGACGAAGATTCGCGCTTCGATGAGATTGATTCTGTCTATATTGCTCAGTTGTGAAGTACTGTAGTTTTAAAGGGAGAAGTACCAACACAAGAGATATTGGCACAATTGGTGGAGATTGCAACTCTTTTGAATGGCGCAAGTGATGTGGTCAGTGATGAAGTCAGCGTGGGATAAAATTTGTGGAATTAAGTATTGCTCGATGTTTAGTAAAAAATAATTTTGCAATGAACAATCAACTCAAATCTCGTCAATTGAGCATAGTACTGACATTATTCACGGTATTAATGTTAGGCAGTTGTGGAAAGAAACCGGAAGAATCTGCTAGTACTACCACTACCCCTCAAACTCCAACGGCTATTTCTCAGGCGAGTCCTGGGTCTGTTACAGAAGGTAATCCTGGGTCTAATAAACAGGCTAGTCCTGCCCCTGGAAATACAACAACTCCTAGCTCTAACAAGTCAATCTCTGGTGATAATAAAACTGCGGTTTTAGCAGCAGGACAAAAGCTAGGAGTGAAACCACAAAGTGAAACCTCTTGCCCAAGTGATGCACTGGTAAAAGGCAAGATTACTAAGAAGAGAGGCAACATTTATCACATTCCTAAATCCCTTGATTACGAAAAAGTCAAGCCAGATATTTGTTTTAAAGACCCAGCAACAGCACAACAGGCAGGTTTCCGCGCGCCCAAGTGATAAAGCACTATTTGAACTGGAAAGGGAAGATTAACCGCTCTACTGCCTCTGCTTTCTCAAGCGTTGTGGATAGAGCAAAGACTGTACGAATTAATCCAAGAACATATCAGTAACCCCAGAAGAAAGGGTGTGAACGACTTAGCATCAATAGACACACGTAAAAATACATTGTTGCCTGACAGCAAGTATTCTTTTGGGTTTGGTGCGCCAACGGACTTGGCACTACCGATAATTGCATCCTATAGGGCAATACAGTTCAGTTAAGGATAATTGTAGGTTGGGTTGAACATTCGTGTTACCCAACAAACCCTGCAAAATGTTGGGTTTCGTTCCTCAACCCAACCTACGCGTGTTAAGGTTTTTGGCTCTAACCCAAGCGTATTGTCCTATAGGGTATTTTTGGATCAAGACTATAAATGGATTCTGCCGTTTAACGAATTTGCCGAAGATTTTCTGCAACACCTGTGGACGAACTATTTCCGTAAATATTTAGTATCGGAAAAAACAGCAGGAAATACAATAGGCAAGAAAATCAGTCGCAACCAAGAAATTTGGGAAAGTTTGTACATTTCAGCGCAAAGTTATTTGAATCAGCACTTGATGCAAATGGTTAACTCCGGTAAGAAGCGGGAAAAATTAACGCTGACTTCAGGCTAAAACCAGTAAGCTGGAGAGAAATAGTGCGAATTATTCAGGCTTTTCAGTCGAGCAAATGTTTGCTTAGAAAGCGTTTGGGGGTTTCCCAAAAAAGAATCTGCGATCGCTATAAAGCGGGGGCTTGCGCCATCGCTCTCTGTATTCTGTCATATAGCGATCGCTCTGATGGTTCGATTAAACTGGCGATCTAGCGATCATCTTTACCTACAACAAATTATCCTGCTCTCTAATCAGGTCGTCTGCTAGAGCCATATCTTTGATGATGAGAGCGATGCCTTCGGCAACCCGAAGCGGGAACGCTTCTTGCGTGGGTTGGTGAGATTCAGTAGTCAGCAGTTTGATTACCGACTCAATCAATGCGCTTTGTGGTAAGTAACAATGGCCATCTTCGGGGGCTTCACTTAGACAGTGGGTAATCCCCGCACGGTAACGAAATTCTGAGTCCGGGGCAATTCCTATATTCCTCGCAATCTTGTCAGCAGTCAGAAAACCAATCTCGTAGATGTCGGCTGCTAACTGGTAAGGGTTTTTGGTAACGGTAGCGATCGCCTCATCCTTGTTAGGGGGGATCTAAAAGTGCCAAAAGTCACAGCGAAACACTTTTAAAACAACCTCTAAGATGCTGTGCAATTTTACCCCTGGCTATAATCGAAGAAAACCCTTCTAAAACACTAAGTATTACAGCAAATAAATTGTTAAAAGACATCGAAAATATAGGTGGATTACCAGAATATTGGATCGAGTGAATATGCAAAAGTCGTAAAGTGAAAAAGAATGTAGAGACGTTATATGGAAGTGACTTTTAGCATGGGTCGCTCTAACTGGATTGCAAGTACTTATGATGCGATTGGGACTGGTATTGGTGCTTGGCAGACTGGAACTCATATCCGCGAAGGACGATTGGAGTGGAGTGATGTTTACCGTAAAATACTTGACTAATCTTAGTGCGAAACTGTAGCCTCAAACTACCCCGATCGCTGCCTATAAGAACATGGGACAATTGACTGTAACCCTCGCTACCACCTTGTCTTGCGTAGATTTAGTAAAAATTGAGTAAAAAAAAGCAAATTAATTAACTTATGCTTACTAGGACATATGATAATTCACATTTCGATGAAAGCACTAACGGGGTTGTTGTAATGGTCGAGCCATACAGCCAAAAAGAGCAAATACAGCAGGTTGTCTACCGCATTTTAGACGCCAATTTAGACCGCGCTCGTGAGGGCTTGCGAATTATTGAGGAATGGTGTCGGTTTGGATTGAATAATGCCCAGTTCTCCCTTGAATGCAAGCGTCTGCGACAAGAGATAGCCCAGTGGCATACTTCGGAATTACGGGCGGCGCGAGATACACCAGGCGATGCTGGGACTGAGTTAACCCATCCTCAGGAAGAACAACGAGCTAGTATCAAATCAGTGTTGCAAGCTAACTTTTGCCGCATCGAAGAAGCATTGCGGGTGTTGGAAGAATACAGCAAGCTTTACCAGCCTAATATGGCTAAAGCTTGTAAGCAGATGCGCTATCAGGTTTATACCCTAGAAAGTAGTTTAATGGGTCATCAGCGCCATCAATTGTTGTGGCGATCGCGTCTGTATTTTGTTACTTCCCCTAGTGAAACTTTGTTGAACACCGTCGAAGCTGCACTCAAAGGTGGATTAACGCTCCTACAGTACCGCGACAAAACTGCCGATGATTCTTTGCGTCTGGAACAAGCGAGAAAACTCCGGCAGTTATGCCAGATCTACGGCACTTTGTTTATTGTTAACGATCGCGTGGATTTGGCTTTAGCAGTCAATGCAGATGGAGTCCATCTGGGACAACAAGATATGCCTATTGCTGTTGCTCGACAATTACTCGGTTCCCAGCGTCTGATAGGTCTTTCTACCACAAATAAAGAAGAAATGCAAGCAGCAATTGCTGAAGGTGTAGATTACATTGGCGTGGGGCCAGTTTATGAAACTCCCACGAAAGTAGGTAAGGCAGCAACAGGTTTAGAATATGTCAGCTATGCTGCCAAAAATTGCTCAATTCCCTGGTTTGCCATTGGCGGAATAGATGCAAATAATATCAATGATGTGATTGATGCAGGAGCCGAACGTGTAGCGGTGGTGCGATCGCTCATCCAAGCCGAACAGCCTACCCTGGTGACGCAATATTTGCTCTCCCAACTCAATCGCATCAAACCAGAACTTTAAAAGAGTGATTAGTCATTTGTCATTAGTCATTTGTCCAAAGTGATAACCAATGCCCAATTCCCCATTCCCCACATTTATGTCTAATGAGATTACGATTCAGGTCAATGGGGAAACCCATAGCTGCTCGTTTCAAAGTTCTTTACCCGATTTGCTCCAACAGTTAGGTTTTAACCCCCGCTTGGTGGCTGTAGAGTATAACGGCGAAATTTTACACCGCCAGTTTTGGCCGCAAACAAAAGTGCAACCAGGCGATCGCTTAGAAGTGGTAACTATTGTTGGTGGTGGTTAGTTGATGTGAGCCAGCAAGCCCAAATCCTTGTAACACCGAAGGGATAGCCATTGGAAAAAAGATTTGGGTGTACGTCATATGATGTCCGGGCAATTAAGCATAATATTTGGAACCCCACCCCGCCAAAGCTACCCTTTAGCTCCCCTAAGAGCCTGCGGGGAGCAGGGTGGTTTCATACAAGCAGAGAAAAAATAAAACTGAGTTTCAAAGCCTCTCGACCCTTGCCTAACGGCAGGCTGACGCCAACGGGGAGAGGAATGGAAGTGGGGTAAAAAGCCATGTCACAAACCATGAGTGACTGCCATCTCAACACTGACAGCCGTACAGGTACAGTGTGAGCCTTCTTGCTGTTTAAGGTAATTTTTTACCAATCACAAAATTGGGTTTCTTCCCTCTGATTTGTAAAGCGATCGATGAAGGGTTTTACGCTTGGCTAATTCTTTACCTTTGCGGCCGAGTTGCTCACGTAGTTGCTGGTCTTTGCACAATCGATTGAAAGCTTGGAAAACTTCATAACCAGAATTGGGATTAACTAGTATGCCATTTTCCTCGTGCTGAACTATGTCTAGAACACCGCCTAAACGAGAGGTAATTACAGGTTTACCGAAGTAACTTGCTTCTAAATAAACCATACCAAAACCTTCCATAATATTAGGCTTAGTATCCAATAAAGTCAGCATGGCAAATATGTCGCAAGCTGCATAATAACCTGCTAATTCCCGCTCTGGAACATATCCGGCAAAGTGTACGCGCTTATCTACCCGCAAACGATGCGCCAGAGATTTCAGTTCCGACTCACAAGATCCTTGACCGCAAAGTATATAGTGGACATCGATCCCAAAAGTCATCAATAGTGGGATATTATCAATAACTAGGTCGAAACCTTTATGTTTTACTAGCCTTCCTACCGAGAGAATAACTATTGCTCTTTCGGCAATGTTGTATGTCTGACGCACGCGAACACGTAAATCATCAAGGCTATTTGGACTTGCTACATTACCAAATTTTTCTGGTCTGATTACTGGGTTGATGACGTGGGTAGGAGTATCTAATCGCAAAGCAGTTCTGAGATAGTCTTGTGTATAAGAACTGTTACAAACAATACCTTCGGCTCGTTTGAGTGTTAGTTTAAAGAGCGATCGCAACACGGGATTGTGTAAAGTAGAAAGAAGATCATTGCCGTGCAGATAGATAAAAAAGCGAATAGGTAAGAAATAGCTCAATAGCAACAGTGAAGGAAAGTCATAGCCGTGACCCCACTCTATATAACGGTAGTGATAGCGAAAATAGAGTTTGATTGCTAGCACAAATGAGCAGACGATATTGACCCAAGGTTTCAAGATACTTCCTATACAGCCACTACGCCAGAATCTAGGATAATACCAGCGATACACGGGAAACTGTTGACCTTCGTCAAATACTTTATCTCCTGAGCAACTAGCCGCTAGCACAATAACTCGTTCTGGATCTTGGAGACAGCGATCGTAGATATATTCCCCAATTACAGCTTCTTTCGGCAGGAAGATTCGGGATATCACTAGGATATCCGGGTATGCAGCTTTGTCTCTAATTTCGGCTGTTAGTTGAGAAATATGTTCCATAATCAAGTTGATGACTACATTTCAAATAATTTTTAATTTATTTACCTTAAACAGCAAGAAGGCTCACACCGTAATCTCCGATTCGGTGTTGAGATGGCAGTCGCTCATGGGGGAAACCCCCTCTTCCCGCGCTACCTCATGAATTGCGCGTGAGTCGAGTTGTGTAGTTTGATTGTATTTGAGCGTAGCGAAAACAGAGAAAACTTGATTCGACCAGACGAACAAAATATTGAGTGAATCATGGCTTTTTTTGATAAAATTACTTTGGTCGATGACCCACCCGACTGTATGGAACAGACAGGCTAACTTCAAAGTAGTCAGACTTGCCGCAGCAACATCAGAGATCGGGAAAGGAGCATTTCTAGCTGGTATGCCATTGCACTAAATCCGAGGAATGTTGTACGAACAAAAATTAAACTGCCTATGGAAGATGGGCGCCTGCCTGGGTTCTCTCTTGAAGAGATAAAGGTCGAAAGACCAGAGATGCTGTGTAAGACCAAGTTAAACATGGGTTTTATGAGGCGACGGCGGATGAGACGGGAAGCCTACACTGTATGCGAAGCATCAGTGTAGGTACTTCACAATTAGGATTACTTTTAAAGCCATATTTATTATTTTATTTCTTTTAAAACGAATCTGGTAGACAAATTTAAAGGCTATTTTTGAAGATTCGCCACGAAGATTGTTTTTTTATTGTGTTAATTTTATTTTTTCTGCAAATTTCTCACTACTTGAGAATTTCTGTGGATGATAAACAATAAAAGCTAACACTTGTAGCCAAATTGCTCAGTGAACAACTCTTGGGAAAATTACGAAATTTAGCTACGTTTAATAGAATATCCTGAATACCCTGGACTATTGTGCCAAAATGCCAAAAGTTTGGATAAGTATTTGATAGCTATCTGGTGTCTGACTAGTATTACTGATGGGCATCGTGGACACTTGCTAGCCTGTATATATGCGTAAATATAAAGATACTAGATGTAGCAAATGCTGCTCATAATTTAAAAAAATATATCCTCCCACCTTGTGACAAAACAAGTATGATAAAATTTTAAAAAAATTAGTTAAAATAATCACTAAAAATTAAAATCATCTGTATAATTCAAAACTGTAGTCTGAAAGTGCTAGTCCTAAGACGTAGCAACAATTGCTCGTTGGCGTAGCCCGTCGTAGACATCGCAAATTTGTGTGATGATGAACATATCTTAAGGTACGGTTCCCCAGTCGAGAAATCCCCCCTGCGATCGCTGCCTACCCAACATCAGACGCGGTAAATTGAATATGTAGCCTTTAAAAGTAAATGCTACGTGAATGCTACAAACTCGCTTGCTGCTTACGGGTTGGCGTTAGCGACATACCGCAACACTCCTAAGAGCATGGGGAGAAATCATAAAAAATTCTGTTTTTCAAGCGACTGTATGTATTATGCGTAAAAAACTACAACAAAGCATCAAACCTCTGTTAAAAACCTTCTTAGCCCTAGTCCTGGTGTTAGCTTTGGCTCTTGGTCACGCCGATGGAGCATTAGCAGCCCGCAGTGGGGGTAGGATCGGTGGTGGCTCCTTTAGAGCGCCTTCCAGTCGCACCTATGCACCGCGCACCTATGCACCTCCTGGTGGGGGCGGATACTATCCTGGTGGTGGCTTTGGTGGTGGCTTTGGCTTTCCCTTCCTAATTCCCTTCTGGGGTATTGGAGGAGGATTTGGTGGTATATTTACCATCTTAATTTTCTTGGCGATCGCTAATTTCTTATTGCAAACTTTCCGCCGCGTCTCTAGTGGTGAAACGGGTGAAGCAGATTACAGCAGCAACTCTCCTGTTTCGGTAACTCGTTTGCAAGTAGGTTTGTTAGCTCAAGCTCGTGAATTGCAAAGTGAACTCAACCACATTGCTGAAACTGCTGATACTAACACCCCAGAGGGGAGAGCAGAAGTTCTACAAGAAGCCAGCCTAGCTTTACTCCGCCATCCCGAATACTTTGTATATGCAGGTGGTGGGACTCAACAAGCAAGTTTAAATTCAGCTGAAAGTCAATTTAATCGGCTGTCACTGGCAGAACGCAGCAAGTTTAGCGAAGAAACTCTGTCTAATGTCAACAACCAGCTAAAAGCAGCCCTTGCCAAAGATGCTTTACCCTCGGCTGGTGAACTCGATAACCCCACCCGCTTATTTACCGAAGGCCCTGGTGAATACATTATCGTCACTTTGCTGGCGGCGACATTAGGTAAGTTTGAAATCCCCACAGCGATTAACAGTGCTGATGATTTGCGTCAAGCTTTGCGGCAAATTGGTAGTCTTCCTAGCGAAAAACTGCTGGCAATTGAAGTTCTTTGGACTCCGCAAGCTGAAAATGATACCCTGACATCTGATGATGTCTTGGCAAATTATCCTGATTTGAGACTTGTTTAATCTCTAAAAAATTTTTCGCTTTAGGTTCCACTTCGAGGGCAACCACTAAAAAACCGCTTGTCATTCACAAGCGGTTTTTTGGATGATAGCGAAACCCAAGAAGCGATCGCAGACTGGCTCTAATAAGTTTTAAATTCTAGGACAAATGCCGAATGACGCGGCAGGGATTGCCAGCAGCGACAACATTCTCAGGTATATCTTTGACAACTACGCTACCAGCACCAATGGTTGTGTTATCACCAATAGTTACACCTGGACAAATAATTGCATTGCCACCAATCCAGACATTATTACCAATGTTAATTGGGGCAGCTAATTCTCTACCAGAAAGACGAATTTTCGGCTCTGTCGGGTGATAAGCAGTATAAATTTGCACATAAGGAGCGCACAAGACATTTTCACCAATGTGAACTGTATTGCAGTCTAAAATCACGCAGCCATAGTTCATATACAATCTGTCGCCAGCAAAAATATTACTGCCATAGTCACAGTGAAAGGGCGGCACAATTGATACTTTCTGACCTACTTTCCCAAATAATTCTTGCAAAATTTGTTGCCGTTGCTCTTGCTGTTCTTCAGTTGTGGAATTGTAACTTCGCAACAGACGACTAGTACAGCTTGGCGGAAATAAACAGACTATTAGATAGCCAGGACTTTACCCTTGTAAGTCCACTTAAAAGGTTTAGCCATTGTTTTATTA
>NZ_JBALCS010000019.1:0-21528 GCF_036919555.1 Nostoc sp.
TAATTTCTGCGTCATTCATCTCTCGGCGACAGTCTTCACTATGCCTAATCGCCTTTAACAGGTCATCGATGATAGCATAGACAGTAATTATTTCGCTTAACATATTCCCCTCCGTTTTTCATCTCTGGAGGGAATTTTATTGCACAAAGCGATCGCCTGAATCAATAACTAGCAACTTGGGTTATTACAGAAATTGATAAAAGCAGATATATTGATAATGCAAGGAATTTACATAATATTTTACATAAATACAAATTACCTTATGTAGAAATAAGAGGAGGGGATATAAGAAGTGCTGTTGTAATTTTTTCAAGAATAAACTCAACAGGAACAGAAATTTCTGAAGACTATATGCTTTCAGCACTTAGCTATAATGTAGAAACAGGATTCGTACTAAGTGATTCGATTACTGAATTCATTAATAGCTTAAATGCTTACAATTTTGAAGACTTGAAAAGAGATACCGTTGTAAATTGTATTTCTAATGCAAAGGGAAGAATTTATTTTGATGTAAAGATAGAAGATTTATTGAATCGAGGTTTAGAACCAAATCTAGAATCGTTAACAAACAATGCATATACATATATCAAAAAAGCAGTTCATTTTTTATATAAAAAATTATTTGTAATAGATATTCGTTTATTGCCTTATCCAACTCAATTAATTTTTATATCTGAATATTTTAGACTAAATCCAGAACCGACACTCGAACAATTTAAAGCCTTAGAAAATTGGTTTTGGGTAACAACCTATTCAAATTACTTCACAGTTTATTCCATAAGTCAGCAAAGAAGCGCTTATCAAGTATTCTGTGATTTTGCAATAGGAGAACATCCTGATGGAATTTATAAAGTGAATAGCGAAGTCTCTTTCAGTACAGCTAAGTATCCAGATAAATTAAATTTTACTGGTGTAAGACCAAAGACATTGCAATTATTTTATTTAAATTCAATAATTGAAGATAATGAGATTCAAGATAGAGAAGGGATAAAAGAAATTTTTATTTCTTCAAAAAAAGATAGAAATCCAGCTAATATTATTCTGAGATTATCTTCTGAGTTTGAGGAAAAGCAGGATAAAAAACAAATTAATAATTTTATTGAAACTTCTTCAATTAAACTTTTAAATAAGCATTTCATTACACAAGAGATGGTTTATTTATATAAACAAGATATAGTAGATCGTTTTATTCCCACAAGAGAGAGTTATTTGAAATTAAAAGAAAAGGAGTTTGTAGAAAACATTGGAATTATATATACAGATTAAATTACCCACCTCTGCCTCATTGTTGTTATCTGTGTATCTCGGTTCGGTTTTTTTCTGACCACGAGCCACTAAGTACATCATTTGAAGCTAAACCGAAT
The DNA here is from genome assembly GCF_036919555.1 of Nostoc sp. Lineage (GTDB taxonomy): Bacteria > Cyanobacteriota > Cyanobacteriia > Cyanobacteriales > Nostocaceae > Nostoc. Next base: position 1,365 of record NZ_JBALCS010000019.1, read on the forward strand.
AACCAAATTAACACCACACCTGCCGTAATTCGATGCAAACGGAAAACTCACTCACCAAAATCTTTATCTGATGTCAACAAAATTGCACTTTCATTATTAGCCAAGTTCAAAACTTCATCGTCAGTAATTCCTGATTGTATTTCCATAACATACAATACTTCGTGACCATCTAGCCGCAGACGTTCAACGATTTGCCAATCTAAATTTTCGTCTCCTAAAAACTTCAAGAAGCTTTCTCAATCGTTGGATAAACCACATCATACCGCAAAGCTTGAGCCGCAAATGCCAAAGCTGCTTTAATTCCTTCATCGCTAAGTCGCGGATGCGCTTCGAGTATTTGCTGAGGTGTTTCACCCGCAGCAAGCTTTTCAAGAATTAATTCAACTGTAATACGAGTTCCTGAAATGACAGGTTTGCCCATCATTATTTTTAGAGCGGATACGATTTTTTGCATTAGTTAGGATTATTTGGATAGATGATCAATATATATAACGTCATTCATAATTCTTCTGCATCACCTACCAGAACACAAGGCGCGATCGCTTTTCATTATCTTCTGGTTAGTATTCAAATAATCGTGTAGTAAATTGCAATCCCGTGCCAGTAATTTTTCCAGTTGGATATCTGCCAAATTCTGTAAAATCACTGTACCGTTAGCACTACCCGCAGCCAAAGTTTTGCCGTCATGGCTGAAACTGACGCTGGTTAATTCATCCTTATAACCTTTCAAAGCAATCAGCAAAGTCCCTTCTCGGTTCCAAATCCTCACTTCGTCATCACTGGAGGCTGCCAGAGTCTTGCCATCTGGACTAAAACTGACACTAATAAAACTATCGCCATCCCCAGTGAGATTACTTAGCAAATCACCGTCCCGACTCCAAATCTTCACCGTGCTATCAATACTAACTGAAGCGATCGCCTGACTATCAGGTGTCCAAGCAACCCCATTTACCCGGCGACTATGACCAGTTAAGGTATATAGTAATTTACCATCTACACTCCAGATTTTCACGGTTTTGTCATCACTGGCTGAGGCTAGCAATTTTCCATCTGGGCTAAAGCTTACCCAATTCACCGCATCTTGATGTCCCTGTAAGGTGTTGAGTAGTTTACTGTCCCGACTCCAAAGCTTCACTGTTTTATCTTTACTAGCCGAGGCAATTAGTTTACCATCAGGCGACCAAGCAACACCCAAGACGGCATCATTATGACCCTGTAAGGTGTTGAGTAGTTTACCGTCGAGACTCCAAAGCTTCACCGTTTTATCTTTACTAGCGGAAGCGATCGCTTGACCATCAGGACTGAAACTAACGCCCCAAACTTGACCCTGATGCCCCGTGAAAATACGGATTAGTTTACCGTCACGACTGAAAAGTTTTATAGTTTTGTCTCGACTTGCTGCTGCTAAGGTGCGATCGTCTGGGCTAAAACTGATGCTAGTTACCCAGTCATCATTATCGGCTTTGGGCTTTCGCAGCAGCACATCATCCCAATGCCAGAGTTTAATAGTTTTGTCCCGACTGGCAGAAGCAAGGGTGCGACCGTCTGGACTGAAACTGACGCTATTCACCCAATTATTATGCCCTTTTAGGGTTCCCAGCAGCACACCTTCAGAACTCCAAAGTTTAATTGTCTCGTCGGTACTTGTGGAAGCGATCGTCTTACCATCAGGGCTAAAACTGACGCTGGTAACTCCAGCACTATGCCCGGATAGGGTTCGCAATAGCTTACCCTCCAGATTCCAGAGTTTGATTGTCTGGTCTAAACTAGCAGAAGCGATCGCTTTCCCATCAGGCGACCAAGCTATACTTTTGACTGCATCATCATGTCCCTGGAAAGTTTTGAGCAGCTTACCATCCCGACTCCACAATTTTACTGTCTTGTCAGCACTCCCGGAAGCAAGAGTTTGACCATCGGGCGACCAAGCGACACTTAAGATTGCTCCATCATGTCCCTGCAAAGTTTTGAGCAGCTTGTTATCCCGACTCCAAAGTTTTATTGTCTTGTCTGTACTCGCTGAAGCAATAATCTGACCATCTGGGCTGAAACTAACACTATTCACTACAGCTTGATGTCCTAATAGAGTCGCAAGCAGTTGACCGTCCCGATTCCAAAGTTTTACTGTCTTGTCTTGACTGGCGGAAGCAACGATTTGACTATCGGGACTGAAACTGACGCTATTAACTACATCATCATGCCCCGACAAGGTTTTAACCAAGCTACCATCGGGATGCCAGAGTTTAATTGTATTATCCGCACTGGCTGAAGCAATTAAAGAGCGATCAGGGCTAAATATAACACTATTTACCCCAGATATATGTCCTTCTAAGCGGTTATACTCTCTTACCCCAGAAACTGCTTGATAGAGTGCTGTTTGTACTTCCTCTTTTGTATAGGAATCTACCCAGACTGTTTGTTGTAATTTTCTCCCCGCTTTTAAAGCTTCCTTTAAAGCATCAATACCTTTTTGGGAAGCAAAGAGGGCTTCACTGGATGCACTGAGAGTTTTAATTTCACTATCTACTGCTGTGACTATGGAAACACTTAATCCCAATATGGCAAGAACGCAAGCAGTTAGGGCAATTTTCAGCGAACGATTTAATTGAGCTTCACTTAGCCTTTGTTTCTTTTGACTTTCTGCGAGTTTAGCTGTTAACTCTTTTTCTTTAAGTTCAGCTCGTAAGTGTTCAATTTCTAACTGACTCAATTCTTCCCGCTTGTGTAACTCCCGCAATTCTGTTAATAAGTCCAAACCCGGTTGGGGATTAATATCTACCAATTTGGAACGCTGTTTATTTTGGCTAAGTTCACTCTTAAGTCGCTCAATCTCAGCTTGACTTTGTTCTACTTTTTGGCGTAGCTGATTTAGTTGTACCTGTAAACTCGATTCTTGTTGTTGCAGGTAGCGAATCAAGTCTACTAAATAATCGTGAATCAGTTGATAACGTTCTGGTACATCGGGAAATAGTACCACTAAACCGGAGCGCACTAAAATATCTAAGACTAACTCTAATTTGCTAGCATCTTCTAATTCTGCTAGCTGCACCGCTAACTCAGCACGAGTTTTAAAAGGTCGGTTGTTACTTTCATCTGTTAATAAATATAAAACGAGTAACGCGGCTCGTTCATTCTCTGGGCCGCAGTCTTTAATCAGTTCCTTAAGATATCGCTCAATGAGTTTGTTCGGTCTATATGGCTGATATTCTTCTAGTGTAGTAATGCGTTCATCTTGAATTTGCGCTCCCACAACTTGCAATTCAATCGGGCGGACTTCTCCAAACTCTGTGGATAAATCTTCAATTAAGGCATCAATTAAAGCCGGTTCTAAATTAAACTGCGATCGCTCTGTCAATTTTCGGATAATTGCTTTGGCATATTCTGGCGTAAAGTTATTTAACTGGTAGCGAATATGTTTGTCGAGAATATTATTATTAATTGCTTCCAGTGCCGAAAGATGTTTAAAGTCTAATAACCGATGTAAATAATCTTCTCGTAAGGAAAGGATAACTTTCACAAAGGGTATATTCAGACAGTCACTAATAAATTTATCAAATTCTTGCTTTTGCTTGCGATCGCTATTACCAAAGAAAAATTCTTCAAACTGGTCAAAAATTAAAACTGTGATCAAATGGTGATCGGCATTTTCTTTTAGTTGTTGTAAAATTCTCATGATAGTGATCGGTTGGGCATAGTAAGCTAAAGCTTCCGGTTTAATGGCTACTTCTGGCTTCATATCAGCGTAAATGGCAAGGGATGTGTCACTAGACATCGCCTCACTTAAAGATTTTCCTAATTCTCGCGCCCAATCGGTGTAAACTTGCAATACCACAGGCACGGCTATTTGATCGCCAACGGCTCGATTTTGCAGTGCTGGAACTAAGCCCGCCGTGACAGTAGAACTCTTACCCACCCCTGATTGACCGTGAATCACCGTCAGCTTTTGATCGGCGCGGCTGATTCTACCAATTAAGTTATTAATATCACGCTCTCGACCAGAAGCCGCAATTTCTAAAGCAACGCTGCTACTCCCAAAAGGTGACATCAATGCTGGGTTTGTCGCCTGTCTTTGCGGTTGTAAGCGTCCCGCACCGATAAAAGCCCGAAAACCGTACTGTTGCTCAACAGAACGCCGTTTCTGTCGAATGTAATAGGCTTCCAAATAGCGCCCTTCTTCAAAGTAGAGCGATCGCAATCTCCGCAATAAGCGAATATAACGATGGGCATCGTATTGATGGGCGCTGCTTTCTAAGGCTGCTGGTAGTTCTTTTGTCGCCTTGTCGAGGTATTCACGCGCAACTTCTAGTTCACCTAAATTTCGCTGGGCTTTCGCTAAAACTAAATAGTAAATTTGCCCCAATAATAATGGAAATAAGCAGTTGTAAGGGTCGTTGTGTTTTTGCGCCTCACCTAATTTCAGCAGTGATACGTGTGCTAATATACTCGCCTGTACCCACCGCGACTGCTGTACAGCCACTTGCGCCAGAAAACCGTAGTCACAAGCTAATTCGATTTGAGTACCATAAGTTTGATGTAACTCCAGAGACTTTTGAGCAACCGTCTGCAATTCTTCCCACTCTTCCAGATATTGCAAAACCTCTGCGAGTTGATTAATAAATCCAGCAACTATATCTAAACGTCCAGCCACCTGTAAAACATTTAAGCATTGCTGAAAATAAGATTTAGCTGTGTACCAATGGCGGCGGTTTTCTATTTGATTTTGCTCTGCAAAACGGCAATGACACAGCCCAATATAAAATAGTAAAATTCCCTGTCGCAAAAGTAGGGGAGATGGGCGATTAGGAGGTGTAGGATCAGAAAATACTCCCTTATCCTCACTCTTTTCCTTGAATTTTGTTAGCGCAGCGTTAGCGAGTCTGCGAGCGTCATTTTGAATTTTGAATTTTGAATTTATTTCTCTTTGTGCCAACTTTTGCCAAACTTGCAAACTTTGCTGAAAATGGTTTAAAGCTGGATGAATGCGATCGCTAATATAATCATCTAGACCAAAAACAAATTCTAAACTAGCGTTTAATTCTGGCTCTAAGCTAATACCACGATTATGCAACTCTCTAATGGCGAAGTGGAGTTCATAGCTATGTTTCCAGACTTGCTCCACAGTGGAATAATGCTTTAGAACTTCAGGATGTTGGTTTGGTGCAGCATCGGTTGGTAACACCGTAGCAAATAAAGAGTCAGTTTCCTGTTGCAGAAATTGCAGCAGTGATTGACTAGTCATTTCAAACTGAATTGGTGTCGCCGCCCAACTAGCAAAATCTGGTGCTAAACGTACTACCTTTTGCAACACTTCTTCATTCACCCATACAATCATTGGAAACGGGTGACGTTTGCGAAATTCATCACGAATATGATTGATAGACCTAAGTAGATCATCAAGTCCATCTACTGACTCTAAACCCAAAATCATCAACGCCGATGGCGGATTCTTTTCGGTTAGGAGTTGTAAATGAATACTTGTGTAAAGACTTCTAGCATTATGCGGCAAAACTACCTTTTGAATTTGATGTACTCCTGAAGAGAGTTCTTCGAGTTGTTGCAGCATTTGCTCTTGCAAAACTTGATAATTGCAGCACACCAAAACCAGGGAGAATTGACCGTTAGAAAGGGCAATTGCTCTCCCCAAACTTCTCAAAGCACGGTCATTAGCTGCTGTTACATCTGCTTGTGGGTGTCGTTCAACCATGATTTAAATTTTTCTGTCTCTGCTAAAACTGGGTTGACGGCAAACCAAGCTCCCTGATGATCGCGGTATTCAAATACAAACAAACTTCGCAATAGGGTGTAGTATTCTATATCACCTCTAACTCTCTGCTGTTGCACCACCTGAAAGATTAATTCCCACTCATGGGGATCGATAGCGTTAGTTCGGTAATCACGCTGTCTTCGGATCACCAGTTCAATACACTCCCGATCAAAAGGTGGATCTTGTTCTCGCAGACAGTCATATAGCAACCCTAGCAAGTCGCGTACATGACCACCACTAATCAGGCACAATCGATCTAAGGTTTCCAGACTATCAAACACTTCTGTAATTAAGCCTAACCGATTGCTAGCCAAAATGTCTGGGAAAGCTCTAGCTAGCACCATTTGCCGCAACATTGTTAGTCCTTGCGGGAAAATCTCCCCAGAGCGCAAACGCACAGGTATCATCGGTAAGACTTTTGGCGCGACTCCTCCCCCCAAACGATGCTGAAGTTCGGCGCTATCGTTAGAGAAAGTCAGGGCTAAGGGAATAGTGTAGACTACATGACAATTAAGTTTGCGTAACTGTTCACCACGCTGAATAAATAAGTATTCTGGCAGCGATCGCCCCGATGGTAAAGGTCGAATTGCCACTCTATCTAAGTTATCAACAATTACCACCAGTCCTTTTTTACCCCTGGCTTTGAGTTGCTTGGTGGCAGGTTCTAGCAATTCTTGATTAATTGACTGTAAAATATTTGCTGTTCGAGGTTCCAAGTAATCTCTTAACCGCCGCCGCAATTGGGGACTTTCTTTAGCTTTAGTTGTAATTTTGGCAATTCCTACAGACAATTCTGCTTCTACCCCAAGCTCAATTGGCGTTTGCAGAAAATCCACAAGTTCACCAAACAACTTAGTAAAGTAGCTAGGCTTAAACCTAATTTTCATCGCTTCTAGGCTTTCGCTTACCTGGCCGGCGATCGCTAACAAAATATCAGTCACATCCACATCTGCCATTTCTAAGACATGGGTAGACTCAAAATAAACTACATGAAATTGCTGCTCCTCTAACTCAGCTTTCAGGCGTAACAACTCCGTTGATTTTCCACAACCGAGATGTCCTGTAAATAGCTGACAAGTTGGAGCATCCGGGGAGATGCGAGCAATCGTGCGCTGCAAAGCCTCAATGATTTTGCCACCCCGCACCGCAGCAAAATCGATATAGTATCTGCGATCGCTGGCATTTCCTATAATTAGAGGTCTGCTGGGATTGCAAGCCTGATAAAATCTTTCTAAATCTAGGAGCATAACTAATCGAGTTCACTTAGGAATAGGGATGAAAAAATCTGCTAAATAAATATATTTGGTTTTAGGGAATTTCTTCCTTAATTTAAGTACATCTCACTCAAAATACTAACTAAATTAACAGTATTCGGGATGATTTTTCATATCTAGGTTTTATCTAGCACAAGGCAAGGCTAATATTTGATTTTAAGTAAGCAGAAATACTTTTATAAGTAGAACTTGGAAATATACCTAATATTTAATAAGGTTATCTTATCAATTTTAAAAAAATCTAGCACAAAAAAAGGTACTGTTAAGTACAATTTTGTAGCGCTCTTAAATATATAGCGGTTCTCAATTCCATAGAATACAGGCAACTTGTAGGGAACATTGCTCATGGCTATCAACGCTCATGGATATCGACTTAAGCCCAAACCCCTTTAAAACCTCGTTTCCAGTCTCCGGCTAAAAATGCTCCTCATTACGGCTCTGCCGCAAGTCTTGAAGCGGCAGCCCTCCTATTAGGCATTAAGAGTCCGAGACTCGGAATGAGAGAAATTTGTTCCTTAAAGCGATAATTTAGTCCTTAAAGTGATGATTTACTCCTTAAAGCGATGGGTTACGCCTTAACGCGATTATTTACTCCTTAAAAAGATGATTTTTTTCTTAAAATGATGATTTTTCTCTTAAAAAGATGATTTTTCTCTTAAAAAAATGATTTTTTTCTTAAAATGATGATTTTTCTCTTAAAAAGATGACTTCTTTCTTAAAAAGATGGCTTTTCAGGACTGATATCATGTCCGCTTGATTACTTCTGGCTACTGTGTACACACAAGTGGAAAAATCCTCTAGCCACATTTTTGTCAGAGTGAAACTGTCACGCAGACAGGCAATCCCGCCTCCCGCCCAGAACTGAAGTTCAGGGCTGATAGCGAAAGTCCACTCAAGTGGACTGAATTGATCATTTAGTCCACACTTAGGAATAAGAATTAAATAACATCCAATTTATGTCCCTGGCTTACCTCACCCTCAATCCCTCTCCTTATAAAGGAGAGGGAAGCTAGAGACAGGATGAGACTCGGAATTCATTCCGAGGCGGGATAGAAACGCAGTGCGAAATTTATAAATAAAGATATGGCTGCGGACTTGTGTGTACACCCTCTCCTTACTAAGGAGAGGGACAGGTTTTGCACAAGCAAAACCAGGGTGAGGTTTCTTTGGGCTATTCGATAAACTGCTGTACTGGTGAACCGATTAACGAAGTACCCTACAAACCCATTGAGTATAAAATTATCCGGTCATGCAGCTTATCGGGTAAAATATGCTTTAGCACAGCTCCAATTTTCGCATCTTGTCCAACAAGATAGCGTGTCTTAGGTTGTTTTGCAGTCAGCGCATGGACAACAGCTTGAGCAACAATATCCGCAGAAATTCCCTTAGATGCGAGAATCTGCATTTTTTTACGGACAATATTCATCGCCTGTCCGTAAAGATTTTGTGCCGATTGTGGTAAATCCAACTGTGCTATTTCAGATTGACTTAGAGACTTTTCCCAGATTGGAGTAGCAATAGAACCAGGTTCAACAATTGAAACCGAGATTCCCCAAGGTCGTAACTCCATCCGCATCACATCAGTGAGTGCTTCTAAAGCAAACTTTGACGCATTGTAAGCTCCCAAAAACGGGGTAGGGCTTCTACCAGAAATGGAACCCATATTCACAATTCGACCCCGACTCTGGCGTAATAGACCAAGAAATGCTTGTGTGACAGCTAATTGTCCGGTAACATTAACCTGCATCTGATGTTGAAAATCTGCGATCGCTAATAATTCCAACGGCCCAGGAACAGCAATTCCGGCATTATTCACTAAACCTAAAATCCCGACACCACCGACTGCATTTGTTACCTTATCAACCGCAGATGCGATCGATTCAGCGTCAGTAACATCTAAAAAAATCGGAATAAGCCTTTGTGACCCTTTCTGTTTAAGTGTTTGAGCATCAATATCTTGACGCACGCCAGCAAAAACAGAGAAGCCCAGCTGGTCTAAATGCAAAGCACACGCCTGACCAATTCCTGTTGATGCTCCTGTAACCACTACCGTAAGTTGATTCTTTGTAACCATTAATTTTTTTTATGATCGGACTGCCGTAATTACGAATTAGTATCAATCTTTGCAAGTACCAGCGCGAAGACAATCTTCCGTTTGGTCATCTCTAGCCGATATTTGCCACGGAAAATTGTCTGACTGAGTATTTGCGTTGTAAGCAATTAGAGCAGCTATTATGGGAAACTGGTTTTTAACAATCGGCACGTCACGACTACAACTGTTGCCTAGCTCAACATTGTATAAATAAACAGGCAATGCCATCAGGGCAATGCAAATTGTCCGGTTCATACCCAACCTCAGCTAAAAATTTCCGATTGCGCTATGTATAGATAGATGCCATCTTGATGAACCGGATTTTTAAAACTGAGTATTCTTATGCTAATGTTGTGTCGATTTACTCAGCGCTAGTAGCCGCAGAGACGTGATTTCTAAATTATCGGTTCCACCCTTTTTTTTAGGTTATATCATGTCCGGGTAATTAGTTGTGATTCCCATAGTCATTGCACCCCACACGCCAGATGCTCCACTTGGGGAGACCCCTCTGAGCGCACTGGCTCCCCTTAATCCCCTCCCCGCCGGCGGGGAACTCGGTGTCCCCTCTGGGGATTAGGGGCAGGGAGACAAAACGCAGCTTTGGCGGGGTGGGGTTCTTCGGGTTTAATAAGTAATGAAGCGGACATGATATTAGGCATTGCTTACAAGATCGCTTCCTACTAACTTATGCAGATGCAACCCCAAAAAACAGGATAAAAAACCTACAGCAGCCAAAAAGATATCTTGGTAGCTCCATTCCCCGAATAAAATAATGAAGAGTGCTGAGTTAAAAAACCGCTCACTCATTACTCAATTATAAATGTTGCCTACTAGCTGACTCATGACGCCTTCACAAGATGTAGATACTGTAAACGTTCCCAACATCGACGCAGAAGAATATGGTAACTCAGACACCGATCCTCTTGATGAGTTACCAGGTGAAATCGAAATGTCCCTTTTCGACCATCTAGAAGAGTTGCGACAACGGATTTTCTATTCGCTGATTGCCGTAGTGCTGGGCATTATTGGCTGTTTCTTTGCCGTTAAACCGATTGTCCAGTTACTTGAGGTTCCAGCACAAGGAGTAAAATTTCTCCAACTTGCACCCGGAGAATATTTCTTTGTCTCTCTCAAAGTGGCAGCCTACACTGGGTTCATACTTTCTAGTCCTTTTATTCTTTACCAGATTATCCAGTTTGTGGTTCCAGGACTGACTCGCCGCGAACGCCGTTTACTGGGGCCTGTGGTTTTGGGTTCGAGTGTGCTATTTGCAGGGGGGTTAATATTTGCCTATTTACTCCTTATCCCCGCAGCGTTGAAATTTTTCATTAGCTACGGAGCAGATGTAGTCGAACAACTCTGGTCAATTGATAAATATTTTGAATTTGTGCTGCTACTGTTATTCAGCACTGGTTTAGCATTTCAAATTCCGATCATTCAACTGTTGCTTGGTAATTTGAATATTGTCTCGTCAGAACGGATGATTTCTGGTTGGCGTTACGTGATTATGGGAGCAGTGGTTTTAGGAGCCGTTCTTACACCTTCTACTGACCCTCTAACTCAAAGTCTCTTAGCGGGAGCGGTTTTAGCGCTTTATTTCGGTGGTGTTGGACTGGTGAAGCTTACAGGTAAATAACATAGAGAATAAATGTTATTATTTTTTATTTAGTAAATAAGTGGGTCAAATTAAATATAAAACCTCACCCTGCCTCCGGCTTCCCTCTCCGAACTCACGGAGAGGGATTGAGGGTGAAGTTTGATCTTATATTTAATTACGCCTACCTACTTAACAGCAAACTCCCTGTTTTTATATCAGATATCAAAACCACCATAGGCATCGTTTGTTTTTTATCTGATGTCACTAAATTACGTTGCTTCCTTTGTTTTATCTACGAGGTGTTTAGCGCGTTTATCCTCATACATTAGTTTGTCAGCCTGTTCTATCAATTGTTCTAGTGAAACATTTTCATTTAAGGCGCATTGCGTGACACCAACACTTATGGATAGTTGATAGGAGTAATTATGCTCTTGATTAAAGCGAGCAATATTTGCTTCCAATCGAGGATAAAATTCATCTGTATTCATGGACTCCATAGGAACTAATATTACAAACTCGTCTCCTCCTAGACGGGCAATAATATCCGAATCACGGAAGGTATCCTTTAATAATTGGGCTGTGTCAACGATCATTCTGTCTCCTATTTCATGCCCTAGAGAGTCATTAACCTGCTTTAAACCATCTATATCAACAAACAAAAGATAGCAGAACATTTGCCTGCGTTGAACAATTTTGAATTGCTGATTTGCCAGCCAAAAGAAACCACGTCGATTATATAGTCCTGTCAACTCATCAGTTAGGGATAGCTCCCTTACCTCTGCTTCAGCCTTCAGGCGTTCCTTAACTTCATGCTCTAGGCGTTGATTTTGTTCAATAAGTTGTTGGTGTTGCTGTTTGATGAGTAGCTGGTTTCTGACTCGGATTAGCACTTCAAGTTCTTGAAAGGGCTTGGTGATATAGTCTTGTCCACCCAGTTCAAATGCCAGCACTTTATTATTGATTTTGTCAAGGGCACTAATAAAAATAATCGGAATTTGATCTGTTGTTTTTGATGCTTTCAACTGTTGACAAACCTCATAGCCATTCATTTCGGGCATATTGATGTCAAGCAGAATCAGATCGGGCGGATGTCGAGAAGCAGCTTGTAATGCCATTCTCCCGTTGAGGGATTTACGGATGATATAACCCTGCGACTCTAATATTTTGGTTAACAATCGTAGATTGTCGGGGCTATCGTCCACGATTAGGATATTGGTTTCCGAAGCGGATTTAAGTAAATTAGCCATAAGAGAAAGGGGGAATGGTAAAAATTCTTAACTAATTACCAATTACTAATTACTCCTTAACCCTTGTTCGCGTAAAAGGGTATCACACCATACAGCATCTTCTGGTTTTAGGTATGGTACTGATTCTTTATTATAATCAATTACTAAATAATATCTGGCACGATTATATATACCATGTAATAAAGATTGCAAATCTACAATCGGTTCTGTATCTTCTGACTGTAACGGTAATGGGAATACGGGAATCGTTTCTCTGATGCTAAATCCGTGTAATTTAGCTTGAGGACGTATTTCACTTCTACTAACAATAATTTGATAATCTGTTACAGGAACTTCCCCTAAAATTGACATGGGTTTTCCACTTCTGAGTAAATCAATTTCGATTAAGTGAGAAAGACTAGCTAAAACTTGTTTACGTTTAAGTTCAAACGCTTTTCTCCCTTCGCCTGGGCGTTTATTTTTAGGAGATAAAACTTCGATAGAAGTTACCACAAAACCTGTAGAAACTTCTCGAATCTCTAAATAATTTTCCGTAATATGTTCAGGTAACGGTATCATCACCGTCATGCCTTCTGATGTCGCTGTTTGGGTAGCAGTTGATGAGTATTGCTGCGGTGATGTTTGTTGAGAAAAAACAGAAACATCAGGTATACCAATTAATACAGAATCTGAGTCATCACTTAAATAAGTACGTTGTTCAATTGCAACTCGATACTGTGGGGGAATATTTTCCTCAATAGTATCTGCGATCGCTGTAATCAATCGATGATGTACTTCTGACCAAAACACAGGATTTTCTAAATAGGGATTCATTCCGGGAAATGGAGAATTCATTGTTTTACTATCCTGAAATGTGGGATTGGGATGATTCTAAATTAATTCTCTTCTTTTCCATTCCTTTCCCGCTTCTCTAAGCTATCGTCTACACACAAGTCTTTCTCAACGCAATTATCGGTTTATCGGAGTAGCGCAAAAAACCTCACCCTGATTATGCTACGCAAAATCTGTCCCTCTCCTTAGTAAGGAGAGGGATGTCCGCCAGGACAGGGTGAGGTTTTCCAAGGGGTTATGCTACCCAAAATCTCTCCCTCTCTTTACTAAGGAGAGGGATGTCCGCCAGGACAGGGTGAGGTCTTCCAAGGGGTTATGCTACCCAAAACCTCTCCCTCTCCTTAATAAGGAGAGGGATGTCCGCCAGGACAGGGTGAGGTTTTCCGTAGTATACTTTGCGACTTTTCAAACATCCTCTAAGTTTGGGTTAAGATTGCGATCGCTTCCAGCTGGAAGTTATCTACCAGAGATTTCAGAGCATTGGCGAGAACTTGCTCCTGGTTGGGGATTTGGGCGATGAGATTGTAGAGTTTGGCATCGTTGAGATCCAGGGCTGCTTGATTTGCCTGAATAATCCACTCTGGCGACATTACTTGTAAATCTTTGGCGGTTAGGGATTTCTGAAGTAAGATTTGCTGGTCTAACCCTGGTAAAGCTTCTTCCTTGTAACGGTAGCGGACTTCCAAGTAGTGTGCAATCCGATCAAATAGGATAGCTTCTGTAAATGGTTTGGTGATGTGGTCGTTGCAGCCTGCTTGAATACTGGTGGTGTAGTCTTCCTCAAAGGCATAGGCTGTCAACGCAATGATCACTACCTCTTTACCTCCCTCGCTGACTCGAATTTGCCGGGTAGTTTCGTAGCCATCCATCACGGGCATTTGAATGTCCATCAAAATCAAGTGGGGATGCCATTCTGACCACAGAGCGATCGCCTCCTTTCCGTTTTCGACTGCACAGACCTGGAATCCAACTAATTTCAATAGCCTGACGAGCAACAGACGATTTTCTCTCAAGTCTTCCGCCACCAGAATGCGATAATTGGGCTGTCCCGGTTCCAGACCGATAACAGTGCGAGTCGTTTCCGGCGCAATGATATCCACTGAGCTGACCAGACTCAGTAAAACCTCACAAATGAAGGTTGACTTCTGATTCAGGGTGCTTCGCGCTGTAATATTACCACCCATTAAACGGGCAAACTGACGGCTAATCGATAAGCCTAAGCCTGTACCTTGAACATGGCGACCTGGTTCTGTTTGCGTGAAGGCTTCAAACACAGTCTCGATATCGGACTGAGCGATACCACATCCAGTGTTTTCAACTTCCACATGAAGAGTGATGATTGGTTTGGAATCATCGGTAGAAATTGAATGAAGTGAGTTGATGCTGCCCACTCTCCCGGTCAAAGCTTGGAATCGCAGGGTGACACTGCCTGTTGTCGTAAATTTGATCGCATTGCTTAATAGGTTGAGCAGAATTTGCAGCAGTTTAGATTTGTCACCATACACATAGCGAGGAACGCTGGAATGCTGCTCTGTGATCAGATCAATTCCTTTCTCTAAAGCTTTGAGAGCAACCATATCTCTGATGGAGTGGATTAGCTGATGCAAATCGAAAGAGTTTTCTGTTAACTCTAACTGACCTGCTTCAATTTTGGACATTTCCAGCACATCGTTGATCAGAGTTAGCAAGTGTTTTCCACTGCGGCTGATGATGCCTAAATCTTCTTGAAACTCAGATGGAATCTTCTCCCTGCGGTTGATCAACTGAGTAAATCCCAAAATGGCATTCAGGGGAGTCCGCAGTTCGTGGCTCATTTTAGCGAGGAACTGGCTTTTGGCGCGGCTGGCGATCGCGGCTTGTTCTGCGGCTTGTTCTAGGGCAATCTGGGAAAACTCCAGCACTGCCAACATCAGCGTATTTCGCATCTCAGTAGCGGCTTCCAGTTCCGCAACCTCCCAAGGCCAGGAAGTTTCCCGCACGGTTTCCTTCCACATCTCAAACGATTTCCGGGGACACAATTGCATCTCTCCAATTTCGTTGATTGCGATCGCATCCTGGGGGTTGCCCGCCCAATTCACCGTCTGAATTTGCTCCGGTCGAAACCAGAAAATGTGGTAAGACTTTTGTTTGACATGGTTAAATAAAATTGAAATTGCCAGGAGGCCGCTGGCTTGATCTTTGAATGCCTTCGCTTCTGGATATAAACGTGAGAGGGAATCGGTAGAAAACACTTGTTCCCCCTTGTGTTGCACCAACCATTTCACAAGCTCCTGCACCTGGGTAGCCGATGGCGTTTGACCAATTAATGTCAGATGAGCGTCAAGCAAAATCGCCGCTCCTTGAGCATGAACTAGATCCAGCAATTGAGAACTATCTCGGATCAATACTTGCTCAATAAAATTGTCATCCTGCAATAACGTCTGTTGCAGTTCATCCTGAATCGCTTTCACCTGTGTTCGGTAAACATCAAATTCTCGTTCTTGCTGATGTACCAGTTCAATCGAGGCAAACTGTCCTAACAATTCACAGGCTTTGCGAATTTCATAATCCACTAGTTTCGGGCTGTAGTGATGACAAGCAATTAATCCCCAGAGGCGTTTGTCGTTGAGCAACGAAATCGTCATCGACCCACCAACCCCCATATTCTGTAAGTATTCAATGTGAAAGTGAGACACTCCTCGTAACACAGAATTACTCAGATCAAGGGGTGTATTCGTCAGAGGATGGTTAGTAGGAATCAGGCAGACAGGGATATAATTGATATCGGGAATAAATCGCATCCAGTTGCGGTAAAATAACTTGCGGGCTGGCGCGGGAATATCTATTGCCAAATAGTGCAGTCCCAGGTAGCTTTCTAGATGGCTCTGTTTTTCTTCCGCAATCACCACACCACTGTCGTCTACCTTAAAGCGGTAGATCATAACCCGATCAAACCCAGTCATTGCTTTCACCTCTTTGGCAAGGGTTTGAGCCAGATTCGTCAGGTTAGTGGCATTACGGAAATTGGCGATCGCGACTTGCAGACGGTGATATAACTGCGTTGAATCGGTACTTTTGATCAATTGCTGAGGTTCTAGTTCCAGGATCAACCCATCTACCATCCGGTGCATCACACCTCTAAATGTCTGATTTTTCCGTTGCCAATCAGTCTGGGCAAACCGCCGCGTTTTTAGCTCAAATGGATTGCAAAGCTCCAGGTTATCTTCAGCTAGATAGCTAGCAAGTCGCTGCACTTGAGCGCCAGAAAACAACCGTTGTAAAGGTTGACCAAGCAATGCTTCTGCCGAAATCCCAAAAAACTGTTCCACATTTTCACTAATCTGCAAAATTGTCAGGTGTGGCTCTTGCAGCATCAGCAACATTCCATGCGGCTGAATATAACCGGGAGCATATACTGATTCATCACTGCACACTTCTAAAGCCGTCAGTATAGAGGTGAGTGAGGAAAGTGAGATCGGATTTGGTGATTGCATAACTGAAGTAAGCGATTTTGGAAATCAAAAGTTGTGAATCTAAAAATCGAAAAGTTTTTTTCAAAAGAGCGATCGCCTAAACTAAAACCTCTCTGAGAGAGTAGTTTTAGTCTTGGGAGTGGTTTTAAAAGATGGAGAAGTTGTATTAATTCAGCCCAATAGAGATGTAGCGATGGGCAACGGAATTTTAGAGCAAGTTATGGTCTTTTTGGAGAAAAAATACTGTAATTATTCAGAAGTTTATTAATGTTAATGCAATGGTAGATCATAATATCCATTCCGAAGCGCGATCGCCCAAATCTAGAGGAATGCTGACAGCTTTGCCGAGCCGGGGGCGATCGCGTGTTTGGGCAATAAAAATTTGTACTTGTGTTGACCCACCCAAGCCATGAAGATAATTGGCAATGCTATCAAGATGCTCTTGGTATTCCGCCTCGCTCAAGGGAAAAGAAGCTTGTTCCAGATATTTCCACATTACTTGCAAAAATATCTTTCCCTGTGCCCGCCGCAACTGCACATCGTAAGAATATCCCCATTTATCAAGCAACATCTGACGTAATTCCTGTCCTGTCATAGCTTTTCTCAATCAGATTTTACATTTAGTTATGATGTTAAGTTCCATGACTCCAGTATGATAAGGATATAAAGAAATGTAATGCTAACAGAAAAGATGCTAAATATGTCTTGGAACAAAGAAGTATGGCATCGTTGTGAGCGCTAGCATTTCGACTTAGACAAGAGTTGCTCAAGTACTAGTACTGTTGTCAAAATGCTTAACAAAATACACAAAGAGCGCGTAGATTATGGCTCAATTTTCTGAATCAGCAGACGTGCCCGATATGGGGCGCCGTCAGTTCATGAATCTTCTCACTTTTGGGACTGTCACTGGAGTGGCTCTGGGTGCATTGTATCCCGTTGTGAAGTACTTTATTCCACCGGTAACTGGCGGTGCTGGTGGTGGTGCAACAGCAAAAGACGAGCTAGGTAACGATGTTAGCGTCAGTAAATTTCTCGAAAACCGGAATGAAGGCGATCGCAACCTAGTCCAAGGACTAAAGGGAGATCCCACCTATATTGTGGTAGAAAGCAAAGAGGCGATCAAAGATTATGGCATTAACGCCATCTGCACCCACTTAGGTTGTGTTGTCCCCTGGAACATTGCTGAGAACAAATTTAAGTGTCCTTGTCATGGTTCCCAGTATGACGAAACTGGTAAGGTTATTCGGGGACCAGCACCTCTATCTTTGCCTTTAGCTCATACCAAAGTAAACGACGACAAAATCGTTTTGACCCGTTGGACTGAAACCGACTTCCGCACCGGTGATGCACCTTGGTGGAGTTAATGAGTGCTGAGTGCTGAGTGCTGAGTAAGGGATAAGGGAGTGAGGGAGATGAGGGAGTAAGGGAGTGAGGGAGTGAGGAAGAAATAATCATGCCCCATGCCCAATGCCCCATGCCCCATGCCCCATGCCCAATGACTAATGACTAATTCAATCGTTGCCCTTATTAGAGATGAGAAATGTTTTTTTAACAGCGAGGTTAACTCGCAGTGCTAGAGCGATCGTAAAAACATTGCTCATAGCGATCGCTACTGTGACATTTTACTTCACCAGCGATCTAGCCCTTCCCCAATCTGCTGCCGCCTATCCCTTTTGGGCACAGCAAACCTATCCCGAAACCCCCCGCGAACCAACCGGGCGGATTGTTTGTGCCAACTGTCACCTAGCAGCCAAGCCGACAGTTGTGGAAATCCCCCAATCGGTGCTACCTGACACTGTATTCAAAGCTGTAGTGAAAATCCCTTACGATCTGGGCGCCCAGCAGGTTGGTGCCGATGGTTCTAAGGTTGGCTTGAACGTCGGTGCTGTACTGATGCTACCTGAAGGCTTTAAGATTGCCCCCGAAGACCGTCTTTCCGAGGAACTTAAAGAAGAAGTTGGCGACACTCCCTTCCAACCCTACAGCGAAGACAAAGAAAATGTCGTCATCGTCGGCCCTTTACCTGGTGAACAGTATCAGGAAATCGTCTTCCCAGTTCTTTCTCCCAACCCCGCAACCGACAAAAACATCCACTTCGGTAAATATTCAGTTCATCTAGGTGCTAACCGGGGACGCGGACAAGTTTATCCTACTGGCGAAAAGAGCAACAACACTGTTTACAACGCTTCCGCTACTGGCACAATTACTAAGATTGCCAAAGAGGAAGATGCAGACGGTAACGTTAAATATCTAGTCAACATCCAACCGGAATCTGGTGATGTTGTCGTTGATCCGATTCCTTTAGGGCCAGACCTGATTGTTTCCGAAGGGCAAGCAGTTAAGACTGGTGATGCTTTAACCAGCAACCCGAATGTTGGTGGATTCGGTCAACATGATGCAGAAATTGTATTGCAAGACGCCTCCAGAGTCAAATGGATGATTGCGTTCATCGCTCTTGTAATGTTGGCTCAAGTTATGCTGGTGCTGAAGAAGAAGCAGGTTGAAAAAGTCCAAGCTGCTGAAATGAATTTCTAAATTCTTTTCTAAATCATTACTTGTAGGACAGGCATCTTGCCTGTCTTTTTTATATATTATGGTTCGGTTCCAAGTCTGTATATAGGGTTCAGAGGTTTATATCAATTTGGTTTAATAAGTATATGCACTTAATCAAAAAATCTTATATTAACTTCTAGTCTTTTTTTATGCAATCTGTTATAGTTTAGTTGTAAGTTATAACAGTTGTTATAACAAAACATAACTTCTCACATCAAATTTATAGTTCTAGGTATTATATTTGAATGCCTAGTATCTTCCTAGTTAGGAATTAGCTCATGGCTGTAAAAAGTTATCCCATAACTCATGCAAAGGTAGGAAATCAAGATGGGTTTCGCTTACCTCGCACATTCTATAAAGATTATCCCCATTTAGCTAATGCTTCAGGCCATATTGAAGTGCTATCTGATAACACGTTCTTAGTTAGATTAGAAACTGATAATGTTGATGAAGCAGATGGAGATGAGGGCATTATGATGAGCCTTTTTCTTGACTTTCTCCTGAAGGATGCTATGCAAAATCCTTCTAAACTCGTTCCTTATACCCAAGAAATGAGCGATGAAATGGATGATTTACTGGCTGATGTAGTTATAGATTAATGGCTGCATTCACTTGTAATGGTTGGCAGATTTTTTTCTACCCATTGTTTAACGAACAATGGGTAGAATTCCGTAATAAGGTTCGTGTTTTAAAAAATGAGTTACCTAAAGAAGAATTTATTACACATTCAGATGTCAAATTATTAAAAGCATTGAATATTGGCATTAAAGAAAAAATTCCTCAAGACCCTTTTGCTAGTCACTTTGCTTTGCAAAAACCATTACAAAAGTATAGTCGTCTAAAAAAAATGGGGCTACCTGAACGATATAGATTATTTTTTAGAGCATTCAAAGAACAAAAAATTATTATTATTCTTTGGTTAGGTTATCCTCGAAAGGAAGGTGATAAAAAAGATTGTTATCAAATTTTTAGCAAAAAAGTAGAGAATGGGGATTTTCCTAAAAGTATTGATAATCTGCTTGCAGAATGTGAGTTAGAAGATTCTGATGATAAAAACGAAGATTAAGCAGCGATTAAATACAGCTAACATTAGCGAAACTTAAAGCACACGTCAAATAATTAGCAAAGAAACTGTTGAGCATTATCTATAAGGTAATAATTGTCATGGCTGGCCTATTGTTAAACAACCACAGTTGAGTGTGATTTATGCACTATGCCACCAGTAACTTTTGAAGTGAGACATTATCACCAGCGATGTCTACGACGGGCTACGCCTACGCACCAGTTTTTCTTTATCTTATCTGGAAGCAGGGCAAACGCATCTTGTCAACAAGAGCCTCTAAATGACTTGCTACCG
>NZ_JBALCS010000020.1:0-4700 GCF_036919555.1 Nostoc sp.
ATCCGCAAAAAACTAGCGCAGTTTGATTGTTTACGAGATGCCATTGAGCACGTCTTACATTTTACGTCCTAAGTACCTTGGCGGTTGCTATACATCTAGAATTTCTTTTTACAATTCGTTTAAAATCAATTCCAGATGCAATCCTCATTCCCCTCTCACAATCCCCATCTTAGGAGTACCTTGAAAATGGGGACTTCCGCGATACGTTAAATTTTAGCTCAGTATGTAGATAGCGATTAGTCTTGCTCATTTACAGAATTGTTACTGAGACTTTTAGTAAAAATTATAGCATTAAGTGAAACTGGTAGAATGCGCCCAAATAACTAATGATGCTGAGATAACTTAACCAGACTGTCGCCAATGTGTCGGTGCTTCGATATAATCAGGTAGCCTCGTGTTGCGATCGCCAAGTGCCTCTCTAATCTGCTGCAACTCTAAGTTTTTAGCTCCTGTCAAAATTGTCCCTTCCAGTTTGACATCACTGAGATTAGCTTCTGAAAAGTTAGCTCCCATCAGGTTTGCCTGAGTCAGGTTAGCTTGATAAAAGGTTGCCCGATATAGGTTTGCTCCGATGAGGTTAGCTTGATAAAGGTCAGCTTCCGTTAAGCTGGCTTCTGAGAGGTTGGCAAAATAGACTTCTGTTTGGTGGAGTTTGGCTGCATTCAAGTTAGCCCCAGAAAGGTTGGCGCCATTTAGATTAGCCCCACAGAGGTTGGCACCAATCAAACCCGTCATGTGCAGATTGGCTTTACCCAATTTTGCTCCTTGCAAGTTAGCTAAAAACAGCTTTGCCCCAGAGAGGTTGGCGACTTTTAAAGTCGCTTGTTGCAAGTTAGCTTTATAGAGGTTTGCTCCTTGCAGATTAGCTACACGCAGACTTGCTCCAGAGAGGTTGGCTGAACGCATATTTGCCCCACAAAGATTGGCGCGGTTGAGATTAGCCCAACAGAGATTAGCTCCACATAGACTAGCTTTTAATAATTTGGTTTCATAGAGAATAGACTTAACGAGTTTAGCGCCGTTAAGGTCAGCCTCACTCAAGTCAGCTTCACGCAAGTCAGCCCCACTCAGGTCAGTCCCACGTAAGTCTGCTTGTTGCAGGTTAGCTTTAAACAGGTCTGCCCCTCTAATGTCGGTATTACGTAAATCAAGTTTCTGCTCTTTTGGGTCTTCGAGTAAATTACGCCTGCCGATGACAGTTAGAGCTGCTTGAATATCGGTGCGTATTTTTGGCAATTCTTCATGGAGATTTTGCTCCAACGGCTGTGTCGGACGCGACCCACCTCTGTGCCTACTTGAGTAAACTGCTGTTGAATATTCCGCCTTTTGTTGCTCTGCTTTTCCGTGCTGGATAGGTGCATTCTCTCGCACAAAGGCAGTGAGAATTTGCATGATTGTCCAGTGTTCTTGGGGAAAATCCTGAGCAACTCTTTCTAATGCATAAATTGCGCCTGTCCGAGTTTCAACCTTTTCATGACCAAGCTGGGCAATTGCCCCCATAAAGCGCTCTGCAATTAATCTGTCTTGATTGACTTTTGCATTTTGAATGCCAATTTCCAGGTTTTTCTCAGCTGCGATCGCATTTTTATGCATGGCTTGGGCACGCTTTGCTGCATAATAAGTATTAAACATTGCTGCCGATGCCAGAAAAACTATTGCAGTAGTTGTTAATGCTTGGTTTCTATACTGGATTTTTTCCTGGATTGACAATTCCTTAATACTAGATAAGGCAAAGAAAATTACAGTCAATGAGAAGCCAAATAAAACTGTTATAGTTATCAACCAATTGAAGAGAGGGTCTGTCTTTTTAGAAGACATGGTAAAAATTTTCCTTACAACCTAGAATTATTACTTAGATGTTTTGGAAAAATAGTATAGCATTTAACAGAAAATTATAATAGATGGCAAGACACTTATTGAACTAGGGAATGACATCGAATATACTTGTACGCTCCGACAGAAATAAACCACCCATTCCAAAACAATACTTTGGCAAGCTCAGTAAGCATGAACCGCTTACGCTGTATTCATTTTGACTTTTGAATTCACGGCGGTACTAGTACAGTACGGCGTAAATAAGCCACCCATTTGTAATGTCTCAAACCCTTGCTAAAACGTAATTACGAATTACGAATTACGCCAAGCTGTACTAGTGTTTTACTCAGAGAATTTGGCTTCCCTGAGATTTGCCTCATCAAGTCTGGCATCATTGAGAATTGACCCATGCAACCTAGCTAGATATAAACTTGCACGATGCAGGTTAGCTCCAGAGAGGTTAGCTCCAGAGAGGTTAGCTGCACTGAGAATTGCCCCTTCTAGGTTGGCTAAATATAAATTAGCTCCTTCTAGGTTAGCTGCACTGAGAATAGCCCCAGCTAGATTAGCTTCTCTGAGGTTAGCCCCAGCTAGATTAGCTTGATAGAGATTTGTCTGTTCTAGGTTCGCCCTATTTAGGTTTGCCCCCCTCATGTCCGTGTGACTCAAATCAAGTTGCTCATTTTCTGGGTCTTTCTTTACATCTCTTCTAGCGATAACGGTAAGGGCTGCTTGAATATCTGCACGAACTTTTGGTCTGAGGTTACTCGTTAATTCCTCTTGGGGCATGTAAAAAGCATTTTCTCGGACAAAAGTAGTAAGAATGTTCATGATTATCCAGTGGTAATGTGGATGATTTTGAGTAATTTGCTCTAAATCATTAATTACAGCTAGACTGGTTTCTATTGTCTTATTCCCTAGTTGTTCAATTGCTATTCTTAAACATTGTCTTGGCGACTGATGCTGAGTTTGATTAACTTTTTCCTGGAAAGCATATATCCTAAGACATATTTTTGCTAATTGACTGTTATTTGTCGGTGAAATATTTTTCATGGCATCAAAAGCATCAATAACAATTCAAAATTCAAAATTCAAAAACTTCGGGGAAAGTCTTCTCCTACGGTCGCCGCTAGGCGAACATCAAAAATATCACAACTCAAATAGAATTGCTATTAAGTACTTCAATGCAGCAAAAGTTACAGCCGAAAGTTAAAGACCTAGTGCTGATTGGTGGCGGTCACAGCCATGCGATTGTCCTGAGAATATTTGGGATAAAGCCTTTAGCTGGAGTTCGTTTGACGTTGATTACCGCAGCCAAAAAGACAGTCTACTCTGGAATGTTACCAGGACACATTGCCGGATTTTACAGCGACGATGAATGTCATATTGACTTGCAACCTTTAGCGAATTTTGCTCAGGCACAGTTATATATTGACAGAGTAGTTGCCCTAGACTTGGAAAACAGCAAAGTTCTTTGTGCTAACGGACTTGCGGTAGATTTTGATGTGCTGTCTATTGATATTGGCAGCACTCCGGCCACAGTGTCTGTATCAGGTGCGGCAGAATATGCGATCGCAGTTAAACCAGTATCGCAGCTATTGGAACATTGGTATGAACTAATTGAAGCTGTAGGTAAAAATCCTCAAGAATTAATTAGGATTGCGATCGCAGGCGGTGGTGCTGGTGGTGTAGAATTGGCGCTAGCGATGCAATCTCATTTACATCGGATTTTACGTCAAACTCAACAACCAATTCAAAATCTAGAAATTCATTTATTTCAGCGTGGACAAGAACTGATGCCCAATTACCATCAATCAGTACGGCATCAAATTCAGCAAATTTTAATTGAGCGAGGTATTAAGCTCCATCTTGGGGAAAGTGTGTGTAATATCACACCTACAACACACAGGGAAACTAAAAAAATATTTGAGATTAAATGTGAATCTGGTTTGACAATAGAGTGTAATAAAATTTTTTGGGTAACACAAGCATCAGCGCCTGAGTGGTTAAAAATCGCTGGACTTGGAACTGATGAGCAAGGCTTTATTTTGGTACAAGACACGTTGCAATCTCAAACACACCCGCAGATATTTGCATCTGGTGACATTGCCACAATGGTAAATTATCTGCGTCCGAAAGCTGGGGTCTTTGCTGTCAGACAAGGTAAACCTTTATTTGAGAATTTGCAGCGAATTTTATTGCGTAAGTCGCTCAAACCTTATAAACCACAGAAACAATATTTGAGTTTAATTGGTACAGGAGACGAACGAGCAATCGCAACACGAGGCTCTTTTACTTTACCACCTCACAAACTCTTGTGGCGTTACAAAGATTGGATTGACCGCCGCTTCATGAAACGCTTTCGCTTTGAATTATGAGGGAGCAGGGAAGGAGAAATAATATTATGTGCGGATAATTAGTTACGATTCATACTCACCAATATCCCGCCCTGAACTTCAGTTCAGGGCTGATAGCTGAAGTCCATTCAAGTGGACTGAATTGATCATTTAGGAACGTAAATTAAATAAAATGCAAAACTTCATCCTATCTCACGATCCCTCTCCTTTATAAGGAGAGGGATTGAGGGTGAGGTAAGCCAGGGACATAAATTGTATGTTATATCATGTCCGCATAATTAGTTATGATTCACGCAGTCATTGCACCCCACCCCGCCAAAGCTGTGCTTTGTCTCCCCTCCCCGCCGGCGGGGAGGGGATTAAGGGGTGGGGTTCTTCGGGTTTAATAAGTAATCAAGCGGACATGATATTATACCAATTCTTATTCCTTAGTCTACTTACAGCAATTTGATATCAAACCAGCCACAAAGATTGTAAACTTGAAAGATGTAAAAAAACAGATTATTTAGAGATGGCAGCATATTCGAT
>NZ_JBALCS010000021.1:0-138180 GCF_036919555.1 Nostoc sp.
GGTTGGCGCTACGCACCAACCTCACTTTCTTGTACGCGATCGCATTAATTGAGTATCACAAGTTCATATCAGTCGATAACCCGCAACTTGGGTTAATAGTTGCATTGCTGCCACTGACGTGGGATCGCTCATTAATGGTAAATCAACCAGTTCTTCAAGCTGTCTACTCTGGAGTTGGTGGTTCAGGTCTTGTAAGGCTACGCCAATCTTGGCTTCGTCTACTTCCGTAGGGAGTTCTACTCCCAATTCTACTAGAGCATTTCTGCCAACTGCGATCGCCTCTGACATCTGGCTTTGGGTAGTCAGGGCAATAATTTGAATTTCGGAAATTTTTACTTTATCTAAAATCGTCTGGGCATTCTGCAACACCAGTGCTGCCTTCTGTTCCATACCCTCAAAGTCACCATTCAAATAGCTGGCTTCGGTGACGGCGACATACAGATTTAGGGTCAAATTATACTGACTTTGCCAACAATCCACCTCTAGTAGATCGATTCCAGTTTGTAGATACATTCTGGCGACGGCATAGGCAGTTGAATTTCTGGCTTTACTGCCAGCTTTGAAGTTAAGTTTAGCTAAGGCTTCCCGTTCCTTTGGTTGATTAATTAATGCTTGTCCTCGATTCAAATGTCCAACAATATCGAATAGTTTTTCTTCTCGTTCTATTTCTGAAAAGTTTTGCTGAAGTAACTGTCCAATTTTGAGATGGACTGTTTGCTTTTGGTCATCAGGAATCAAAAAATAAGCTGCTTGTTGAACGCGATCGTGCAAAAATCGATAAGTCGGATTCGCTGCTACATCAGAAACTGACGCACTGTCAGACTCGATAAAGAACTTATATATTTCCGTATTCGGAATAATTAACCCTTCTTGCAACGCTTTCCATAAATCAGCTGCTGCATGTTCTAAGGATTTTTCTGAGACAATCGCTAAAGCCACCAGATCAAACTGTGTTCCAATACAAGCTGCCAGTTTGAGTATATTCTGAGTCTCGTTCGGCAACTTCTGCAATTGCAGTGCCATAAACTCCACGACATCATCAGTAATTGCTAAGGCTTTTACTTGAGCAATATCACACTGCCAATATCGATTCTCCCAATCAAAACTAATTAGCTTGTCATCATGTAATGCCTTGAGAAACTGTATAGCAAAAAACGGATTACCTTGGGATTTTTGAGCCACAAATTTTGTCAATGGTTCGGCAATAGATAACTCGCAATTGAGCGTATCTGCCACCAATTGATTTATATCTGGTTCGCTTAACGATGACAAAGTAATCGTATTCACTGTCACCCCAGTTTTGACGGCCTCATCCACTGTTAAGATAAATGGATGGACGGGCGAAACTTCATTGTCTCGATAAGCACCTAATACTAATAAATATCCTGTCTCTTGCATCAATAATTGTACCAAATTCAGCGATGCGGAATCTGCCCATTGCAAGTCGTCTAAAAACATTACTAAAGGATGTTCAGCACTAGTAAAAACTTGCACGAACTTTGGAAAGAGCATATTAAAGCGATTTTGGGCAGCACTTCCTGATAGTTTTGCTGCTGGTGATTGTTTACCGATAATATTTTCTAATTCAGGAATCACATCAATCAAGACTTGCCCATTGTCGGCAACGGCTTCCAGAATCTGGCTTTTCCAGACTTGCAGTTGTGCATCTGATTCTGAGAGTAATTGCCAGATCAAATCGCGGAAGGCTTGGACAAAAGCGCTGAAGGGGATGTTGCGCTGGAATTGGTCATATTTCCCTTTAATAAAATAACCACGTTGGCGCACAATCGGTTTATGAACTTCGTTGACAACTGCTGTTTTCCCAATTCCAGAAAAACCTGCTACCAACATCATTTCAGTTGCACCAAGGCTAACTCGCTCAAATGCTTGCAGGAGGATTTCTACCTCGATTTCTCGACCGTAGAGTTTTTCTCTGATGATAAAGCGATCGCACACATCCCGTTGAGCAATTGGGAAACTCTTAATTTCACCATCAACTTGTAGCTGATGTAAACAAGTTTCTAAATCACACTTTAGTCCCAAGGCACTTTGATAGCGGTTCTCGCCATTTTTAGCCATCAATTTATTGACAATCTCCGAGAGGGAAAACGGGATTTGTGGGTTAATTTCAGATACTAAAGGTGGAAGTTTCGCAATATGACAATGCACCAATTCCATCGGCTCATTGGATTGAAAGGGTAATTCTCCTGTGAGTAACTCATAAAAAGTGACTCCGACTGAATAAAAGTCAGTGCGGTAGTCAATCCCCCGATTCATTCTTCCTGTTTGTTCTGGCGAAATATAAGCTAGTGTCCCTTCTAATATATTGGGATTGATGAGTATTTGAGTTTCCCGTGGTAGTAGAGATGCAATACTAAAATCAATTAATTTAACTTCTTTTGTTTCGGGATTAATTAAAATATTAGCGGGTTTAATATCTTTATGAATAATCCGCTCTCGATAGAGAATATCTAAGGTATTGCAGAGTGCGATCGCAATCTGCAAAAATTCCTGTAGAGACGCGATAGATCGCGTCTCTACAGAGATGAAATAATCTTTTAAAGAAATCCCTCCAAAATCTTCCATCACCAGCGCATAGCCATTTTGGCAGGGTTCTAGGCTGTAAGTGGCGATGATTAGGGGTGAGTTGAGATTTTTGGCGATGGTGTACTGATTGCGAAACTGTACCAATTCGCCAAAACCCGGATATGGATTTTTCAGCAGTTTAATCACCACAGGTTTGTGGTCAGTCTCTCGATAACCACGATAAACCAGGGTTCTAGAACCATTGTAGAGTTGTTCACTTACTTGATATCCGGGAATACTGGCTAGAGTACTTACCATACAGCTAAATCCTGAAGACTTTCAGATTTAGTATTCCCAGAGATAGTCCTACTTAATCATTCATCAGAGACAAGATCCCCGACTTCATAAAAGTTGTCAGGGATCTATAACTTTCAATTCTCACCAATCTAATACGATCAGTAATAATTTATACCTAAAATTTGATGAAGAATTCTATCCTCTCACTGAGAATAGAGTCAGCACTCAATTTTCTGGCGTGGTTTTTTTCAACGATTTGACGAGCGATCGCCAGTCCTAAACCCGTTCCTTTACTGACAGCTTTAGTAGTAAATAAATGGTCAAAAATTTTTTGTTTTACCGATTCACTCATCCCTTTACCATTTCATTTTCGATCAATGTTTGAATGTTAATGCAGTTGGGATTCGTTTGAACTTTTGCAAAACTCCGGCCGGTATTTGATTCTTCTAAGGCATCACAAGGGGTTAGGGTTTGTATAGAGTCAGTCATGGACTGCTGATAACTTACAACATCATCGTTCTGAGTGGTAGTGATAATTATTCCCATAATGAGAATTGCTGGATTGATAATTTTACTGATACAACAGCCTAAAGATCAAAGCTATATTGCAGAATGCTGTACCACAGGGGTAAAATTTATGAAATTTAGCGTCGTCATCAGTACCTATAATCGCTTGAACTTGCTGCAAAGAGCAATTAACTCGGCTCGTAACCAAACAATCGAGTGCGAGGTGGTTGTTGCCGACGACTGTTCATCTGATGACACCCAAACATATCTCAAAAGCTTAGGGGACAAGGTTGTTTACCATCGTAACGAAGTGAACCTTGGTCATGCAGCAACGGTAAATGCTGGAGTTGCCAAAGCTAGCGGCGACTGGATTAAGTTTTTGGATGATGACGACTATTTAGCGCCCAACTGCATAGAAGAGATGGCGAAGGCGATCGCACTTCGTCCCGATGCTGTAATCTGCTCTTGTGTGGCGGCTCAGGTGGATGGTAATGAAGTTGAACTCAGTCGCACCCCCCAAGTTGGCCCTGGTTTAGCTTTTTATATCCCACAAGCCGATATTCACTACGGTATGCTTTTAGAGCTTGTACCTTTTGGGACGCCTGTCCAAGTAGCTTGCAGACGTGATACTTTCCTCCAAACTGGTGGTTGGGACTCCACACTTGATGCTAACTGTGATGACATCGATTCTTGGATTCGGATTGCTCAGTTTGGCGATGCTATTTTTTGCAACCAGTGTTTTGCTTACCGGACTATCTGGCCTGGTGCTTATAATCAAAAGTTTTCTTTATCTCGGCGGTTAGCTACAAATATTTTGATGAAGGAGAAAATTTACGCCTTGGTAAATGACCAACATCGCTCAAAGATTCCCGTCTTTCAGGATATAAAAAATTACCTAAAACTGCATTGGATTTTAGTAGCACTGAAGCAAAAAAATCTCAAGAGTTTCCTTTCAATCATAGATTTGTCTATACTTTCTCCTCAGTCTTGGAAGTTTTTGCTAACAGCTGCCTCATCACGCCGCTCTCAGGGACAAAATTCTGAGGTTCGTAAGCTGGTGTTGATTGAGTCCTAGCTTTTTAATCGTTGACAATCATTTGATTATGAGAGAATGTTATGCCTGAATAAAAAACATATGGGTGCGGCTCTTGTCATAATACGGTGTCTTCATAAAGAGTAGAAATAAGAGTACTGTGATAAAAGGCTTTGAAGAAATTATCAAGTAAAAAGACAGACTCCTTTTCTCAAGCTAGAGTCAGTTTTGGGTGTGATATATGCAAACATCTACGATAAACAATACCTTCGCCAAAAAAATAGTATAAAGAGAGAGGGCTGAGGTAGTAGAGTTATTGTCTCTCACAACGATAACTCAAAAGCTACAAGCAGCCCATGCTCGATATCCTATCACTACTACAATGCCTGTTACCGTAGATAAAGTTTAATTTTAGGGATACCAAGCAGTTTTGGGGATTGGAAGATTTTATGAACCTGAGCCAAACTGCTGTGACTAATGCTTCTAAAACACGCATTTTTTATGGTCAATTTATCCCACCATCTTCTCGCTGATTTCCGTCAACTCAATCCCGGTTCCGGCATTATTGATCTTAAGGCTTACCATCGTGGTTTTCGATATGTTCGTGAAATGTTAAAAATGCTTCCCGAAATCCCTGAGCCTATTTTATTAACCCAGATTTTTGCCAAGCTTACTGCTTTAGGACGTATTCATCCCGTTTCCACCGGCGTTGAACCCTCGTAAATGGGCAGAGGTATTGATTTATATATTTATAATATTAGAATCCAGTGTTTTTACTTAAAGAAACACTGGATTCTGCAACGATTATTGTTTTGATTCTACAAATGGCATGGGTATAACTTCCTTAATTATGGTAAGTGAAGCGCGATCGCTTATCCTGAGAACTCGGTACTTCAAGCTCAGAACAGCAATATCCAAGATCCAAGTGTGAATCATGATGAATAAAAAGCAAACGCTTACCATTTGAACTCAAAATTTCATGCTCAGAACTCGGAAATTCGAGATCCAATGGTGAATTATGGTGAGTCAAAGGCGTAGGTGTAGTCCGTCGGAGACATCGCTTACGTAATTACTAGCGAACTGTAAGGTATAGAGCTTATCCCAGTCACTAAGACTTTAATCTTATGCTACTACCGCGTGTTACTAAGATGCTAGCGGAATTTTCAATCTAAAGTCCTTAAGTATACTGAGGATAATGATCCTTTAATTGGGTATCTTAGTAGACATAGGCGATTTACCCAATAGTTTTAACAAAATAAGATGACACAATACGCCCTTGTCCTAGAAATTGCTCAGTATGAGAACAGTTTTGACAGTCTGACTAAACCTACTAATGATCTCCAAAATCTTCCTGGCACAGAAAAATTTTTGCTGGTGGTAAATCAGTCTGAGGAAGTATTTACAGTTTGTGCAGATAAGGAAGAACGGCAGAGATTCATTGAACTACTGACTCAGGTAGTAGAGATTCATGATTCGCGGTTAGCAGTTGTAATTACTATGCGAGCGGATTTTCTCGAACCCTGTTTAGAATATCCCTCTCTGACTCACCTGATTCAAACCCAGGCAGATTTTATGCCAGTTGATTTAAAGGAGACAATCACCGAACCTACCAAGCTTCAGGATCATAGTGTTGAAAAAGCACTACTATTAAAAATTCTCCAAAATCTTAAACAAGAACCAGAGTTCTTGCCTTTGTTGGAGTTTGCCTTAACTAAACTCTGGAAGAAACGCCATCAAAAGAAAGATCAACTCACCCTAGAACAGTATGAGAAGTTGGGAGGATTAACTGGGGCGTTAAATCTCTATGCAGAAAAGGTTTATCACTACCAAGATTATGAGGAAGAATCCCCAACCCAAGAACGCAGTCAGCAGGAAAAAGAATGGATTAAGCAGATTTTTCTGCGGTTAGTGCGAACGGGAGAGCGAGAAAAAGACACTCGCCAGCGCCAACCAAAAGCCACACTATTAAATATTGCAGGTGATGATCTCAATCAACAACAACAACTCAGTGAGTTACTAGATGGGAAAACGGGATTGGTTAAGGGACGCTTGTTGCTTACAGGGAAAGATGAAAAAGGAGAAGTCTGGATTGATTTAGCCCATGAAGCTTTAATTGAAAGTTGGCAGCAGTTTGCCCAGTGGCGACAACAAGACCGAGACTTGCGGCGGTTGAGTGATAAATTAGAAGATACCCGGCGGGAATGGTTGAACAAAAGGCCGGATGACAAATATTTGATGCAAGAGGGACTGCTGGCAAAAGTGAGGGATAGCGGGCAACAATTGCAGCCCCATTTACAATTACCCCAAGAAGATGAAGCTTTTTACCAGCGCAGTGATGCTGATGAAAAAGACCGCATTGCCGAACTGGAAAGGGCACTCACTGAATCCCAGTTGCGAGAAAAGGCGGCAAGGGTACAGAATTTACTGTCTTTCCAACCCTTAGATAGTCTAGTTTTGGCAATTCAAGCTATGGGTGAGAATCAAGAGAAACTACCCCAGCAGATTCTTGCACCAGTTCAGAACAGTTTGAATCGGGTAGTGAATAAAGCAAGAGTCTCCATTCCCTTCCGTGGTTATGAGGATGATGTCAATTCTGTGGCCATCAGTGCCGATGGGCACAGAATTGTCAGTGGCGGTACTGACGGCACAGTGCGGTTGTGGAACCACCAAGGTCTTCCCTTGTCTGAACCATTGCGTGGTCATGAGGGTAATGTCTCTTCTGTGGC
Organism: Nostoc sp.; assembly: GCF_036919555.1. GTDB lineage: Bacteria > Cyanobacteriota > Cyanobacteriia > Cyanobacteriales > Nostocaceae > Nostoc. The sequence continues at coordinate 7,090 of NZ_JBALCS010000021.1, forward strand.
CATCAGCGCCGATGGACAGACAATTGTCAGTGGCGGTATTGATGGCACGGTGCGGTTGTGGAACCTCCAAGGTCTTCCCTTAGCTGAACCATTGCGTGGTCATGAGGGTAATGTCTCTTCTGTGGCCATCAGCGCCGATGGACAGACAATTGTCAGTGGCGGTATTGATGGCACGGTGCGGTTGTGGAACCACCAAGGTCTTCTTTTAGTTGAACCATTGCGTGGTCATCAGGGTTATGTCAATTCTGTGGCCATCAGCGCCGATGGACAGACCATTGTCAGTGGCGGTGGTGACGGCACCGTGCGGTTGTGGAACTGCCAAGGTCTTCTTTTAACTGAACCATTGCGTAGTCATCAGGGTGTTGTCTTATCTGTGGCCATCAGCGCCGATGGACAGACCATTGTCAGTGGCGGTGGTGACGGCACCGTGCGGTTGTGGAACCACCAAAGTCTTCCGTTAACTAAACCATTACGTAGTCATCAGGGTGTTGTCTTATCTGTGGCCATCAGCGCCGATGGGCAGACGATTGTCAGTGGCGGTGATGACCACACAGTGCAGTTGTGGAACCGCCAAGGTCTTCCCTTGGCTGAACCATTGCATGGTCATCAGGGTTGGGTCTATTGTGTAGCTATCAGCGCCGATGGGCAGACCATTGTCAGTGGCGGTGGTGACGACACGGTGCGGTTGTGGAATCGCCAAGGTCTTCTTTTAGTTGAACCATTGCGTGGTCATGAGGGTAATGTCAGGTCTGTGGCCATCAGCGCCGATGGGCAGACAATTGTCAGTGGCGCTACCGACGGCACGGTGCGGTTGTGGAATCGCCAAGGTCTTCTTTTAGTTGAACCATTGCGTGGTCATCAGGGTTGGGTCTATTCTGTGGCCATCAGCGCCGATGGACTAACGATTGTCAGTGGTGGTACTGACGGCACGGTGCGGTTGTGGAATCACCAAGGTCTGACTTTAGCTGAACCCTTCCGTGGTCATGAGGGTTGGGTCTATTCTGTCGCCATCAGCGCGGATGGGCAGACGATTGTCAGTGGCGGTAGTGACGGCACGGTGCGGTTATGGAACCACCAAGGTCTGACTTTAGCTGAACCATTGCGTGGTCATCAGGGTGATGTCTTATCTGTGGCCATCAGCGCCGATGGGCAGACAATTGTCAGTGGCGGTAGTGATGGCACGGTGCAGTTGTGGAACCACCAAGGTCTGACTTTAGCTGAACCATTGTGTGGTCATCAGGATTGGGTCTATTCTGTCGCTATCAGCGCCGATGGGCTGACGATTGTCAGTGGTGGTACTGACGGCACGGTGCGGTTGTGGAACCACCAAGGTCTTCCCTTAGCTGAACCATTGCGTGGTCATCAGGGTTGGGTTTATTCTGTTACCATCAGCGCCGATGGGCTGACGATTGTTAGTGGCGGTGATGACGGCGCGTTGCGGTTGTGGAACCACCAAGGTCTTCCCTTAGCTGAACCATTGCGTGGTCATCAGGGTTGGGTCTATTCTGTGGCCATCAGCGCCGATGGGCAGACCATTGTTAGTGGCGGTGAAGACGGCACTGTGCGATTGTGGCGCGGTGACTGGCGTGCATGGTTGCAAGTCTGTTGTGACAGGTTACGTTATCATCCCATCTTCACCAATCCGCAAACAGAGGAAGCAAAAGCGGCCTGCGAAGTCTGCCGTAAATATGTTTGGAGTAAAGTACGCGGATAAGGACACGACATTGCCCATTGGTGTCAATTTAGAGCCAGGGCGAATAGAATGAGACTGTTGGCGAATTCACTCTCTTGTTAAACCCCCCACCCCTAAAACCTTAGTTTGGCATTGCTTTCCCGCCCTGCAATAAATTGCGGGCTAATAGCTAAAGTGCGTTGAAACGCACTGAAGATTAAAGAAATTAAGATGGATTCAGGCTGAGGGGTTAGACCCCCTATCAATTCGCCAACAGTCTCATAGAATTCGCAGCTACACAAACAAGAGCCACACCTTTCCTTCGGAACCTACGCGAATGTGGGCTTATGGAAAATCAAGGTATTCAACCCGCTTAGGCGGGTTTTACCTATGTAGATGCGGTTTCTAACCACCCATTTTTCTATAATTAGGACTTACGCACGACTTACGGAATAATGAACGGCAGAGGACACGTATAAATCAGAGTTTGAGAGATATTTTGCGTAAGTCCTATATAAGAATAATGGTTATTGAAAGGCGATCGCTCACCCTTTGAACTCAAAACTTCATGCTTTGAACTGCAACATCCGAGATTGAAGGGTGAATGATGATCAATCAAAGGCGTAGGCGTAGCCCGTCGGAGCGATCGCTTCCATAATTCCTAGCAGAGTTGAAGGTATAAAGCTTATCTCTACTAAAGCAAAATCTCAAGTGCTAGAATTTTGCTTCTTCTCAGGAAACTTACACTTCACCTCAATTTCAAAATTACTCTCCGCCGAACCTTCAGTTAGATAAGGGATACCAGTTTTTCCGCCTATCTTCAAGCCAAACTTCAGAGTAATCTCTTCAACTTCAGCAGTACCTAAATTTTTAAAAGCGCCAATGGCATATTTAGTATAAGCTCGAATTTGATGGTGAACTTCATCAATCTTGACAAATGCCTCTTCCCGCCAGCCGTAGGATTCTTTATCTTCATCAACCTCGGGTGTGACTACTTCTGGAACAGTTGGCGTTTCCTTTGACTCGAACAGAATTGTATAGATTTCCCCGTCTTCTTCAAAGACTAAACGTTTTATGTTCGACATCAAGCCCTCAGATTTTAGGTGTATTTACGTTATCTTATTCTGTAACAGACAACTTAAATATGTATAGATGGCTCGTTACGCGCTTGTAGTTGGCATTACAGATTATACAAATCAGCTTCCCAACCTCACAAAACCAGCTACGGATGCAGAAGCGGTAGAACAGGTACTAAAAGCGCATGGTGATTTTGAGGATATCGCTGTTCTGAAAGGGAAAGTTAGTACAACTAAGTTGGCTGAAGCTTTAAAAACACTTTTGCAACAACAAGCAGTTAAAAACGAAGCGCTAATTTACTTTACAGGGCATGGCATCACCGTATCTGACAGCTTAGGAACACAACAAGCATATCTAGCGACTTCTGACTTGACAATTGTCACTCAAGGCAACCAAATTATTGAACAAACAGGCGGGATTAGTCTTCTCAGTCTGAACAATTTAATTAGAGATTCCGACTTGAGTAATCTAGTAGTGCTGTTAGATTGCTGTCACAGCGGTGAATTTTTAGAACGCAATCTCATCGAAAAAACTTTTACTGCCTTTATTTCACAGCGCGATTACTATTTTATTGCTGCTTGCAGAGGTTTTCAACAAGCCTATGCCAAAAAAAGCGTACAACACAGTATTTTTACAACAGCTTTGCTGGCTGGTTTGTCACCAGAGAACACTAATGATCATGGAAAAGTGACAGGCGATCGCCTCTTCGATATACTTGCTACAGAACTTAAAAGTAGTGGTCAAGAACCAATCCGCATGGGTTGGGGGCGTTCCATTACTCTAATTACCCACAAGAATCAAAGACAAGTTCAAACCTTTGAAGTCAAAGATGAATGTCCTTACCAAGGGTTAAAAGCCTTTGAAGCCGAACAAAAACAGTTTTTCTTTGGGCGCAAGCAGGTTGTGAGGAAGATTCTGGAGAAACTGGCACAAAAGCCCTTTGTTCCGATTATTGGCCCTTCCGGGAGTGGTAAATCTTCCGTGGTTCAGGCGGGTTTGATTCCAGAATTAGATGATAGTGTCTGGCAAATTTTACCGCCAATCAAACCAGGATTTCAGCCTTTGCAGGAATTGAGAGGAGTTCTGAAAGCATTTTTCCAAGGGGCGAAAAAAGAAAGATTGCTTTCGGAGTTGATTACTAATGAACCGAATCCTTTACCTGTAATTCTGGAGCATCTCACAGGTGCAGAAAAATTTTTATTGGTAGTAGATCAGTTTGAGGAACTATTTACTGTCTCTGTTGCTGAAGACAAGCAGAGATTTATTGAATTGCTAACTCAGGTAGTAGAGATGACCGATTCGCGGTTGAAAGTTGTGATTACCATGCGAGCGGATTTTCTCGAACCATGTTTAGACTATCCCTCTTTAAATAAATTGATTGAAAATCAGCTTGTTTTGATGCCGCGTATCACTGGAGTTGATTTAAAACAGACAATAACCGAACCAGCTAAACTTCAAGGTCATAGTGTTGAAGAAAAACTAGTACTGAAAATTTTAGAAGATGTTGGTAAAGAACCGGGATACTTGCCGTTGATGGAGTTTGCTTTAACTAGACTCTGGGAAAAACGCGACCAACAAAAGCATCAACTCACCCTAGAACAGTATGAAAACTTCCAAGGATTGACAGGGGCGCTGAATTTTCATGCAGAAAATGTTTATCTTTACGAAGATTATCAGCAGGATTCCCCGACTCAAGAACGAAATGAACAGGAGAAGGACTGGATTGGGCAAATATTTCCTGCGATTAGTGCGAACGGGAGAGGGAGAAAAGGACACGCGACAGCGCCAACCAAAAGCTGAACTGTTAACCATTGCTGGTAATGAGCAAAAACAGCAGCAAGCATTAAGTGAATTGCTAGATGAAGGATTGGTGAAAGGACGTTTGCTGGTAGCTGGGAAAGATGAACAAGGAAAAGCTTGGATTGATTTAGCGCATGAAGCCTTAATTGAGGGTTGGGAGAGGTTTGCCCAATGGCGACAACAAAACCGAGATTTGCGGCGGTTGAGCGATAGATTAGCAGATGCTTTACGCGAGTGGTTGAACAAAGGGGAGAATGAAAAATACTTAATCCAGGGGGGATTGTTGGCAGAGGTGCGGGAAAATTGGCAACAGCTAGAGTTTTTATCATCACCTCAATCCAAAAATTTTTACCAACGCAGCGATGCTTTTGAACAGCACCAGATTGCTACATTAGAAAAGGCACTCACTGAATCACGATTGTTAGAGAAAGCCGCAAGGGTAGAGAATTTATTGCCTTTCCAACCCCTAGATAGTCTAGTTTTGGCAATTCAAACAATTGGTGAGAATCAGGAGAAATTACCTCAGCACATTCTTGCACCAGTTCAGAACAGTTTGAATCAGGTAGTGAATAAGGTAAGAGTCTCCATTGCCTCACGTGATCATGAGGGTGATTTTAGGTCTGTCGCCATCAGCGCCGATGGGCAGACGATTGTCAGTGGCGGTCATGACGGCACAGTGCGGTTGTGGAACCGCCAAGGTCTTCCCTTAGCTGAACCATTGTATGGTCATCAAGATTGTGTCAATTCTGTCGCCATCAGCGCCGATGGGCAGACGATTGTCAGTGGCGGTAATGATGGCACAGTGCGGTTGTGGAACCGCCAAGGTCTTGCCTTAGCTGAACCATTGTACGGTCATCAAGGTGATGTCAGGTCTGTCGCCATCAGCGCCGATGGGCAAACAATTGTCAGTGGTGGTGGTGACGGCACAGTGCGGTTGTGGCAGAGTGGTTGGCGTGTATGGTTGCAAGTCTGTTGCGACAGGTTGCGTTACCATCCCATCTTCACTAATCCGCAAACTGAGGAAGCAAAAGCCGCCTGCGAAGTCTGCCGTAAATATGTCTGGAGTAAAGAAGAAGTTAAAATAGGGGATTAATCAGAAGAAAACAGGAAAAATAAACCTTTAATCTCCAATTTTGAAGCTCAGAACTCCAGTTTTTACCTTCAGAACTCGGAACTTCGACCTTTTTACTCGGAACTCCGACCTTTGAACTCGGAACTTCGACCTTTTTGCTCGGAACTCCGACCTTTGAACTCGGAACTTCGACCTCTGAACTCGGAACTTCGACCTTTGAACTCGGAACTTCGACCTCTGAACTCGGAACTTCGACCTTTGAACTCGGAACTTCGACCTTTGAACTGCAACAACTTAGATCCAAGGGTGAATGATGGTGATTAAAAGGCAAATATTTACCTTACTATCCCATTTTCACAAATCTGCAAACTAAAGCTACCACAAATATCTTGCGTAGGGGCACAACATTGTTGTGCCCTGATAGAACTGTTCACCGCAGCCAAGATTTTGTTTGTAATTTTCCGTAGAGGAATTAGTATCATTCAAATGTAATATGCATTGTGCAAAACAATATTATTTCTCGTTGAGATGCCAAATGGGTAGGAGGGCACGGCAATGCCGTGCCCCTACGTTATTTAGATCAATGGCAATAGAAATTATCAGTTAAAATAAACACACATTACTAGTAACTGTATGTAAAAATCAATGCCCTATGATCCACAAATACACCACCGCCATTCTATTCGCTTGAAAAGGTACGATTACATCCAACCTGGTGCATATTTCATTACCATTTGCACCAAAGCGCGGCAATGTTTATTTGGTAATGTGGTTAAGGGCGAAATGCAATTAAATTCTTTAGGTCATATTGCCTTCAACTGCTGGCAAACAATACCCGATCATTTTCCCCACATTGAATTAGATACCTTTGTAGTCATGCCTAACCACCTACACGGTATCTTAATCATGATCGACAAACCCGTAGGGGCACAACATTGTTGTGCCCTCAATCAACATCTTGACTGCAACACAGAAAAATTTGGTAAACCTGTACATGGTTCTATTTCGGCAGTTATTCGCAGCGATAAAGGCGTTGTCAGCAAACGCATTAATATAATTTGGCAGACCAAAGGACAATCAATCTGGCAACGCAATTTTTATGAACACATTGGAAGAGAGCAAAAATCTGTAGATAATATCCAACAATATATTTTAAATAATCCCCAGCGTTGAGCAGATGATCCAGAAAACCCGGAACGTAATTCTGATGATCAAGATTTCCTGTTTGATATCCTTTTTTGATTTAAAATCGTGTGTTATGTCATAAATATGAATTCGCGTTGGCGTAGCCCGTCATAGACATAGCTTAGTATCTAATGGTACGTCTACGCTTACCCTGAGAACTCGAATGTTCTAAACTGGAACTACGTTGTAAGCACTCGATGATAGCACAAATCACATTTAAGGTTGAAGCATTTTGGGATTCAGACACAGAAGTTTGGGTAGCAACTAGTGATGACGTACCTGGATTGGTAACAGAAGCTTCTATGATTGAGGTTCTGACGCAAAAGCTGCGAGAAATAATTCCAGAACTGATCATTCTGAACAAAATTGTCCCTCCTGACTATGTGGGTTCTATAGGAATCCGATTTGATTTCTGAAAACATACTGAGACTGAAAATCCCGTTTGATCAGGGTTTTATCCGAAATCTTGTTCAAAAATCAGATATGAGTCCTATATCACCTTTGAGTTAACCAGCCATCGACAAGAGTTGATTAAGGTGGCTTCATAGATGGGTGCGTCGTTTACTCCTGAGTTGAAAAAGATGCTTTCAGAAGTTGGGTGCTACTTTGAACGGCAAGGCCAAGGAGATCATGAAATCTGGTACAGTCCAATCACAGATCGTCGGTTTGTTGTAGACGAAACCATCAAATCACGCCATACCGCTAACGGAGTTTTGAAACAAGCTGGACTTCCCAAAGCCTTTTAGGGGGGTAAAATTACATATCAATGTATTGGAAATTGGGCTTTAAACTATTAATTGTATTCTTGGGGCTGTGGCTACTGTTGGATCTGGGTTCCCGCCTGGGAGCAGAGATTTTTTGGTTTCAGGAAGTCGGCTACCTCCAAGTATTTCTGTTGAGGATAGTGACTCGTGGTGTTTTGTGGGTAGTGGTGGCTGGGATAACTGCTGCCTATCTACTGCTAAACCTGGCTCTCGCACAACGGCTAAAATATCCCCATTCTCTAAAGATTGAGTCAGCAGAACTCAACAGTAAATTAACAAATTTTCTCACTCCTGATTATCCAAGACGCAACGAAACCCAGACACTTGCGCCACAACTCTTTAAACCATTAAGATTGCGTTGGTTATTACCCCTAACTCTGGTACTGAGCTTGTTGATCGGGCTGATGCTGGCTCACTATGGTCAAATTGCTCTTTTATACTGGCATTCTCCAGTTAATCAGGGTATTCTACCCATTCCCGCCCTATTCCGACCGGAGACAATCTGGCAACTCTTAAAGCAGATTGTCTCTCAAACCTGGTATCTCGGCTTAATTGTGGGAGTAGCGATCGCAATCTTAATCTATCCTCAATTTTTACTAACTGCGATCGCAGTTTTGTTAAGTCCCATTTTTGCATTCATTCTCTTCCGCCACTGGCCAAAGGTGCTGCAATATTTCCACTCCACCCTTTTCAACAGCACTGAGCCTTTATTTGGTCAAGATATCAGCTTTTACGTATTTTCCTTACCCTTTTGGGAACTGCTAGAACTCTGGCTGATGGGATTATGTTTGTATGGCTTCGTCGCCGTTACTCTCACTTATATCCTGTCAGGGGACAGTTTGAGTCAGGGAATTTTCCCCGGTTTTTCGCCCCAGCAGCAACGTCATTTATTCGGTATGGGTGGCTTGTTGATGCTGGTAGTAGCTTTAAGTTATTGGCAAAGTCGCTATGAACTCGTGTATTCTACCCGTGGAGTAAGTTATGGTGCCAGCTATACGGATGTGACAGCCCAGTTGCCAGCTTATACCGTCTTGTGCATCCTGGCAGTAGCGATCGCCTTCTACCTACTTTGGCGAACATTTTTCTGGAAACCCAAATCTCAGCATCGCCGATTGGTATTTTACGGGTTAGGAATTTATCTAGTACTGGTTGCAGCAGCTAACGTTGTTCTACCTACTGTGGTGCAATATTTAATTGTCCAACCGAATGAGTTACAACGAGAGCAACCCTACATTCAGCGTACTATCGCCTTGACTCGCCAAGCATTCGATTTAGAGGCGATCGATGCTAGAACCTTCAACCCGCAAGGAACTTTGACTGAAGCTAATATTCAAAATAATGACTTGACAATTCGGAATATTCGCCTGTGGGATCAGCGACCACTATTAGAAACTAACCGTCAACTGCAACAAATTCGGCCTTACTATCGGTTCCCCGATGCCGATATTGACCGCTACACTCTCAAAACAGATATAACTTCACGCCAACTATCTGCGCCGCAAAAGCCAGCAGAACCTAACCACGAACCAGTTGAATCAACAGAACGGCGACAGGTACTGATTGCCGCACGAGAATTAGATTACAGTGCCGTACCACAGGAAGCTCAAACATGGGTTAATCGCCGCCTTATTTATACCCACGGTTTCGGGTTTACTGTTAGTCCAGTTAATACAGTAGGGCCGGGTGGGCTACCAGAATATTTTGTCAAAGATATTAGCGGTGATAGTAGCGCCCTCACAACTTCCAATAAAGCGATTCGTGAAAGCATTCCCATTGGGCAACCCCGAATTTATTACGGTGAAATTACTAATACTTATGTTATGACTGGCACAAGAGTTAGAGAGCTAGATTACCCTAGTGGTAGTGACAATGTTTATAACTCTTACGATGGTCTGGGTGGCGTTGAAATCGGTTCAGCATGGCGACGCTGGTTATTTGCGATGTATTTGAAAGATTGGCAGATGGTACTGACGCGGGACTTTTTGCCAGAGACAAAAGTCCTACTTCGGCGAAATGTCAAGCAAAGAATTCAAGCGATCGCACCTTTCCTTAAATTTGACAGCGACCCCTATTTAGTAGCTGCTGCTAATCAAAATTTCTCAAGTAATCCCAGTTATCTTTACTGGATTGTTGATGCCTATACGACGAGCGATCGCTATCCTTACTCAGACACTGGTAGCGATGGTATCAACTACATTCGCAATTCTATCAAAGTGGTGATTGATGCCTATCACGGCACTGTTAAGTTTTATATTGCCGATCCAAGCGATCCGATAATTGCCACTTGGTCAGCAATATTTCCCAACATGTTCAAACCGCTCAGTACAATGCCAGTAAATCTCCGCAGTCATACCCGGTATCCGGTGGACTTTTTCAAAATTCAATCTGAGCGGTTGATGACCTACCACATGACTGATCCCCAAGTATTTTACAACCGGGAAGACCAGTGGCAAATCCCCAACGAAATCTATGGCAGTGAACCCCGTCCGGTAGAGCCGTATTATTTGATTACTAGTCTACCCACCGTAACCTTTGTTGGCGCAGCCTCTCGTCGAGAAGAATTTATTCTGCTTCTACCTTATACTCCCAAACAACGGACTAATTTAATCGCTTGGTTAGCGGCGCGATCGGATGGCAAGAACTACGGTAGGTTAGTGCTATATGTCTTTCCTAAGGAACGCCTGGTTTACGGGCCAGAGCAAATCGAGGCGCGGATTAACCAAGACCCAGTAATTTCCCAGCAAATTTCCCTGTGGAATCGCCAGGGTTCGAGAGCCATTCAAGGCAATCTACTAGTAATTCCCATTGAGCAATCGCTGCTGTATGTCGAGCCAATCTATCTAGAAGCGACACAGAATAGCCTACCAACTTTGGTGCGGGTAGTCGTGGCTTACGAAAACCGGATTGTTATGGCACAAACATTGAAACAAGCATTGCAGGGAATCTTTAAACCAGAAGTTACACCAGCCCCTGCGATTATCCGTCCCTTTGAAGAAGCAGCCCCACCAGGTTAAGCTATTTTAAAATATATGGCAGGCAACGGTGAGTGTAGACGCGTAGCGCAAAGCCGGAGACTTCGGACATCGCCATTAACAACATTTATTGCAACAGCCATAGTCCATTCGGTTGGTTCGCTTATTTAAGAAACGTAATAAGCAAATAACAGCCTAAAAGGGTAGTATACAAAGGCACTCCCGAATAATTGAGACTGACTCCCCGCTTTGGGCGATCGCCTACAGGCTCCTCATCCTTGACTTGGGTCGCAAACAATGATAATATACAATATTTAATAACCCATACCTGATTCTGGCTCATTCAGCAGTAGTGATTCATTTCCTTTGAGGCGATACAAGACTTCCATAACAATTGCTGCGTATAAACTCAAAGATTCGAGAACAAGCTGAGAAAATATTCAATAAAATTCCGGATATTTTTCTCCTTTATTTGTTGCAAGTAGCAGCGAAAAGAAGCCTGAAAAGTTTGCAAAAAGACACTGTTAATGCTGTCTCTGTCCAACAAAAGCTTCTCAGAAATATTCTCAAACTTCAAAAGGATACAAAATACGGTAAGAAGTATAACTTTGCGGCTATAGATTCGGTTGCAGAATTTCAAAGGATATATCCTCTGACCACTTATGAAAATTACCGCGAAGTTATCGAAGATATTGCTTCATGTGGAAATTTCTCTCAACTGGTAGCAGAGCCAATTATTCTTTTTCAAGAAACATCGGGGACAACGGGCAAATCTAAACTTATACCCCGAACAAAACGCTTACTATCAACTTCACAAAAATCTTTTCAGGCTGTAAACGCGATCGCAAAATCTTACTATCTCAATGGCAAGGCATATACAAAAAAAATAGCACATCCGAAAGGATGGCTATTTGTAGAAATTGTCTAATCGTAATGCTTGTTGTTAAGTATGTGAGCAAATTGAATACACGCTCAACTACCAACTTTAGAAGGGAATATCATCTGGATCTGGTTCTTCCTCTTTCACTGCTGGATAAGTGGTTCGCTCATAATTTGTGGGTTGGGGTACAGGTTCGTAACTTGTCACTTGGGGAGTAACGCCAACAGGATTTGTAGCTGGGGTAGGCGCTGGACCTGGTGACTCGTAAGTGGTAACGTCTTTCTGTGGAGGACGAGATGCTGAAGATGGTTGTCGTGGAGCAGTTTCAGTAAATGATGGAGTTACGGTTGCTGAGGGCAATGGATCAGTATTAAAACTACCTCCAACAGATTGAATTTGTTGCACCGTCAATTCAGCGCGTTTTTCTTTAAAACCTTCTTGACGCTCAACAGTATTCATAGTTAAACGTCCTACCAGGATGACCCGATCGCCTTGGTGGTAGTTTTGCTGAATTTCTGTCGCTAAATTCCCCCAGCCGACAACTTTCAGGGTGGCTGGCGGATCTTCTGGTTTCAAGGAATTGGGAAACTGCACCAGCATTTCCGTGACTCCCAGATTATCGGCTGTATACCGGAGTTGCGGCTCGTTAAGAATTTCCGCCATCAAAACGCAGCTGTTCATTATAATTACTCCTGACTGCAAAAAGTACTGATTGAAAAACAGGGGGTTTTTCTATGTAGTGCCAATTAATATCTAGATATGTTTAATTGTTTGCATTTTTTAATAATGCCTGAATAAATTTCTTACATCCACTCTTACTTTTAGTTATTCTTAACATAAAAGCCAAGCGATCGCTTTGAACAGTATTAAATATGCTACTCGCCACCTTCGCTTGACTAAATGAGCATTGAATTCTGCCTAAGTAGTATAATTGTACCATCGATTCCGGAAATAGAAAAAATTCTTGGCAAAAATTAAGTCTTGACGTGAACTGGAAAACACCCAAGGCGATCAACCTTGCTGGAAGGTCGCGCCAGGTGGGTAAATTAGACGAACACTATATGAACCGTAACATATACGTTACATTAACTACTAAGTATTAGATGATGACAAGATGTTTAACGACAGTAATAACTCCCAAGCTAACCAAGCTAGTGTTCTGTACAGACATGGCGACGTTCTAATCAGACGTATTGCTAACTTACCTGTCGGTACTCAAAGGCGTGTAGGTGCTACTCTGGCTCATGGTGAAATCACAGGACACAGCCATCGCATTCAGCAATCCAATGCTGTTCAGTTGTGGGTACATGGTAGTGACCTTTTTGTTGAAGTTAAAGAAGCAAGTGCCACTTTAGTTCATGAAGAACATCGGGCGATTGAATTACCCCAAGGTCTATACCGCGTCTGGAGACAACGTGAATATCGCCCTGATACTTACGTGGAGGTGATGGACTAATGCTGAAGATCATGTCGAAAGGACGTGTGCCGAATAAACCAGTTAAGCAGCGCCCAAAGGAAAGCCACGAGCCTGTATCGGCTGAACTTGCTCGAAAACTTATCCTTGAGCATCGCGCCTGGGATCGTATGCGCGTTTTGGGTCATCTAGATTTAAGTCGTGCGTTGGATCTTTACAATCTACCTGAAAATCTCACCTGTGAAAGTATTGATATCAGCGACTGTGTAAACCTCACTACCCTTCCCCAAGGACTCCACGTCACTTATTGGATCGAGTTGGCCGGAAGTGGGATTACCAGTTTATCTGCGGGGCATGGTTTTCTCTTGCGCTGGCGAGGCGTGCAGGCGACGGATAAGATTGCCTTTGAATCCCAGTCCATAACTGGGCCGGATATCCTGAATATAGAGAATGTTGAGTTGCGGCGTGTGCTGATTGAACGTCTGGGATACGAGACATTTTTGCAGCAAGCGGGAGGGTTGATCCGCGATCGCGATCGAGATTCTGGTGGAGAACGTCAACTAGTCTACATTCCTTTTGAGGATGACGAGCCGCTTATGGTCTTGAAAGTTACCTGTCCATCCACAGGACATATTCACATCCTGCGCGTTCCCCCTCAGATGCGAAATTGCCATCAGGCAGCCGCCTGGATTGCAGGTTTTAATAACCCAGATGATTATAACCCTGCGATCGAGGCGTAATTAGGACTAACCCTTTCAAGGTGGGTAAAATTTTTGGGCAATTTTGAGTAAGTTTATTAGAGCAGGAAAGCAAAGATTTTATGAGTCACTTTGAAAGGGATGAGTACAGCAACAAAATAATTATCTAATTCTTTCTAAACTTACTCACGCAATGACCTATAATAATTAGAACTATTTTGTTCTACTAATGGTTGGCAGTTCCAAATTATTGATGATTTCGGCTCTGGGTTGAATTATAGTAAGCGTGGTTTAAAAAGATTAATTAGACTTATTACTGACAACCAAGTTGAGCGACTCGTACTAACTCACAAAGATAGATTACTTCGATTTGGCAGTGAACTGATTTTTATGCTATTAGTGATTGTGGTTTTTCTGAATTTAAGCGCCAACTAGAATATAAGACCGTTTGGTACGGATCTAAACTCTGTTTGGTTGATAGATGGTTTCCATCCAGTCAGCTTTGCTCTGGTTGTGACGCTAAACAATCTATGCCTTTAAATCAAAGAGTTTATGAGTGTTTTGCTTGTAACCTGTCTATCGACCGCGATTTAAATGCTAGTCGCAACATTTTAAACTACGCACGGATAGCTCAATCGTGCAAGTCTAGTGATGGCTCACCGCTCCCATGCTCCAAGCTAGAAACTGAACCTCAAGACTCTCAAAGTAGAATTGAGTAAGTTTCAGAGAGCGGCTACTCAATTGCTAGAAGTGGGTTGCACAAATCGCTTAATTTCACCACAGGCAATATAGGACTTGCCATCAGGTGCTGTTTTGACTTCATCAACGAGGTAAAGCATTCCTTCCTCGCGAACCGATCGCGGAAAACGCATATTCCAATCCGGTTCATATCCGTCTGAAACTACCCTAGCACGTAGCTTGCTGCCATCTTTGACACACTGAACTAAAATGCTGTCCCCTACACTGTCAGTTGTGGTCAGATCGGCGGCACTAGCAGGGCCTTTGGAAGCTTTGCCTGTGTTAGTTAGATTCGATTGTCTAGGGGCAACGAAGATATCTGCTTCACCAGGTTGAGTAAAACGGGTGATTTTACCACGTACACGGTAGAAAGTGCCATCGCTTGAGAGTTCCAGTCCTTCAATAACATAGCGTGCCCCCTCGGCACGAATCGCCCGAGGAAACTGGATGTTCTTGGTTGAATCGTAGCCTTCGGACATGACTTTGACCCGCAGTTTACCCCCTTCACGAACGCAATACAATTCAACACCCGAACCGACTTGATTGACAATCGGTATCGCGTACACTTCATCGCCAGCAGTGACACCTCGACCCACCAGATCGCTGCGATTGCGCGTCATCGTCTGGTAAGATTGATCCCGCATCTCTTTACGTCCGGCATTGCCTAGAGCTTTTTGGGCGATCCGACCTGCAAAATACTCAAGCTGATCAATCTCTTCAGCAATTTCAAAATTCTCGCTCAACCCTTTATCCCGCAAATCTTTCACAAGCGCCCGGAGGGTTTCTTCAGCTTCCTGATGCTTGCCATGTTCAGCTAGATTGAGTCCAGTTTCTTTGGCCTTAGCGATCGTCAGGCGACTCAGTTCCAGAATGATCTGGCTCGTAGAAGCAAAAGCTGCTTCCTCAACGGTGCCCACTTTGGCGACGATATCTACTGTGCCTGACACGCTTTGAATAACGTCATCTTGCACAACATCGGCGCTGTAATGTAGTTTCATCACAGGTAACTCCCCAATTTGAGCGCTTGATATCACCAAACTCAAACCGAGAAGTTTGTCTTCGCCCTCGTAAAGTTCTCCCAAGGTGAGGACAGCTTGAGAAGCGTCATTCTGGCTAAGTTTAGCAAGACTTAAGGTATCAACAAGGCTGATACCGTCAGCTAACTCAAGTGTCACCTTGAGGTTCTGTCCCACTACTGCTCTGAGACTGTCTAGCTCAATACTAAACACTTCCGTTGCTTCGTCGATGCTCTGAATGAAGTAGAAGTTGCCCGTGGCGGCTCTTGCCATACCAATCAGCAGGTCTTCATTGAAACCCTGAGCAAAACCTAACGTAGTTGTGATAATGCCTTCCTCAGCTTTTTGCCCCGATGTCGCTGTAAGTATTTTGGGGTCTTGAATGCCCATATTGGCATGACCATCGGTAAGCAGGAGAACACGATTTATTTTTTGCGGATCAAGTCGCGTCTTCACATGTTCACAGCCTTTGAGCCATCCCCCCGATAAGTTGGTAATCCCACCGGCTCTAACCTTGCGGATAGAATTTTTTAGTGCGGCCTTGTTAGTTACAGCCTGGGGTGGCACAACGCTGTCCACTTCATCGTCGTAAATAACTACTGAGAGAATGTCATCTGGCTCAAGTTGATCTACGACAGACTCAGCGGCTTTGAGTGCATGATGCAAGGGAGCGCCTGCCATAGAGCCGGAACGGTCAATTACAAGAGAAAGGTTAAGGTGACGTCGGGGAGATTCAGCTATGTCAACACGAAAACGTAGCAGAATATTAGTCTTTAATGAAGATCCTGCGGGGAGGATAGACTGGTCAAATTCGTAACTTGTCTTAATCATTTTTTATATCGCTCAAAATTGTCTGTTATCAGCCACAATCCCGATGATGCTGGGACAGGAAGCGCTCTCTTTAGTTTACCCAGAAATCAGTTTATTCAGTGTATAAAGTTGCTTTTATGTAATATTTTATAGTTTCCGCCTTTCACCAGCGGCCGCTCTTTCGGGAAAAGTTTGTGAGCTACTGACTTTATCCTTCCCCACTCGCCACAACTGAAAGGCGATCGCACGGGTCACAATTGCGGGAAACTGAAAGCAGATATATTAGGAGAGGAGAACCTAATGAGTTGGACTAAAGTTCTTGCAGTCGAAGCACTTTCCCCAGGTGCGCGAGAAGTCGTGAAAGTTGGTAATCGGAAAATTCTGCTTTTGAATCACCAAAGTCAGCTTTATGCTGTAGATAACACCTGTCCTCACATGAAATTACCACTGAAAAGTGGGAAAATCACTGAAAGTGGGACAATTGTTTGTTCCTTCCATCACAGTGCTTTTGACCTGCGGACTGGTGATGTACAAGACTGGTGTTCCTGGCCACCTGGTGTAGGTAAATTACTCTCGTTGGTTTCACAACCAAAGGTACTGCCAGTATTTCCGATTCGTGTGGAAGAAGGTAGTATCTGGGTTGATGTGCAAGAGGAATAGCACCCTCTCCCGGAATTTACCGAAACAGTGGTAAGTAAAAAAAAGCAATAAAACCCCAGCCGATGAGTTTAGCTGGGGTTTCGATCAAAATTGACCTATTTCAAAGACATAGGAACCATTAAATCAGAAAATAGAACACCTTCTCAGAAGTTTGAACGCTTTATTGTGATGTAATGTCGGATTGTGTGTTAGCATTGCCAGCTTCTATAGAAGCTGTAGCACTTTCAGATTGGCCTAAATTAACTTTGAATACCTTGCTCTGCTCTTGCTCCAATTTGGGTAAAGTCAAAATTAAAATCCCATCTTTCATGTCTGCCTTAACTTGTTGATTGTGAACTTTGGTTGGTAGAGGAATTACTCTAGTAAAGTTGCCATACCGGAATTCAGAATGAACTTTAGCGTTAGATTGGGAATGTTTTTCGTAACGATGTTCACCAGCAATCGAAACTGCATCTTGAGTAACTTGAACATCCAGGTCTTTAGCTTCTACGCCTGGAATCTCAACTTTTAATAGCAACTCGGAACCATTGTCAGATAATTCAACAGCAGGAACCCACGCTGTTCTCGGTGATGGATAAATCTCGGAGTTACCGCGCTCGGCTGCTGTAATATCAGAGAATAGTTGATCCATTTGACGACGCAGAATCTCCATTTCACGGAATGGTTCCCAACGAATTAATGCCATATCTCAATCTCTCCTTAACTTTCTAATTCAAGTTTGGGTAATCAAACAAAGTTTTAGAGGTATTTAGAGGTTTCAGATATTTAAGCAATTATCGAACCTCTAGTTTTTTTGAGAGGAGCTTTATTTGCTTTGTTTCTTCTCTCTAGTAAGTAATTTAATACAATAAAAATGTAAATCCAGTTGGGTAAACCGTACAGACATAGGTTAGATTTACCGTATCCAATTAGTAAGGAGAGGGACAGGTTTTGCGTAGCAAAAGCAGGTGAGGTATCTCAGGGGCTATGAGACTTAACTGTAAATTGCATTGAGAAAGACTTGTGTGTACACCGTAGCCCGAATAGGTGAGGGGCTGCTCTTGAGATGTCACGCAGGAATCACAACTAATTTACCGGACATGATATTAATGGCTGGGGAGTTGATGCCATTACCAATCTGATCGAATCAGCAGGGTGTATGGGCGATGTCCGCTTTGTTGTATCTTTGTATTCCGATCTGGCGTTACAGAGATTTGGCAGTATTAACCAGTTGTTCTGCTTGACCTGCAACTTTTCCCTACACCCGGCGCTGAAGTATGGTGGTAAGAGACGATAATTTTATTTACAATCTTGTAACAGAGTTTTGCTTTCTGATTTCATGTTCAGTTTTATTTAATAATTTATTCCTGTAACTTAGTAATTGATATGAATGCTCAAAAAATAAAAATTTTATTAGTTGATGATAAGCTAGAGAATTTACATTTTTTATCAGACATCCTTCAACACCAAGCTTATCAGGTGCAAAGTGCCATTTCTGGACCATTGGCAATCAATACGGCACTGGCTTCTCCCCCTGATCTGATTTTGCTAGACGTTCTTATGTCAGAGATGGATGGTTATGAAGTTTGTCAACATTTGAAAGCTAACCAGAAAACTCAAGAGATTCCGATCATTTTTTTCGGTGTTTTAGATGAGTTATCTGAAGAAGTAAATGTTTTTGATTTAGGCGATATTGACTATATTACTCAACCATTCCAAACTAAAGAAGTTTTATTACGCGTCCAAAACCAACTCACTCTCCAAAGGCTGAAAAAACAGTTAAAAGAACAAAATTCCCAACTGCAACAAGAGATTAAAGAGCGTCAACGGGTTGCGATTGAGTTAAATATTCGGAACAAACAATTAGAAGAGATTTTCAAAGAAATTCCTGTTAGCCTTGGCACACCCTCTTGTAGAGAATTTTACCAAAGCGATCGCACAGCCAACGGCAAGGGCGAACGCCTTTTAGTCGAAGCCGCCTTGAAGAAGAGTGAAAGTCAATATCGCCACCTTGTGGAGACATCCCAGGATATGATCTGGTCGGTGGATATTGATGGACTAATTACCTTTGTCAACCCGGCAGTCAAGCAGATTTATGGCTACGAACCCCAGGAAATGATCGGGCGTACCTTGACTGATTTCATCTGGCCGATACAAGTTGCTCAAGATAAAGTAGCCTTTGAGCGTGTTTTTCAGGGAAAGCCGATCTTTCAGCATGAAACTACCTGTGTCGCTAAAGATGGTACTTTACTTTATCTAATGTTTAATGCGATCGCCTTACGCAACGAAGACAATCTGGTTATAGGTATGACAGGTACTGCTAGTAATATTACGCAGCGTCGCGGAGTAGAAAAATTACTCCGAGAAAGCGCGATTAAGCTTTACAAGCATAACCTAGTGCTAACCCAACTGGCACAAAATCAGACGCTTTATCAGGGTGATGTGAAAGCAGCTTTGAGTAAAATCACAGAAACAGCTGTGAAAAATATTGGGGTGGAACGAACCAGTATCTGGCTGTATGACGAAACAGGCGCGAAAATCGAGTGTTTTGACCTATTTGAGGCCAGCCGTAATCAACATAGTGAAGGACTTTTCTTGGCAGAGGCAGACTATCCAGCTTATTTTACAGCTTTGCACCAAGACCAACTAATCGCCGCAGATGATGCCCATAGCGATCCCAGAACTAGAGAATTTTCTGCATCTTACTCAAGATTAAACATTACTTCTATACTCGATACACCTATTAGGCTGGAGGGCAAGACCGTAGGAGTTTTATGTATGGAGGCAGTGGGAGTTACTCATCATTGGACGCTAGAAGACCAAAATTTCGCTCGCTCTCTGGGCAATTTAACATCCTTGGTCTTGGAGGCAAAAGAACGCCAACGCGCAGAAGCAGCGCGACGGGCTTCTGAAAAAAAGTTAGCATCAGCTTTTCGGTCATCTCCTGATCCAATTGCCTTAATTACTGTTCACAACAAACGCTACATCGAAGTTAACGACAGCTTTTGTCGGTTTTTTGGTTATTCTCGTTCTCAGGTCATCGATCACACCGATGAAGAATTGAATATTTGGGCGAATCCAGAAGAATATAATTTCCTCGCCCACAGGCTGCAACAAACTAAAGCCATCCGCAACTATGAGGTTGATGTCTGCACTTCCACAGGAGAAATTAGGACGACACTATTTAGTGCGGAAATGATCGAGATTGATGGACAATGGTACGTACTGGGCACAGCGAAAGACATTACTGAACGCAAGCAGGCAGAAAATGAAAGCCGTTTGCTACTGTTGACAACCCAAGCGATCGCGCGCGCCAGTGATGTCAATAGCGCTTTAGCAGTGGTCTTGCGCTTAATTTGTCAAACCATTGGCTGGAATTTTGGTGAAGCATGGATACCTAATGAAGATGGTACTGTTTTAGAACACAGTCTGAGTTGGTACGGTGAAGAGAGCAGTTTAGCAGAATTCTGCCGCCAAAGCCAAACTGTGAAATTTGCTCTGGGATTGGGACTACCAGGAAGAGTTTGGCAAAGCCAGAAACCAGAATGGATAGAAGATGTTTCCGAAGTTACAGAGCCAGTTTTTTTGCGATCGCCACAAGCTGCCAAAGTAGGATTAAAAGCTAGTTTTGGTGTTCCCATACTGGCTGGAAACCAAGTATTAGCTGTTTTAGTGTTTTTTAAACGTAGCTCAGTATTGGTAGATAGACGTTTGCTTTTGCTAGTAAGTGCTGTTGCTGCTCAGTTAGGTGGATTAATTGAGCGCAAAACTCTAGAACAAGAATTAGCACTCAGAGAAGCTCGCCTGAATGCCTTTTTTAGCAGTGCTCCCGTCGGCATGAACATTGTAGATAAGCAGCTGCGGTTTGTGCAAATCAACCAACTGCTGGCGGAGATTAATGGACTACCTCAGCAAGATCATATTGGCAAGACGATCTATGAAGTCTTACCCCACATCGCCCCCCGAATGGAACCAATCTATCAACAGGTTCTGTTGACTGGTCAACCCATTCTCAATCAAGAATTAAGCGCCGCATCAATTAAACAACCAGATATTATCCGCCACTTCCTAGCTTCTTATTTTCCGATCCCTGGTGAGGACGATCGCCCCTCTGGTATAGGCACTGTTTTAGTAGAAATTAGCGAACTGCAAGCAGCGCTGCGCGAACGGCAAGCCGCGCTACGCGAACGCAAACGTGTCGAACAAGAATTGCGTTTAGCCAACGAACGCCTACAATATCTGCTCACCTCTAGCCCTGTAGTCATTTATAGCAGCAAAACATCAGAAGATTTTAGCACTACCTTTATCAGTGAGAATATTAAAGGAATGGTGGGCTACGAAGCGCGGGAATTTATCGAAGATTCCAGTTTCTGGCTCCAGCACGTCCACCCCCAAGATATTGAACTGATCTCAGAAAAATTTAACGAGCTTGTTGAACACGAGTACATCTCCTACGAATATCGGTGGTTACACGCTGACGGAACTTATCACTGGTTTTACGAAAAGATGAGGTTAATCCGTGACGAAGCTGATTACCCTATAGAATGCGTTGGTTATTGGGCAGACATTAACGATCGCAAATTAGCAGAATTAGCTTTGCAGTCAGGTCAACAGCGATATCAACTTCTAGCAGAAGCCTCACCAGCTTGTATATTTCACGCAGATATAGATGGCAATGTCTTATATTTTAATCAACGCTGGAGTGAGATTACTGGATGCAGTTTAGAAGAGTCTCTGGGAACAGGTTGGGTAAATGCCGTACATCCAGACGACCGCGAGCAGCTATTGTTGGCATGGAATCAAGCAAGAGACGCTAAAATAATGTATAAGTACGAACATCGTTTCTTGCATGATGATAGTATGGTCGTCTGGGTAATTGCTCAAGCTTTGCCAGAATTTGGAGATGATGGAGAAATTAAAGGTTACATCGGTACAATTACAGATATTACCGAGAGAAAATTGGCAGAAGAAGCCTTGCGTGAGAGTGCAGAACGGGAAAGAGCGATCGCCCAAGTAATTCAAAGGATGCGCCAAACACTGGATTTAGAGACGATATTTGCGGCTACAACCCAAGAATTACGGCAAGTACTCAATTGCGATCGGGTTGTTGTTTATCGTTTTAATCCCCAGTGGAGTGGCGAATTTCTCTCCGAGTCGGTAGGTAATGGTTGGATTTCTCTGATTGAAGAACACAACAATGATCCCAATCTTACACAAGGTGTCTTCCAAGACGGCCGTTGCCTAGCAAAAATTTTGGCTAGCGCGGAAAACCAGGTGCAAGATCCTGATCTGCAAGCAACCCCAGGTGCAAGTTTCCTCTGTGTCCCAGACATTTACAACGCTGGATTTCATCCTTCTTATGTCAATTTCTTAGAGCGCTTTCAGGCTAAAGCCTACATTATTGTCCCCATTTTATATGGTAGTCAGCTTTGGGGATTACTAGCGAGTTATCAAAATTCCGCTCCCCGTCAATGGAAAGCAGAAGAAGTCAATATCGTAGTTCAAATTGGCAATCAGTTGGGTGTTGCTTTTCAGCAGGCACAATTGCTAGCGCAAACCCAAACGCAGTCACAAGCATTGCAAGAAGCTGTGATCATTGCTGATGCTGCCAACCGCGCCAAAAGCGAATTCCTTGCCAACATGAGCCACGAATTACGTACCCCACTCAACGCTATCCTCGGTTTTACCCAAGTCATGAACCATGATCGTGCTTTATCTACAGAACATCAGCAAAATCTAACAATCATCAATCGTGCTGGCGAACATCTCCTTAACTTAATTAATGACATTTTGGAAATGTCTAAAATCGAAGCTGGCAGAATAACATTAAATCTCAACAGTTTTGACTTAATTCGTCTCTTGGAAAACCTCGAAGAGATGTTGCGCTTCCGCGCCACCTCCAAAGGATTAGAATTGGTCTTTGAATATAAATCTTACCTCCCCCAATACGTTCAAGCTGACGAAAGTAAACTGCGTCAAGTCTTGCTTAACCTCTTGGGAAATGCAATCAAATTTACCGATACTGGGAGAGTGATGCTACGCGTAGGGATGGGGGAGATGGAGGAGAAAATTTTACCTCATCCTCCTCATCTCTTCTTCGAGGTACAAGACACTGGTTGCGGTATTGCCTCACAAGAAATTGACTTGTTGTTTGAAGCTTTTGGGCAAACTGAAACCGGAAGGAAATCGCAACAGGGAACAGGACTAGGTTTAGCAATTAGTCGCAAATATGTACAATTAATGGGGGGAAATATTAGCGTCTCCAGCATTATTGGCGAGGGAAGTAAATTTGCTTTTGATATTCAAATTGGTCTAGCCACAGCTAGCGAAATCCAGATCAAGCAAATTAGACGGCAAGTTCTGAGTTTAGCGCCCGATCAAAGCGAATACCGCATTTTGGTGGTTGATGACTCCACAGACAGCCGTTTAGTGCTAATCAAAATTCTGACATCTATTGGTTTTGCAGTCCAGGAAGCAACAAATGGCACTGAAGCGATCGCATTTTGGCAGAAATGGCAACCACACCTAATCTTAATGGATATGCGGATGCCGATTATGGACGGCTATGAAGCCACAAAAGTTATTAAAGCTAGAGAAGAAACCCAAATCCCAAATCGCAAGACCATTATCATCGCCTTAACTGCTAATGCCTTTGAGGAACAGCGAGAGGCAATGATCAAAGCGGGTTGTGATGATTATATTAACAAGCCCTTCCGCGAGGAACAATTACTAGAGAAATTGAGCGAATATTTAGGAGTTAAATATATTTATCAAGAAGAAAGCTATCAGATAGCAGATGCAAGCCAACAGAAAATAGAATCAATGTTGACGCTTACGGATTTAGTGACTCTATTATCTGAAATGTCGCCTGAATGGATGAAACAGGTGTACACTGCCGCAGCCCAATGCAGTGATGACCTGATTTTAGAATTGATTGAGCAAATCCCTTCTGAAAATGCTGCACTGCGAAATTTTATCAAGAATTTCGCTCATGATTTTCAGTTTGAGAAAATTATGGAATTGATTAGTAAGTGTTGAAGGGATAAAAACTCACAGGGTTAGCGCATCTCAAACCCTATTGACATAATGTTTAGTCCAAAACAGGTATTTTACCCCAATATACATAGTGTCTGAAAATGCCAATAAAAAATATTTTTTCATAGCATCAAAAGCTTATCTAGTAAGCTTTTGAGACAATATTACCCCTGATGGCATCTTCGCTATATCTACCCATATGCATTTGTTTTAATACCAAACTTTACTTGACTCCTCTAGTTCAAACATTCCCAAAAATAATCATTTTTGGGTAAGCTTTAGGCAATGAAAGGGGTGATGGGTTGATTTTCTCGTGCAAAATTTTGATTGCCCGAAGCCTATGAAAATCAAGCATTTCGGCAAGGCAGAAGTACTAACATCCGACCAAATTAATTGAAAACCGGGATCAGAAGCATTACATGAATACTACAAAAATTTTGGAGCTTTTTTACCACCTGAGCGACTTTTCAAACACCCTCTATGTATTCATCACACCTAGCTCTTGCAAAAGCTGTTCTAATATTGCTTGATTATGATTCTGCATAACTACAATATGAGCAATTTTGCCATAACAAGCTAGTTGCCATCGTTTCTCAATGAACTTCTCTGGACGCTCAAATACAACCGTAGTGGAGAAAGGATTAATCAGTGCAAACTTTCTTGATTCAGCAATTTTATTCCAGAAATATTCTGCTAACCTCCGACAGTTTAATACTTCCTCTTTAAAGAGATGTTTTCGCTGTTTAATAGCATCCCAGAGAATGACTGGTGTTAATCCATTCCTACTGCCTGTAATTGTTGTATCCCTTGAGCCAAGATATTCAATATCAAAGGATTGTACTTTTTCTTTCCGTGCTAGCACTACTCCACAAGGGACTGGAGAACCGATAAATTTATGACCACTAACTGCTATGGAACCAATTGGATATCGAGAGAAATCTAGAGGAGTAGCTTCTTCCATATAAGGAATTAGCATTCCTCCTAAAGCTCCATCTACATGAATATGAAACTGACTTATATTTAGTTCAGAAAGTATTGCTACTACTTTACTAATATCGTCCACTGCACCTGTAATTGTAGTTCCCACGTTTACATTAATAATTGCAGGTTTATCCCTATTCTTATCGAGAGCTTCATGCAACGAAGAATAATCTATTTCCCCATGAATCTGACTTTTTATTTCTACAAATGGTATGCGAAACATCCTTGCAGCTTTTACCACTGAATAGTGACAATCAGCTGAACCATAAAGAATTCCATCTGGATATAACTCACGCCCCATCAAAATACCATAAAGGTTTCCTT
This sequence comes from Nostoc sp., assembly GCF_036919555.1. Taxonomy (GTDB): domain Bacteria; phylum Cyanobacteriota; class Cyanobacteriia; order Cyanobacteriales; family Nostocaceae; genus Nostoc. The sequence goes on from NZ_JBALCS010000021.1 coordinate 32,167, forward strand.
CAGTGCCACAGGATGTTACATATCCCCAAGCATCATCTTTTTCGAGATGATAAATATCTGCAAAAAAACTAATTATTTCTCGCTCAAAATCTTTGGTATTGATTCCATAATTACCTTCTACGTATGCATCACCTAAATTATTAAGTGTGTATTTTAAAAGCGGTAATACACGGTGAGAATCAAATGCTAGATTATAAGGATAACCAGCATGAAGCTTTGAGCGACTTTGAAGACGTTCCAACAGACCATCAATCGAGAGAACAGACAAGTTTGCAGTGGACATAATCTTAATTACATTAAACTCATAAACATCAAATTTTAATCTCGTAAAACCACACGATATCTTTAGTCTTTCCTGTCAAGGTGTAGTTGCTATTTACAAGTATAGAAGGGAGCAGATATCTAAGTAATTGAAAGTAATTATACCTTTTTACTAATATTGAATCACACAGTTTAATTGTGTGATTTGTGTAAAATTTACATCTATCTTTTTTGTGAAGATATTGAGAATAGCAAGCAATGTTGAGCTGAATAAAGACTCTTTTGCCCACACTTTTTACTGTTATTTATGTGCTATAGCTTAGAAAGTACTTACATACCAGGAAAACTCCTAAAACTATTTCCCTAAAAACTAGTACAGCACGGCATAAATAAGCAGACCATTAAATAGTCTTCAATAAGTAGTATTAAATTTTGCAGCTAGCTAATTCATATTGGACGTTCATTCAGTCAGCGATACTTGTGTGACGTATTTCTTATTTCCATAAAATCACATAGACCCTGAATACTCAAGTCTTACTTAGTAACCTTCATCACATCTTTAATTCCTGAGTCATCTTCATGAAATTTTAATTCCTTGCACAACTGGTCTTCATATCTTTTGCATTCCATAGCTTTGAATCTAATCAGATTCTGCATCCTCAAAGCTTTGTTTGGCATGAGTTACTGCTGTTTCGTTCAGGTCAGTTTGTTCAGTTACCCACTTAAATATTTATCACCCAATATCTTAGCGATACCTGAGGTGATCACTGAGTACGGCCGTTGTGCGGGCTTCTCTTGGAGAGGCTACGCCAACGCCTACGCACTGTGGAGATTTGGCGATCGCCTAGCTGATAAAATCAGGTTAGGCAATACAAAATAAGCGAGTTACTTTGTCAACGCACTACCCATTTAAGCGACCTTACAAACGGTCGGTTTTGGAAGTGCTTCCCCAGTGGCTTCATAAGCCATTATCAGTGACTCCAATGCTTGCGTACCATTGGCAACAGCTTCCTCATAAGTATCGCCATGCGTCCGAAAAGGCTGTCCAGGGAAATCGGGAAACCCGACTAAAAAGCAGTTGTCTTCATCAGACCATTGAATTAGCATTTGATATTTAAATTTGCTCATCTTCTTCATTCTTCCTCTGTTTTTCTTCTACTTCTTGAATTGCTTGTTGAACGTCTTTCTCTTGATAGCGTTTTGCGTCTGAACTGTCTTTACCAGAAACCGTGAGTTTTCCCGCATATAAAGGATGTATCCAGTTTGTATGACTTCCTTTACCTGGGATTTCTGTAAAATTCGCTCTTACCAACATTTGTTTGAGTTCCCTGATTTTCTTTGGCATTATCAGGTTTAGACGCTTAATTAATCCCAAGATATCGCACTTACCGCAAATGGGGAATGCGATACTTCAAGATGAGTCCAGGGGGAACGCATTTTTAATGAAGTAGGTTTAACGAACCGCCATCGCGCAGCGTCTCGCAGAGAAGACGCAGAGGACACAGAGGAAGAGAGCAGCAAAAAGGCTACGTCAATACCTACGTTTTTTGTTTCGCGCAAAGTCGCAGCGAAGCGATCGCCTACTCCAAATCTTCTATACTTGTACTATGTAAAGGTAATCAAATTCTCTATGATTACAAACACTAATACCCAAATGAAAACCAATCAATACCCATTTGCTGAAGAATTAATCACAGATACTCAAGGTAACATTCGTAAAGTAATTATAGATTTCCAAGACTATCTACGCTTATTAGAAGCGAGAGAAGATGAAGGATTGATATTAGCAATCAAGGAAGTACAACAAGAAACACCATTAAATATTAATGAAGCATTAGCCGAATTAGAAAGAGAGTGAATACCCAGTATCTATCTAGTTTTATTAAATATTTAAAAGCACTCATAGGAAACAAAAAATGACCATACAGCTACAATTGAAACCAGAAATAGACGCTCGTCTCATTGCTGAAGCTGCTGCACAAGGTTTATCGGTAGAAGCTTATATTGCATCTCTGATTGAAGATAGTTTAACCAGCCATGAAGAAAAATGTTTTTATCAAGTATCAACTCAGGAAGAATGGGAAGCTATATTAACAGATTTAATAAATAGCCCTGCTTTTTATTTAGCACCAGCACTTTCAGATGCAGCGATTAGTCAAGAGAGTATTTACACCAGAGAAGATGAAATGTTATGAGCTATTTGGTGGATACTAATATTTTGCTGCGTTTGGTGCAGAAGAATAGAAGAGGCGATCCCACTGTGGAGATTTTTCAGGCGATCGCCGATCATAATTTCACTACAATTAGTAATATAAATTGCTCTATGAATTAATATGGAAACTAAAGAAATTCTCCAAGCACTCCCAAACCTGAGCATAAGCGATCGCCTAAAGATAGCTGAATCAGCCCTGCAATTGGTTCTTCAAGAAAAACACTCACTCACCAAAGATCAACAAAAACACCAATTAACACTAGCCGCCATCACAGCGATTGTAGATTATGCACCTGGTAGTGAATTAGATATATTCTCTGACTTAGAGGGAGAAGATTTTTGCGACTATCCAGATGAAGACTTCCACAACTCAGGGAATTATGTACAGAGGTGAAGTCTGGTTAGTTAATTTAGATCCAACAGTAGGGACAGAAATTAGCAAAAAACGTCCTTGTATTATAGTCAATGATGATGCTATTGGGATTTTGCCTTTGAAGGTTATTGTCCCAGTTACAGATTGGAAAGAAAGATATGCTGTTAGACCTTGGATAGTACGGCTGGAACCAAGCACAGAGAACAGTTTAGCCAAAGTTTCTGGTGTAGATACTTTTCAAATACGTTCAGTTTCAGAAACAAGATTAGTGAGAAAACTAGGTCAACTCTCCGACTCAGAAATGCAACTTATTTCTCAAGCATTAGCTGTTGTCTTAAATATTTCTCACCCAATATCTTAGCGATCGCCTTTTTTAACGAACCACAGAGGAAGAAGAGAGCGATGCCTGCGGCGGGCTTTGCCTACGCACTGTGGAGATTTTTCAGGCGATCGCCTTTTTAACGAACCCGAGAGGCGCAGAGAACACAGAGAAGGAGCGATCGCACTGTGGAGATTTTTCAGGCGATCGCTTTTTTAACCAACCACAGAGGCGCAAAGAAGGAAGAGGGCGATCGCACTATAGAGATTTTGTAGGCGATCGCTTTTTTTACCAATATTTTTCAGTACAAATATACTATAATCTATAAACTAACTCTAATAAGGAGAAATCACAATATGTTCGGTAGTGTAAGTCCTAACCCTTATTCCTTGGCACTGGCGTATCAAGCGGCTCAAAATGCAGTCAAATTAACTAAAATTCAAGCAGTATGGGAAAAGGGTTTTATTCTTCAAAATTGCGATCCAAGGATCTGGCGGAAAGATCAATTTGGAAGATTCATAAATAGATATAAGTATGGAAAGCGTGAATCTACTTATGGATGGGAAATTGACCATATAATACCAAAATCTCAAGGGGGCAGTGATCATATTTACAATTTACGTCCCCTACAATGGTACATCAATATTGTTAGGCAATAGGTTAGATTCCTCTGTTGCTCTACCCCACCTACAATAAATTTTAACTGGAACAAGGCAAACAATGGCTAAACGACCTAAGTCCGGAAGATGTGTACATTGTTTACAAAACGTGGAAGATTTAACACGAGATCATATTTTTCCCTTTGCTTGGTATCCAGATAATACTCCTGAAAATTTGCAAAGATGGACAATTCCATCGTGCAAAACATGCAACGAGCAATATGGCAAATTGGAAGAGGATCTACTCTTGAGACTAGGTATGTGTATTGATCCTGAAAATGCAAATTCAAGCGGAATTACAGATAAAGTATTACGTTCAATAGATCCAGACTATGCAAATGATAGAACAGAAAAGCGAATAAGAGAAAGAAAAAAAGAGAAGATAAAAAAAGAAATAGTTAAATGGGAAGCAATCCCACCTATAGGTTTACATCCAAATTTTGGAGTACAAAGCAATGTTTACTATCCAGAATATCCATCTATTCCAATATCAGCCGATAAGTTAGAACGTTTGTGTCATAAGATCGTTCGCGGTATAACTTATTTTGTTGATCAGACTTTTATAGAAAACAATTTTGAGATTCAATTTTTTACTCTAGATGATAAAGCTGCTCAACCCCTACTAAAAAAATACCAACAATATTGTGAGCCATACGATCGTCCAGGTATTAAAGTAGTACGTGCTATGACAAGTGACAATCCAGATGCTGGTTTTTATGCCATAGAAATATGGGGTAGATTAAAAATGTACGCCGTAGTAAAGCCAAAGGAATTGTCATGCTGAATGCTATAAATAGTTTATGCAAGATAAACACCAAAATCGAAATTTGCAAAACTCACTTTATTTGACTAAAAAACTTGCCCCAGAAGCATCACACTCCCAAGGCAAGCAAACTCTCTAATTCTTTCTTTACTTCGCGCCCTTTGCGCCTTGGCGGTTCGTTTCTCTTAAAGTTGCTTCACTTCCGAAACCAACTTCGCCACCATATCCTTAGCGCTACCAAAAAGCATCGTAGTTTTATCCTTGTAGAACAACTCATTATCTACACCGGCAAAACCCGTACTCATCCCGCGCTTAATCACAATCGTCTGCTTCGCCCGATCTACTTCCAAAATCGGCATACCATAAATCGGGCTATTTTTATCACTCCGCGCTGCCGGATTTACCACATCATTTGCCCCAATTACTAAAGCCACATCCGCTTGCTCAAATTGGGGATTAATATCATCCATGTCGTACAACTGCGTATAAGGCACATTTGCCTCTGCCAGCAACACATTCATGTGCCCCGGCATTCTCCCAGCAACGGGGTGAATGGCATACTTGACATCAACGCCCATTTTTTCTAACTGATCTGACAATTCCCGCACGCTATGTTGCGCTTGGGCAACTGCCATACCATAACCAGGCACAATTACCACAGAACGGGCATAACCCAACATCATCGCGCCTTCTTCAGGATCAATGCTGCGGACGGTTTGATCAGTTGCACCACCACTAGCAGCAGCACCACCAGAACTAGAGCCTGTACCAAAAGCGCTGAACAGCACACTAAATAAGGAGCGGTTCATCGCCTTACACATAATCTCGGTGAGGATTAAGCCAGATGCTCCCACCAAAGCCCCAGCGATGATTAACATATTGTTCATCACCACGAACCCCGCCGCCGCCGCCGCCACACCTGACAACGAGTTCAACAGCGAGATTACCACAGGCATATCGCCGCCACCAATGGGGATGACGAACATCACGCCCAGCACCAATGAAACGCCAACCACTCCTAAGAATATGGGTAAGCTATCTGGTGTGATGATTAAATAGACACTGCCTACTACATAAGCACCCAGAAGTAAGAGGTTAAATGGTTGCTGGAATGGAAATGTAATCGGGGAACCGCTGATTAAACCTTGCAATTTGGCAAAGGCTAGAAAACTACCTGTGAAGGTAATACCACCGATTAACACGTCCAAAAGTATGGAAATGTTGACATCTAGGGGTATCGCCTGAGAACTATCCAACAACCGCCAGAATTCGGCAACAGCTACTAAAGCCGAAGCTGCACCGCCCAAGCCGTTGAGTAAACCCACCATTTGGGGCATTTCGGTCATTTGGACTTTGTAGGCAACGATCGCACCAATTGCCGATCCAATCGCCAAGCCCAACAATATCATCTCGTAGTTCAACACATGTTGATCCAGCATTGTCGCTGCGATCGCCAGCAGCATCCCTACAGCCGCTACCAGATTACCGTTCCTAGCTGTAGCAGGTGATCCCAGCTTTTTCAAGCCCAGAATGAATAACGATGCAGCGACTAAGTACGTCAGCTGAATGCCAGTTGGTAAAAAGTCGCTCACGCCTTAATCTCCTTCTTCTTGAACATTTGCAACATTCTGTCTGTGACTAAAAAACCACCCACAACGTTGACTGTTGCCAATACCACAGCAATCAAACCGAGAATTACTGATACATTCGTCTCTCTGGCACCAGCAGCAACTATTGCTCCAAGTACCGCAATCCCAGAAATCGCGTTTGAGCCTGACATTAAGGGCGTGTGTAGAGTCGGTGGTATTTTGTTGATGACTTCAAAGCCGATAAAAGATGCCAAAACAAATACAAACAAAGCAGCAAGTAATGCCTCTGTCATGAAATCAAAACTCCTTAATGTAAATGGGCATGGGGCATTGGGCATTGGGCATGGTGTACTGGTTCATCTCCCCATCCCCCCAGTCCCTAACTAACCGCCGGTTCTTGAGTATTCAAAGCTTGTAGTGCATCCCGCACTCGTTGATTGCGAATTTCACCAGCGTGGGTAACGCAAGCTGCATCAACGATGTCGTCGCTAAAGTCTACCTGCAAAGCTTTGTCTTTAATTAGTAGTTGCATCAGCGAAGTTACGTTCTTGGCATACAATTGGCTAGCGTGAATTGGCATCGATGATGGGAGATTGATGGGGCCGATAATTGTCACGCCGTTCCACACAATATCTTTACCGGGTTCGGTGCAGGCGCAGTTACCACCCTGATCAGCAGCCAAATCCACAATCACTGAACCTGGTTTCATTTGTGCTACCATTTCTTCTGTAACAAGCCGTGGCGCTTGTCTCCCAGGAACTTGGGCGGTGGTAATTACAACATCAGAATTTTTGACGTGTTCGGCGACAACTTCTTGGGTACGTTGTTTGCTAGCCTCAGAAATTTCCTTGGCGTAACCACCTGCGGCGACGGTTTCTTCTTCTAATTTGACTTCAACGAATTTTGCCCCTAAGCTTTGCACCTCTTCTTTAACGGCGGGACGGATATCAAAGGCTTCTACCACTGCTCCCAAACGTCTAGCGGTGGCGATCGCTTGCAATCCGGCTACACCAGCACCCATAATAAATACTTTCGCTGGAGCGATCGTACCTGCGGCTGTGGTTAACATCGGGAAATATTTCGGTAATGCTGCTGCGGCAATTAATACAGCCTTGTAACCTGCTAATGAAGCTTGCGAGGACAAAGCATCCATACTTTGCGCCCTGGTGGTACGGGGAATCATCTCCATACTCAAGGCTGTGACTTTCCGATTTGCCAGTTGCTGCGCCACGACGGGATTTCCCAAGGGATTGAGGAAGCTGACTAATACAGCCCCTTCCCGGAGTAATTCAATTTCTGAGCGTCCATCTTCTCGTTCTTGCGGTGGGCTGACTTTCAGCAGAATATCAGCTTCGCCCCATAGTTTGGCAGTATCGCTGATTATTGTGGCTCCTGCTGCTTCATAGTCAGAATCGCCGAAAAAAGCTCCCTCTCCTGCACCTGTTTCTACCCAGACTTCCAAACCTTGTTTTACCAATCGGGCAACGGCATCAGGAATTAATGCCACACGACGTTCACAAACTTCAATCTCTTTAGCAACTGCTATTCTCATGAAATCTCCTGAAGATAAATACCTAATCTCTGTCAAGTAAGCGATTGCCCAAATGAGGAGTATCCCGCACTCATAGTACTTAGGCAGGAACATCAGCCATGACTTTTACTAGTAGATTGAACCTTGAATCTTTCCTCTCCCACTCTTAGCTGTCCAGGCAAAGCCTGACTTTGCCGCTCGCAAAGGTCATATTTTCAGATAGTTGCAAACAGGGTTACCTATTGCACATCCTAAATTGATGATTCCCAAATTTTGCATCTTTATCTTCAACTTGTTTTCGGGATTGAGAAATTTTGGTATTCCTTTCTTATAGAGTAATATTGACCAAATTTTGAAAGTTTTATAATTTCCAAATTAAATTTTAAGGATTACGACTTTAGATTCAAATTTATTTTAATCAATTTAGCGCGAGTTAACTAGCGATCGCTGATCGCACGCCTCAATTTTTATCACAAAATTATCAAATTTAGATACACTTATACATATTTGGAAACACAATCCAATCCTAACTGTGTTTCTATTGAGTTCAAATTTGACCAACTTAGTAATCAAATCAGGACTCTACAAGGGTAATGAAGTTAATTTAGTAAATGTTGAATTTACTACTAAGTAATTTCACTGCCACCCAAAGTTCACAGAGATGGCACTTTTTATTGCAATTTAACGTCCATTGTTAGGAAGTGAGTAGTAAAGTTTAGTAAAGAATACTAACACACAGTTATTTTAGATCACAGATTTACATTTTGGTAGAGGAAGCCCAATTATGCGACGTTTACTTTCTGCTTTAGCCGTGACTGGCTTTTTGGTTACTGGATTACCAGCCCTGACTTGGGCACAAAGCTTACCTGGATTGACACTGTTTAGTGGCGTCAAAGGCGAGAATCAGTTGCCCTTTAGGTTAGATTTTGGTGGACAAGCTAATGGTTGGGATCGATACATATTGAGGATTCCAGCCAAAAGAATGAAATTGGCAGTTGGTCAATTTGCCATTACCTACCCTGATTATTACAAAGGAACCTTTGACCCGAAAAAAATTGAAGTTCGAGTCAAAGGCAAAGCAGTTCCGCTTTCGGAGGTGAAGTGGGACAAAGAAGGTAAGCTGATTAATATTTTTCCTCAAGAGCCGGTGCCAGCAGGTAGCCCAGTAGAGTTAGTCTTATCTAACGTACAAAACCCAGCCTTTGGCGGAGTTTATTATTTCAACTGTCAAGTTCTCTCCCCTGGCGATGTGCCACTACTACGCTACATGGGAACATGGATTTTGAGCATCAATTAAGAGTGGGGAGTGGGGAGAAATCAATTCAAAATTCAAAATTGAAGAACTCCTGCCTTCTGCCTCGTCTTTCTCAATGCTCAATGCCCAATTCCCAATTCCCAATTCACTAGTAAAGTGATAAAATTGCAGATTGTGAGTTTTTATAAAAATCACCTAAGAGGAGAACTGTATGAAAAGAACACTGGGCGGCACTAGCCGTAAGAGAAAAAGAACCTCTGGTTTTCGCGCCAGGATGCGGACACCAGATGGCAGAAACGTGATTAGCGCCAGGAGAAGAAAGGGACGTCACCGTCTGAGCGTTTAGGGCATATCAAGCTAAAAGAGCATCTGTGGCTTTGCCCAAAGCAAATCGGCTAAAATCCCGCAAGGATTTCCAGGCAGTTTTCCGGGAAGGAATTCGGTGTCATGGCTCTTATTTAACATTGAGAGCCTTAAAACTAAAACCTTTATGTTCAACAAAACCTTCTTTGAACACTGCCACCCAGACTACACAAGCAACTAACTCAGCACATCTTGCCAGCACGCGGATTGGCATTTCCATAAGCACAAAAGTCAGCAAAAGGGCAGTGGTTCGCAACCGAATCAAACGGCAAATTACTGCTGCTTTACATAACTTACTGCCCAAATTATCACAAGGATGGCGGCTAGTGGTCATTGTCAAACCCACAGCAGCAGAATCTAAGTGCGTAAGCCCACAATTTCTGCAAGAATTAGAGCAGTTATTGGCACAAGCTGAGGTGTTCGATGGGAATTCGTGAAGATGTTTATTATGAAGGTGGCCCCCATCTTGGGGATTTAATTATCAACCTGCTGATTGGGCTAACCATTGTCGGGATACCATTAACAGTCGGGGCAATTGTCAGGGCATTGTGGCTGCGTTTCCGCATCACCGATCGCCGAATTACTGTGATCGGAGGTTGGCAAGGGCGCGATCGCACTGACATAATTTACTCAGAAATTGTCAAAGTCGTCACAGTCCCCCGTGGCATTGGCTTGTGGGGAGATATGGTGCTAACCCTGAAAAACGGCAGTCGTCTCGAATTGCGTGCAATTCCCAAGTTTCGGGAAGTCTATGACTACATCAACGAAAGAATTGCAGCGAAAAATCCCGAATATACTGTCGCTGCCAACAAGTGATGGGAGTACGCGAAGTAGGGGGAGAAGAACCAATGCCCAATGCCCCATTCCCTATTTAAATGTGCGGCTATCCGTAGCGAAAGATAGTCGCCAACAAATTATGATTTAGATAAATTAGATTCAGTTTACAGTACCTCAGGTTGAATTCAGAATAATGGATTTTGGTATCAGCTTTCTCTCGAACAACGTGATGCTGCCAATCATAGATTTTTTCTATGGTATTGTGCCTAGCTACGGATTAGCGATCGTTGCTTTGACACTGATAGTCCGCTTTGCGCTCTATCCCCTGAGTGCTGGCTCAATTCGCAACATGCGGAAAATGCGAATTGTACAACCTCTGATGCAAAAGCGGATGGCAGCAATCAAAGAGCGCTATAAGGATGATCAGCAAAAGCAGAATGAGGAAATGGTCAATGTTCAAAAAGAATTTGGCAACCCTTTAGCAGGTTGTTTTCCATTACTAGTGCAAATGCCAGTCTTATTCGCGCTGTTCGCCACTTTGCGGGGTTCGCCTTTTGCAAGTGCCAACTACAGCGTTAACCTGCAAATCTTTCCCGCAGAACAAATCGAACAAATTCAACCGCAAGCATTTGCGACTGCTCCTCAAAATATTTACGTTGCGGATGGGGAACACGTTAAAGTAGCTGCAATCCTTCCCAGTGGTAACAAACTAGCGGTGGGAGAACAAACCAAGATACAATATCAGACCGTTGAAGGGAAACCATTTCAGGTACTCTTAGCAGAACACCCAGAAAATAAGCTGATTCCTGATTGGAAAGTCACCAAAGGGGAAGATCGGATAAAAATTGATGCCCAGGGCAATGTCCAAGCCTTGCAGCCCGGAGAAGTTACCATTCAAGGAACAATTCCTGGACTAGCAGCAGACAAAGGCTTTTTATTCATTGATGCCTTAGGCAGGGTTGGCGCAAATGATCCAGATGGTACAATCCACTGGGATATTGTCGCCATGATTGTCTTTTTTGGGATCAGCCTTTATGTTAGCCAAATGCTTTCTGGGCAAAATTCCAGTGGTGGCAATCCGCAGCAGGATACAGTTAACAAAATCACCCCAGTCATCTTTTCTGGGATGTTTTTGTTCTTCCCCTTACCAGCTGGGGTGCTGATGTATATGGTGATTGGTAATATTTTCCAAACCGCACAAACTTATCTTCTCTCCCGCGAACCTTTATCAGAAGAACTGCAAAAAATCGTAGAAACTCAGGAGAAAGAAGCAGCAGTCACAGAACAAAAGGCATTACCGTTTGAACCAAAAAGTGGTAAGAAAAAGGCGGCAGGGGGATCATGAGCAACATTCCGATGCAGCGAGGTCAGCAGTGGTTAAAAACACTGCTAGAACTCACTGGGATACCTACTGAGATTCAGGGTCATTTAGAAACTGCCCAATCTCAAGACGGCGATTCCACCGAACCAGATAACTACTGGTTGACCATTGACCAAACCAACTTTACGTCAGAACAAATCCAGGTATTGATTGGTGCCGATGGTTCTGTGTTAGATGCGATTCAGTATCTAGCAAATTCGGTTTTAAACCTGAGCCAACCGCCGGAGGAACAAGCCTCTTACACCATTGAGTTGAATGGCTACCGGGTCAAAAGAGAAGCCGAAATTCGCACATTAGCACAAGCAGCAGCTGATGAAGTGCGCTTTTCTGGTAGAGAAGTGGAAATCAAATCCCTCAGTTCTGCTGAACGGCGTCAAGTCCATACCTTCTTGAAGGAATTTGGAGATTTGGAAACCTTTAGTCGCGGTAAAGAGCCGCATCGTCATCTGGTTGTGTGTCCAGCTTCCTTGGAAGGAGTTACGAGTTAAGAGTAGAGACGCGATTAATCGCGTCTGTAGTTAGGAGTTAATTGAAAACTCATAACCATATAATTTCAAAATTTCTCTTATTCCTAAGAGATAAAATAAAGAGGCAAAATCAGTACAATCACTGATAAAGAAGATAAATTTTAGTGAGGATGTCTCACAAATCCTATGGACGCAATTTATATTCCGCAGCTAACTCAAGCCCCGGAGCGGACAGAGGAAGTTGAGGTTAACGAATTTCTGCCTGGTCTGGAAACGTTAACACCAGTTCGTGGCCATGTGCGCGTGCAGCATCATGGGAATTACTTGGAAGTGTCTAGTCAGGCAGAAACAATTATTACTTGTACCTGCAACCGATGTTTGCAGCAATACAATCGACGTTTAGGGCTTGATACGAAGGAAATCATCTGGTTAGACGAAACTGCAAATCAGCTAAATGACTTGCCTTTAGAAAGGGAAGTCATTATGGAAGAATTGCTTGAAACTCTACCGCCCGATGGTTATTTTTATCCCAATGAATGGCTGTATGAGCAGATGTGCTTGGCAGTACCTCAACGACAACTGTGCGATCGCAATTGTCCAGGTATTCCTGTAATTATTGTTGATAGTTCTGATAGTCCTGAAACTCCAGTTGATAACCGTTGGGCTTCTCTGGAAGCACTGAAAAAGCAACTTCCCGGCTTATAGCTTATTGCTGATGGCTCAAATTCTGTGATTTCCCGCCCGTGCGATCGCTTTCGAGAATATTAACTCAACAGAGACAGCATGGGTGGCGAATATATGAAGCTTGCAGTTGTGTAAAATTGTGATTGCGATCGCTAGGCGATAGTCGAGTCAAGTAATCTCATGTTAAATCTGTTCATTAATTAATAGGCAAATCTTTAATCTGCTTAATTAACTGAGAGTAACGCTGCCAAATAGGATAAGGTCGTTTTGGATTGTTTATATCTAACTCAATTTTGCAATATAAAATATACCAAGCAAGATACTTTAAATTTTGTTGTTCATAGCTCTCTAAATCCTTAAATTTATTAATAATCTGAGTATGATTAGGAATTTTGTCACTATCTTTAGAATCTAATCCTTGATGACTCTTTTGATGTTCCTTAAACTTATGTTTGTAGCCTTCGCCTTCGCCTTTACGCTTTATTTCTTGAATTAGCTCTCCATAAAAACTCATAATATCTTGGTATTTTTTTTGAGGGGGAGCAATATTAGATGAATAATATGAGTTTAAGAAATTGACAATATAAAATAAATTCCAGTTTTGTTCATCATCTAATTGAGACATTAAAGATGTTATGGTTTCTTCTGTTAATAACGAGGAAACCACGTCTTCCATTAAATTTACTATGGTTACTATAGATTTGCCTACCTCAGCAATAATTATAATTGTATTTGTGAATCCTTCACCGGTTGATGTGGAGCTTGCACCGGGGATGGGAATCCGAGAATTATGAACAATATCACTATTACTCCCACTATCAACATTATGATTATGCGCCAAGGAATTGGAATTGGCTGATTGGGTATTTGAGTTTGTTCTGGCGGAAATGTCTCCATTGAAGGTAATACTTCGGTTTTTTTTTCCGTTGATTCAACTACTACTTTTGCAGGTTCTTCTACATTAGTTGCAAAACCTCTCCAGACACCAGCTTTGTGCAAAATAGTTCTTTTTTCTAAATTTTCTGTCACAACAATTAAAACGCCATCGTTTTTTGTTTCTCCATCCCAATTCACCCATTCTTTAGGTAGGGGATAATTTCGGAATTCTTCTGCCAATTTCTCTAACCTTTCAGATGATTTAGATTCTATTTGATATTGTTGATAGGATTCTAGATCACTAAATTGATGGCTATCAACTGGTTCAATATGCTCGATATATTCGTTAACTTCTTTTAGATTGACTCTAAATTCTTCTAGTCCATAGAATTCTACTGATTTCTCAATCATTTCCCTTAATAAGAAATCTTTCTGTAAAATATTCTGGATTGCACTATAAGCAATCTTTCGTAAGAGTACTTCATTTTCTTCTATATCATCAGCTATCCAAACCATAGAATTGAAAACTTTTCGCCCCATTCTAATAGAGCGTTGGGGTGATTCAATTCCTGTAATTTCTAATAAAAGCTTTTTATTATCTCTCAAGAGAAGTAGGGAGGGTTTAACTTCATCAATTAAATCGTTAACAATAGCTATTTGACCATTTTCTTTTCCTATAACTTCAAGTTTGATCAAACTAGGAACTTCTACAGGTTGACGTTCTTCACTCTCGATACTACGCCAGTGAATACCTGTCTGGCCTATTGCTGAAGTTTTAACATAGATTTCAAAGTTATTCATAACTCAACCATCCTTGTTACTCACTAGAAAATAGACTGGGGAAAATTGAACCATTTATGTCCTTGAACAACCGCAAAACCATCATTATTTTTACAACCGATCGCAAATTTATATAATGCATTGTTGAATGCATTAATTTCTTCTTGAGTAGCCTGAACTTTGAGCGAAGTTGATTCAACATTTGATTGGATTTCTTGATTCTCAACTTCTTTCTGTTCAAATTGTCCTTTCGCTTTATAATACGGTGATTCTCTATCATCAAAGATATTGAATATAGTTCTAGCTAGCCACCAAGTATTATTACGTTCATTTAAGAGTCTTTGTTTTTCATCAAATTCTATTTTTGCAGTGTCTAGCTTATGTTTTTCCTTACCAAGGTCACTCGTAAGTTTTGTTAAATTCTCTTGTTCTTTTTTCAGAATCTCTTTTTTCTTTTCTAAGAAAACATTAATGAGAAACAATAAAATATATCGGAGAGGTTGATCACCATCTTTAGGTTCGTAGGGAGCATTAATAGGAGTTTTATGGTAGCAAAACTTAGTATACCCAACGTTATCAGTCTTGGCATAACTAAAAACTACATTTCCAATAGTTTGGACTGGAGTTATTACTACAGCCACCTTATCAATTAAAGAATCTGATTTAAAAAAATCGAGCAATTCACTATATCCGATTTTGACATGGTATAGTAACCTCTCTGCATCTCTAGGTGTTTTAGTATAGGTTTCGCACTTGACAGGAGCTAAAATAACTAGTCTAGGCGACGTTACATTAGTATAAGCATCTTTTAATAGTTGAGTAATGCGCTGAGAACTATTTTTTTCTTCATGCCATGTCCCGATTTCTGCATGATTTACCTTTCCCGTCTTTTTTTGCATCAGGGCAGTAGCATCAATAGGAATTACTACAGCATCACATTCATTTAACTGGCGTTTAACATACTGTTTGTATTCATTCGTTGCATCTGAATTAAAGTATTCACCAGAGGGATCAGTGAACCTCAATTTCATAAACTTTTTTCCACTACTACCAAGCTCAAAGCTAAAACCTTGGTCATTCCAAGGGTTTTCTTTAGCCTGCGTAGGAGTAACTTTATTTTCTAATTTTGCATCTATATTTTTCAAGACAGACTTACATTCTTGTATGGCGCGTAATGTATTATTATCATCTATCCAAGTTTGCAGATTAGCTCTCTCGAAAGTTTTGTGAAATTCTTCGTGCATGGCTGCTAAAAGACTGGTTTTACCCATTCCTCTGAGAGCAACCATAATGATTTTTAATTCTTCATTTCCATCTGTCATAATTTCTCCTTACTACTATTGAGCTAAATTAAAAGATTCAAGTTGATTAACTAGAGTAACTTGATTAACTGATTCCAACCATTGTTTTCTCATCTCTCTGTCCCTTTCTTTTCTTCCAAAAATGTCTGACCATATCTTTGGGCGAAGTCCCCTGAGAAAATTTTTCCATTCTTTTTGAATGTCTTTTTGACGAATGATGTTATCAATAAATTCCTCTACCATTGCATGAGCCGCTTCATTGGGTTCACACAATAATTCCTCTATGGCTGGCTTAATAGTATTAATTGCTTTATCATAGTCAATTTCCAGAGCCGTTAAAATATCTTCAGCAGTTGTATCTTTAGAAACAGCAAGTGTTTTATCTTGTTGTTCCGAAATTCCTCCTGATTGACCCGTCACAGCACTAATATTAGTAAGTCCATCTAAGTGTTGGCGAATACGAGGAAGAATTAATCCACGATATGATAATTGAAAACCTGCGATGATTCTAAATCCTGCTTTTAGCTTTGTAAAACGCTCCGGTATGAGTTCAGAGATTTCAGTAAAAAACTCTGATCCTTCACTATTACTTATGATACCTAAACAACCTTTTTCTTTTAAAACATTAACAACCTGATTTTTAACTAACTCCACTGTCCGCTTGAGGTTTTCATCTAAAGATAAGAAACGATGAGAGATAAATACTCTCAGATCATCTTGATAATCAGGATAAGTTCTGAATGCACTACTAATCATAATTCGATCATTAATCTCTTGGAGAGCATTTTCTGATGATAAAATCCCCTTATCTCGTTCACAATTTTCAATAGCAGCAATGACACCATTATGTAACTCTTCATTGGGAGTTTGACGCAGATACCAAAGCTGTGTCCTAAGTCCTTGAAGTCCTAATGCAACCTCTTTCCACCAACCATTATCACTATCTCCGAATAAGTCGCTAAACAGTTCTTCAGTTTCTTGAGAATCGTCTTCTGCATTTTGATTAAAGACAATTTTGGCTTTGTTTAATTCAGCATTTACGGCTTGATGAATTTCTAATAAGCGTTCTTGACAAGTAGAAGTGTATTGTTTGTCCAGAACAGTCAAATTATTAGTTAAATAATCCAAAAGTTGATCTAAAAGTTGAGTTGCTTCTGTGTCATTACCACAGTTAGCAATCAAAGATTTCTTTACATTAATATGTTTTTCTTCTACTGTATCTAATAAATCTTGGCAGTTTCTCAAATTATCGCCATTATTTGACTCGGCATTAGTTCTATTAATTACCACAAATGACCACAAGTTAACTGGCAAATCTGCTAAGGCTGAACGAACTGTATCATATAATTTAACATCTACATCTGCCCAAGAATCTCCAAGAGAATTAGGCATTCTCACAAATAAAACAAAATCAATATCTTTTCCTAATGCTTGAATTAACCTTTCTTCATCTCCAAGTCCCGTATCTCCTAAACCTGGCATATCCACTAAAGCAATTTTCCCAATATCAACATTTGGGAATTTGCAGGTAATTTTTACTTCTTTAACCGCTAAATAGTTAAATAAAATTCGTTGGCCATCCAGAGTATCTTGAGAAACATATTCTCGAATGTCATCTTTGGGAATAATTCGAGGTGAAGTTTGTTTGAAAAGATGACGATATTGATCGAGGTGAGTATGATATCGCTTTAAATGTTCATACATTGCCCCAGGTGCTGCATAACCAGGGATATCTTGAGGTAATGGTGGTAAAGGGTTATTGGCAAATTCTTCTAAAGTGATCGGTTTTACACCTAAACGAAGTTTTTCATAATAAGGAGTAATCACTTCATCTAAAAACGATCGCTCCGTATGAAACCACACCTCTCCATAAGTATCCACATTCGGGTTATGGTGAATTGTACTCCGAACTCCTGTACAATGTTGGCGATCGCCATCAGGAATTTCGGCTGCACTTAATCTGGTTAAACTTTGCAGGAGACGGCTTTTTCCTTGTCTAGCACGTCCCACAACACCTATATTAAGAGTATTGCGAGAAAAACGGTTTTTCAGCTTAGTTAAGGTTTCTAACTCAGAGGCAATAGTCAACTGAATGTTAGAAAAACTAATTTCTTCCAGTCTCCCAATAACATTTGGATCATCAATTTGGTTTAAAAGGTGATTCCGGTACTCCTCCACTTGATGCAAGGCTGTAGAAAGAGTTTTCAACTTACCCTCTACCAGTTCAATCCTCTGAGCAAGGGGTTTACGCTTCTCAATAATGCTAGTAATAAGTGTGGTTCTGTCCATTAGATAGCCTGATCAAAGTGTTTAGCTCTAAGTGTATTATAAAAACCTTAATTTTTCGTTAGTCCACGGAGGTGGACTTAGTTTGTGTAGTGGCGAATTCTATTCCCCTAATACTTTTCAAACATCCTCTCAGATGGCAATAGACTTGTTAGACGCGATACAAACCTGAACAATGAGAGAAGAACTAATAACCACAACTATATATGAACTTCCGTGAAGAGTTTAAACTGCTGCTACGCGCCCGCTACCCCTTAATTTATATTCCCACCTATGAGGAGGAGCGGGTAGAAGCAGCTATCCGGGAAGAAGCAACCAACCAGGGTAATCGCCCAGTGTATACTTGGGATTTTGTCGATGGCTACCAGGGAAACCCCAATGATGCTGGGTTTGGGCGGCGTAATCCGTTGCAAGCTTTAGAATTTATCGAAAAATTACCCGCATCCGCGCCAGCAGTATTGATTTTCCGAGACTATCATCGCTTTTTAGATGATGTAGCGATCGCCCGCAAACTCCGCAACCTGTCGAGACTTCTCAAGTCGCAACCAAAAAATATTGTCCTACTGTCGCCACGCATCGCCATCCCTGACGATTTAACGGAAGTTTTGACAGTCGTCGAGTTTCCCTTACCCGCCGCCCCAGAAATTAAAACTGAGGTGGAACGCTTACTACAAACTACTGGTAACTCCCTTTCTGGCAAAGTTTTAGATGATTTGGTACGCTCTTGTCAAGGACTTTCGATGGAACGGATTCGCCGGGTTTTGGCAAAAGCGATCGCTACCCACGGTGAATTGCAACCAGAAGACGTGGATCTCGTTTTGGAAGAAAAGCGCCAAACTATCCGCCAAACCCAAATCCTGGACTTCTACCCTGCCACTGAGCAAATTTCTGATATTGGCGGACTGGATAACCTCAAAGACTGGCTGATTCGTCGGGGAGGCTCCTTTACTGATAAGGCGCGACAGTACGGATTACCGCACCCCCGTGGTTTAATGTTGGTGGGTATTCAGGGAACTGGTAAATCGTTAACGGCAAAAGCGATCGCTCATCACTGGCATTTACCTTTGCTACGTCTGGATGTCGGGAGGTTATTTGGTGGTTTGGTGGGTGAATCAGAATCTCGGACTCGCCAAATGATCCAAGTAGCTGAAGCCCTTGCTCCCTGTATTTTGTGGATTGATGAAATAGATAAAGCCTTTGCCGGAGTTGGTAGCAAAGGTGATGCCGGAACAGCCAGCCGTGTGTTTGGCACATTTATTAACTGGCTAGCCGAAAAAAGCTCACCCGTTTTTGTCGTCGCCACCGCCAACGATATCCAAGCCTTACCGCCGGAAATGCTCCGTAAGGGGCGATTTGATGAAATTTTCTTTGTGGGTTTGCCCACCCAAGAAGAGAGAAAAGCAATTTATGATGTTCATTTATCCCGATTGCGCCCTTATAACTTGAAAAGTTATGACATCGACAGGCTAGCATACGAAACGCCTGATTTTTCTGGGGCAGAGATTGAGCAAACTTTAATTGAAGCGATGCATATTGGATTTAGCCAAAACCGCGACTTTGCTACCGACGACATTTTAGAAGCAGCCAGTCAGATCATACCCTTGGCGCGAACTGCTGTAGAGCAAATTCAGCAACTTCAAGAATGGGCTGCTGCCGGGAGAGCGCGTTTAGCATCGAAACACAATCCTTTAAGCGATCGCCTCCGGCGCACTCCGTAAACGCAGTCAGTGGCAGCTACAATAATGAGTTAGTCAAAAGTCCATAGTTAATGATGAATTATTATGGACTATTGATTCTTATACGGATGGATTACATTGCTTCTCTACTCGTAACCCTTGAGAGCTAGTTCAACGCCACTTCCCTCAATGGTGGAAACCTCCGCACGGGGGGAAATACACGCGTGACTTGCTCACCTTGAACGGCACTTTGACTCTTGATAATCAGGTTTTAGTTGTAACTATGTTGTCTGGCTTAACAAAATTTATACTTGGGTTTTTATTAGCGATCGCTGTGTTAGTAGGTGGCGGCGTTGCAGTTGCACTCTATTTCATGAATCGCACCGGCATACCCCCTGCCAAACCCGTTTTTTCCAACGATAGTCCCTCAGTAAAAGCCCAAGCTCCAAAAACAACTGAGCCTGGAGGAGGTAAACCCAGCCTTAAACCTGGGACTCAAACTCAATCGTCTGCAACCTCCATTCCCACAGAATCACCAAAGGCTACCCCATCACCAAAACCATTGCCATCGGGAGCTTATCGAGGGCGTGTTAGTTGGTCTCAAGGGTTAAGTTTGCGATCGCAACCAAATCAAGAAGCTGAACGTATTGGTGGGGTTGGTTTTAATCAGAAAATTATTGTTTTAGAAGAAAGCGAGGACAAATCCTGGCAAAAGATCCGTTTGGAAGGTAGCGAACAAGAAGGTTGGGTGAAAGCAGGTAATACTGAAAAAGTTGATAAACAATAGCTTAAAAAATCAGAGAAAATAGAAGAACCACAACATTTATAGCAAACAAGAAAGCAAGACCAAAAATAAGATGTGTCTATTCAACAAAGCTAACTAATACCACAGGCTGCTAGTTTTACAGCTAAAGCATTGGGGTATCGCCACGGTTGAGAACCACCAATCCAAATGCGTGAGGGTAAATGACCGATTGGTGCTTTGAGACTAAAATTGAATTCCGAGTTGGCATAACTATAATTGTATACATGCCAACCAACTTGATTACAAAAAATTCCATAGTCTCCATCCACGTTTTTGTAAATAAGTGTTTGCACGCTAAAACCAAAGCGTCCATGACTGTAATTCACCCATAAATGGTCAATGGTCTGTAAATCTTCACAGGTAAATTTATCAATATTACTACTAAGTATATAGCTACCTCTAGGCTTTGCTAGTGCCTGACACATCAGTTCCCAAGTTTCTCGATCTGCTAATTGCCATTTTCCTTTTGCTAATAAATTATGCAAATGCGTGTAATCAATAGTAGTTAATGTATGATAATTAGAAATATTTAGCAATTTCTTTGGTTGTTGTTCTAGTATCTGCAACGCTTCTGTTGCAGATTGGAAGCGTTGCGAAACGGCATTTTTTAAAAGTTTATCTAAGATTTCACAGAGGCGAATGCTAACAGTATTGTCTGCTGGTAAATATTCCTGCCATACCCAGCGATCGTTAGCAATATCGAATAAATCAAAGGGAGAAACATCGGTGAGTAAGTAAATACATGTTACACCCAAGCTGTAAAGATCGCTGGCTGGTAATGCCTTTCCTCGCAATTGTTCGGGAGCAATATATTCTGGACTACCTACTATTGTGCCTGTACGAAGTCGCCTCGTATTAGTGGCTAATTTAGCAACTCCGAAATCTATTAAAACCAGATCACCTTGAATCGAACGGCGCATAATATTTTCCGGTTTAATATCTCGGTGGATTACTTGTCGGGAATGGATAAATTGCAGTGTGATCAATAAACTTTTTAATATCTCCCAAATTTGCGGTTCTTTCAAAACGCCTTGTTGTTTTAATTCCTGGGCGAGTGTTTGTCCATCTACTAATTCCTCGACGATATAAAACTTTTGATTTTGTTCAAAGTGCGCCAGTAATTTGGGTATTTGAGAGTGTTCTAGTTCATTGAGACGAAGGGCTTCTTGGTGAAATAGTTTGACTGCTTTGTGCCAAATGTCAGTATTTTCCTCTTGAAAACATAGCTGTTTGATTGCACATTTGGGTTGAGATGGAAGATGTTCATCAATAGCTAAAAACGTTCTCCCAAAGCCACCACGTCCAATGAGAGCGAGTGGGCGATATCGCTGTTTGAGTAACAATTCCTGACCACAACTATTACAAAAACCAGAGATGTCAGAATTTTGCGGACGCAGGCAATCAATATTGGTACAGTAGCTCATACTATAGGAGTCCTATTTGTTGCAATTACTATATATAGGAATCCGGTTTGATCTATGAAAAGATATGTAGGGGAGCCAGTGCGTTGCGGAGGTTCCCTCCGTTGTAGCAACTGGCGTTGTGTTATCGCCGAGAGTACGGCACCAAACCCTTGATAATGGTGCGTTACGAACTTCGTTCTAACACACCCTACAATACCTAATTTTGTTCAAAAATCACGTAGTAATCCTATAGCTTTACATTGGTTATTATTCCCCCTACAGAAGCTTGTGTTTCATATCAGCTTGGAAAATTTCTTGTAAAGAATCATACAAAAAATCAACACAACACAGAGCAAACGGTATAATTTGGTATACTCATAACTGAAAAAAGCAAGTGAAAACAGGGGTAAATAGCTATTTAACCAAGCTTGCCTCAGTCTACGAGGCATCCGAAAGCGTCAAGGCTGTTCCTACGGTAGCTAATTTCAAATTTTTGAATTGGAAAAAGTTATCTAGCAGTGCGGCGATGCGTCTTTTGTCTGTGGCACTGACTATGGGACTTCTAAGTATAACTGGGAAGGCTTTAGCACTTCAGAAAATCGGAAGTAGTGGGGCTGAAGTTAGCAGTAGCCAAAGGTGCTTAAAAAAATTAGGCTACTTTAACGGCCCGGTGAGTGGCAAGTTTGCTAGCTTGACTCAAAATGGTGTGATCAAATTCCAGCAAGCCAATAGAATACCTGCTGATGGAGTTGTGGGTATTAGTACTCAACGAGCCTTGCAACGAGCCTGTCAAAGTAGAGCTTCTAGTAGAAATACCACTGGTACATTACGTAGGCGCAGCCCGTTGCAGGCATCGCCAGTTGGTCAATATCCTCTTCTCTCTCAAGGTAAAACTGGTGCAGCCGTGACCAGGTTGCAACAGCGTCTCCGGCAGTTAGGCTACTTGAATGCTAATCCCACGGGCAATTTTGGACAAATTACTAAAGATGCTGTAATTGCGTTCCAGCGAAATTATCGCCTACCTGCTAACGGGATTGTGAATCGACCAACTTGGAACAAACTACTAGGTTCCTCCCCGACTCCAGCTAGAACAAGTCTCTCGACTCAACAAGTGAGAGAACTACAAGTGCGTTTGCGGCAGCTAGGTTATTTTAAGACTAATCCCACTGGGAAGATTGGCGCAATGACTAGGGAAGCTGTCATCCAATTCCAGCGAAATTATCAACTACCTGTTGATGGTATCGCCAATGCCCAACTCTTGGAGTCAGTGCGTAGATCCTCTACAGTTGGATCTACTACTCAACAACCAGGTAGAGATTATCTGACTGTAGGCGATCGCGGAGAAAATGTCAGATTAGTTCAAGAGCGTTTGTCGCAGTTGGGCTTCTCTAATACCAATCCTGATGGCCTTTACAACAATTACACTAGAGAATCTGTGATTGGATTCCAGCAATCTTCTCGACTTAATTCTACTGGAAATGTAGATTGGCAAACTTGGCAAGCATTAGGGTTAAATAGCTCTACTGTAAGTAATTCTGCTCAGACTAGTGGTTATCTATTACCTCAGACTAGTCGCGATGTATTACCTCCTACTAATGACTATGTAATACCTGTTACTAATGGCAACACATTAGTTGCTAATAATCCCTACAGAGTAATAGTGCCAATTTCCAGTAATGATACTCTGAGTAAAGTGCAACAGTATCTACCGAATGCTGTCACGGAGCAATCCGGTCTAGGAGATTATGTGAATGCTGGGGCATTTAGCGATCGCACCCAAGCAGAAACGCTATCAAAAAAGCTCCGCTCCTATGGTCTTGATGCACGGGTAAAATACAATTAAATTGACAAACTCAACTGCGAACCCTCCTGAGTTTTATTGACTTCAATCCTGGCTTGGAAAGCTTCTTTGAGGTGGGGCATATGGGTTACAGTCAGAATGCAGGCAAAATCAGAAGAAATCGCATTAATCGCGGCAATCAAGCGATCGCATCCTTCAGCATCCTGTGTACCAAAACCTTCATCCACAATCAACAATTGCAACGCCGCCCCCGCCCGTTGCGCTAATAATTTCGCCAAAGCCAAACGAATGGCAAAGTTAATTCTAAAGGCTTCTCCACCAGAGTAAGTTTCATAAGATCGCGTTCCTCTAGAATCAGCGATTAAAATATCTAAGGTGTCTATCAGTTTGGCATTTTTTTTGGTTGATTTAGCACTGCGCCCAGCTTTTTGAGTAATAAATTGTACATGAAACTGATTACCACTCAGCCGCGAAAGTAGTTGATTTGTCTCGGCTTCCAGTTGCGGTAACACATTTTCAATCATCAGTGCTTGGATACCATTTTTACCAAAGGCTTGCGCTAATTCCTGATAAACACGATATTCCTGCTTGCAAGATTGTAGTTGCTGCTGCTGTTGTTCATACTGAATTTGCAGCGTTTCCAGTTGATGCGCCAGCTGTTCTAAACGCCCCAACTTAGCTATCTGCTCATCGAGTTGCCGTCTACGTATTCCTAACTGCTGCTCTAGAGCTTGAATTTGGGCAGATGGGTTAGATGTAGCTTGTAGTTGCTGGATAATACTTTCGATTTGTGCGCCGAGTTTTTGCCGCTCCGTTAATCTGGCGTTCCTAGATTCCTCTAACTCTTGCAATCTCGTCTGGAGTTGCGGATACTGCTGCTGGGCTGACAGTAGTTGTTGATACCGCAAATGCCAAGATTGAGCTTTCTTTACAGCTATCCGCAGATTGTTGTGCTGCTCGGAACTATAGCCAATTTCGGCAATGTGACGTTCAAGAGCCGCAATTTGTTTAGCACATTCCGAATCAGTCTGATCCTGCTGGATTCTGGTTTGTAATTGGACAATTTGGGATTGTAATTCTGGTTTTCGGGCTAATAGTTGCGCTTGTCGCTTAGTCGCATCTTTAATTTGTCCTTGTTTAATTTCTGCCCATCGCCAACGCTCAACTTCGCTCCGGGCGAGGGCGTGATCTTGTTCATTATAATTAGCTTGTTGCAGATATTGGTCTAGCTGTCGGAGTTCGGCTTGTTTATCGGGAGCGTAATCACCACCTTGGAGCGATCGCTCTAAATGCTGTTTTTCGGCAGCAATTTGTTGTAACTGCTGTTGGACATCAGTTGTAGCTTCTAACTGTGCTGCCAACTGTCCCCGTTGTTCCCGTAAACCATCGTAGCCCGCCAACTGTTGGGAAATTTCCCGGTATTCCTGCCTAAGTACCTGAATTTCTCTGTCTGACACAGCCATTTGTTCTCTGACTACCCAAAACTGCCCTTGAGTATCTTCTAACTCAGCCTGGGTTTTTTCCACCACCCGACTCCAGTGATGTTCGTCTAAAGGACGTTCGCACAATGGACAAAGAGCATTAGGATTTTGGAGCATTTGCAATTTTTGCTCTAATTCTCCCAGCAGTTTTTCATAGTCCCGTTGGTGAGCTTGCAGACGTTCGATAAAGTGCCGCCTTTCTTGTCCTTTTTCCTGGACTCGTTGCAAATAAACCCGCTTTTTCTCCAGTTCCTCAATCTGAATTCCCACATCCATCACTGCTTGTTGCAGTTGCGGTTGTCGTCGCTGCTGTCGTTGCAATTGGTTCTCAGTACTTTGCAGTTGTTCGAGTCGCGCTACTAAACCAGCATGAGTGCGATCGAGTTGGCTTTGTAAAGTTGCTCGTTGTTGCAACAAGGGAGTAACTTGCATTTGTAGTTGATCTAGGCGAGCAACATGGTGACGGGCTGCGCCCAGTTGTGCCAAAGCCGCTTCGACTTCACCTGATTTAGTCAGAGTTTGCTGAATATCTCGCTCTTGTTGCTGTAAAGCTTCTAGCTGCGCTTGGGCTTGTTGCAGTTGCCGTTCGATTTCGTGAATTTGTTTGGTAAGCTGTTGTTGCTTTTGTTGGCGAGTCTGCCCAGCGCGGGTGTATTCTTCAAATTTGACAGCAAAAGCTTCTTCTTGAAATTGGAGACTTTGATATTGGGCGTATCCAGCTTTTATCTCAGCTTCTTGGTGTAATATTTTTTCTAAATCTGATAGCTGAGAGTCAACAGCTGATTGTTCTTGTTGAAGGCGATCGCAATCTTGGGTAAGATTTTGGTATTGCTGCTTTACAAAGCTGAGTTGTTGTTCCCAATTTTGGCGCTGGTGCTGGACAACTTGCAAACTTTGTAATTGAATATTATCAAAAGCTTGTACCTGTTGCAGTTGATTGAGTTCAGCTTCTAACTCGATTCTTTGCGCTTCGGTTGTCTGGCGTTGTTGCAGCTGAATTTTTATCGACTCCAAAGAACGCTCTAGCTCTAGCGCCTGTGCTTTTAACTGACGCGAAGATTCCTTTGCCCGTTCTTCCAAATCATCATACTGATTCAGTTTCAACAACTCCGCTAAAATTTCTTTGCGTTCTGCGGGGCGCTTGAGCATGAATTCATCTGCACGACCTTGACGTAAGTAGGCAGAATTAATAAATGTATCATAATCCAGCTTGATATGTTCTAGAATCAAATCTTGGGTTGCTCTTACTCCTTTGCCGGTGAGTGAGCGAAACCCAGATGGTATTTCTATTTGAAATTCGAGGACGCTAGTACCTCCCCGAATTCGGGTACGAATCACCCGATATTTTTGCTGGTTACTTTGGAAAGTAAAATCAACCCGAACTTCTTTCGCACCAGAATAGATGACATCATCCTCAACAGTGGCGCGGCTTTCACCCCAAATCGCCCAAGTGATTGCTTCCAAAAGGGAAGATTTACCCGCACCATTGGAACCACAAATACAAGCCGTATGCAAACCGCGAAAATCTAAAGTTGCATCACGGTAACTAAGAAAGTTTTTGAGAACAAGTTGTACTGGGATCATTAAGACTATAGCGCCACATCTACTTTTAATAATTAAGAGTACAGATGCACTGTTTGCTAGTTTAGCTATCTAAATATCAGGTTTATAGTTTTGAAGACATCAACTTTACAAAAATTAACAATAGAATAAGTAAATTTTTCTTGCTGCATGAAGAATTTTTGCGAGCTTCGGAGAAAAATGAAACTTTCCTGGAGGCGTCTTGTTATTTCTCCCTGTTGTCTGAGATAAAAACATTCATAGAAAGAGTTGTTACAAGCATTGAGATTATTGGGCTAAATTTCGCGTCAAAGTAAAAGAATCAAGGTGATAGGGGAAAAAGCGTTAAGATACTCAGTAAAAATGTACATTTCTGAGATAGACATCATAAACTAATGGATATAGCTCTAATCGTTAAATTTCTCGCTCCCTGTCTGCCATATCTGTTGAATATGGGTAATAAAGCCGTAGAAGGGGCATCACAGAAAGTAGGTGAGGATGTATGGAATAAAGCCAAGGCGATTTGGGGAAAGTTACATCCCAAAGTAGAGGCTAACGCAGACGCAAAAAAAGCAGCCGAAGCAGCAACGAAAAATCCAGGGGATGAAGATTACCAAGCAGCTTTCCGGGCGCAATTAAAAGATATTTTAAACTCTGATACAGCATTGGCACAAGAGATAGCCAAGATTTTGCAAGAAACAAAATCTGCTGATACTTCTGTTAGTCTCAATGCTCAATCTTACGATGAGAGTATACAGATAAATACAGCAGGTAACGTTGATAATCCAAATTATGACTTGAGTAGGAATATCAACAGCCCAAAGTAACCACCAATATTGCTGTTTTTGGTGTTGCACAGCAACAAATATTGGAGTTGCTAGAACGCAGTACTAAAATAGAATCGCCTGGGGTTCTCAAAGCTGGGAATCTCGGTAAAAGTTTGGCTTACTGGCAAGGAAGAACAGCAGAAATCGCCCAAATACAGCAATGGTTAACTGATGAAAATACCTTTTTAATTGGTATAGAAGGCATCGGTGGCACAGGTAAATCCATGCTGGCTACGAAAATTTATGATGAAATAGTCGGTTTTCCCAAGCGATTTTGGGCTGATGTCAGTAATGGGGCAGGTTTTAGCGATTTAGCCCGCCAAGTCCTCACAGAATTTGGCTTTCCCGTTCCAGAACAAGAAGCGCAGTTAGTAGAGGCGCTAGTTAGGTGTTTACGTTCTGGGCAATTTTTACTGATTATTGACAACCTGGAGAGTTTATTACAACCTGATAGACTGTGGGGAAGTCTATTTTACGCCGACTTTTTCCAAGCATGGGTGGAACATGGCGGTAATAGTAAGGTGTTAGTCACCACCAGGGAAAGACCAGAATTAAAAGGCTTTGAGTGGCTACCCCTGAAAGGTTTGCAAGTAGATGAAGGGGTAGCACTGTTAACTGTATTAAGTATTCGCGGAGATTTAACGCAGTTTGTGGAATTGGTAGATGGACATCCCCTACTGTTGAGATTGGCAGCAGACTTATTAAAGGAAGCATATTCACAAGACCCGGATTTAAGCAGATTAGCAGATTTAGGCTTAGGGAATTTGCGGCAGTTGTTGACAGATTCCCAAGTGGTAGGTATCCATCGCCGGGAAAATGTGGGGATGGTGTTGGTGTTGGATGCCAGTTTTAATCGGTTAAATGAGTTACAAAAAGCGTTATTGCTAAATATTAGTGTTTATCGTGGTGCGATTGAGAGTGCCGCAGCAGTGGCTATGTTGCCGGGAAGTTCAGCAGCCGAGATTGAGGGAGAATTGAGGAATCTGGTTAAGCGTTCTTTGTTGGTAGAAAAGCTTAATGGGAAGCGGCGATTTGAATTTCAGCCCGTGGTTTTGGAGTATGTGCGGTATCAGGCTGGCGATCAGACAGAGGCGCATCAACGAGCCATTAATTATTATGGCTCAATCGCTAAACAACCACCTTGGACAACAAAAGACGATGTTAAAGAATACTTGGAAATCTTCGATCACTTTTATCAGCTGCAAGATTATGACTCTGCCTTTGATAGCATTTGGATTTGCAATGATTTTTTGAGCTTGCGGGGTTATTACATAGACCAAGTAGAACTATATGGGCAATTGGTAAGTAA
Source organism: Nostoc sp. (assembly GCF_036919555.1). Classification (GTDB taxonomy): domain Bacteria; phylum Cyanobacteriota; class Cyanobacteriia; order Cyanobacteriales; family Nostocaceae; genus Nostoc. Next base: position 60,906 of record NZ_JBALCS010000021.1, read on the forward strand.
ATGGCCAGAAATTGGCGATAGAGAAAATTGGAATTATCGGGCTGCTGTCACTTCATTAGGCAATGCTTACAACTCTCTGGGACAGTATCAACGGGCAATTGAGTTCCACCAGCAGTCTTTGCAAATATCTAGGGAGATAGGCGATCGCAATAGCGAAGGTAGATCCTTCAACAATTTGGGCAATGCTTACAAGTCCCTGGGACAGTACCAACGGGCGATTGAGTTCCACCAGCAGTCTTTGGAAATAAAAAGGGAGATAGGCGATCGCAATGGCGAAGGTAAATCCTTGGGCAATTTGGGCAATGCTTACAAGTCCCTGGGACAGTACCAACGGGCGATTGAGTTCCACCAGCAGTCTTGGGAAATATCTAGGGAGATAGGCGATCGCAATGGCGAAGGTAAATCCTTAATCGGTTTGGGTAATGCTTACAACTCCCTGGGACAGTACCAACGGGCGATTGAGTTTTCCCAGCAGTCTTGGGAAATATCTAGGGAGATAGGCGATCGCAATGGCGAAGGTAGTTCCTTGGGTAATTTGGGCAGCGCTTACAACTCCCTGGGACAGTACCAACGGGCGATTGAGTTCCACCAGCAGTCTTTGGAAATAAAAAGGGAGATAGGCGATCGCAATGGCGAAGGTAAATCCTTAATCGGTTTGGGCAATGCTTACAACTCCCTGGGACAGTACCAACGGGCGGTTGAGTTTTTCCAGCAGTCTTGGGAAATATCTAGGGAGATAGGCGATCGCAATGGCGAAGGTAGTTCCTTGGGCAATTTGGGCAACGCTTACAACTTCCTGGGACAGTACCAACGGGCGATTGAGTTTTTCCAGGAGTCTTTGGAAATATTAAGGGAGATAGGCGATCGCAATGGCGAAGGTAGTTCCTTCAACAATTTGGGCAACGCTTACAACTCCCTGGGACAGTACCAACGGGCGATTGAGTTCCACCAGCAGTCTTGGGAAATATCTAGGGAGATAGGCGATCGCAATGGCGAAGGTATTTCTTGGGCAATTTGGGCAACGCTTACAACTCCCTGGGACAGTACCAACGGGCGATTGAGTTCCACCAGCAGTCTTGGGAAATATCTAGGGAGATAGGCGATATTCGAGGGGAAGCGATCACCTGGTATAACTTAGGTTTGGTATTTGAAAAAGTTGACCGAGAATCAGACGCGCTTGGTGCTTATCGCAATGCCCGCGAACTATTTCAAGGAATGGGACTTGATGCTAATGTGCAACTTTGCAACAACGCAATTGAGCGTCTTTTTCAACCAAAACCGCCTGTAGTTTCTCGCCGTGGGTTTTGGGCGTGGTTGCGTCAGCTGTGGCGTTGGGTTCGTGCTTGGTTTCGGTAGTGATTTTGTCTTACGCACAGAAGAGGCTTTATAGAGTGCGATATTGTAGGATATGTTAATGAAATGTAAAGCACCAACCGCACCTAAATCTCTACCAACCCACAACTAAGCTACTTGCAGAGGCTTTGTAGGTAGCATTCTAGGTTCTGGTAATGGTTTATTCTCTTCAGAAAGCATTTCCACAAAAGCCTCGATTACTTCCTGACCATTTTTGGCAGCTTCCTCGTAAGTTCTACCATGTGTATGAAATTGTTGCCAAGGGAACTCAGGCAAGTGAACTAAGAAAAGTTGATCCTCTTGTGACCATTGAATCACCATACTGTAGTGATAGATCATTCTTCACCTTCCTCGTTTACAAGTTTTTCGAGTTCTTCCAGCTTTTTCAGCACCCGTTGAATGCCTCTTTCTAAATATAGCGGAGCATCATCACCATCAATACCCAGGAATAGTAAGGGGTTATTCCGGTAGCATTGGATGTTTCCAAAATGTATGGCTTCCTTTGCCTCGTCCTGGCTGGAGGATATACCCAACTTTTGCTACCATTGCTTTCAATTCTCTTACTTTCTTTGGCATTGCTCCTTAGTTACCAACTTCTTAATTTATTATAATCATTGGAATATAGTGCGATCGCAAGTTCAACAACCCGTCAGAGCATCAGCATAGTACAGAGTAGTTTCTCGCCGTGGGTTTTGGGCGTGGTTGCGTCGGTTGTGGCGTTGGGTACGCGCTTGGTTTCGGCAGTAAAATAAGGTGTAGGAATAGTGATGAACATAAATTTAAGTTTGGATTAGCTTTCTAATTGGTAAGGAATTAAAACAACTCCAAAACCTTTAACGTAAAAATTATGACTCAAACAACAACTACTGAATATAAACATATTCTAGTTAATGAAGGTAATGTTCCTTTCATTAAAGGAACATCTATGAAAATTGTAGAATTAATTACTTCCATTCATGCTTATGGTTGGAGTCCAGAAGAATTACATTTTCAATATCCACATTTGACCATGAGCCAGATTTATTCTGCTTTAGCTTATTATTGGGAACATAAAGAAGAAATTGATGCTGATATGCAGCAACGTTTTGAGTATGCGGAAAGATTACGTTTAGAAACAGGAGAATCTCCATTAGCAAAAAGACTCCGTGCAAAAGGATTAATTAAATGAGCGTTGCTCTTTATATTGATGAAAATGTCCATCGAGGAATTACAGATGGATTACGAATTCGGGGTGTAGATGTCTTAACAGTACAAGAAGATGGGCGGACTAGCTTTCCCGATCCTCTTATACTTGACCGTGTTTTGTTTTCCCAAGATGACGATTTTCTAGCTGAAGCCAACCATCGCCAAGACAAGCAAATAAATTTTGCTGGTGTTATTTATGCCCATAAACTCAGAGTTACTGTTGGCGATTGTGTTCGTGATTTAGAAATTATTGCTAAAACAGCCTATCTTGAAGAATTAAGTAATCGTATTCAATACTTACCTTTGTAAGACTTGTGGAGAACATGAGATGAAAACTGAAAGTGCAGATAAAGCAAAATTATTCTACATTGCTATAATTCTCTATAAATCATCTTCAGATAAACCTGATTATCAAACTTTGTACCAAGAAAGCTTTGTTTTGATTAAAGCCGCTTCTTTAGAATCAGCAAAAGCAAAGGCTTTGAATCATGGTAAAAATGAAAGCGTCAGCTATACAAATGAGAATGAAGAAACTATTACTTGGTCTTTGCAGCAAGTGGTAGATGTTAATTCAGTTTTGGATGATAACTTTGATTCTGCTGAGGATATTGTTGATTTATATACTCGACATTTTCGTAATTATGAGGCTTACCAATCATTTGAGCCATTATTATCTAAAGAGCAATTTGAATGATAGTTATAAAACCACGCGATCGCTCTTGTCGATTCCCATCAATGATACACTCATCACTGATCCAACAGCGATCGCAGGGGTGAAGCTAATGCGTGGTTTAACCTGGGTGGAGTATTAGTAGATGTCAATCATCAATCAGACGCGCTGGGTGCTTATCGCAATGCCCGTGAACTGTATCAGAAAATGGGACTTGATACTGATGTGCAAGATTGCAACAACGCAATTGAGCGTCTTTCTCAACCAAAACCGCCTGTAGTTTCTCGCCGTGGGTTTTGGGGATGGTTGCGTCGGTTGTGGCGTTGGGTTCGTGCTTGGTTTGGGCGGTAAAAGAGAGATACGCCATAATTACTCATAGCGTTACAATATTATTACTTAACTTATCACTAAAATAACTGAATTATGAAAAAAATAGAAATTGAACGGATCAAGAAACATTTGCAAAAATAGAAAAATTAACACAAACTTATCATTGCGAAATTTCTGACATAATCAAAGCAATAATTGAGCAACTAACACAACCAGAAGTTATTAATGATTCCTTTATCGGTAAATGGTCTAATGATGCGGAATTGGTTGATACAATGGTTGCAGATATTTTAAAACATAGAAATTTATAAAAACTAAGTTAGCTGTGAGAAAATCTTTAATTGATACAGACATTGTATCAGAGATTAGCAAAGATAAAAATACTAAAATAAATCCTAAAGCTATTGCTTATAGAGCTATATGGCAACAATACACAATTTCGGTAATTACTGTTTCCGAAATCATCAAGGGATGGAGGAAAAACTTACGATTGTTCAGCTTTTTATTCCGAAAAAATCATTAATTTAGAACCCAATACTCGTTATACCATCCAGATTATTGCTCAACAAAATCAGACAGAAACAACTGATAAAAATGCTTGGGATATGCTTGAAGAAATGGCAGGAACTTATGAACCACCAGAAGATTGGTCAAGTGAACACGATCGTTCGTTACTCATATGGTACATCCAAACGAAACTGTCATCCATGAACAAAGATAAACTCTTTTTAGACACCATTTTTATTGATACGCTATAATCACTCACAATATTTCATAGAATTAACTATGACAACTCCATTGCTACCAACCCTTCAAAATCTACCCGCTACCTTATCTTTAGAAGGTGCAATCAGCATTGAGTTGCAAGAGGGAATACCCATATTTAGAGCTTCTAGCATTGTCCAGAATCGCATTACAGCTTTACTAGCTAAACAACAAATTTCTCCACTCAACTCAGAAGAAGAACAAGAGCTAGATAGCTACGAACAAATTGACGATTACCTAAGTTTTATCAATCGTCTAGCTAGAAATATTTTACAAAATCCCAATAATCAGACTGTGTAAAGGTGGCGAGTCGTAAAATTCCTGATGCAATTCAGCAACAAGTACGTCAGCGAGCCTCTGAATTGTGTGAATATTGCCACGCTTCAGAAAAATGGCAGTATGTATTATTCACAGTAGATCATGTTATTCCCTTAAGTCAAAATGGCAAAGATACTATAGATAATTTGGCTTTAGCTTGTTTCCATTGTAACCGCAAAAAATCAGCCAAAAGCACAGCCATAGCTCCTGAATCTGCTTTAGAGGTTCCTTTATTTAATCCAAGAGAAAGTCTCTGGAGTGAACATTTTATTTGGTCTGCTGATAAACTTAAAATTAATGGGTTAACACAAACTGGCCAAGCAACAATAGCTGCGCTAAATTTAAATCGAGAAAGAATTGTAAATATTCGTGCTGCTGACAAAGTAGTTAACCGTCATCCTCCACCAGAAGATCCTATCGAGGATATAAGTTAATTTATATAGCGGTTCCCATTCAGATGCGGTACAAGATTATATCGCAAGGTGTAGGGGCACTGCCGTGCCCTTACGGGTGTACCTCACTCAAGCGAGAAACGCTATAAACATCAAGTAATAAGATGTATTTTGTAGTAAGAAAATGAACCAAATTCAAGATTTACCTGAAAATAGCATTGATTGATTTATACACACCCCATTTTCGCAATTATAAAACCACGCGATCGCTCTTGTGGATTTCGATCTAATGATACACTCATCACCTGACCCAACAGCGATCGCAATTGACCAATGCGGCGGGAAACTGAAAATACGGTGTCTGATGCTAAAGAAAAAACTTGCTCCAAGCCCATAGCCGCAAACTATATCTCGAAAAATCTGGAAGAGCGCTCCTCTGGGTTCCTATCAATGATAATTTGAAGCATTGGGAACCCCTAAAAATCAAAGTTTATGAACGTAGCTGACGATAAAACAATTGTTCGTGAGTATTTCAATTCCACAGGGTTTGACCGTTGGAAGCGAATCTACGGCGATGGCGAAGTCAACAAAATCCAACTAGACATCCGCAATGGACACCAGCAAACCGTGGATACAGTTCTCGGCTGGCTGAAGGCTGATAACAATTTACCAGAGCTATCAATCTGCGATGCTGGATGTGGTGTCGGTAGTCTCAGCATCCCCCTGGCGGTAGATGGTGCCAAAGTCTATGCCACCGATATTTCTGAAAAAATGGTGGAAGAAGGCAAGGATAGAGCCAAGCAAACCTTGCCAAATGCTGAAAATCCCACTTTTGCCGTGCAGGATTTGGAATCATTGAGTGGTAGTTACCATACTGTTATTTGCTTGGATGTTCTCATCCACTACCCCCAAGAAAAAGCCGATGAGATGATTTCTCACCTCTGTTCTTTGGCACAGTCGCGGATAATTCTCAGTTTTGCGCCGAAGACCTGCGCCCTAAGTATACTCAAGAAAATTGGCAGTTTCTTTCCTGGCCCAAGTAAAGCCACTCGTGCATATTTACATCGTGAGGCTGATGTCGTGAAAATCTTGGAAAGTAATGGCTTTTCATTGCAACGAAAAGCGATGACGAAGACTCGTTTCTATTTTTCCCGCCTACTGGAAGCTACACGTAAGTGAAGTTAAAATCGCAGCAAGATGAATACTATAGCTTTGCTGCGATTTGACAATCTCAAGGCACAAGCGCTGACAAAACTATCATCAGGAGTAGATTGATATACTAGAACCTTTGCGAAAGTCAGGTTAAAATCGCTAGCAAAGTGTAAATCTAAAGTGGAACTATGAAAACTGCTGAAAAATTGGCTGCCGGTTGGCTACTGACACTCGGATTCATGTTTTTAACCCTATCAGCAACAGCGACATGGGAAAAATTTGCTACACGTCAGGTATACATACCAGTGCAAGATGCGGATACTTTTAGCGCACCAAATGCTACTTATGAAAATGATAATAGTGCTGTTGGTGGTCTAATTTTTGGCGTTCCTACCCTAACACTGGGTGCATGGTTAGCATTGGGATTGTACCGTCAAAGCCGACAGGAGAAAAAGGCGCTTAATCAACAAGTTAGCGATCGCCTGCAATCAGTTTTTTATGAGATGCTACAAGAGAATCAGGGACGTGTAACTGTTTTAGGCTTTGCAATGCAGTCACAACTACCCGCAACCAACGCCAGACAATATTTAGATCAAAAAGCTAAAGAATTCAATGCAAACTTTAAGGTGAACGAAGAAGGGGCTATATCATATCATTTTGATGTCTAATTCTCATTTGTCTTTTGTCCTTTGTTATTCACTAATGACCAATGACCAATGACTAATGACCAACTTATAGCTAGGTCTAATGACGCAGATTTTTTTGAGCGTAGCTGCCATTTTAGGCGGTTTGTCAGTTGCTGCTGGTGCTTTTGCTACCCATGCCTTGCGGGAAAAAATTAGTGAGCGATCACTAGAAATTTTTGAAACTGGCGCTCGTTACCAAATGTATCATGCTCTAGCACTTTTTCTCGTAGCATTACTAATTAGTCGCACCGAATTTCCTCAACCCACTCTCGTAGCCAGTGGATGGCTGTTTATCATTGGCATTGCTATTTTCTCAGGAAGCTTGTACGCCCTTAGCTTAACCGGTATTAAATTCTTGGGAGCGATCACACCACTAGGCGGCACAGTTTTGATTGCTGGTTGGGGTGCTTTAGCTTTTGCTGCTTGGAATTTGAAGTTGTGAAAAAGTTAGGAGTTAGGAGTTAAAAATTCTTAACTCCTAACTCCATTTGGTTAAAATTACACAGTTATTCACAGATGACAAATGACTAGCTCTTTGGTTTAATATAAGCGATCGCATGTTTCCAAACAGTGGTTTGCTGACTGTTTTCATCAGCAATACAGATACAGTGTGGATCTTGCCATAAAAGCCTTCCTGTCAGTACATCACCAGTCAGCAGCTTAAACTCTACTGGTATTGTTTGTTTAATCAGGTTTTGGACTTGTCTAATGCTAGGTAAAGTGGTGTCAAATTCGGTAAGCATTTTTAGTAAAGATGAACCTACAAGGCAAAATAAAGAGTAACTAATCCTTGATAATTCATCCTTGAGCAAATGGCAATCGAATTTACTAAGTATCATGGTCTAGGCAACGACTTTATTCTGATTGATAATCGCTCGTCATCTGTGCCTGTAGTGACGCCAGAGCAAGCCATTAAGTTGTGCGATCGCCACTTTGGTATCGGTGCTGATGGTGTAATTTTTGCCCTACCGAAAGAAAATGAGACTGACTACACCATGCGGATTTTTAATTCCGATGGTTCAGAACCAGAAATGTGTGGCAATGGCATTCGCTGTTTAGCTGGCTTTTTAGCAGATTTAGAAGGGGAATCCCGAAATAAAGACTCATATCGCATTCATACCTTGGCTGGTGTGATGACTCCCCAACTCTTATCTGATGGTCAAGTTAAAGTAGACATGGGTTTACCCAGGTTACTCGCTGGCGAAATTCCTACCACCCTTGCACCTGCTGAAGAAAAAGTAATTTCTCAGCCGTTGGCAGTGGCGGGGCAAACTTGGGAAGTCACCTGTGTCAGTATGGGAAATCCCCACTGCGTTACTTTTGTGGAAGATGTAGCAGCAATTGAGCTAGAAACCATCGGCCCCAAATTCGAGCATCACCCAGCTTTTCCGCAACGCATAAATACCGAATTTATGCAAGTGGTACGGCGTGACTATTTGAAAATGCGGGTGTGGGAACGGGGTGCTGGGATTACATTAGCTTGCGGGACGGGTGCTTGTGCTGCCTTGGTAGCTGGCGTGCTAACTGGAAAATGCGATCGCACCGCCACTATCGAATTACCTGGTGGCTGTTTGCAAATTGAATGGTCAGAAGTAGACCAACGGGTTTACATGACAGGTTCAGCCGAGCGGGTATTCACTGGTAAACTGTAACCGACTTCCCATTGGCATTACTCAAGTAGTAGTGCCATAGAAATCAGCGATCGCCCAAATCTGGCGATCACTGATTAAGAAATTAATCACATAAACCCCTAGATTCTTTCTTCCAAGTAGCGAGAAATTGCACTGTCAAGGGATGGCATTAATTCACCTCGGCTGCTACCAAGAACGCTATAAGTTGGGCGGAGAGCAGTTAAACCAAGTTGTTCTGTGGGTAGTGCAATCAGATTGCTGACACTGACTCCAGCTCGCTTGGCCGCTAACCGTGCTAAATCAGCCCAAGCGATCGCACTCTTGTTCGCCAAATGCCACAGCCCACACTCGCCGTCAATTAATAAATCCAGACTAGCATGAACCAAATCAGGCACATAGGTAGGTGAAACAATTCCATCCTCTGCGGCGACGAAAGTATTCCCAGCACTAAGCTGACGCAGGGCGGTCGTGATAAAGTTGTAATCATCCCACGGGCCAAAAAATGCACTGGTGCGAATCACTAGCGATGCTGGGTCAGCCTGCAATACTAGCTTTTCCGCCAAAACTTTGCTGCACCCATATACATTCAGGGGGGCAACGGTATCAGTTTCGACATAAGGATTAGACACAGCACCGTCAAATACCAAATCTGAGGAGAAAGTCAATAGCAATACGTTATGTTGAGCGCAAGCAGCAGCTAGAATCGCTGAACCTTCGGCGTTCACTTGCAGGCAAACATGGGGTTCACGTTCAGCATCGTCCACCCGCACGTATCCGGCAGCATTCACAACCGCCCACGGCTTCAACTGGGTAAGCGCCGCATTCACAGAGGCAGGATCGGTAATATCCATCTCTTGACGCGTCAGCAGGTGATATGAAATCCCGCGCACTTGGCACAACCGAGCAAAAGCCTTTCCCAGAGTTCCTCTCGCACCGAGGATCGCCAGGGGAGCTGATGGGGATGTTGCTTGACTTTTCCTTGCTCTCCCTATTTCCCCACTGCAACTTAGCGCCGGGTATAACAGGCGCTCTTGGCGATGCCACCATCCTGGGGTATCAAGTAGCGGGTGATCTGGTTGATGCCCAGTTGCTAGAACTCGTACCATTTTAGCGATCGCTGTCGGTCGGGGATGTGGAGAACGCAAATCAAATGCACCTGGCTCGTAGTAGCCGTGAGCTTTTGTGACTAAACTATTCCAATCGTAGCTGCCAAGGAGTGCCCAAGCAGTTACAGCGCGGATATCCACACCCTGAGATTGTAATTCCTGCGCCGCATTCCACACTTCATAAAACCAACGTAGCTGCTCCTCACGGGTGCAGCTGATATGAACTTCGGTGACAGCAAGGGGCAGGTGATAGCGTTCCCATGCCTCTAGTAGCAATGTGCGTGGGCCTGCCAAACCCTCAGCACAAACTCGCACCGCCTCTACATCCGCATACTTATGTTGCCCATTACCGCCATGAGTCCAAGCTGGATAGTTTTCTGTGTGTTCATCCAAAAAGCGTTCACTAGTTAAGTAATGGTTAATGCCAATGATGTCAGGTGGACAAGGATTTTGCAAAAATTCCTCAAGTTCAGCCTCACTGACACCACAGTGGCGCAAGTAACCCCACATGGGATGAGTTTGAGTGATTCGACCACATAATAAATCAAAGCTCAACCAGCGACGTTCGTTTTCAAATTCTGTTTGATAAGCCAGCTTTGGTGTACTGTAAATCTTACCCAAATCCTCGGTTTGCAGCAGTTGGGCATTGGGGTTGACTTCCCGGATTACCTGCATTGCCAGTGCTACTGCACGGCATTGTCCCAACAAAGCACGAGCGAAAGTTAAATTATCCCGGCCGTGAGGATACCAGTGGCCGTACATCCCACTAAATCGCGCTGTTGTCAGTGGCTCATTTATAGGTGTGTAATGTGTTATCCAAGGATAGCGATCGGCAACTGCACGAGCAAACACCGCTAGTTTTTCTGGAAATTCCAAGTCTACCAAGCTGGTGTTACGCGGCCCGCTGCCATGATGCACTAATCCCACAATCGGACGAATGCCAAGTTCCTGCAAGCGCCCCAGTCTTTCATCCGCCCACCACCAATCAGCATTTTCCAATCCATCAGGCGCTATCCTCTCCCACAGTAGAGGGTAGCGGATAGCTTTTATCCCTAGTTCCGCAAATAAATCTAAGTCATCCAAGCGCATTGCATGACCGTTAGATTCCAACTGGTCAAAATACTCATTACCCACGCGATTAACTGTACACTCTACACCAGCCCACACTTCCAGGGGGAGTTGTAAATTATTCTCTCTCAAGATGCTATTAACCGCATCTTTATTTGAGTTAAAGACAAAAGTCATAATTTACACAACTAAAGCTTCTATTAGCTTTGTATTTCTGCGTTTTAATAATGCAGATATAATATATATTTGCGGTTTATTAACCATAAAACCATCAAGAAGAATACAGAATTCAAAATTAATTAGTGAAATATTCAGATCCAAAACTTTAGTTGTTAAGCAGTAAGTCATAGATTTAGTGGGGATCTAAATCCACTTTTCTATCCTTCAGTCACATAGAATTCCGAAGTTGAATTCTATCAGGACTTAGGCAAAAAGGTAGTGAAAGCCTTGATTTACCGTAGGGGCAATTCATGTAGACGCATACTCCTACGGAGAAGCAAGCTACGCGGAGCGTCTCGTAGAGAAGCGGCTTAAGGCAAGGTATTGCCCCTACATTTCGTACTTGATGCGTAAGTCCTATCTATTTGACTGAATTCTTTCTTCACTAAAGAATTGTAGGCTGGGCAGTACCTGCCCATGATCAACGTCAACAAACTCAAGCCTTAACCGCTATTTGTTTGTATGTTGCCAAAGCCTGCGCTACACAATGATCCATGTTGAGATACTTGTATGTAGCTAGCCGTCCCACAAAATGCACCCCTGGCTTTACCTCAGCCAGCGCTTTGTATTGTTTGTAAATTTCCTGATTTTCAGGACGTGGCACGGGATAATAAGGATCGCCCTCTGCTTTGGGAAACTCGTAAACAATACTAGTTTTGGAGTGTTCCTGTCCAGTCAGGTACTTAAATTCGGTGACACGGGTATAGAGCTGTTCGTTCGGATAGTTAATCACTGGCGCTGACTGAAACACAGGGGTGTGATGCGTTTCGTGTTTAAAATCTAGTGAGCGATAAGGTAGTTTACCGTAGCGATAATCAAAAAATTCATCAACTGGGCCAGTGTAAACCATTTCGCGGCAAGGTATTCCTTTCTGGATTTCACGGTAATCAGTGTTGAGCATTAGCTTGATATTCGGATGATTTAGCATATTCTCGAACATCCGGGTAAAGCCGTGCAGTGGCATTGCTTGGTAACTATCCGTGAAATATCGACTGTCGCGGTTAGTACGGGTGGGAATTCGGGCAATTACTGTTTTGTCAAGTTCCGATGGATCGAGTCCCCATTGTTTACGCGTGTAATTTCGGAAGAACTTTTCGTAAAGTACCTGACCGACTTTACTGATGACTACATCTTCAGAGGTACGGATATCTTCTCTCGGTTCTGCAACCGACTGAAAAAACTCTTCCGCCTGGAATGAATTGAGGTTCATTCCATAGAGTTTGTTGATGGTGTCAAGGTTAATGGGGATGGGAAGGAGTTGTCCATCTACGCTGGCTAGAACATGATGCTCGTAAGCACGCCAGGGAGTAAACTGTGAGAGGTATTCAAAAACTTCGCGTGAGTTGGTGTGAAAGATATGGGGGCCGTATTTATGTACGAGAATACCGTGGTTATCGTAATGGTCGTAAGCATTACCACCGATGTGGTTACGCTTATCCACAACCAATACTTTTTTACTAGAGTTTCTCGCCAAACGTTCAGCTAGAACGCTCCCAGAGAACCCCGCACCGACAACTAAGTAATCAAATAAAAACTCTCTGGTAATGATGCTTGGTGCTTCTGGGATATTTGTTGAGATATGAGATTTGCCATTTGTACCATTAACTGTGGCATCTTGTGTGCTAGCGATCGCAGACTCTATCAACTGCATCATTGATCCCCAAGTCCGATCCCAAGAAATTTGCTCTAAAAAGGCATCTACCCGATTCAACCATCCTGATACTGGAGTATCTTCTTGCATTGCCTGTTCTGCGGCAGTGACGAACTCTTCAGGAGTGTCTGCAATTCGTACTAACTTCAAATCTCCATAGGGGCGTACTACGTCTTGAATTGAGGTAGATACTACTGGTTTACCTGCGGCAAGATACTCTGGAGTCTTAGTTGGACTAATAAAGCGTGTTGATTCGTTTCGCGCAAACGGCAACATTGCCAAATTCCAACCCGCCAGATATGCAGGTAACTCTTTATAGTCTTTACTACCGAGGTAATGAATATTTTCATGCTGTGGCAAAATTGCTGGGTCAATTTTCACAACTGGTCCAATTATTATTAAATGCCAATCAGGGCGAGCCTCGGCAATCCCAGCCAGCAGTTCAATATCCATCCGTTCGTCAATCACACCAAAGAATCCAAGACGAGGATGAGGAATATTTGCTTGGTCGGCTGGTTCTTCTTTAAAAGTTCTTGCTTGTCCAAAGTGGGCTACATCTACGCTACTAGGAAATGCATAAATGTTTGAGTGCTGATTCACCTTGTTTTCGTAAAGGCTTTGTCCCCCTATAAACACTAAGTCTGCACGACGAAACAGTTCTGCTTCGTAGTTTTTTAAAGTCGGTGATGCTCCCTTAAAGGCAGACAATTCATCCATGCAATCATATATAACTGCTTGGGGTTGCAAATGACATGTCCAAGCGATCGCCATTGGAGTGTAATACCAACAAATGTACTTGTTGATGCTATGCTCTATAAACAAACCATTAATCAACACTTGTAAATCTGCGTTTATTGCTTCCTCGCTCAGACCTTCTGGTAAGTGTGGTACAACAACAATAACTCCACTATCATCTTGGCTGACATTCAATCGCCCCAATGGCTCCTGCCTAAAAATTGGCTCCTCGATAAAGAACACCCGCTTTCCTTGAGCGCAGCGGCTTAGAAGATGTTGTGGTCTTTGATAAACGAAATTCCAACGCAAATGAGATAGGCAAACTATATCAGGTGTATCTGTAAATTTTTTGGTTCGGGAAGTTTTATTGAGTGAGGATAAATTCAGCGATGATGTCTTTAATGATTGGAATTTGGCTGGTTCCGATAGCTTTGCTTCACTCAGCTTTGGCGACACAATATGACTGACGTCGTTACTAGCACCGTTATTTTCTACTTGCATATTGCTTGACATAAATAATAATTAACTCAACTTTCCGAATATTGGAATAACAAGTTTGATTCCTCTTATAAGTATTTTTAATATTTGCTTTTTTTGCCCGGTTATTCATCTATCTAAATAAATGATAATCGACTCCTTTTTTATTCTTAGGTATGAATTTTTTCTCAATTAACAGATACCAGTCTCTGCCAAATTTTACTAAAGCCATAACCTTGTGTATGCCGAAAGGCTGATATTGAAATTCAGCGTTGTGAGCAGCGCTTGAAACGGGCATTTTCCATCAAACACATTATGGCTAATTTGTACAGTGCGTAAGTCCTAATTTCATTACTAAACCTAACAATTGAAAAAAATTGGTTTCCGATTATTACCGCATGGCTAGAAACACAATTTACCTCGAAAAAAATCATTTATGTAGTAATTCGTACAAGTTGGGGAGCCACTGTTTTGGACGGCTCTGCCGACGAGCTTTGCATGTGGCGTCTTGTCTAAATCTATTCATGATTAGCATCTGGCAGAGAAGACGCAGAGGATGCAAGAAGAAAGAAATGCTTAACTGAACTGTATTGCATTAAGTGCAAGTTTAGGGAGAATTGGCATTACTCAAGTAGTAGTGCCATAAAAGTCTTGCAGCAACTGCTCGCCACGGTCGCCAGTGCTGTGTCATTGCTTCCAGTTGAACTGGTGTTGGCCGCGTCGCCAATCCTTTGAGTTTTTGTAGAGCGATCGCGATCGCTAAATCGCCTTTGGGAAAGACATCAGGACGTTGCAGCGCCATTAGCAAATAAATATCAACTGTCCAGTCTCCTATCCCTTTGAGACACTTTAGCTCAGTTCTGATCGCAGTTTCATCCATTCTTTCCAGCTTGCTGAGGTCAAGCTGACCACAAGCGATCGCATTCGCCAACCCACGACAGTATAGAATCTTTTGCCGACTGAATCCAATCCCTCTCAATTGAACATCATCCAATGTCAGAAAATTTTCTGGTGTTAACGATACAACAACCCCACATAGCCGATTAAATACAGCCCTTGCAGCCGCTACCGAAACTTGCTGTTCCAGAATTATGCACAACAGCGTTGCAAAACCCGGTTCTCTTAACCACATAGGTGGAGATCCAAGTGTTTCTAAAATTCGAGCCAAATCGCTATCAAGATTGGCAAGCACCAGCAAACCACGGGTTAGACTTTCTTCAGTCAGCGATTCTAGTTCAGGTGTTTGAGTCATCTTTGCTCAATTTCGATTCTTGTACAAGCAGTTTTTGTTTGCGCTCAATCCCCCAGTGATAACCACCAAGACTGCCATCACTCCGTAATACACGATGACATGGTACAATCAGCGCTATCGGATTAGCTCCACAAGCATTTCCCACCGCGCGGACTGCCTGTGGCTTGGCAATATTACGAGCGATATCGGCATAGGTGCGGGTTTCGCCATAGGGAATTTTCTGTAATGCTTGCCAGACTTGTTTTTGAAATGCTGTCCCACGGACATCAAGTGGTAAATCGAGATGTCTTTCATCTCCCGCAATCAAGTCGAGGATTGCCTGTATCCATTCCTTGTGTGTCTGGTCATCACGCATGATGTGCGCTTGGTAAAATTCTTGGTTCAAAATCTGTTCAAGCTTGTCTGCTTCATCACCTAGTTTAACGGCACAGATACCCTTTTCTGTAGTTGCCACAAGCAAATATCCTAGTGGACATAGAGCGATCGCATAAACAATGCTGATTGTCTTTCCAGCTTGTTGGTAAGTCTTTGGTGTCATTCCTAGTTGCTTAGGTGCTTTCTCATACAGTTGACTACTTGAACCATACCCCGTGTCGTAAACTGCATGAGCAATTTCTTCGCCTGACTGGAGACGCTGCTTCAATCGCTGGCTACGCAGTGCATCTGCATATTGAAAGGGCGATACGCCAATTATTTGCTTAAATATCCTTTGCAGATAACTGGGACTCATTCCCACCTGAGAGCATAATTCCGCGAGAGTTGGGATGCGATCGCCTTGTGCTTCAATGTATCGACATACTGCTAAAACTTTCGCTTTCCCTGGATTTGGAACTGTTTCAGATTGTGGCTGACAGCGTTTACAAGGCCGAAAACCTGCAATCTCAGCCTCTTGTGCCGACTGGAAGAAACAAACTTGATGACGATTTGGTCTGCGACTAGGGCAAATCGGTCGGCAATAAACGCCTGTAGAGCGAACACCGTAGAAAAACTTGCCGTCAATTGTGGGATCTTGATTGAGAACTGCTTGCCAAAGAGTTTCTTCCAAAAGTTGTGTCTGTTGTAATTGCATTGATGCCTCCTTGGATGTATTGCAAAGTATCCCCACTTTGGAGTGCCTATTATTAGTTTTTGTCTTTAGGTAAAACTAGATTAAATGTATCGATAAACTACTTTCTATCTGATTGTTGCGATCAAACTTGATTATCTCAGTTTTTTAATCTACCAACTCGCTGAACGGGTGTTCACTGCTCGATCAAACCGGGAACCTTAAATTAGGTCAACACAGGGGAATTTTTATGAGTGGTGGTATTTACCTGATTCAGGATAATTGTCAATTAGTTGAAATGAAGGAAGAACCCTATGAATCAGAGGATGGGCTGCAAAAGCTACTATCTGACTATCCGAGTTTGTTAGCAGGAGAACAAATAGACAGTGCTGCACCAAGACGCTGGTTGTTAATCTCACGGGAGATAGCAATACCAGATAGCGAAAACAGTGCTGGACGTTGGGCGCTCGATCATTTATTTCTCGACCAAGATGGAATTCCTACTATCGTAGAAGTTAAACGCAGCACCGATACCCGGATTCGGCGAGAAGTGGTTGGCCAGATGCTTGACTATGCAGCTAATGCGGTAGTTTATTGGTCAATTGAGAAAATCTGTGCCCAGTTTGAAGCTAATTCCAATGCTGAACAGCTACTAATGGATTTAATTGGCAACGAAGAGGCTGATTTAGAAAAGTTTTGGCAACAAGTCAAAACCAACTTGCAATTAGGTAAAGTCCGTCTCGTCTTTGTGGCTGATAAGATTCCTGCTGAACTTCAGAGGATAGTCGAGTTTTTAAATCGGCAAATGAGTCCGGCACATGTGTTGGCAGTAGAGATTAAACAATATGTGGGCTAGGGTTTGAAAACTTTGGTTCCTAGAGTGATTGGTCAAACTAAGAGTACTTCCCTACCTCCTCTAGAGAAAAGACAATGGGATGCATCAACTTTCATGAAAGAAGTTAAGACTAAATACAGTCCAAAAGCCGCTCAGGTAGCCAGTCTGATTCTAGAATGGGCGACTCTTCAAACCTTGCAGATTCAATGGGGTACAGGTAAAAGTCAGGGTTCTTTTGTTCCTAAATTTAATTACAAGGGAAAAAATCACACTTTTTTCCGAGTTTGGAGTAATGCCACTGTAGAAATTTGTGCCTACCAGCCACCATTCGATTTAGAAGAGAAGAAAGCAGAACTTCTGACTCGATTTAAGTCTGTCGTAGGAACATCAATTTCTATTAATCCTTATTGCTGGTATATTCCCTTTTCTCCTCTGAATGATGAGATGGTTCTCAGAGAGTTTTTGGAAGTACTTGTCTGGGCTATTCGTGAAATTAAATTATCATAATCTTCTACTATAGCAATCCTAAATCATTTGTGAGAATTGCAACCCACAGATCCTCGACTTCGTAAAAGTTGTCGGGGATCTTTTTTCTGTGCGTTTGATTCAGGGTAGGCGAATTATATCATGTCCGCATAATTAGTTATGATTCACACAGTCATTGCACCCTACCCCGCCAAAGCTACGCTTTGTCTCCCCTCGTCGCTCTTCGAGAGGGGATTAAGGCTGGGGTGTTTGGGACTTTTGCAAGAGGTCTTTTGTCTCCCCTCCCCGCCGGCGGGGAGGGGATTAAGGGGTGGGGTTCTTCGGGGTTAATAAGCAATCAAGCGGACATGATATTACTCACCAAATTTCCGCCAAATCTAAAATAAATCCTGGCAAAACATCTTCTCCCGATAGAGCTTTAGGACTTTGAAAAATCTCAACTTCTCGATTGGGACGATAAATTTCTACCTGCTGCTGCCCTCTATTAATTAACCAGCCCAATCTTGCGCCATTCTCCATGTATTCCCTCATTTTGGCTCGCGTTTTTTCTAAGGAATCACTAGGAGACATTAACTCAACCACAAAATCGGGACACAAAGGAGCAAATCTTTCTTTTTCTGCTTCGCTCAAAGCATTCCACCGTTCCATTTTCACCCAAGACGCATCTGGAGAACGCTCTGCACCGTTGGGAAGTTTGAAACCACCAGAAGAGTCAAAAGATTTCCCTAGTTTATTTTGACGACTCCAAACTCTTAATTGATAAGTTAAATCAGCATTCCGGTCACTAGTACTACTCCCCGTAGGTGGCATAATAATTAATTCCCCTGAAGCCGTCCGCTCAAACTTTAAGTCTCGATTATTTTGACAAAGCTGAAAAAATTGCTCGTCAGTCAGGTCGATGTTTAATTCGAGGATAGGAGGTAAACTGACGGTGGTAGTATTCATGCTATCAGTTTGGGGAGAAGCAATATATCTATTCTAGTAGTTTGTCAAGTCAACTATGCTGGGTAAATAAGTTTGTAGTCAGGATTTTAGTCCTTAACTGATTCGCTTTTTGACATCTTTGACAACTGGTTCACCCGATTGGGTGAATGCGATGGCCTCATCAGGAACTACTCTGAAAGAAGGTACTATAGCAATCCGAATTGAAACGTGAGAAAATACTGAGATTAAAAGTACGTATTTTAAAGCCTTTCAGCGATTTTCTCTCTCACGAATGATTTAGGATTGCTATATTTTGATTCTGTTAGCAATTATGCCCACAGAATTAAAACTGTTAAATTGGTTATTCTAGCTTTTTATTGTACATCAATAGCTTGTCTATCAAAGGGTCAAAGAGTGGATGAAACCGTTGTAAAATGGCTGTATGCACCAAATTGCCAGCAAGAGGCTATTAACCTGATCTCAAAAATTGCTGTCAATTTACCAGGAATGATTTTCCAAATTCTGCAACGGCAGGATGGCTCTGTGTTTGTCCCTTATGTTAGTTCTGGTTGTCAATATTTGTATGAATTAGAACCAGAAGCTTTACAGGCAGACTTCCAGGTGCTAAACAAACTAATTCATCCACAGGATATAAAAGCTTTTACAGAATCTATTATTGTTTGTAGAACCACTCTGACACCTTGGCATTGGGAAGGTCGCATCATTACGCCTAGTGGCAAACTTAAGTGGATTCAAGGGACTTCGCAAGCCGAATTACAAGAAACAGGCGATGTTCTTTGGAATGGCTTAGTTATGGATATTACAGACCGAAAACAAGCCCAAGAAAAATTGCTTGAGAGTGAGGCGCGGTATAAAGCAATTTTGGATGCTATCCCCGATTTGATGTTTCGCATCAGCCGTGATGGTGAGTATCTAGATTTGAAAAGTGAGGGAGAAAATATCACTCTTTCGAGAGAAGAAATAGTTGGAAAAAATTTGCAAGAGTTATTGCCTAGTGATGTTGCGGCGATTAGCCAAGTAGCGATCGCTAAAACTTTAGATTCTGGAACTTTGCAAACTTGCGAATATCAACTACCAATGCCTTTGGGAGTGAGAGATTATGAGGCGCGGTTGGTAGTGAGTGGTCAAGATGAGATACTAGCAATTGTACGAGATATTACAGAACGCAAACAAGCTGAAGTCAGCTTACAAAATCTTGCTAAAAAATTTTCTAAAGCTTTTAGTTGCAGCCCCGATTCAATTACTATTAGTACGCTGCAAGAAGGACGCTTTATCGAAGTTAACGACAGTTTTGTGAAACTCTCAGGTTATGAGCGAGATGAGGTGATTGGTAAAACTGCTTTTGAGTTAAATCTTTGGTTACACGATCGCGATCGCCTGAATTTGTTACAGGAGTTGCAAGCCACAGGAGTTGTTAGCAACTTGGAATTTGAATTTCGGCAAAAGTCTGGGAAGATAATTACAGCACTGCTTTCAGCCGAAATCATTGATTTGAATGGTAACAAGAGCATCCTAGCAGTGCATCACAACATTACAGAACGCAAACAGGTAGAAGCGCAATTACGACTTTCTGCACAACGCGATCGCTTATTAGCAGAAACTTTAGTAAGAATTCGGTCTTCGCTTAACTTAGAGCAAATTCTCCAAACCACCGTGACGGAAGTCAGACAATTTCTACAAGCAGATCGAGTTTTCATTGGTTTAAATAATGCCAATTTAGGAGTCAGAACTATTGCCGAATCGGTAGATCCCAAGTATCCATCAGTCTCCGGTTGGTCTACTAATGATGAAGCTTATTTACAAGAATTGAGAAACTTACTAAAAGATAATCTTGTCCGTGTCATTGAAGATATAACAAAAATATCAGTATCTCCCAGAGTAAAAGCACACTGTCGAAAATTCCAAACGCAGGCTACTTTGGCTGTACCAATTATGCTAAACAACGAATTATTTGGGGCATTAATTGCCAATCAATGCTCAGGTTCGCGTCATTGGCAGCCAATAGAAATTGATTTGTTACAGCAGATGTCAGAACAGGTAGCGATCGCCATTCAGCAAAGCCAGATATGCCAAAAACTAGCAGAACTTAACACTAATCTAGAATACCAAGTACAAGAGCGGACAGCACAGTTGCAGCAGAAAATGCAAGAAGTTGAAAAATTGCATCGCGTCAAAGATGTTGTTTTACATACGGTTGCTCACGATTTACGAACTTCGGTGATGGGTAACTTGATGGTGTTAAAGAATTTGTTAAATCAGGGAGTGGGGAGTGGGGGAGTGGGGGAGCAGGGGAGCAGGGGAGCAGAATTAATAACCAATGCCCAATGCCCAATGCCCCATGCCCATTACCCCTTATCCCCAGAGGGGTCCCCACCTTCCCCAATTCAAGTATCTCGCTCAATCATCGAGCGGATGATTCAAGGCAATGATCGCCAACTGACGATGATTAATTCATTGTTAGAAATTAATTCCTGTGAAAAACAAGGTATTGAAATCAAGCCCGAACCTGTGCAAATTAGCACCCTACTGGGAGGAATATTCGCCCAGTTGGAACCCATACTGACACAAAATCAAGCGACTCTGAAGAACTTGCTTCCCGTAGATTTACCGTTAGTAATGGCAGATGCGACTCGGTTGCAGAAAGTTTTGGCACATTTAATAACACATAGCTTGCAAAATAATCCACCAGGATTAAATTTGACTATGAGTGTCACCGTTGAAGCTGGAATGATTCGCACTCAGATTCAAGATGACGGCGTGGTAATGAGTAAAGTAGAGTGCGATCGCCTGTTTGATCTGCATGTTCGCGATCCCCAAGATTCTTGTTCTACAAGCATTGGCTTAAAAATGTATCTTTGTCGAAAAATTATCAAGGCACATGGTGGTAAAATTGGTGTTATTAGTAACCGCAAGCGCGGGTTAACTTTCTGGTTTACATTACCTCTAGCAACTTCATCGGCAACAAATCGCCCATAAATCACCAAAAAGTGCGAGAGTAAATAACCAGTAAGGGAAACACTCTCGACAGTATGGGCAAAGTTGCTCGGATGCAAATGTCTACTCAATTTACAACAGTGCAAAGGTGGTGGAGAAGAACCTTTTCTGCACCAACAACAGATGAAATGACTACTCTTTACAAAGCTTGGCGTAACCGTTTTTTGTGGCAGAGATTACATTTCTGGTTATCGCTGGTGCTGATTTGTCTGTTGTCTTTTACTTTGCGAGACATTTACGGCTTGTTTTTCCCTTTAAAGGAGTTGGAAAGGCTGCCAGAAGTACTTAGAGCTAAAAGCCTTGTAATCAATGTTGCAATGGTTATAAGTATAATTATTTGCTTTGCCTTACATAAAACTAAGTTAGGTCGCCATCGTCCAGATTTATTATTTTTGGGGTCTTCTTGGTCAATTAGTCTAGCATCGCAGTTGTTTGCAACCATCAGGGGTTTCGCACTACCCGACACCATCGGTTGGTCGCTGCTATTTTTAAGCCAAGCTATATTAATGCCAGTCTGCTGGATTCTTCACTTGCTGACTCAAGTGAGTGTGCTGATTTACTATTTTGGTGTAAATACGGCACTTGGGCTAAAAACACCAATCCCCGACCACCCAGAAATATATAATGTAACCTTCATTTTATACATATCTTGGTTTTGTATTATATGTGATATCGGTGTTTATCTGTACGATCGCCTGCAACGTTCTGAGTTTTACGCCCGTCAAGAACTAGAATCTGCGTACCAAAAGCTTAAGGTTGCAGAAACTAAATATCGCAGCATTTTTGAAAACGCTGTTGAAGGGATCTTTCAAAGCAGTCCCGATGGACGTTACATTACGGCAAATCCTGCTTTAGCACGCATTTATGGCTACTCCTTAGCGGAGGAGGTGACAGCAAATTTCACTGATATAGAACAATTGTACGTTGATCCGAACCGCCGCATAGAATTTGTGCGCCTGATGGAAAAGTATGGCAGGGTTTCCGAGTTCGAGTCCCAAATTTATCGCCGAGACGGGAGTATTGTCTGGATTTCGGAAAAAGCCTATGCAATCTATGACGAACATCTTAAACTGCTTTACTACGAAGGTTTGATTGAAGATATTACCCAACGCAAACAAACTGAAGAAGAACTACGAATATTTTTCCATGCAGTTTCCCACGACTTACGCAACCCAGTGCTGGGTACTTTAATGGTGCTGAAAAATTTGCTTGCACGTCCAGAGGAAAATATTTCGATTTCACGCTCAATTTTAGAGCGGATGATTCAAAGTAGCGATCGCCAACTGAACTTAATTAATTCGTTGATGGAAGCTCATGTCAGCGAAGTCCGAGGTGTTATTTTACAACGCCAACCCGTACAATTACTGTCAGTTGTCGAAGCTGCGATCGCAGATTTAGAGCCATTGCTAGAGCAAAATCAAGCCAAGCTGACAAATCTGGTATCCGCAGATTTACCATTGGTAAATGCTGATCCCACGCAACTATGGCGAGTTTTTTCTAACTTAATCGTCAACGCTCTGAAACACAATCCCCCGGAATTCGTTTTGACAATCAACGCTACCCGTAAGGATGACATGATTTATTGTACTGTTAGTGATAACGGCGTGGGAATTAGTCAACAACAAAGTGATCGGCTTTTTGACCTTTACTTTCGGGGTGCAAGTATCGGCAATTCTGTAGGCTTGGGATTGGGCTTGTATCTGTGTAAGCAAATCATCAATGCTCACGGCGGCGAAATTGGTGTAAACAGTGCATTAGATGCAGGCGCAACCTTCTGGTTTACATTACCTATTAGCTGACCGAATTTTAGATTTTAAATTTGGGAAAATGGAATTGAAGATTCTTGCATCCGTATATTAGTGACAAAAGTAACCATTCAAACGTGACTTTTGACACAGGTGTGTGCCTGATTATTCCGATTATATTGAGAATATACAAATCAAGCAATGCAAGGGTAAACGATATATGAACCGCTTAAAATCTATTCTTCTTGGAAGCTTATTAGCAGCTGCTTCAATTGCTGCTCTTTCTCAAAATGCTAATGCTGCTGAATTTAAATCTGAGCATGAGCGTTTTAATCGTAATACTGTAGCTGTTAATAACAGTAAAATTCAACGCGAACGTCAAGTGCGTGAACAACGCGCTCGTGAATTGCGCGAACGTCAAGCTCGTGAACAACGCGCTCGTGAATTACGTGAACGTCAAGCCCGTGAACAACGCGCTCGTGAATTGCGTCAACGTCAAGCTCATTTTAATCACTAAGCTGAAAATTTTCCCTCATATTACGTTAGGAGAGTAGCAATATTCTCCTTTTTTATTTGTATAAATCTGCTCAAATTAATGCCTAAATAATGTGAATCAAGTAGTTGCTAAAAAAATTAGGCGCTTTTTCTGCAAATTCTGAGTAAAAGTACATAAATAAATGCGATCGCTCAAATAGATGTAGATGCGATCGCATGAAGTCAAATTAAGACTATTACTTAGTACAACATTTCATTAATTCATAGCGAATTCTCAGCGTACCTCTGTGCTTTCCTCTGCGACGGCAGTCGCTCATGGGGGAAACCCCAAGACTGCGCTGCCTTCCCTTTGCGTTTAAACTTCAACCCTCAATTCGCCACGATTTTACGCAAAGCTGTACTTAGTAAGATCACCTTTTTGTAGTATAGCAACCGCCGTGGCGGTTAGGACGCTAGAGATAAGATATGCTCCATCGCATCCCGTAGACACTTACATTAGAAGCTAGGCTTTTAGCGATGGAATTAGTGTAAGTTACTAGAGAGTTTTTAGAGAACATGATTGAGAAGACTTGTTAAGTTACACAGGACTTACGTAAGTAGCTGTAAAGTGTAAAAAAGCCGATGCCTACGGCGAGGTTTGCTAACACAGATAATTATATGTTGAGATAGAATCAATACAAATCAATAATTAAGGAGCAAGAACGTGCAAGCCATACTTTTAAGCCGCGAAGAAGTTGCACGACGTGCGAAAGAACTATACGAAAATAGCATTCGTCAACAAGTGGAACGAGAAGAAAACATCGGTAAGATGGTGATTATTGATATAGAAACAGGTGAATACGCAGTTGACAAAATAGGTATAGAATCAGCGCAATATTTACGTAATAAACATCCATTTGCTCGACTTTTTGGTATTCGCATTGGTTACAAAGTTGCTGCTTCCTTCAGTGGTGAGATGGAGCGTGATTATCGGTGATTTCTGGTATTGTCAAAAACGGACGCGCAACCGTTAATATCATATTTCGACTGCCCAATCAACCAGATTTTACTATTGAATTTGTTATCGATACAGGTTTTACAGAGTTTCTTTCCCTACCCCCAACAGCAGTTACTCTGTTGGGTTTTCCTTTTGTATATGATATGTATGCAAATTTAGCTAACAATAGTAATGTAATCTTGCCAGTACATCAAGCTACCATTATTTGGTGGAATGGAGAAGAACGGGAAGTGAATGTACTTGCTACAGGAGGGTTACCTCTATTAGGAATTGCTTTACTTGATAAGCATGAACTTGTCATACAGTTTATCGAGGGTGGTTTAGTAACAATTTATAAATTGTAGTTGCTTTCTGGATATATCGACTTTCTATCAACAGCAATGATAATTATTACCCCAAGGATTTGAATAGGATTTAAAATTTTAGCTTTATGTTTACTAGGTAAAATCTATTAATAGGCAGATAAAAATCAATATTCAAAAAACGGTAGAAGACAAAACTTATCTGCCGTTTTTTTGTTGTCTACCAATACGAAAAACACAAACAGCAGATAAATCTAACTTTATCCTTTCTATAATTTCTGCTTCACTGTTAATTATGCTCTGTCTGCGGGAAAACTAAAAATAGGCGTTTAAGTCGCTGTAAGCAGTTGAGTAAAAGTTAGGCAAAGCATGGATGGCAATTAGAAGCGTTCAGCACTTTGGCGAAGTTGCAGGCCGTAGTCTTGATCTCTGGCGGCAACTTGTAGGTAGAAAGGTTACTCATAATCAATTTGGAGAAGGAATAGTTAAGGATATACAAGGTGTTTGGTTAGATATATATGTCTTATTTAAAGCTCAACAATGGAGTGAAAAGTTTGATAGACCTCAATTTTTACGACAATTCAATCAAATAGATCCTCCTATCAATCTAATTTCACCCGAAGAAATGCGGAGACAGGAAAAAGAAGAACAGCAACGGCAATGGCGAAAAGAATATAAGCAAGGCAAAGCAAAGCGCAGAGAAGAAAAAAGGCTACAGCTTATAAAAATAGAAGAAGAACGACAAAAACGCGCTCGTTACGAAGCAGAAAAGCAGACTTTATACAAGAGCCTAAAAGACCAATTTGAGCAAAACTTTCTCAATGTTGATAACTTCTATCAAACTAAATGTACTAAATGCATATCATTTGAAGAGTACCAAGCTGAAAAGTTAAGTTATGTGCAATCTTGGGTAGAGCAATATTTGAACTCCTCACCTGACCTTGAGCAAGCAGCAGCAATTGGTGCTGTGGAAGATCATATACAAGTAGTAGCACGGGCTGGAAGTGGCAAAACTTCAACTTTGGTAAATCGAGCTTTGTTTTTACAAAAACATTGTAGTGTTGCACCAAATGAAATGTTGCTTTTAGCCTTTAATCGCAAAGCTGCGGAGGAGATAAAAGAACGGCTCACTATACAGTTACAAAGCTCTATTCCTCATGTAATGACTTTCCATGCATTAGCATACGCTTTAGTTCATCATGAAGAAAGCATTCTTTTCAATGAACGAGATGGACAACAAAATAAAGCCCAAGCTTTACAAACTGTGATTGATAAGCATCGCCATAACCCAGATGTTTATAAAAAAATTCGTATCTTAATGATGGCACATTTTCGTGAAGATTGGGAACGCATCGCTTGGGATGGCTACGATAAAAGTCCTGAAGAAATGTTGCGTTACCGTCGCTCATTACCAAGAGAAGGTCTTGATGGAAAGTATTATAAGTCTTTTGGCAAGAAAGTAATTGCAAATTTTTTATTGGAACACAATATTACATACAAGTACGAGCGTAATTTCTGGTGGGATGGCATTAATTACCGCCCTGATTTTACGATTGTTACTGGAGAAAATCAAGGGATAGTTATTGAATATTTTGGACTAGAAGGTGATCCAGATTACGATATAATGTCAGAACAAAAACGAGAATATTGGCAAAATCATCGGAACTGGCATTTTGTGGAATTATCCCCAACAACCCTCAGATTTGAGGGAGTAGAAGATTTTTGTGCTTTACTTAAGCGATGCCTTGAAAGTTATGGTATGAAGTGCGATCGCTTGAGTGAAGATGAGATTTGGAAGAAAATTAGACTTAGAGCTATAGACCGCTTTACCAAAGTAGTAGAAGGATTTATCCAGCGTTGTCGTAAACTGTCCCTCAGTTCAAAAGAGCTAGCTAAAATGGTTGATAACCATAACTCTATTAGTGATGTTGAGCAACGTTTTTTAGAACTGGCACAAAAATTTTATCAGTCCTATTTACAACACCTTCAGGCAACAGGTGAGGATGATTTTGATGGACTAATGCAAAAAGCTGCCGCAGTTATCGCATCAGGGCAAACTATATTTCGCCGCAAATCTGGCACTGGCGATTTAAAGTCTTTTAAATACGTACTAATTGATGAATATCAAGATTTCTCAGAACTCTTCCATCATTTAATAGAAGCAATTAGAGAACAAAATCCTCAAACGCAATTTTTCTGTGTTGGTGATGACTGGCAAGCAATTAATGGCTTTGCTGGTTCTGACCTTCGCTTTTACCAAAATTTCGCACAATTTTTCCAGCCTTCGCAAAAACTCAATATTGCGACTAATTACCGTTCAGCTACTTCAATTGTCAATATCGGTAATACATTGATGCAGGGATTGGGTACTCATGCTCGTGCCCATAAAAGCATATTTGGAACAGTTGAGATTGCCGACATAGGACAATTTGATCCAACTCAAAAGGAACAAGATGAGCACCCAGGGGACAGTATAACACCTGCCATATTGCGCCTAGTAGACAATATTATCAAAGATCGAAAAAACGTGGTTTTACTCAGCAGAAAGAATAGTTTGCCTTGGTATGTGAATTATGGTAAACGAACATCAAAAGATGGCGGACTCGACAGCTTCTTAAACTTGTTACACTCCTACGTTCCTGAAGAATCAAGAGATGCTGTAACTATATCAACTGCTCACAAGTATAAAGGTCTTCAGAAAGATGTTGTTATAATACTCGATGCTGTCCCTCGTTGTTACCCATTAATACACCCCGATTTGATGTTCAGCCGTGTTTTTGGCGATACCATTGAGCGAGTAATTGATGAGGAGCGTCGTCTTTTTTACGTTGCCTTAACTCGTGCAGTAGAGCATTTATTTATTGTTACAGAAACGAAAAACTTGTCACCTTTCGTTGAGGAATTAAAAAGTAGGACAAGAATTAACTTACTTGATTGGTTAGATTATCCGCCTTTTGTTGGAAGCATACAGCACATTACTGTTAAAGTCGGCAATCAGGCTGGAAAAGGTGGAAACGGTACTTATGCGATTAAAGATTTGCTCAACGCCGAAGGCTATAGCTGGAGGACAATTAAATGGTCAGCTTGGTGTTGTACCTTTCCTGCACAAGATTTCTCAATACAACAATATTTTGATAACGCTCAGTGGATTTCTCAGGCTGCTGGTATTGAGGTGCGATTTTATGACGATTTAGAGAATATGCTAGCGAAGTATTATGTTGACTCTGGACAATGTATTGCGGTAATTAATAATATTCCTGAAATCGATTTACATATAAACCCTTGGTAAAAATTGGAGCAAAGATTAGAGCCGTGAACTAAAGGGTTCCTATCCCTTTTGGGCATAGCTCTAATTTCTCTTGAAGATGAAGTGCGATAGATGTATGTGAAAAAAAATTATTTTTCACAAATCAGATAGGATTCCTATATTAATAATATTGAGTCTCGAAGTAGCCTATTTACCGCAGCTACCTCAAGCATTATATTAATCAATTAACAAAAGCTAAATCTCAACTACTCAACTGCAACAATTGGTTATTTGGCTGAGTAGCTTCATTGCTCATTACTCGTTGGAGAACTGCTTCTCTGATGTTGACAAACATTTCACTACTTCTATCTCGCGGGCGTGAAAGTCTCACAGGCAAATCTAGAGAAATCTGTCCTTTTTCAATCACTATCACTCGGTCTGCCAACGCCACAGCCTCTTCCACATCATGAGTAACCAAAAACGCAGTAAATCTTCGCTCTTGCCACAAGTTTTCAATTAAATGCTGCATCTCTAGGCGAGTTAGAGCATCCAATGCTCCCAAAGGTTCATCTAGCAACAACAAACGGGGCTGACTGACTAACGCTCTTGCCAATGATACCCGTTGCCGTTGTCCACCAGATAAAACATATGGCCACTCATCAGCCCGATCTTTGAGTCCGACTTTATTGAGTGCCCACAAAGCTTTTTCACGCCAATTACCTTCCAAGCCCAACCCCACGTTCTCAACAACGCGCTTCCACGGCAGCAAGCGGGGGTCTTGAAACATCACTGTTACGGAACGGCTGAGTCTACGCAGGGGTTCTCCATCCAGTAGTATTCCGCCTGAAGTTGCTTTATCTAATCCTGACACAAGACGCAATAAGGTACTCTTACCGCAACCACTACGTCCAACAATAGCGACAAACTCACCTGCTTCAACTTCTAAATTCAGCGAGTTTAAAACAGTTTTCTTGCCAAAAGTCTTTGTCAAATCCAAAATACTTAGTTGTGTTCCTTGTACATTTGAACTCACTTGCAAAACCTCCATTTTTAGGACAATCGGGATTTAATTATTTGATCAGACGTTGAAGAAAGTAAATCACACTCAAAATCACCAAAGTAAAAAGTTAAAATCAAGATTTCTCAACTTTTTACTTTGGTGATTTTGGCATTCATGACTTTTGATAATTGGGGTTCCAAGCCAAGAATTTTGTTTCTAATCCTCTGGCAAAAGCATCTGCTAATTTACCCAGCAGTGCATAGATCACAATACTCAAGACGACAACATCAGTTTGCATAAACTCACGGGCATTCATTGCCATATAACCAAGACCGGAATCTGCCGCGATCGTTTCTGCCACAATTAGTGTCAGCCACATAATCCCCAAGGAAAAACGGACACCAATGAGAATCGAAGACAAGGCTCCTGGAAAAATAATTTGCCACAGAAGTTGTGGTGTTTTCAATCCATAGACTTTTCCCATCTCAATCAATCCAGGGTCAACACTACGGATGCCATGAAATGTATTGAGATATAATGGGAAAAATACCCCTATAGATACTAGAAATAATCTAGCTTGCTCGCCAATTCCAAACCAGAGAATCACTAGCGGAATTAATGCCAAATTAGGGATAGTGCGGAGCATTTGCAGGGAACTATCTAATAACTTTTCGGCTACAGGGGAAAAACCATTGAGCAATCCCAAGCCGAAACCAATGCTGCCACCAATTATAAAACCAGATATCGCCCGCCCAGCACTAATTCCGATATTTTGAAACAGTTCTCCAGTTGATCCTAGTTTAATGGCTGTAGCAATTACGCCACTAGGGGCTGGTAAAATTCTGCTTGAAAGTAAACCAGTTCTGGAAGCAAGTTCCCAAAGTATTAGTACTAAAAGAGGGACAATCCAGGGAACTATTTTCTGGAGGCGCGGGTTTTCTAACACCTCGCTCAGGGATATATTATTATTGCTTTTGGTGGGTTTAAAGGTAATAGTCATCGAATTTTAGATTTTAGATTGTTCACAAGATGAATCTCGAAGCATCGCCAACATAATTCGTAATTTGCTCTTTAATTACGAATTATTAGGTCATGAGGCACTCGTTAGTTGTTTAGCAAATTTTTCATTGGTGACGATTTCGCTAACAGTACTCAAGACTGGTGGCGTTAAAGGTGCAGATTCGCTCTGCAAAGGTAGACGTGGAAATAATAATTCAGCAGTGCGATACGCTTCTTCTAAATGGGGATATCCAGAAAAAACGAAAGTTTCTATGCCTAAATTGCGATATTCCAGCATCCTCGCGGCAACCGTGTCGGGATCTCCAACTAGGGCTGTACCAGCACCACACCGCACCAATCCAATTCCTGTCCACAGGTTGGGGCTAATCTCTAAGGTTTTTCGACTACCACCATGTAGTTGACTCATGCGCTGCTGTCCTTCAGAATCAGAACTAGAAAAGTCTTTCTGAGCTTTGGCGATCGCATCCTCATCCACATACTTAATTAGCTCATTGGCAGCATCCCAAGCCGCAGATTCGGTTTCTCGCACAATTACATGCAAGCGAATCCCAAAACGGACTGTTCTACCTTGTTCAGCCGCCAGTTGCCGAACTTCAGCAATCTTTTGGGCTACTTGCTGTGGTGGTTCGCCCCAAGTCAGGTAAACATCAATGTGTTTCGCAGCAACTCGCTTGGCAGCAGCAGATGAGCCACCAAACCACAAGGGTGGATAGGGTTTTTGAACTGGTGGAAATAAAAGCTTACCGCCTTTAATATCCAGGTAGTTTCCTTTAAAATCGACTGTTTCTCCACTGACGATACCCCGCCAAACTGTGAGAAATTCATCGGTTAAATCATAGCGATCGTCATGACTAAGATGTAAACCATCGCCAGCGAGTTGCACCGGATCGCCACCTGTCACCACATTAATCAACAATCTTCCTTTAGAAATTCGGTCAAATGTTGCTGCCATCCGTGCAGCAGCACCTGGGGAAGTAATTCCTGGGCGAATTGCCACGAGAAATTTCATCTGCTTGGTGACAGAGATAAAAGCGGCGGCGGTGATCCAAGCATCTTCACAAGAACTCCCTGTGGGTAACAATGCGCCTGTATAGCCCAAATTGTCTACAGCTTGGGCAATTTGCTGCAAATAATCAGGTGTGACAACACGAGAACCAATATCTGTGCCTAAATAGCGTCCGTCATGAGATCCAGTAGGAATAAACCAGAGAATTTGCATATTTATCAGGGTATGAAATTAAATTTACGATTTTCCGATCTAATTACCGTAGTATTTAGTCAAAATCTTATCCGACATTATATAAAAATCAAACCTAATTTAACCATTAGTAAAAAATGGCTGCCTGAACAACTAACCCCTTAGTCACCAATTTTGACACTATTGTAACGGAATGACTGTGTTGGAAAATACAAGTTTTCACTTAGTAAGCCACATTTCAGGAGTGCAAAGGAGCCACTGTGTTGCGGTGAGTCCAGCGCCGTAGGCGACTGGCGAACCTGAAGGGAGGGTTCCCACCGATTCGGTTTTTCGCTTTGCCCAGACTTCTCTTCGACCACGTAGGGGCTACCTTTTTTCATTCGTTTTTACCGACTGATGCCTCGACAATTTTACCAATTTCTGCTTGGGCGGCAGCAACGAGAACAGATCCCTCAAGCACGATACAGGTAATTATTGGATTTTTAGGTATTATTGTAGGGTTTTTCTTGGGTATATTTTCTCAACTAACCTAAGAATAGTTTTAGATATTTGCGGAAATAGCTGATAGTGTTGTAAATTTTATCACTTACACTAATGAAGTTAGCTTAAGTAATTTATCAACATTAAAGTTAAGACACAACTGCCATGCAATGTATATTTCAGAATGCCAAAAGACTAATTTCAATTTGCTTACTTACACTGCTCATAGTGACTAGCGCTCTGACAATTTCACCTGCTCCAGCTAGGGCAGATTTTGTAATTGTTAAATGTGAACAGGGTAGTGACTGTGGAAATCTTGCGGCATTTGCTGCGGGAATGGTTTCGGGCAGCGCGGTAACGCTGATTGCTACGGGACACGCAGCAACTCTAGCAGTGGCAGGGGCTACGTTTAGTTCAGCAGCAGCGGCTGCAAGTGGAACTATAGCCGCCGCGGGTGCTGCGGTTGGTTTAGTAGCAGCTCCGGTATTAGTTCCAGTAGCCGCAACAGTAGCAGTTGGCTATGTTGGATACGGCGCATGGAAAGCTCTTAACCACAGTGAACCAAACCCTTGAATTTATTTGATTACAAGAGTTGTGCAAGATTAAATTTAAACTTTGCACAGCACCTCTGGGACAAATATTATTTTTAGCCCTTTGATAAACTTATCGAAGGGCTTTTACTGTTTAAAAACCTGCCGCACCTCTTCTCTCTTCCTCAGTGTTCTCTGCGCCTCTGTGGTTCTTTCTCCTCAATCTCCATAAGTAACCATTAGAGAAACTTAAATGCGTAGGCGCAGCCCGCCGTAGGCATCGCTCTTAAATCCATCCAGAACAGAGGTGCTTGAAAGGTAGATTACAAGCTGATTTCAGCAGATTATGTTTCCATGACTATGATATAATTGCAGGAGAGCAACTGTTCAAAATTTCAGTTAATAGTTTTTTGTAGCGAGTGAACAATGAACATTGCCGCCAAGATTTAAGTCTTTTCTTAAAATGAATTCATACACTGAAACAGAATTCTTTGTTGGTGCTATTCCGTACCAAATGTACGTTCAATATTACCGGCCGAGTCAAGACCAAAATTCAGTTCCTATTGTGCTTTTACATGGCGCATTTCATACAGGTACTTGCTTTGTGAAAACACCCGATAATCGCCAAGGTTGGGCAGCATATCTGGCAGAATAAGGCTGCCAAACTTATATTGTTGACTGGCCAGGGCATGGTCGATCGGGTTTTGTTCCAGACTTCCCCGTGATGTCATATCAACGGGTAATCGATGCTACAGTGGCGCTACTCCAACAGATTGGCCCGGCTGTGATTCTTACCCACAGTATGTCTGGTGTCGTTGGTTGGCAGACAGCACAAACTCATCCCAAACTTGTTAAAGCTATTATAGGCATTGCATCAAGTCCACCAGCCAATCTATTACCAGTTATCACAAAAAACTCTTCTTTGGCTTTTCCCGAAGACCGTCCACGTATCCAGTCGCGTGAAGATACTAAAAAGTACTTTACCAACTCAGATACTTTTCCGCAACAGGCATTTGAAAATTACTTTTGCAGTTTGGTCGCTGAGAGTGCGCGGATTAGCAACGAACGCAGAAATGTTGAACGAGGAGGGTTTTATATTTGCGACCCTCAGATACTATTTGATATTCCCATCTGTGTGATTACAGGCGACCAAGACCCGCGCCATCCTCGTGAGACAGACGCAGAAACTGCAAAATATTTCCGGGGTGATTTTATTTGGCTTCCTGAAGTTGGACTCCCTGGCCACGGTCATCTGCAAATGCTTGAACACGGTAACTTAGCGATCGCTGACCTGTTTATCAATTGGCTAAAGAGCAAAGGTTTATAGTTGCTGACTTTTCACGGTATCTGGAAAACCTACCCATGAGAGAGGGGCTAGGTCTTTCGTAGGCTTTTCCACATGACCTGAATTGTCAGCTATAGTTGAAAGCTTCAAAAAAAAACAAGTGACACAAAACTCTAAAACAGGCGCAGCATTTATTGCAGGCGGAACCATAGCAGGCGTTAGTGTTTCCGCAACAGTCGGCGGGATGGGACTAGCAGGCGGATTTGGCGCTGTTAGCATTGGTACAACTCCAGTAGTCAGTGCTGGCGCTGTGGTTGGTGCAGCTGCTTATGGCGCTTTTAAAGCGATCGCACAAGGAGATGTTGCTGCGATCGCTACAATGGGAATTGGTGCAGTCGGCGGTGCTGGTGTTTATAGCGTCGTCGGTGGTATGGGTTTAGTCGCACCTAAAGTAGGTCTGGCATTTGGTATTGGTGCAGTACCGATGGTGGGAATTGGTGCAGTAGTAGGACTCGCCGCCTATGGTATTGCCAAACTGTTAGATGAATCTGGAATTAGCGAAACTCCAGCAGAGCTTTTTGAGCGGATGGAGGAGAAAGTTTTGCTGATGGATACCTATTCAGAAGCAGTGATGGAATTAGAAGCATTTTTATCTGGTGAGGATTTCAACCAAAAATTTACTGCTTTAGAAGCTGAGGATGAGTTGCAGGCACTCAAAGTTAAATTAAAGAAAAAATCAGAATTTGTTACCCCTAAACCTTCTACTCCCAATATTGAACCAGAAATAATATCTCTGATAACCCAGCTACCTGAAACCTGGAGATGTGTACGCACACTCAAAGGTCACTTAGCGGCAGTTAATGCGATCGCTATCAGTCCTGATGGTACTACCTTGGTTAGTGGCAGTGATGACAGACAAGTTTATATGTGGAACTTGAAAACAGGAAAATGGCTTTACACCTTCTCTGGACAAGCAGAGGCCGTTTTATCTGTTGCTATCAGCCCTGATGGACAGCAAATTGCAAGTGGCAGTGTCGATCGCAAAATCAGCAGTTGGCAGATGGACACAAGAAAATTTCACCAGACATTATTTTATTTAAACTCTCCCTATAGTCATAATGGCTTTGTTAACTCGGTAGCCTACAGTCCTGATGGGGCAATTATTGTTAGTGGTGCTGACGATAAGACGATTAGAATTTGGGGACGCTATACCGGAACAATAAAACTTACCTTGAATGGACACTCAGATGCAGTTTTGTCTGTCACCATTAGTCCCGATGGTAAAATCCTTGCAAGTGGTAGCGCTGATAAAACTATTAGGCTTTGGGATGTCAAAACTTGGCAACAGCGCTATATTTTCACTGAACATTTGGGAGCAGTAAATACATTTGCCATCAGTCTTAACAGTCAAACTCTTATTAGTGGTAGCACAGACGCCACAATAAAGCTGTGGAATCTCCAAACTGGAGAATTACTCAGTACTCTAGTTGGACACTCAGGGGCGGTTTTGTCTGTTGCCATCAGCCCTGATGGAAAAACCCTGGCCAGTGCCAGCAGAGACGGTATTATCAAACTTTGGAACCTACATACTAGGAAACTACTACAAAGTCTTTCTGGGTGTAGTCCTGTTGCTTTCAGTCCTGATGGCAAGACGCTGCTAAGTGGCGGTAATGGTGCAAGCATCAAGATTTGGAGTCAAGTGCAAAGCTTTAATAAATTTAATCTCGACTCCGTATTATCTGGGGAATGGTGGGAAGTTTTGGGTGTAGAGCAAAGTGATAATGCCAATGTTGTTAAACTTGCCTATCGTCGATTAGCAAGATTGTATCATCCTGATGTCAACAGTTCTGCGATCGCAATTGCCTCAATGCAAGCAATTAATCAAGCTTATAAAGAATTCCAGGAGCAGTTAAACACTCACAAATATATTAACTTTGATAAATAAGTTGCCTCACATCCTCTGTTACTACTAACTGGGATAGTTGTGGGTGGTGCGGGAATTGCGATCGCGCGAGAGTTAAACAAGCGTCCTTAGTTGCAGTTGGTTATTGATAATACAAGAGGGGTAGATTTTATTTACTCCCAGACCTGTATAATACCCGTGATGTCTTTCAAATTTATCAGTTTCCAGGCAAGATGCTAGTCAAAATATGAACAACAATATTACCATCCTTAAGCGACCTTTAAAACTAGGCTGTGGGGCAGAATTGCCAAATCGTATAGCTAAAGCTGCCATGAACGAACAGTTAGCTGACGAGCAAAACAGCCCGACAATGGAAATGATCCGCTTGTATAAGCGATGGGCATTGGGAGGAGCAGGTTTGATGATTACAGGTAATGTCATGATTGCTCGGACAGCTTTGGTTTTACCACGCGATGTTGTAATTGAAGATGAACGGGATCTGCTACTTCTACAAGAATGGGCAGTTGCAAGCATTGCACAAGGTGGTCATATATGGATGCAGATTAATCATCCAGGACGGCAATCACCAAGTTATTTATCACCACAGCCTGTAGCACCATCATCAATCTCACTACAACTTTCTAACAAAGAATATGCTCAACCCAGAGCATTAACTGAAGCGGAAATTAAACATCTAATCGAACGGCACATTTATACAGCAAAAGTTGCGAAAAAAGCCGGTTTTACTGGTGTGCAAATCCATGCAGCTCATGGATATCTGATTAACCAATTTTTATCGCCGCTTTCTAATCAACGTATTGATGGCTGGGGAGGAACACCCGAAAAGCGAATGCGTTTCCTTTTAGAAGTATATCAAGGAATACGTAATTCTCTTGGTCAAGATTTTCCTATTAGTGTCAAACTCAACTCCGCTGATTTTCAACGAGGTGGTTTTACTGAAGAAGAATCTATTAATGTTGTCCAAGTTTTAGAACAAGTTGGTGTTGACTTGATAGAAATCTCTGGTGGAACTTATGAAAAGCTGGCAATGATGGGACAGACAGATGTTCCCCAAAAAGAAAGTACACGCCAACGTGAAGCTTATTTTTTGGAATACGTCCGCAAAGTTCGCTCCTCAATTTCTCTACCAATTATGTTGACTGGTGGTTTTCGTTCAGCCGATGCTATGGCACAAGCAATTGAGGAAGGAAGCGTAGATGTTATCGGTTTAGCACGACCACTTGCAATTGCACCAGACCTGCCTATTGAACTTCTGACGAATCGAACTAGCGAAATTACGCTACAACCCCAAATAACACAGAGCAATGATCTAAATCAACAAGGCATACTTGAGATTATCTGGTACACACAACAAATTCATCAATTGGCAGCAGAAAGCAAGCCAGCATAGAACTATAGTACAGTCAAAACATTCCCTCCGAATAATTTCATAAATTGAGGAAATAGTGTTAGGAAAGGTGACTGTTTGTTCAGACCGCAGTGACCATTATGCTGTGATTCCGGTTCAAAATATGGATATTGGTATTCCGCAGCAGGATCTGACTCTGATTTTTGATCGCTTCTATGGAGTGAATAACGATCGCTCTTGTAGCACTGGTGGTTCGGGATTGGGATTGGCGATCGCCTAAGCAATTATTTTGCCACATCACAGCAGCATAGATGTGTAAAGTGGATTCGGTAAACGTTGTAAATCTTCGTTCTGTTTACTGGACTTTTTTTGGCTCTACTCCCATAAAATCTCATGTCATCTGTCAGAAGGGTAAAATATATAACTCTTCATAAGTATTGATATCTGAAATTTTTCAAGCATTTATCTTGCATATTCTGATAAAAAGTTATAAATTATTAGATTATGGGGGAATAATCTGACATCTTAGTGTCAAAAACTAATCCTGCTCAAGTAAATATACTGCAACCAGTTTTAACTTCACGCAAACCTTAAACAGCACTGAAGATATATTTTTGTTTGGTAAAGCAAAGATTCCAGACATGAAAGGGAATAATAAATAATCTCAAAATATATCTTGTGTGACTGTTTTGAACAATCATTTACTGGTTGCGGTGAAGAACAACAAAATTAACCAAAAAAGTCATCGATTATAAGCAAATTAACTAGCAATAAAGTGCATAAATGTCAGCACATTTATTCATTGCTAGTTGATTAATCTTTCTCCCAATTATATTTGCAATTTAAAGAATCGTTTTTGCTATGCTGAGAGTAGCAAAAATAATAAATGAAGACGCATCTACGACAAATTCACAATCCAAATGGAGTTATTCTAGCGATGCACCTAAATGAATTGGAAACTACTGAAAATTTAAAAGAAGTGGAAGAAGCGTGGCGAGCGCTAGAAAAATCAATTCTCTACTATCAAGGACGCCCTGTTGGGACGGTAGCCGCTTATGATGCATCTGTAGAGGCGCTCAATTATGATCAGTGCTTTGTCCGGGATTTTGTCTCTTCAGGTCTAATTTTTCTGATCAAAGGTAGAACAGATATTGTTCGCAATTTCTTAGAAGAAACCTTAAAGTTACAGCCTAAAGAAAGAGCATTAGATGCCTATAAGCCTGGACGAGGATTAATCCCAGCTAGCTTTAAAGTTGTATCAGAAAATGGGCAAGAATATTTAGAAGCAGACTTTGGTGAACATGCGATCGCTAGAGTTACACCCGTAGATTCTTGCCTCTGGTGGATTATTTTGTTGCGTGCTTATGTTGTCGCCACAGATGATTTTTCTCTAGCCTATCAACCTGAATTCCAAAATGGTATCAGGTTAATCATGGAAATCTGCTTGGCGAATCGTTTTGATATGTACCCAACGCTGTTGGTTCCAGATGGTGCTTGTATGATTGATCGTCGTATGGGCATTTATGGGCATCCTCTAGAGCTACAAGTTCTTTTTTACACGGCATTGCGTGCATCTCGTGAGTTGCTAATTTGTCAAGGGAATTCCGATATTGTTGCAGCCATTGATAACCGGTTGCCTCTTTTATGTGCTCATATTCGCCAGCATTATTGGATAGATATTAATCGCCTGAATGCAATTTATCGCTTCAAAAGTGAAGAATATGGCAAGACTGCTGTTAATCTGTTCAACATATATGTAGATTCTCTTCCCTATTATGAATTAGATAAATGGCTGCCCAAAAAAGGTGGTTATCTAGCAGGTAATGTCGGTCCGTCGCAGCTAGATACTCGCTTCTTTTCACTCGGAAACTTAATGGCAATCATTTCAGACTTAGCTACCGAAGAACAGTCACAAGCGATTATGACTCTGATTGAGGAACGATGGGATGACTTAGTGGGAGATATGCCAATGAAAATTTGTTTCCCAGCTTTGCAAAATGAAGAGTACAGAATTGTAACTGGATGTGACCCCAAAAATATACCCTGGTCGTATCATAATGCTGGTAGTTGGCCAGTTTTAATGTGGATGTTGGCGGCGGCGGCGGTGAAAACTAACAAAATAAGTCTTGCACAAAAAGCGATTGAAATTGCCCAACCACGCCTCATTGATGATGAATGGCCAGAATATTATGACGGTAAGAAAGGGCGACTGATTGGGAAACAAGCCAGAAAATATCAAACTTGGACAATTACTGGGTTCTTATTAGCAAAAGAACTGATGGCAAACCCCACTTATTTACCATTAATCAGCTTTGGAAAATTACCAGCAGAACAGGTTTCTAGAGCGTGTGAGTTTGAAATCGCCAGTGTAGACCCGTACTTGACTCGATAGGAAGTTAAGAGTCATTCAATTTTGGATTTTAGATTTTTCCTTCAATCCAAAATCCAAAATAGAGAGAGTTGGGAGTTAGAATACAAAAGCCTTCTGACTCCTAAATAATGTTTACATGACAAACCCCCGTCAACTAGCTTTTATCGCCCTGCGAGATGTTCATAAGGGGGCTTATGCTGATGTTGCCCTAGATAGAGTGCTGCAAAAAGTTAATTTGGCTGATTGCGATCGCCGCTTGGTGACAGAATTGGTTTATGGGAGCGTCAGAAGGCAGCGCACTCTTGATACTCTCATTGATCAAATCGCCAAAAATAAATCTGATCAACAACCACAAGACCTCCGCACCATCTTACATCTGGGCTTCTACCAACTGCGTTATCAACAGCGTATTCCCGCCTCAGCTGCTGTTAATACCACCGTCCAACTCGCTAAAGAAAACGGTTTTTCTGGACTCACGGGTTTTGTTAACGGTCTATTACGCCAATACATCCGCCTTGCAGAGAAGATAAAGGGAGATCCGTTACAACTCCCAGAAAACCCAGTGGAACCCTCTGACTTTTCACGGGATCTGCAAAACCTCTCTCCAAACCTCTCCCTTTTTAGGGGAGAGGTTTGGAATTCTCCCCCTTCCCTAGTAGAGAAGGGGGCTGGGGGGTTAGGTTCAGTTCCAGATGAGGTGAAAAGTCAGGTGGAACGCTTGGGTATTTTACACAGCTTTCCTGACTGGATTATTCAAGTTTGGTTAGAACAATTGGGTTTGGCTGACACAGAACAACTCTGTGAATGGATGAACCAATCACCAACAATCGACTTACGAATCAACCCACTTTGCACTTCAATCGAGGAAGTTGAGGCGGCTTTACAATCTGCTGGTATTTTGGTGAGGCGTGTTTTCCACTTACCCCAAGCTTTAAGATTGATTGGTAGTGCTGGGTCAATTCAAAAACTACCTGGTTTCAGAGAAGGTTGGTGGACTGTACAAGATAGTAGTGCCCAATTGGTAAGTCATTTGCTTGACCCCCAACCAGGTGAGGTGGTAATTGATGCTTGTGCTGCACCAGGGGGTAAAACAACCCACATCGCTGAATTGAT
Organism: Nostoc sp.; assembly: GCF_036919555.1. GTDB lineage: Bacteria > Cyanobacteriota > Cyanobacteriia > Cyanobacteriales > Nostocaceae > Nostoc. Next base: position 101,256 of record NZ_JBALCS010000021.1, read on the forward strand.
GGCAGATAAAGGGAAAATTTGGGCTTGCGATCGCACTCCTTCTCGTCTTCGCAAACTCCAAGAAAATTCTCAACGACTGAATTTACAATCTATTCAAATTTACACTGGCGATAGTCGCTATTTGGCGCAATTTCAAAACACCGCAGACCGTGTATTGCTCGATGCTCCATGTTCTGGGTTAGGAACTATGCACCGTCATGCTGATGCTCGTTGGCGACAGACACCAGAATCAGTCTGCGAACTTTCGGGGCTGCAAAAAGAATTAATAACACATACATCTACTTTTGTCAAACCTGGTGGTGTACTAGTTTATGCCACGTGTACATTGCATCCAGCAGAAAATGAAGAAGTGATTTCGGCATTTTTAGCTGAGTCACCTAATTGGCAAATTGAGTCTCCCAGTGGCGTTGAGTTGCCTGATTCTACCTATAGTACGCCTCAAGGTTGGTTTAAAGTTTGGCCCCATCGACAGGACATGGATGGCTTTTTTATGGTGCGCTTAAGAAAAACCAATAATTCCGCGTGAATACTGTTTGGGATTGTACGATTTTGTGGAGGACTGAATCTACCAGAGGAGTCAGCAATGGTTTCCCCTTCCAATGTGAAAAACTTAGTTAAAATCCTGATTGGAGCAGCCTGGATTGATGGCAAAATCCAGCCAGAAGAACGGCAATATCTGCGCGAAATAGCTCAAGCAAAAGGTTTGGCTAACGATCCAGAAATTAAGCCTTGGCTGTATGAATTAGTTCCTGTAGAGCCAAAAGAATGCTATGACTGGGTGCGGGAGTATTTAGGCGATCGCCCCAGCCTTGAAGATTGCGAAAATCTGATTGAAGCCATCAGTGGCTTAATTTATAGCGATGGTGATGTTGCCGTCGAAGAAGCTAGACTCCTGACCCAATTGCAGGATATAGCGAAGCAGAATGACTCAACTCAACCAGAGCACAATTTGCTTCTCAAACAAATTCAAAAGCTTTACCGCCGTTGGGTTGAAGTGCAAAACTAACAGGGAGTTATGAGTTGACAAGACGCGAATAATCGCGTCTTTAGATGATTTTTAAGTTTGGTTATTAAACTTAACGAGAAGTCGGAGCGGCGGCTTTTGCCAATCTCAACTTCGGTGACTCATCACTCATCACTACTTTGACTTCGGTTCACCCAGACCCGGAGTTTCTTCTTTATCAACTTTAGGCACAAAATCAGGCCGCTCTTTGCTTTCCCAACCTGCGGGGCGTTTCGAGTTGTACCAAGCTATTGAACCAATGCTGACAGCAGCAATAAAACCAACGACATATACCAAGGTGAAAGCAAAAGGAAAATGAGGAGCAGCATCTATGGCTGGTGCTGATGTTTGCATCAATAAATCCATGAGTATATTCTCCAAGGCTAGGTAACAGTATTTAAGACACTATAAGATCAGCCTATCACTTAACATCCCCCCAGAGTTTAGTTTGAGCAACTTTATATTAGCAGAGAGCAGGGGGAGGTGAGGGAGACAAGGAGGAGAGGATAGGTGTTAACTTAACGTCAAAGCCAGTCTAGAATCTGACAACTCAGGTTAACTAGCAACTTGGGTTATTACACTACCAAGTAAAAATTATGAGACAAAACACTTCATGTCGCTCAGTTTTACAAGGTTTGATTACCAGTGCAATTGTGATCGGATTTGATTTAACTACTCGTTCCTGGGTAACATCTGCCAGTGCCACATCTGTTTTTGAAAGCTTACCTCCCTTAGATGGAGTGCTTTACACTGATAATGCGACACTTACTGATGCCAGTATTGACTTTGGCAATATCGTGCATCGTCAACCGATAGCAGTACTTAAACCAGGCTCAATTGAGGATATTGTTCAAGTTATTCAATTCGCTCGGACTTACAAGCTCAAGGTTGCCCCACGCGGTCAGGGTCACTCTACCTACGGTCAGTCACAAGTAGAAGTAGGCATTGTCATTGATTTAAGTACGCTCAACAAAATTCATTTCATCGGTACAGACCGAGCGATTGTTGATGCTGGAGTGGTATGGAGTCAGTTATTGCAACAAACGCTTGCTATGGGATTAACATCGCCTGTTCTTACGGATTACATAGAACTTTCTATAGGCGGTACTTTGTCAGTAGGGGGTATTGGCGGTGCAACTCATCGTTATGGTGTGCAAGTTGACAATGTTTTAGAACTGAAGGTAGTAACTGGTATTGGTCGTCTCGAAACTTGTTCCCTGTTATACAATCACAATCTCTTTACAGCAGTACTAGCAGGGCTAGGTCAATGTGGAATTATTGTACAGGCAACTGTTAAGCTAATTCCCGCCACTACCAATGCCCGTGTCTTTCAGTTGTATTATGACGATTTAGCTACCTTTACTCATGACCAACGCGAAATCATTTATGATGAGCGCTTTAACTATGTAGAAGGTCAGTTAGTTTCTAATAATGCTGGTGGATGGCGTTATCTGCTAGAAGCGGCTAGCTTTTACAGTCCTCCAAGCATACCTAATAACGGTTTGTTACTTGCAGGCTTAAACTATACTCGCGGTACAGAACAAATAGAGGATAAAACTTACTTTGATTTTCTCAACCGTTTAGCTCCTACAGTTGCCTTTCTCAAATCTATTGGTGTTTGGTCAAATCCTCATCTTTGGTTAAACCTGTTTGTACCTAGTAGTGCAGTTAACAGTTTTGTTGGTGAGGTCGCTGCCAACTTAACGCTAGCTGACACAGGCGAAGGGCCAATTCTGCTTTATCCAGTTAAAACTAAACGCTTTGGGCTACCCAATTTCCGGGTTCCGAACCAAAAGGTTGTGTTTCTGTTTGCTCTATTGCGAACAGCAGTACCACCAGATGATTCTGTAATTACAAAAATGCTCAATGATAATCGTAGACTCTTTGAGCAAAATCGTGATTTGGGTGGTTATCAATATCCTGTAAACGCCCTGTCCTTCTCCTCTGATGATTGGCAGCAGCATTTTGGTCCAGTTTGGGGAAATCTGGTAAGTGCAAAGCAACGTTACGATCCAGATAATTTACTAACGCCAAGTCAGGGCATTTTCGTAAACTGTTAGCCCGAACTTTTCCTCTGGTGCGTAGTTTACCGCCGTAGGCATAGCTACTCGCGTTTGCTTGAATGCTTTAGCTGAAGCACTCGCTATTAGTGAGGAGGTCTAAGTCTATCCCGCCAGCTGGGCTGTGGTGATGAAGAACCTGAAGAACCGGAACTATTTGCCGGAGAGGACTCTGGCCGAGTTCTTCGAGGCGGGGGAGAATCAGATTCGACTCTTCTAGTTCGCCGCCGTGGAGTAGATGATTCTGAAGAGGAGTTACTGGAACTTGATTCTTCGCTGCGATCGCGCCTTCTCCGTCTTGGGGTAGAATCGCCAGATTGCTGTTCTTCTTGAGAATAGCTCCTCCTGCTTCTACGTCTTTTGGATGAACCACTATCTTCAGAATTAGAATTTCTAGAATTTTCCCCTTCTGAATCATCATCAGAGGATATAGAACGATTCAGCATTTGTTTGGGCTTAATGGACTGGGCTTTGATAGTACCTTTGCGACCTTCTAACTTGGGTCGTTTGGGAAACTTTTCTACCGGCATCCCTTCTGCCGCTTTTTCCATAAATTCGTGCCAAGTGTAAGCAGCACTGCCACTACTACCGTCTGTGGGGCGGTTATCATCGTTACCTAGCCAGACCCCTGTCACCATTTGGGGGATGTAGCCAATAAACCACAAATCGCGGGCGTCGTCGGAGGTGCCGGTCTTGCCAGCAACTGGTCTATTATCTAATTGAGCAGCACCACCAGTCCCCGCTTCTACAACGTTGCGTAGCATCCAAGTCATGATGGCGGCACTGTCTGCGTCAAGGGCGCGTTTTGACTTGAAATTAGCTGACCAGATCACCTTTCCTTGGCGGTTGATAATGCGGCTAATACCATGAGGCTCTGTATGCAATCCAAGAGTTGCAAAACTGCCATAAGCGCTGGTTAACTCTAGGAGATTGACTTCATTTGAGCCGAGTGCTAAAGAGTAGGTGGGTTTTAGTTCAGATTTTATCCCCATATCATGGGCAAGTTTAATCGTTGGCGTAAATCCCACATCAATCAATACCTTCACCGCAATAATATTAACCGAGCGGGTGAGGGCATCTCTCATGTTCATTGAACCGTGGAAGTTTTCACTATAATTTTTCGGTTCATAGCCGTCTACGACAAAGGGTGCATCCTCGTAGCTATCGTAGGGGCTTTTACCACTAGCGATCGCAGTGGCATATACAAATCCTTTAAATGTCGATCCTGGCTGCCGTTGTGCCTGAGTAACTCGATTAAACTGGTTTTTACCAAAGTCTTTTCCCCCAACCATTGCCTTAATTTCACCGTTCCGGGGGTCAATGGCCACCATTGCTGCTTGCTTAAAGTTTTCCCAGCGTCCTTGATTTCGCAGTGTTTTAGCTACTGCCTCGTCTGCCACCTTCTGCCAAGTTGGATTCAGCGTAGTTTCCACTACTAAACCCCCACTTTTTAGCACATCCGCAGAAACGTACTTCGGCAATTCTTTTTGGATGTAGCTGGTAAAGTAGGGTGATTCTACTTGCATTCGCTTAGGTAAACTGCTTTTTAGGGTTAGTGGCTCCTGAAGCGCTGCCTGCCTTTGTTCTGGCGTAATCACTCCATCTTCCTGCATCCGTTGCAATACCAAGTCCCGCCGCCGTTTTGCCGCTACTGGATTCTTGTCTGGGGCGTATAAGCTGGGGGCGGGAGCTAATCCCGCAATCGTTGCCATTTCTGCCAGGGAAAGCTGATCTGGTGATTTACTAAAGTATACCCAGGCTGCATCTGCCACACCATAAGCTCCAGATCCCAAATAAACCAGATTTAGGTAACGCTCTAGAATCTGATCTTTGGTTAATTCTTGCTCCATTTTTTGGGCTAGGCGGACTTCTTTGAGTTTGCGCCAGATTGTCTGTTCTTGTTTCAAAAACAGAATCCGCGTTAGCTGTTGGGTAATAGTGCTACCACCTTCTACCACACCTTGCGATCGCAAATTATTCAAACCCGCTCTCACAATCCCTTGGGGATCAACTCCGTTGTGTTGTCTAAATCTTCTATCTTCTGAGGCGATAAAAGCTTTTTTTAAATTATCTGGTATTTGTTCCAGCTTTAGCTGTTCTCTGGTCGCTTCACCTTGTTGTTGTAATATGGTGTCATCAGCAGCTTTGATGGTCAGTGTTTGCTCTCTCAGCACGGCATTCAACTGTGCCTGATCTGGCAAAGTCCGATCTATTAAACTGACACCGTAGAGCAAGGCAACTATCCCACCACCTACACTTAAACCTGCCCAAAACCAGATGCGACGATAGAGTGGTTTACGGCCAGTTGCTTGATTGGACTTCATCTTAGATGGGAAAATTTTCATTTTGCTCAGTAACTGCCTCGTCTGCGCCAGATATGCTGGTGGTAAGCTGTCATTCGTTCCTCCTTGTCCAGAGTGACTCAAAGAATTAGTTGGTTTTCGCTTAAACCAGGAGGTAAGCTTCCCCACGTCAGTTCCTCGCTCAAAGTAGTATCGGACTTACGCACGAGTTACGGAATAACGAACCGCAGAGGAGCCAGTGCGTTGCGTATTTTCCCACGGCAGTCACTCATGGGGTAAACCCCCAATATCGCGCTGCCTAAGAGTTGTAGCAACTGGCGCGACTCGGAGAAATCAGAGTTTGAGAGATATTTTGCGTAAGTCCTATAGTAAAAACTATCTAACCACCATCAATCAGCTTGGGGGTTATAGCACTACCATAGTGTTAGTATAATATCCTATAAATAATTAACTAAATTCACTATCAAATAATGTTTTTGAGATTTAGTGATTTTAATTTTGTAAAAATGCTGCAATTTTGAGAAATATTTGGAAGATAAAAACTATTGACATTTGCTGGAACAGGTATAACGAAGTATCCGCAAAGACAGCCACAAAACAGCTTACTTAAGGATAATGCGATGACTACGGTGGTAACAGAGCTTGCCTGCCCTGAGCCTATGTCGCAGGATCGAAGTGCTGGCTACGCCGAAGCAAAGCCCAGACGAAGCGCCCTTGCCCTTGGTAGTAATATCGGCGATTCACAGACAATTTTATCAGCAGCTATAGAGACTTTAGCCCAAACGCCAGGTATTCTCTTAGAAGCCAGATCCAATTGGTACAAAACCAAAGCCGTAGGTCCACCACAGCCAGATTACCTAAATGGCTGCGTCACATTGCAGGTAGAAATACTACCCCAGCAGTTATTAGAAATTTTGTTAGAAATTGAACAACAATTTGGGCGTGTGCGTCAGGAACGCTGGGGGCCACGAATCCTAGATTTGGATTTGTTATTATATGATGACTTGATTGTGGATACACCAAATCTCCAGATTCCCCATCCACGAATGCGGGATCGGGCTTTTGTGTTAGTACCACTGGCAGAAATTGCCCCAGATTGGATAGAACCTGTTTCTGGGTGTGTTATTAAAGAACTGCTGAAAGAGGTAGACTGTTCTGATGTACATTTATTGATGGGCAATTAAAATTACCATCCTTAAACGCAGAAGAACGCTGATTTCACCTCAGTATTCACAGATAATCAAATTTTACTATGCCATTAGGTAGAGAATTACCACAACTACTGAAACAACGTCTGTTTTATAAAGGACGCAAGTTTGATTTTGAAGTCAATCGCTTGCGTTTGCCGAATAAATCAGAAGGAGAATGGGAATGTATTCGTCACCCTGGTGGCGCTCTAGCTGTGCCGGTGACACCAGAGGGAAAACTTGTACTCGTGCGCCAGTATCGTTTTGCAATTCAGGGACGGATATTAGAATTTCCGGCGGGAACTGTGGAAGCAAATGAAGAGCCTTTAGAAACGATACAGCGTGAAATCGCAGAAGAAACTGGCTATAGTGCCCAAAAATGGGACAAACTAGGCGAATTTTTCCTAGCTCCCGGCTATTCTGATGAGATTATCTATGCTTTTCTGGCGCGAGATTTAGAAAAGCTGGAGACACCGCCACCACAAGATGGAGATGAGGATATCGAAACTGTGTTTTTGACTCCCGAAGAGTTAGAGAAAGCTATTTTGGAGGGAGAGCCGGTAGATGCTAAATCAATATCTAGCTTTTTTCTGGCGCGTCCGTTTTTAGTTTAGTACCAATATGCTGCTAGAGTTAGCTATTGCAGATGCCTACGGTGCAGGCTTTGAATATGCTGACGAGATGATTGTTAACAACGATTTGAGTCTATACGTTGAATATCCGCGTTTTCGACTCATCCCTGGCAGCTATACTGATGACACCCAAATGAGCATTGCTGTTGCAGAAGTGATTGTTGCTCAAGCAGCGTGGACGCCAGAAGTTTTAGCCGATAGTTTTGTTAGAGCCTTTAAACGCGATCGCAGAGAGGGTTATGCTAGAAACTTTTACCATTTTTTAGTAGAAATTCCGGATGGGCAAGAGTTTTTAACAAAAATTCGCCCTGACAGCAATAAAAGTGGGGCAGCAATGCGTGCAGCACCCATAGGTATTTATCCCACACCAGAAAAAGTTATTGAGGCGGCAACAATTCAAGCAGCAATTACCCACAATACACCCGATGGGATCAATGCTGCCGTTGCAGCTGCCCTGATGTCACATTATTTTATCTATCAACTGGGAGCAAAACGCAAATTAGGAGAGTTTCTCAAAGGTTATGTATCAGGAGAGTGGTCTAAACCGTGGGAAGCTAAAGTAAAGTCCAAAGGCTGGATGAGTGACAGGGCTGCGATTACTGCGGTGATGAGAAATGACAGCATGAGCGAACTTTTACAAGATTGTATCGCTTTTACCGGGGATGTGGATACAGTAGCTGCGATCGCCCTGGCTGCTGGTTCTTGTAGCGAAGAAATTACACGAGTCGGAACCTGTAAGGGTAAACGAAACTCATGCAGTGAGTTGGAACCCCCTGCATGAATGCAGGGGGTAGTTCAGAAGTTGAAAAATGCTCTACCCACATTTTTCTCGGAGTGAAACTGTCACACTGACCGACATCTCGCCTAGAAGTGAAGTTCAGGGCTGATAGCTGAAGTCCACTTAAGTGGACTAAATGATCAATTCAGTCCACTTAAGTGAACTTCAGCTATGAGACTCGGAATTTATTCCGAGGCGGGATAGAAACGCAGTGCGAGATTTATTAATAAAGATATGACTGCGGCAAGACTTGTGTGTACACCGTAGCCTTACTAAGGAGAGGGATTAAAGATAGGACAGGGTAAGGTTCTTTTATTATGGGCAATTCAGCGGACATGATATCAAGAAGCAATAGCGCTGCAAGCATAAGCTGACTTTATCAGCTAACCAGTGATATATGCACATTTGTTTGACAAATCTATGACAGATTTATGACGGAAATGTGACAAGATTGATTTGCTTAAAAGTAACAACTTCTTGACTTGTTGTATATAAAATTAATAACATTCTGGATGTTTCTATCTTAATATCGGTAAATGCTGTTACTACAAAGGATACATTTGTTATATCTAATGTGGCGAGAGCAACTTCATGCGACTCCTTCCCCAAAACTGTATTATCTAATACAGTTTTGGGGGAAGAAGAAAATAAACAATTAGTCAAATTTATTAGTTTATTTCTGTAAGGGAACATTCATATTTTTCACAATATCAGGGTTTTTGATATTAGAAAAATCTGGTTAAGGACTTGCAGAAAAACTTCGTTAATGTTGTTGATGCCGTCGCAACTATCGTAACGTAATGGTCTGTCGATTTTGCTGACTTTTCAGGTATCTGGAAAACCTCACTTCTATTTCTCTCTCTTACAAAGAGAGAGACCTTGAATTTTCCCTCTTAGAGTGTCGGGAAGGGGGCTAGGGGGTTAGGTCTTTCGTGGGCTTTTCCACATAACCTGAATTGTCAGGTCGATTTTGAGACAATTATGCTCAAGTTGATTTGGCATCAATACCTTCATATTCTTCCTGAGCAGCTTGACTGAAAATTGAGATTTTGGTTGTTGAAAAATACTTATCTTAATGGAGGTTTTACTTAGTGGGTAACAAGAGAAGCAGACTAAAAACTGTCTTATTTAAGGCTTGTAGTTCTTTGGAAAAAAAGAGCCGAAATTGGCTCAACATATTTGGCTATTTGGTAACAAGCTTTTGGGGCTTTTTCGTGAAGGCGGGATCTACCCCAGTCAAAAAAGGCTTTTTCCGGGTTAAGCATCAGCAATTCCCCACAATGAAGAAATTGCCGATGACTGTTGGGCAAAGTCAGCAAGTTAACAAGTTGGCACGATTGAGACAGCGTTTACGTGACCCAGAATGGAGGCACTACGGTTACTTACTACTGCTGGGCAAGGCAATGGCGATCGCGATGCTATTCATGGTATTAGCCTTCATCCCCAATTTGATGGGAACACCAGCTCTAGCAGCCGATCCAGTACTCAATGGCAATGACATCGTTAACCCGATTAATACACTCTGGACGCTGCTAGCGGCCTTTTTAGTATTCGCAATGCAGGTAGGTTTTACGATGCTGGAAGCAGGTTTCTGTCGCTCTCGTGAAACCGTCAACGTCTTGATGGAGTGCATCGTTGACACCTGTCTTTGCGGGTTATTGTTCTATGCATGGGGCTTTGCCTTTATGTTCAGTCATGGTAACGGCTTGATTGGACTGAATTGGTTTTTCTTGCAAGGATCTCCTGCCACCTATGAAAGTACAGGCGTAGCGTTTCTGGCGTTCTGGCTGTTTCAGTTCGCCTTTGCAGACACCTGCTCGACGATTACCTCTGGGGCGATGATTGGGCGGACAGGGTTTATTGGCGATCTTCTCTACAGCTTTGGCGTTTCTGGATTCATTTACCCAATTATCGGACATTGGGCTTGGGGTCCAGACGGGTTTCTGGCAACAATGGGCAGCAAAGATGGTTTCCTGCCCTTTTTGGGAATTGGCTTCCATGACTTTGCAGGCTCTACAGTTGTTCACACCATTGGGGGATTCATTGCCCTGGCGGGTGCGATCGCCCTCGGGCCGCGTTTGGGTCGTCGGTTCAAGCGCGACGGTGGCGGGCCGATGTTACCCCATGACCTTGTAATTGCTGCTTCCGGCGGTTTGATTCTGTGGTTCGGCTGGTACGGTTTCAACCCCGGCTCGACACTCTCGGCGATGGACTTTGTGGGGACTGGACGGGTTGCCGCTAATACTACCTTGGCAGCATGTGCAGGCGGTCTGTCAGCACTGTTTTTCGGATATCCGAAAACAAAAAAGTGGGATTTGAGTTTCACAGTCAACGGTTTCTTGGCGGGCTTGGTTGCGATTACTTGCCCTTGCTATTGGGTTAATCCTACAGGTTCTATCTTCATTGGGGCGGTAGCTGGCGTAGTTGTAATTCTAGGCATAGACCTTTTGGAATGGTTTCGGATTGACGACCCAATCGGTGCAGTTCCTGTACATGGTTTTTGCGGAATCTGGGGAACGTGGTCGCTGGGCTTGTTTGCCACTGGTGAATTCGGCGCGACTGGCCCCATCTCACCTGATGTCTCTGCACCGTTAAGAGGTCTATTGTATGGTGGAGGGATACAAGTGTTGAGCGCACAAGTTATCGGCAACCTAATCATTACTGTGTCTACATTCGCTGTGGCACTGGGGCTGATGTACTTGGTAAATTTGACAGGGACACTGCGTGTATCGAAAGAAGGCGAATTGGAAGGTTTGGATTTACACGAGCATGGTCTACCAGCCTACCCTGAATATGTCATTAGTTCATCAGCTAACCCTGACAGCTCTCCATTAAAAGAAGTGAATAAATAGAGAGCAAAGCCAGGTGTACCCTAAAGAGAGATCATGCCAAAAATTTATCAGTCTCTATCCCCATCACTCGGTGGGGCTTTTTTATGGAGAAAAAGTCGTTTTTTGGTAGTATGACGACATCACCACAGAATGGCGATCGCAAAATCAACCTGAATTCATTACTCATGTTCAGTTAGGAGAGTAGCAATACTCTTCTTTGTGTCCTTGAATAAATTTGCTCAAATCAATGCCCAAATAATCTTAATCAGGACTTTGTAAAAAGAATTGGACGCAATTAAGCTTATCTGAGCTAGCGACTCTATCTTTCTGATCTGGGTGATGCGATGCCTACTGCGGGGAAACTAACCTTTTCAAATACTACGGTTTTTCGATACTATTACAGTAATTCAGGTAAATATAAAGCTACCTAACTTTCGCTAGCTCCAAGTTCGGGTAGTAAAGTATACATTGATGGCTTAACTATATGCCTGTATATTAAACACATTAACTGCTCAGTCAGGAACTTGCTAAGTAGGTAGGCACAATTAAACCAAACTGTCTAAACTTATGTAAAGCGCCAGAAACGCTTTGAATATAAGCTTTTAAGCGATTTACATTTTTTAATCTAGTTGTATTTTATAGCGCCCACCTACTTACTTATTGATAATAGTGTTTTATTAGCTTGGCTAGAGTGAGATGAAAATTGACTTTGAGCCAAAGTTATAAGAGCATGACAGGAAGAAGCTTACAACTCCTAAATATGTGTCACTATGCAAGACGCATAAATGTTTAATACAGATGAGAAAAATTACAACTTTTAACAGTGCCGGTAAACTGACTGCTCTTTTGTTCTTGATAACTCTCTTCCTCACGCCTTGTGTGATTGTAAATGCAGGCGAACGTGGTGTATTGATGAAATTTGGCGAAGTCCAAAACCAGATATTAGGAGAAGGACTTCACTTAATTATTCCTGTAGTCAATACTGTGAAAAAGTTGAGTATTCGAGTCCAAAAACAGGAAATCTCAGATGAGGCTTCTTCCAAAGATTTACAAAATGTTTTCACTGATGTAGCTCTCAATTGGCATATTATTCCCCAGGAAGCAAATGCCATTTTTCAAGAAATTGGAGATGAACAAGATGTAGTCATTCGGATTATTAACCCAGCAGTTGAAGAAGTACTAAAAGCAGTAATGGCAAAGTATACTGCTGAAGAAATTATTACTAAACGAGGAGAAGTCAAAGGTGCAGTAGATGATGCCTTGTCCACACGACTGGGTAGCTATCACGTTGCAGTTGATGATATTTCTCTAATTCATGTCCATTTTTCAGAACGATTTGGTGAGGCGGTGGAGGCAAAGCAGGTTGCTGAACAAGAAGCAAAACGAGCAGAGTTTATCGCCCTGAAAGCAACAAAAGAGGCTGAGGCAAAAGTTAATTTAGCAAAAGGAGAAGCTGAGGCACATAGATTATTACGTGATGGTTTAACTCCAGAAATCCTGCAAAGGCAAGCAATAGAAAAATGGAATGGTAAGCTGCCATTAATTGTCAGTAAGGAAGCTCCAAAATTGTTTAATTTAAGTGAAATTTTAAAATTTGATAAAAATTGAGATTCTTTTTAATGAAATATCTGCTTATACATAGGGACGCACAGATGTGCGCTCCTACAACCGATTCATTTGTATAAACGTGATAAACTAAATTAACTGTTGGAGAATAAAATGGGAGAATCGAGAATCTTCAACTGGATCAATACCATAATCAACAGCGTATAAACTGTTGAAGAAATTAGACCCGTAAATAATTCTTTTTTGAGGTTATGCTCTTGAGGTTCTTTTTGGAAAATGTCCTTAGAACCGAATTGCATCAAGAGAATTCCCACAATATTAGAGAGCCAGTATCCGATAATTGAACAAGGTAGAAGTAATTTTGGGGAAAGTAAACTACAAGCATACCCAAAACCATAAGCTATTGGCAGATTGAATAGTAGGTCATTCCACCAACATAGTGGTGACAACAGATATCCTAGTACCAGAAAAAATCCACCTCTGAGTTTTTTGAAAATGTCTTTTTTGAACTCTTCTGGAGTAGACTGTTGTAAGTGCTCCAGGGCTGTGTCTCCTGTTACATTCAACTCTTGACTGACATTTTGGACGCTTTCCATAAAAACCCATTATTCCTATCGACTTAGTGTATTTTAATATATAAACTAAACCAAAGTCTAGTACAAAAGTGATAACGTTTTGGCTTTTTGATGCTGAAAGTTTTACCACTGGATAGTTTCAGCAAAATAGTAAAAAGCAAAATTTAGGTTTAACTCAGCTGCAACTTAACAACATCTGATTTCTACCAGAGGTGCATGAGTCAGTTCGCTTCTTGCAGAATCTGGGTTAGTCCTTCAGCATTCGTGATAGGTTAAGACAAAATCAGTTTTATCAATAGTAATTACGCGACAAATCAGCCGATTAAGGAAGTATAAAATTCAGCTTTTTACTGAATAGTGAGGGTAAAAATGGCGGAGCTTACTGTACCCTTCCCTACGGGACGCCAAGGGCGAACGGGAAGCAAGCTACGCGTAGCGGACGCACCAGAAGGTATCGCGCAGAGCGCCCACCCCAAAGGAGCGATGCCTACGCATCCAATAATATCTATTGCTAGATGCTAAATACTACTCTGTAATAGTGAGATTTTTCTCAAAAATTGATCATAGCTGTCAGTTATCTAACTTGTGTGGGGTCAAGAAAATAGTGATAATTAATCTCAATAATTTCTAGTTAGATTAATCATGACCATCACTATTTCAGCACAGGCTCACCAGGAAGTCTTTGAAGAAGCTGACAACACCCGACAAAACAACGACCCTGATGATGAGTTAGATGTTACCTGCAAGTATCCCCAGGCATTGGGAGAAGGATATCATCGACGAGTTGAATTGCGACAGAGCTTGGTGTTGGAGATTGAGAGCTATCAGCGCCATGACAATCTGATAATACAAGGTATGACCACGATCGCACCGTCAATCACCTGGAAATTGGGAGATCGAACAGAACTGAATCTGTACTATGAATACATTCACTGGTTTGCAAATCCTCCTAGAAGTTTTGTTACGGTCAAGAGCGATGGTAGCTTGACACCTCGGAGCCTCTACACTGGCTATCCTGATTTCTACTTGTTCGATATCTATAATCATAAAATTGGCTACACGCTAAAGCATGAACTTACCGACAACTGGCAGATTCGTAATAATGTTGCTGTAACGCTTACTAGTTATACCCAAAACGAATCTTATCTCAGCAACATCGTGGACGATCGCTTCCTAACCGACTATGACACTTTAGAGACTGACAATACAGAAAACAACTATTTTGGACAAATCGACTTGCTTGGGAAGTTTAATACCGGATCGATTTCACACCAACTCTTAGTGGGCTTTGATATCAAGCGCAATGTCGGAGATTTTATAGGTACTCGACCTGTAACAAATGTACCTCGTTTAGATATTTTGAACCCAAACTACGATATTCCAAGACCCGAATTTGTTCCGAACTTTAGGAATCTGAACACGATTCAATCTTACGGGGTCTACCTTCAAGATCAGATCGCGTTTAGCGATAACCTAAAACTCCTGATTGGTGGTCGTTATGATTGGGTGTCAAATGAAGCTGAAACAATAGGAAATGGAACTGATGAGCCAGTCCAAAAGGATAGCGCCTTCAGTCCCTGGATTGGCTTGGTGTATCAACCCAGCAAAACGGTTTCTCTCTATGCCAGTTACAGTCGCTCTTTTCTCCAGACCACAGGATTCAACCCGGAAGGTTCCAACTTGGTTCTGAGTGCAGTTGAACCGACGAGGGGAACTCAATATGAAGTCGGTGTCAAAACAGATTTTCTAGACGGCAAGCTTTCGGCAACGTTAGCCGCTTATCAACTCACCAAGACGAATGTTCTAACCGCCGATCTGGCCGCGATTTTTCTTTCAGACCGGGGAGCTACAGAGTCGAGGGATTGAGTTGGATGTTACAGGTGAGATTTTGCCAGGGCTGAACGTAATCGCGTCCTATGCCTACACCGATGGAGAAGTTACTAAGGATAAGGACATTACTCTTGTGGGTAATCGATTGGAAGACGTGCCAGAGAATCAAGCGAGCCTTTGGACAACATATAAGATTCAGACTGGCGATTTCAAAGGGTTGGGATTTGGACTGGGGCTGTTTTATGTGGGTGAGAAGCAAGGCGATTTGGCGAACTCGTTTACACTCCGAGATTACTTCCGTACTGATGCAGCGCTTTACTATCAGAAAGATGGTTTGAATGCAGCGATCAATATCCGTAATCTATTTGATATAGATTATGCGAACTTCGCCTACGGCAGAGCCACTGCTCAAAGAGATGCGCCCTTGACAATCGTTGGTTCCATCAGTTGGGAGTTTTAAGGCAGTGCGACACGTTACACTATCTACAATCGCAATTCCCCACTTCGGAAACTTAGCCAGTAGCTTCTTGCTCACAATCTGTAAAGCTGGATCATCCGACCAGCACTCTTGCAAGTACTCAAAACCTGGGTTTTATCTGAAAATATCAACCATTTTGAGGTTTTCTAGTCGTCTTGGACGTGCCTTTGACCGAAGAGCGATGTCTACGACGGGCTACGCCTACGCAACACTCCCGCTAGGTACACCGTTACCTTATAATTTATTGATAATTTTATCATTAGAGTTGCTGGTAAGTCTGCGCTAGGACTAAAAGAACAATTAAAAACTGCTCAAGTAGATGTTAAGTAGCAAAATTTTTATGTTTTTGCATATAGCAGGGGCAGAAATTTAAACTAATAATAGCTACAATAAAAGTGCTGAGACATCTTAATCTGAAAATGACAGACTTAACTCCAAATAGCAACTTTTTAATAGCAGGAATTGTTTTTATAACGATTGCTGTCATTGGGAAATCTAAACTAGGTTTTATTGAAATTAATCCCGGTTTTTTTGGGAGATTTTTGGCTCTATTTATTGGGATTTCGAGCCTATTATATGCTTTGGGATTACTCAACTTTTCAGCAGGAACCTTTGACTTATTAAGAACTTCTCTGACAGAACAAATCAAACAGAGTCTAAGTTCAATTAATGAGCTTTTATAAGGGTCGTAATTTATTTTTGGGTGCATTTCAATACTTTTACTCAAACCTAACCACCCAGCCCCTTCCCTATTAGGGAATCTACGGTGTACACACAAGTCTTTGATGAGGCAATTTACGGTTAAGTCTCATTGCCCCTGAGAAACCTCACCCTGGTTTTGCATAGCAAAACCTGTCCCTCTCCTTAGTAAGGAGAAAGATTAAAGATTTGTATCGCCAGTTAGCTTGTAATGTTGAGTGGTTAGTCCTATATATTTAGTTAATTTTTTGCAGATTCTTAATTGTGAAGAAGATTTCATCATCAGCTATTCGACTATCATAATCAATATTAATTTGAGTTGGGTAGCCGATTATCGGATCATATTGTACAGTCAGATTTGCCGCTCTCCGAATCAGCGCATTTCTAATGATATTAAAGAGTTTAGGAATAGTATTGTATTTTTGAAAAATTGTGCATCTACTGGTTTACCAGTCTCTTTAGAAGTGATAGAAGTTGTGACACCGTTACGTACTTGAATAATCACTAGTTCTGTCGCTTTGGGTAAACAATTACAATTTCTAGTGAATTCATAGCTATAGTTAGGGATTTTTTACTGTCTCCATAATCGGTAATTAATCTTAAATTGTTTAAAGGTGAAACTAGTAAATGCTGGTGTTTGCGCTACCTGTATAGGAGGTTGAGGCATAACAGGTGCATTCAAACCCAAAGATGCCACTAAAATGGCACTAATTGCGATTGGCAAGCGCATATAAATCCATCCTTAACTCCAATTGCTCAGTTTAACGTGCTTCAATCTGATTGCTAAAACAGTGAAATTATTTGTGACACTCACTTTTGTGGTAGTACAGATTTTCCATTCGTTTCGTTACTAGCCCTATTGATGAAGAGGAGAAATGAATGTGATCTTGTGTCCATAATCTGTATATGTAAATCTATCTTATTAGTGAAGGACAATTTATCATTAAAATCTTTTCGTGTCTCCGTGTCTGTGCGTCAGCCTAAATAATAAGTTTTTAAGCGGATATAATATCACTCCTCAGTTATCAACTTTCTTTCTTCAGGGAGTAAGGTAGTTTCATCTTCAGGGCGTTCGTCAAAGACGTTGGCGCAGCCATCGCCATCTACAGATTTGGTTTTAGTTTCATACGGTTTGATAATTAGACTGACACCAATTGTCCAACCTAATGCAACCATCCAACCCGCGAGAATGTCACTAGGAAAATGAACCCCCAGATAGAGACGACACCACGCAATAGCGATTACATATAAGCTGCCGAATATGAGAAGCAACCAGCGCCAGGAGCTATCCCAAGTTAAGAATAGCAAAATTGCTACCAGTGTTACACTCGTCATGGCATGAGCGCTGGGAAATGCAAAACTAGACTCAGGCGCAATGGACTGCCACAATTGTGGACGCACTCGATGCATTAATTCCTTTGCTGTGCGGTTGATAATTACACTTCCCACTGAGGCGGTGAGTAAATAAGCTAGCGATCGCCAGCGTTTTTGAAGTAGTAATATGAGTGCGATCGCACCCAAAATCGGTATCGCTGTCCAAGGCAACCCAATTCTCGCTAGCGTCACTGCTAAAATATCTAACTGTGGGTTGACTGTAGAATGAACTGCTAACAGAATAGGCACATCCCACGGTAAGCCAGCTTGATTCTGCCATATCTTTACTGTCAGGATTTCAAAGACCTGCAAAGGTAAATATACTCCGATCAAGAGGAATAATAGCGATCGCCAACGTGCAATCAACAGGTTTTTCAGAAAAGAAAGAGGCGACTGACTCTCTTTATTGGCTTTTTTCACTTTTTCCACATCTTAAGTTAAAAATATTGATAAACGACTTCACTGATTACAAATTACTGGAATCTTGAGAAGTTCCACAATGTTTACAGTACGACAAATGTTTATAAGTAAGATTATGACAGTTTTGGCATTCAATGTACTGATAATAACCGCAATGCGGACAGTAAGTATCAAGAGGTCGAATTTTCTTGGCACAATTGACACAGCATGATTTTTGAACTCTGCTAGCTGCCTGGACTTTAGCATTAAAGACAAATTTTTGAAAAAACTGGATAATTCCAAAACCAATAATTGGAATCAGTAAGATATAAACATAATTGATCAGGAAAAGCAAACCACCAAAAAGGATGCTAATGATCTTAAAAATAAATTCAAATATTGCACCTATTTGAAGAAATTCAAATATTTTAACGATTAGTGGAATAAAAAAGATAACTAGCAAATGCCAGCTAATTAGCGAGATGAGTCCATATCTTCTTCCTTGGGCAAATTTATGAACTGATAAGGCTATGAGAATCAGTGGTAGAAGAAAGAGTGACTGAAAAGCAAGCTGGATACTTGGATACCAAAATGATGCCTTTTGATAGCCTTTGTCAACTTGACGGAATTGATTGTTATCTTTAAGAAAGGCTGTAAAACTAATGCTTTCCGGTTTGGCAAGCAGTTCATTTTTAAGAGTAGAATTTTCTTGTTTAAGTGTAGAAATTTGGCGATTATTTTGTTCTAATGTCTGTTTAGCTTTTTCAGCACTGACTTGATTAATTGATTGTTCACGACCCTGACCAGCAATTCTTTCTAAAAGCGTTGAGTCATATTGGGCTTGAATAGTACGATTGTCTTGTTCAAACGTACTAATTTTAGTTTGTTTCTGAGCAATAGTTTTGACGATTTGCTGCTTTTCAGGATTGTTAATCTTATCTTTGTAATCGGCATATTGCAAGCAAGTTTTAGAAACCTTACCCAGATGTCCCACTTCGATTTGTTGATAATTTTGCTGAAAACTGAGTTGATACTTCGGGTTATCTGGGAATGAAAGTCTAACAATTTCATAATCTTTATCTTTAGTGGTTTTTGTCTGGTAATCTTGCCACTCTGAATAACATGGATAAGCCTTATTCGGGCTAATATACCATCTGCTTATATCATCCAGTCCCGCAAAAACATTAATTAAGATAAAAATATCAATTAAAATAATGACAATCAAACTCACTTTATTCAGTGGTTTGTTATTGATTGTCCTTGATTTACTAAAAAATTGATTCAAAAGACGGCGAATTCTGGCAAACATATTGTCTTTTAAATAAATGGAAATTCAATCCGAATTAATTTTAGATGATTAGTAGTGAGTAACTGCACAAAAATACATCTACTTATCTAAAGATTTGTTAACTGCTGACTTTTGAGAAACAAAATCCCCGACTTCTCAGAGAAATCGGGGATTTTGTTTTTCAATTCTCACAAATCAGGCTGCGGTAAAAAATAGCATGATTTTGGTAACGGCTGTGCGCCCCAACTGAAACCTATTTAGCAGCGAAGTAGGCTTCTAGTGCCTCAGAACCACCAATTAATTTACCATCGATAAACACTTGGGGAACTGTTGTCGCACCTGTAACTGCTTTTAACGACCGTGTGGTGATATCCTTACCCAAGGTAATTTCTTCGTAGTTGATGCCATGTTCCTTGAGCATCGCCTTCGCACGCGCACAGAAGGGACAACCGACTTTCGCAAACAGGGAAACTACTTCGGGCTTCACTGCTTGGGGGTTGATGTATCTGAGCATTGTTTCGGCATCGGACACCTTAAAGGGATCTCCTGGCTCGTCTGGTTCAATAAACATCTCGTTAATTACACCATCTTTCACCAGCATAGAATAGCGCCACGATCGCTTCCCAAACCCCAAGTCTGATTTATCTACCAGCATACCCATGCCTTTAGTAAATTCACCATTACCATCGGGAATTAGTCTGATATTTTCTGCCTCTTGATCCTTTGCCCATTCGTTCATCACAAAGGCATCATTCACAGAAATACAGATAATGTCATCGACACCATTTTCTTTGAAAACCTTAGCCAATTCGTTATAACCAGGGAGATGAGTTGATGAACAAGTTGGAGTATAAGCACCCGGTAAAGAGAAGACAACCACTGTCTTGTTGGCAAATAAATCATCGGTTGTCACATCCACCCAGTCGTTGTTATTGCGAGTATGGAAAGTGACATTGGGTACTCTTTGTCCTCGGCGATTGGGGAACATAATTTTGCTTGCCTTTAGTAATCAATTCCAGTCATAACCTATCATGGGAGAAGTGGTTAAAACCGTACTTCGCGCCGCTACGCGCTTTCGTCTTTGGTACGCGAAACTACTATTAAATATTAGACCTCTTGCAAAAGTCCCTAACACCCCACCCCCAACCCCTCCCCGCTCTTCGGGAGGGGAGACAAAGCGTAGCTTTGGCGGGGTGGGGTTCTTATTTTTGATTTATGCAAGAGGTCTATTCTTCCTGATTAAAACTCTATCGCTTTATGGGTAGGGCATTCACCAATTCTAAATTCTCAATTCTGACTCCTGGTTTATTACTGAGTTTAAGACAATCTCCGTTCCCGATGTCCGATCTAGATGGGGAAGTTTGGACAATTGTCAAACAATTTTGGATTTGCGATCGCGCAGCGTCTCGTAGAGAAGCCGGTAGCCTGCGGCAAGCGGCTCCGTGTCTTCGTTAAAAAATTGACTTTGACAAAGAGTTAAGCCTTAACCCAACGGTATTGGGCTTTAGCTGCTGTTTTTTGTTTACGTTGCAAAAGTTTACATTTAAGATGGAAAGCGGCAAAATTCAGTTAAGTATTTATTCTTATTTATCCGGAAAAATTGACATTCGATCAGTATATATTCCTGTGAAAAGCAAAAATTTAATCTTCTAGAGTTCAATAAAAGTTACAAAAGTACGAATTTCTTAATATAATTTAACTGAAACGAGAAAGCAAATTGATTGTCACAAGTGATGAATGTTATTGAATTTCCCTGGCTAACAACCATAATCCTCTTACCCTTGGTGGCTGCCTTAATCATCCCCCTAATCCCAGACAAAGAAGGTACAACTGTCCGGTGGTATGCTTTGGGAGTTGCGATCGCCGACTTTGCACTGATGATTTATGCCTTTTGGTATAAGTACGACTTTCAGAGTTCAACACTCCAACTTGTAGAAAACTATCCTTGGGTACCGGAGTTAGGTTTGCATTGGGCGGTGGGGGTTGATGGTTTATCGATGCCCTTACTGCTTCTGACAGGCTTAATAAATACCCTCGCAATATTCGCGGCTTGGAAAGTTACCACCAAGCCGCGATTATTTTATGGTTTGATGTTAGCGATGTACAGCGCCCAGCTTGGCGTATTTGTCGCCCAGGATTTGCTGCTGTTCTTCCTGATGTGGGAAATCGAGTTAGTGCCAGTTTACCTGCTGATTTCCATCTGGGGAGGACAAAACCGCCGTTATGCCGCTACCAAGTTCATTATTTACACTGCCGCCGCATCAATATTTATCTTGATTGCCGGTTTTGCACTTGTCTTCTCTGGAGATACCGTCACCTTCGATATGGCGACTCTGGGAATGAAAGAATACCCCAAAACCTTGGAATTGTTGGTTTATGCAGGTTTCTTGATAGCCTTCGGGGTGAAGTTACCGATTTTCCCTTTACACACTTGGCTACCTGATGCTCACGGTGAAGCATCAGCACCCGGTTCGATGATTTTGGCTGGTGTGTTGTTAAAAATGGGTGGTTATGCCCTCATCCGCTTCAATGTGGAAATGTTGCCCAATGCCCATGTGACTTTTGCGCCAGTATTAGCGATTTTGGGTGTAGTGAACATTGTCTACGGTGCTTGCTGTGCCTTTGCCCAAACCAATCTCAAACGCCGCTTGGCTTACTCTTCAATTGCCCACATGGGGTTTGTGCTGATTGGGATTGCCTCCTACACAGAACTGGGTATTAGCGGTGCAATGCTACAGATGGTTTCCCACGGTTTAATTGCTGCTAGCTTGTTCTTCCTCTCTGGCGTGACTTACGATCGCACTCACACCTTGATGATGGATAAAATGGGCGGTATGGCCAAGGTAATGCCTAAAACCTTTGCTCTATTTACCATTGGTTCAATGGCTTCTCTCGCCTTACCCGGAATGAGTGGTTTTGTGGGTGAGTTGATGGTGTTTCTGGGTATCGCCACCAGTGATGTTTACAGTTCCAGCTTCAAAATTGTAGTTGTGCTGCTATCAGCCGTTGGCGTGATTTTGACACCGATTTATTTACTGTCGATGCTGCGTCAAGTGTTCTACGGTGAACAAAGTGTTCGCGTAGCGTCTCGTAGAGAAGAGTTGCACTTGGATGCTGTAATATCTGATGTCAAACCCCGCGAAATATTTATTACCGCTTGTTTGCTGCTGCCAATTATCGGAATTGGTTTCTATCCCAAATTAGCAACGCAGACTTATGATGTGAAGGCAGTGGAATTAGCCGCCCATGCTCGCCAAGTTCTACCAATTGTTGCCCATCAGCAACCATCAAGTCTGTACTCGCGGATTTTCTCTGCACCAACATTGGCTAATTCTCAAGTTGGAAGTTCGATTAATATTTCTGAGTAAATTAACTTCCCATTAACGGGGCTGCAAGTAAATTCTAATTATTAGGGGAATAAAGGGGTGGTTAGGAAACCACCCCTAAACTTTTGCCAAGATATATCCTGAAGACAGGTGAAGTTCCAAAAATAAATTATGAATACCAACTTACCTATAGCTACAGAAATTATACCAATGGTCTTGCAATTGCAACCTGCGATGTCTACGACGGGCTACGCCTACGCACTAACCGAAGACCAGTTTTATGAATTTTGTCAGCTAAACCGCGACTTTCGTATCGAACGCAATGCTGTGGGAGAATTAGTCATTATGCCCCCTACTGGTTCCGAAACTGATGAACGCAATTTTAACTTAGTTGGGCAGTTGTGGGTGTGGACAAACCAAGATGATACAGGTGTAGGGTTTGGTTCCAGTGGTGGGTTTACTTTGCCTAATGGTGCGGTGCGATCTCCTGATGCAGCTTGGATAAAACGCGAGCGCTGGGAAGCCATACCAGTGGAACTGCGAAAAAAATTTGCACCGATTTGTCCTGAGTTTGTGATTGAATTGCGTTCTGAGAGCGTAGTTTACCGCCGTAGGCATCGCTGCAAGTTTTGCAAGACAAGATGCAAGAGTATATAGATAATGGCACACAACTTGGTTGGTTAATTGATAGAAAACAACGCCAAGTTTTTATTTATCGTCCTAATACTACGATTGAGGTATTAGATAACCCTAAGACACTGAGCGGTGAAACGTTGCTACCTGGTTTTGTTTTGGATTTAAGTCAGGTTTGGTAGCTCACATTTTGCACCAGACAATTAAAAATAATGCCAGAGATATTCCAATCCACAGACACAATTAAATATATGAATACAACACCCTCTAAAAGTGAAAGAGATGAAATACTCAAGTGGTTAAATCGGAATCGCCAAATGTTATTAGATTTATATAAAAATCAATATATCGCTTACAATGCAAATGGAATAATTGCTCACAGCGAAAACTTACGCGAAGTTTTAGGATTAGGTAATGCTGCAAAACAGCATTTTTTAATTTACCTAGTTCCTCGTCAGACTGCTTCTATAGAAATAAATTTTACGAATTCGCTTCTGCCCAATACTGCGGTTGAGGAATTGAATAACCCTAAGACACTGTGCGGTGAACCTTTACTACCTAGATTGGTTTTAGATTTAAGTCAGGTTTGGTAAAATTAAATCAAAATCTTAAAGTTGATGTTAATAAACAGGTTTAGAGCTTGGAGCTATGGATGCAGGAGAATTACTCAGACGCTACGCCATAGGTGAAAGAAATTTTTCTGGTGTCAATTTTAGTCGTCTACACTTGGAAGAAGTTGATCTGTGTGGGGTGAACTTAAATGGTGCTGAGTTGACTGGTACTCATCTTAATGATGTGAATCTAAGTTACGCAAATTTGAGTAATGCTAGTCTACAAAGGGTTACGCTGCTTGGAGCAAATTTTGAAGGTGCTAATTTAAGTAATGCTCGTCTTGACGGAGCTGAAGCAGAGTACGCTAACTTATCTGGCAGTTTTCAAGGAGTGGACTTTAGCTATGCAGATTTGAGTAACATTTATATGGATCATGGCTGGATAGAAGAAGCAAATCTTAGTTATGCCAACTTAAGCAATATCACGATATACCAAAGTACATTAGACAAAGTTAACCTGCGAGGCGCAAATCTAAGCAATGCTTTCTTTAGTGATGGAACAAGACTACGGAAAGCAAATTTGATTGGTGCTAACCTTACAGGTATGGGTATAGGTGAACTTCTTACAGACTGTATCTATGATACTGAGACAATAATTGACGAAAAAACAAGATATCTTTCTATACCTGGAATAGGTATTTTCGATATTTTTGAACAAGCTATTTTTATTGGTTCTGGAGAAAATTTAAATTCTGCTAGCTTAGAAAATACCGACCTTAGTGATTTGGATTTAAGCGAGGCTGATTTAAGCTATGCAAATTTGAAAGGTACGAATCTAAGCAATAGCTCTCTTTTTCAAGCAAATTTAGAAGGTGCGGATTTAGAAGGAGCAAATTTGACAGGTGCTGACTTGGAAGGTGCAAATATTAAACAATGCTTATCTTTATAACGCTATATTTGACAGTACCGTTATGCCAGATGGAAGCATAAGGGATGATGATTGATCGCAAACAGGCTCAAGAATCTTACTTATTTTAAATTAGTATTGACTAGACTCATCAAAAATCGGGACTGAGATTTATTTCTCAGTCCCGATAAAAAAGCGGGTTAACCGCTATTTATATGGTTAACCCGTGCAGCTTTGGGAACGCGCAGAGAAATTGTTATTGTAATACCAACTTCACATTGGCGTTTTGCAGACCGCGTTGTTTTACTTCAGCCAAAGTTTTGTTAACAGCATACTTTTGGTTGATGGAATTAATCAACTCGGTTTGGTTGTGCTTCTTAGCAACGCCCCACAAGTCAGCGATTAGGTCAAAAGAACCATCGCTGTTGCGAGACCAGCCGAGGTCATATTCGCCATCCAACATAGCAACGATGTCAGAACGGACACGCTGACCGTTATAACCACGGACATCAGCTTCAGTCTTTACGCTGATACCTAAGTCGCGCAAGGAAGCCTTGAGGATTTCGGCATCGGTGATCTTGGTACGCAGGGTGCTAAAGTGAGACATTTGGGTTTCCTCCAATGAGAAGATTGAGAAAAACGACAACGGTTTGTTTTCGGCGAAGCCGCGCTTAACAGGATGCGGCTTTTCTTATAACTGCTAGCATTTTCAGCTAGCCTTTCCCCCTGGGATGGCAGAGGAAAGCTTTTAAAACTCCATTCGCTGATATTCAGCTACGGAGGATGCTGCGGGGCGTGCGCGCTGTCTGGCCCAATCTCTCAGAGCCGTTACTTGTTCTTGCATCGTTCGAGACAGCGGCAATGTTGCCTTCAGTGCAGCAATAATATCTAGTTGGGTGAACTCCCGATCTTGGGCAAAAGCTTCATACATTGCCGCAACGATCGCTTGCTCAACTTCTGCCCCAGAAAAGCCATCAGACATCTTAGCTAGTTGCTCAAGATCAAATCGAGAGATGTCTTCACGGCGTTTCGTCAGGTGAATATTGAAAATCTGCTGCCGTTCTTCGGGTGTTGGCAGATCCACAAAGAAAATTTCATCAAAGCGTCCTTTCCTCAAAAACTCGCCAGGTAAGCGTTCTACTCTGTTGGCAGTTGCCATCACAAACACTGGTGACTTCTTATCTTGCATCCATGTGAGGAAAGAGCCGAAGATTCTACTTGAAGTCCCCCCATCAGAATCGGAGGAACCTCCACTACCAGCAAAGGATTTATCCAATTCATCGATAAACAAAATCGCTGGGGAAATAGATTCTGCTGTTTTCAGGGCGTTTCGCAGATTTGCCTCACTTCGTCCCACCATTGAGCCGTCGTAGACTCGCCCCATATCCAACCGCAACAGTGGTAAACCCCACAGCCGGGAAGTAGTTTTGGCAATTAACGATTTACCGCAACCGGGAACTCCGAGAATTAACATCCCCTTTGGTTGAGGCAAACCATACTCTCTCGCTCTTTCTGTAAAGGCGTTAGAGCGTTGCTTGAGCCATCTTTTTAACTCTTCTAAGCCACCTACAGCATCAATGGTTTCATCTTCTTCAATGTATTCTAAGATTCCATTGCGCCGAATTAGTTGCTTTTTCTCAGATAAAACGATATCTACTTCATCTTCTGTCAAACGCCCTGTAGTTACCTGTGCCTTTCGGTAGACTTTCTCAGCTTCATCTTTAGTTAGACCCAAAGCGGCTCTGAGAAGTTTTTCTCTGGCTTCTGTTGTCACCCGGCGACCACGATTTTGCTCTATATGGAGAGTTAATACCTTATTCAACTCAGCCATATCTGGCAATGTAAAATCGAGAACGACAACTTCCTTTTCCAGTTCTATAGGTACTTGCTGCATCGGCGACATCAAAATGATGTTCTTTTGGGTACCTTTGAAGCTAGCGATCGCATCACGCAACGATCTGTTGGTTGCAGGCGCATCTATAAATGGATGTAAATCTTTAAGAATAAATATACTTGGTTCTTTCTGCCGGATGATCCACTCAATCGCCGCCTCTGGAGACACCGTATTATGTTGGGTGACATTCCGGGGTTGACCATACTCCACAATCCCGTGTGTTACTGTCCAAATAAATACTCGGCGCTGGGGCTTTAACAACTGGGCGATCGTAGAAATTGCTTGCTCGGCCCGCTCTTCCTCGGAGGTAACAAGGTAGATTAAAGGGTATTGAGCTTGAATTAGGATATTGAGCTCTTCTTTCATACTTCGACCTACTTGAGACCTTATAGAGACAGTAGAGACATTGCTTCTGGTAAAGACAACCGAATCATGAATAATTCCTATCTATTTAGTTAGCAAGGAACTAATTCTTCCTCACCCTTAGGATTGGCTTCATCTTCATCCATCTCATCTATGGAAAGATGTTGTTGACCAACTACTCCTGGTTGATTGCCCAAAGCAACCAGTTCCCCATCACGTAAGACTAGTGAGCTATCACAAGTTGGACATGAATAAACTCTATGAGTCCGCCCATAAGAAGAATCTTCTACCTCGTCAACCAATTCTGCATTAGACAGGTAAAACACGATGGCACGTTCGGCAAGCTCTGACATTGGTTCGGAATCGACTGCTGAACGAATCTTCAGTTTTCTGTGCAACTCTGGCGATAAATACAAAGTGACCTTTTGCTTAGTTTGCGTTTGCATATAACTCTTTAACGGTCTTACCCGGGTATGTATATCAAGTTATCGGTTCTTTTGTTGGTTGTCAAGACAGCAAAACGTTTTAACGCCATTTTTGTTACATTTGTTTACATCTGGGGCTGAAATGCTGTTTATTGAGTGATAAATCGCTGACTACGAACCTCTCAGAATTAATCAGGACTTACGCACTCAAAACCTGAAACTTTGATGAGAATTAGCGATCGCCAATTAACGATGAAGCAATGATTGCCTGACTTGGCTTATTTTTTAATTATTTGGAGCGTAAGCGGATTAAAGTTAAACACCTTTCCGGTTGTAAAGAATTGATATCCAGAGGAGATGCCAGCGAATGACACTAGCATAGGAAAAAGGGAAACTGAGCCGATTACAACACCACTGGCAATAAACAGAGCAATTCCGATCCCAATCAACACCCATCCCAGTTTCCGATGATCTCGCCCACCCCAATTCAGAGCTACTACACCTCCCATACACAGCAAAATTCCAGGTGTGCTACGTAAATAAACACTTATATAAATGCTTGTACTTAAAAATGCAATCCCTGCTAGGATTAGCCCTAAGCCAATAAGCTTAATGGCAAGGACTACTTGATCTTCCTGTTCTTTAGCGATCGCAGGTGCTGTAATTTTTGTTGGCGCGGAGTTTGGTGTAGGATTTTTTGTGGCAGATGCAGAGTGCTGCTGCACCCTAAACATGAAAGTTATTTACTGTACATGAGTTGTGTGATAAAGCACTTACTCTCAGCTTCCTCTACTGTTAACTCAAAAGAGAATGGTAAATATGCTGAAAAGAATATTGAATTTTTAATCAGCGCTTTTTTGGTGGAATTTCCCGATTTGGGAATAACTCGTAAATTGAGGAAGGTATTGATCTGAGTTTCTGGTATTTCCATAAAATCAGTAACTTTGGGAAAATGTGTAATGTAAATGGCTACTGCTAATAAAATCTGTAGTTTGGGGCGAAGAATTTATCGGTTTGCCGCCAGCGTTAGCGGAGTCATTGCCCTGTTTATAATTCTGTGGGGTTGTACTGCAAATGATTTTAACGCCGGAGCGATCGCCTGGAAAACTTATAGCAACTCCCGTTATGGCTTTGAATTTCTATATCCGAGTAACTGGACTTCTTTAGCAGCCCCAGCAAATGATGATGGAATCGCGTTTATTTCACGACAGGATAACTCTGTGGAAATTCGGGGGTGGGCAAGTCAGCAGTTACCAAATTCGATTGTTACAAACCAAGGATCTGTGAAAAAGATAAAACCCAACTTTCAAACCGCCCAAGGAGTATCCGGAGTACTGGTTGTAGAAGTTGATCAACGAGTAGGTTCGATGACACTGACACTAACTCAGAGTCAAGTGAAATACTCTTGGCAGGGACGAAGCAAAAGCCAAAATTTTTCAGATTACTATCGTTTGTTTTATTACATTGCCCAGCAGTATCGGATTTCCAAGTCTTGAGTGAGAAGTTAAGAGTTAGGAGTTTAGAAGAATTCCCCTCAACTCCCCCCAAAATCTACATCTCCCCCAGAATGATGGTTGAGAGGGGACAGAAACCTGCTAGATTTAGCTATCAGCAAGTAAAAACTGGTGAAGATGAAAGTCCTGGTTATTGGTGGTGATGGATATTGCGGTTGGGCAACTGCTCTTTACCTTTCCAATCGAGGTTATGAAGTTGGAATTTTAGATAGTTTGGTGCGGCGGCATTGGGATAATGAACTTGGTGTTGAAACTCTCACTCCGATCGCACTAATTCAGCAACGCCTCCAGCGCTGGCAAGATTTGACTGGTAAATCTATCGATTTGTTCATCGGCGATATTACTAATTACGAATTTCTCCATAAAACATTACATCAATTTCAGCCAAACGCCCTAGTGCATTTTGGTGAACAGCGTTCGGCTCCATTTTCGATGATTGACCGCGAACACGCAGTTCTTACCCAGGTCAATAATGTAGTTGGTACGTTGAACTTACTGTACGCCATGCGGGAAGATTTCCCCGACTGTCATTTGGTGAAGTTGGGAACGATGGGTGAATACGGTACACCCAACATCGACATCGAAGAAGGGTACATTACCATTGAACACAATGGACGCAAGGATACCCTACCTTATCCCAAGCAGCCCGGCTCAATGTACCATTTAAGCAAAGTCCATGATAGTCATAACATCCACTTTGCTTGCCGGATTTGGGGATTGCGGGCAACGGATTTAAATCAGGGTGTAGTTTATGGCGTCTTAACCGAAGAAACGGGGATGGACGAACTATTGATTAATCGGCTGGATTATGATGGCGTGTTTGGTACAGCACTAAACCGCTTTTGTATTCAAGCAGCGATCGCACACCCCCTAACCGTCTATGGTAAAGGTGGGCAAACTCGCGGATTTTTAGATATTCGGGATACAGTCCGATGTGTGGAATTAGCGATCGCTAACCCTGCCGAGGCTGGTGAATTCCGTGTATTTAACCAATTTACTGAACAATTCAGCGTCGGCGAATTGGCATTGATGGTCAAAAAAGCTGGTAACGCTATGGGATTGAATGTAGACATCAATCACCTAGATAATCCGAGAGTCGAGAAAGAAGAACATTACTTCAACGCTAAAAACACTAAATTGCTCGATTTAGGGTTACAGCCTCACTTGCTCTCTGATTCTCTACTCGATTCTCTGTTAAACTTTGCCATCAAGTATCAGAAACGAGTTGATCACAAGCAAATTCTGCCCAAAGTTTCTTGGCACAGAAATTAGGGTAAACTCTGCGTGCGGCTGATAACAGAACCTTATTTAACTCAAGTCAGTAATTGGCCAAAAAATGGTCGTCATATATCAGCACAATATGACGACCATTCAATTGTTGTTTATCAGCCGTATCGTCCAGCTATTGGTGACTTCGCCGCCACCTACGGTTATTTTAGTGATGAGTTCAGTTTTGACCGCATGAGTTGAAGCAAACCTAACTTCCTCTGGATGATGTATTGTTCTGGATGGGGTATACAAAATGGTCAAGAGGTGGTATAAGCTATTTGGATTAAGCGTTCGGCTTTTGATGAAATTTTAGCGGCGGCTGTTCATTAAAGAGGGAAAGGCGTGGTTGTGTCAATCTGTATTTAATAGCAAAATGCACTCTTAAGCTGGGATTATTTGCCTGTACTGAATAGTTTTTTATGAGAATTGCTCTATTTACCGAAACCTTTTTGCCCAAGGTTGACGGCATCGTAACGCGCCTGCGCCATACTGTTGATCATTTACAGCGTAGTGGTAATGAAGTGCTGGTGATTGCCCCTGATGGAGGCATCACTGAACACAAAGGCGCTAAAGTTTACGGCATTACTGGCTTTCCTCTGCCATTGTATCCAGAATTGCAAATGGCATTACCCCGCCCAGCCATTGGGTACGCCTTAGAAGAGTTTAAGCCAGATGTGATTCATGTCGTGAATCCAGCCGTTTTGGGTTTAGCAGGCATATTTTATAGCAAAATCCTCAAAATCCCCTTAGTGGCGTCTTATCATACCCATTTACCCCAATATCTCCAGCATTACGGCTTGGCGATGCTGGAAGGGCTTCTTTGGGAATTGCTGAAAGGCGCTCATAATCAAGCCGCTTTGAATCTATGTACCTCAACAGTAATGATTGAGGAACTGACAGCACATGGTATTGAACGTGTAGATTTATGGCAGCGCGGGGTGGATACGGAATTATTTCACCCTGATTTAGCTAGTGTAGAGATGCGATCGCGCTTATCACAAAATCATCCAGAAAGTCCATTGCTACTTTACGTTGGGCGACTTTCCGCCGAAAAAGAAATTGAGCGCATCAAACCAATTTTAGAGGCAATTCCCCAAGCGCGGTTGGCATTGGTTGGGGATGGTCCCCACCGTCAAGCATTGCAAAAACACTTTGCTGGAACAAACACTTATTTTGTTGGGTATCTCATGGGGCAAGAATTAGGTTCTGCCTTTGCAAGTGCTGATGCCTTTATTTTTCCTTCCCGTACAGAAACATTAGGCTTAGTACTACTAGAAGCGATGGCTGCTGGCTGTCCAGTAGTAGCAGCCCGTTCGGGGGGAATTCCCGATATTGTGACAGATGGGGTAAATGGATATCTTTTTGAGCCAACAGCAGATGTTCAAGGAGCATTAGCTGCTACTATTCGCCTCTTAGAACAAAAACAACAGCGAGATATCATCCGTCAAAATGCTCGCCGGGAAGCAGAAAGTTGGGGTTGGGCAGCTGCCACTAGGCAACTACAAGATTACTATCAAAAGGTGATATTTTCTGAACAGTTGACAAAATAGGGGAGCAGGGAGAAAAATTAATAACTCATGCCCAATGCCCAATGCCCAATGCCCAATGCCCCATGCCCAAAATCTAAAATCTAAAATCTAAAATCTAAAATCTAAAATCTAAAATCTAAAATTCCCATGACACTCCCCAACCCTGGCAGCGTCTTGGCTACATTAACTGAACTGAACCAAGTTAATCGTACTCACGCCCTATTGAGTCGTGTAAAAGACTTATCTGTTAATGAATTTGTTTGTTTACTCGACTTCATAACTGCTGAGTTCCAGCAATTTATTAGAGCCATTGAATTGATAAATAATGAAGCTCTAGAAACTATGTTGGAGAAGGTGTTAGAAGCTATCACACTTAAAATTGGTCAAATCCTGCAAGCAGAACATACGGCGATTTTTTTAGTTGACTATGACAAAGGTCAACTGTGGTCAAAAGTTCTCCAAGATAATACCCAAAAATTCTTAGAAATTCGTACTCCCATTACAGTGGGTATTCCCGGTCATGTTGCCAGTACAGGCCAATATCTAAATATATCTGAAACTTATACTCACCCCCTATTTAGCCCAGAACTTGAAAAACAAATGGGCTACAAAATCCATAATCTTTTATGTATGCCTGTTATCAGTAGCAAAAACCAGACTGTAGCGGTAGTTCAACTAGCTAATAAAACCGGGAATGTTGCATTTAATTCTGATGATGAAGAACGTTTTCGAGACTTCGCCGCTTCTATTGGTATTATTCTGGAAAGCTGCCAATCTTTTTATGTAGCGGCTCGCAATCAACGAGGTGCAATGGCTTTGTTGCGGGCAACTCAGACACTGGGGCAAAGCCTGGATTTAGAAGCAACTTTGCAGATAGTCATGGAACAAGCTCGAATTTTAATGCAAGCAGACCGTAGCACACTGTTTTTATATCGTAAAGAGATGAGCGAACTCTGGACGAAAGTTGCAGCAGCAGCAGATGGCACAAACTTGATAGAAATCCACATTCCTGCTAACCGTGGCATTGCTGGCTATGTGGCCTCCACTGGTAAAGCCCTAAATATCTCCGATGCCTACAAAGACCCCCGTTTTGACCCGACTACAGATAGAAAAACCGGATATGTAACTCGCAATATCCTGTGTTTGCCAGTATTTAATTCTGCAAATGAATTGATTGGCGTAACCCAATTAATTAATAAGCAACAAAACAGCTTTACTGCTTCTGATGAAGAGTTTATGCGGGCTTTTAATATTCAGGCGGGAATTGCTTTAGAAAATGATCGCTTGTTTGAAAATGTGCTGTTAGAAAAACAGTATCAAAAAGACATTTTGCAAAGTCTGTCAGATGCGGTAATTTCTACAGATATGGCAGGACGGATTGTGACGATTAATGATGCAGCACTGGAGTTACTGGGTTGTCCGATAGGAGACGCTAATACTAAGAACAACAAGCTTCTGTGGGAACAAAATTTGATTGGTCGCCTAGTTTGGGAAGTTGTGCCGATTGAAAATCTCCAAATGCGACTAGAAGATAGTTTAAAAACTGGAGCTAAACATTATGTGCCAGAGCAAAGTTTGATGGTGGGACTATACCAAGTTATGAGTGAGGAGCGATGCCCTGAGCCTGCCGAAGGGTTGGGAGTTAAAAGTGAGACTCAATATTCAGGGCTTAGGACTCAGCATTCAATTTTAGCAGTGCGCGATCGCACTAACCCCGATGTTTTCATTCCCTGGAATCTACCCCTCACTCCCCAATCTGAGTTTCTCACTACTAATCTGGTGGAAAAATTAGAACGCAGTATTAATCTCACTGTTAATCCTCTAACTAACCCAGAAGGCAGTGTCCGGGGTGGTTTGGTGGTGTTGGAAGACATCAGTCAGGAAAAACGGATGAAAACTACCATGTCCCGCTACCTAACGCCCCATGTAGCCGAACAAGTTATGGCTCTGGGAGAAGATGCTTTAATGGTAGGCGAACGCAAGGAAGTAACCATCTTGTTTTCTGATATCCGGGGCTACACAACACTTACGGAAAATCTCGGTGCAGCTGAAGTGGTATCGCTGCTTAATCAATATTTTGAAACGATGGTGGAAGCGGTTTTTAACTACGAAGGCACTCTCGATAAATTTATTGGTGATGCTTTAATGGCGGTATTTGGTGCGCCGCTACCACTGACAGAAAATCATGCTTGGAGGGCTGTGCAGTCAGCGTTAGATATGAGACGCCGCCTAGAGGAATTTAACCAACGGCGAATTATCCAGGCACAGCCACAAATTCGTATTGGCATTGGGATTAGTTCTGGGGATGTGGTTTCAGGTAATATTGGTTCCCGGAAGCGGATGGATTACACCGTAATTGGAGATAGTGTAAATTTGAGTTCGCGTTTGGAAGCAGTAACTAAAGATTATGGTTGTGATATACTTTTGAGTGAATTAACTTACGAACTTTGCAGCGATCGCATTTGGGTACGCCAGTTAGATAAAATTCGCGTTAAAGGTAAACACCAGGCGGTGAATATCTACGAGTTAATTGGCGATCGCACTACTCCTTTAGATGCCAATACTCAAGAGTTTTTGTATGACTATCATACTGGACGCTCGGCTTATTTATCGCGCAACTTCTCACAAGCGATCGCCTGTTTTGAAGCCGCCAAATGTATTCAACCCCAAGACCAAGCTGTTGATATCCACCTAGAACGGGCGCGTAATTATCAACAAACACCGCCCCCAGAGTCTTGGGATGGTGTCTGGACAATGCTTACTAAGTAGTTATTGGGTATTTGGTTATTGATATTTGGTATTTGGTTATCGGAAATCGAAGGGTTTAAGACCTGTACAATTACACGTAGCTCGGAGGCGGAGTGTGTCCGACTCCGCTCAATTTCAGTTGGGGTTTAAATAAGAATCTGAAATTGTCTAAAATATTTGAATTTTGAATGCGTGAATTTTGAATTGTTAATGGTATTTGGTTCTTCTCCTTGTCTCCCTCATCCCCGCCTCTCTCATTCAACCTTGAGCCTCCCCCTGATTATCCTGAAACGGGTCTTCGCCAATTCTTAGCTCTTTTTTTGAGCGTTTCAACTGTTTCCATAGATCCTTTATTTGTTCGTAAGCTGCACCTGGAGGCAATTTTCCACCTGTTTCTAAGCTGCAAATATAGCTTACGCGTTGGGCAAATTCCTGTAGATTCGCATTAAAAACCAAGTTTTCTGGCTTTACCTGACCGTAGTAGCGACCACGAGGGTAGAGAAAATCATCCTTGTTCATCATTTTGTTCTCCAATTTATTCAACTTCCCTTCTGTTTGAATCTCTAAAACTGAATCAATTACTAGCTACCCTAATCTTTATTTTGTCAGACTGGGGGAAATCAAATCATCCAACTCCTTTTCCAACCGATGGTGCGGGAATTGGTTAATTCAGATTTTGAGATTAGAAGATCAAGGTTGAAATACTTTTGTTGTAAATATTACAAAAAAAGTTCCTCCAAAAGTAACTAGAGGGAATATTTAATTTTTTTCCCGGTTGTCAATTTATCTCATCATAGTTTATGAAGTTCAAATTGTAATTAACTTCAATCGAAACCCTGAGTTACAAACTATACAAAATATAGCCGGATGTCCTATTAGAATTTTCTAGCAAAAATAATTACAAATTCGATAAGTGAAAGTACTTAGATAAAGATACCATGTACCAAAGCCAATTGTCCTCTGTTCAAAGTTAGAGATTCAGTTCTGAATCTTTGGCAACTGGAGCAAAACAGTTCCGAGTTCCCAGTTGTGAGTAAAGAAGTGAGATTCAGCACGGGCTAAACCCTAGCTATCCGCTAACAGCACTACTACTTCCTCATCCTCCCCTGCCCCTTTGCCCAATTATCGGCAGCCCCGTGTCCTCTTAAATAATCACCAATGGCTAATAGTTAATAACTAAAGATAAAATGGTGAAGCCTCAAAGGACAACTTTTGTCCATCGCCTAAAACTTTACCTGCCACCATGTCTGTTAATTCCAAGTTATACGAAGGCAAAGCTAAAATTCTTTATACAACGGACGATCCGGAAGTCTTGTTGGCAGATTTTAAGGACGACGCCACGGCGTTTAACGCCCAAAAACGTGGCAGTATTCAAGGGAAAGGAAAAATTAATTGTAGCATTTCCAGCCAGCTTTTTAAACAGTTGGAGGCAAATGGTATAAAAACTCACTTTCTCGACAGCCCTGCCCCGAATCAGATGCGGGTGAGAGCAGTAAAGATTTTACCCTTAGAAGTAGTGATCAGAAATATTGCTGCTGGCAGTCTGTGTCAACAAACAGGGTTGGCAGTGGGTACAATTCTGAAACAGCCTTTGGTTGAGTTTTATTACAAAAACGATCAGTTAGGAGATCCTTTGTTGACAAGCGATCGCCTATACCTGCTAGAACTAGCCACTGCGGAACAAGTAGACGCAATTACACATCTAGCATTGCAAATCAACGAATTTCTCCGTAACTTTTGGCAACGGTGCGGCATTACCCTAGTAGACTTCAAACTAGAGTTTGGTTTGGACTCACAACAGCAGTTGCTATTAGCAGACGAAATTAGCCCCGACACCTGCCGTTTGTGGGATATCGCAGAAGAGGACTCAAACCGCCGGGTAATGGACAAAGACCGCTTTCGCCGGGACTTAGGAAATGTAGAGGATGCCTATCAGGAAGTTTTACAAAGAGTGCTAAAAGCAGTAGAGAGTAATAACTAAATGGGCAAAAATCAATTAAACTCGTGTGGATTGTCCTTTGTAAATAATGCCCAATGCCCAATGCCCAATGCCCAATGACTAATGTATTAATGACTAATGACTAATTTGTGATGGTGTGTGTGTGGTCGTGAATAGGAATCATAAGTAAAATGCGTTTATCTCCCGTATTGCTGGCAGCAGTAGCAATTGCAGTCCCTTTGGGCGGCTCAATGAGTGCAAATGCAGAAGCCGCCAAAGGTTCAAAACAGACAACAGAAGTTTTGACACTAGAAACAAATCAGCAGCCAGAAAAGGACACTGGTCAGCGTTACACTAGTGAGAGTCTAAAATCTCGACCTAATCCCACAGGGATTACAGAGGCAGAACATCTCCAATCTGGTCTTGTCCCAGTTTACACTGCCAAACCAGCAGCGATCGCGACATCAGAGGTAATAGTACCAACCTTCACAACGCCAAGAACTGCACAAACCCCTCAAATAAATCCCAACTCTACTCAACAGCCATCAACCGCTCCAGTCATTCCACCCCCAGCGAGTCAAGAACAAACACCTTCTCCAACTCCTGAGACAACTCCAGTCCCAGAAAATGTTAATCCACCGACAACGGAACCTTTATTACCCACAACTCCAGAACCATCAACCGCTCCAGTCATTCCACCCCCAGCGAGTCAAGAACAAACACCTTCTTCAACTCCTGAGACAACTCCAGTCCCAGAAAATGTTAATCCACCGACAACGGAACCTTTATTACCCACAACTCCAGAACCATCAACCGCTCCAGTC
>NZ_JBALCS010000022.1:0-132350 GCF_036919555.1 Nostoc sp.
TACAAGACCAATTTTTTTCTAATAGTATAGCTTGTATTGATTGCCTCATGAGGCTTCTAGCGATCGCCCTCCCGGAAAGTGACAGAAGAGGGATAATAACCCAAGTTGCTAGTTATGCGATCGCGTAATTATTAAATTTTAGATTTTAGATTTTCCTTCAATCCAAAATTCAAAATCTAAAATTGATTGATTTCTTCCTCTGCTAAAAATGTGGGAACTCGTATCAACTCACGCCAAATGCATCTGAGATTTTCTCAAGATATAAAGTCCCTGTTGCAACGCCTAGCTGAACAACCGCTAACTCTAGGTGATATTCTGGCAGAAACCTCAGAACGAGGGTTCTGTCTAGTAATTACATTATTAGTTTTGCCCTTTTTATTTCCGATGCCACCGGGATTAACTGGCCCTTTTGGTGGTGCTTGTTTATTGTTGTCAATGCAAATGGTTTTAGGGAAGCGATCGCCTTGGCTACCGAAAAGAATCGCTAACTACAAATTTCCTCGTCCCTTCGCCCAGTTACTTTTGCAAAATTTGGGACGTTTTACCAAAGTTTTACAGAAAATCGCCCGTCCCCGATTGGCAAAAATAGCCCAGAATCCTTTGATTTGGCGAATTAATGGGTTTTGCATCTCTTTATTAACAATATTACTAATATTACCAATTCCGTTTACAAATCCCATCCCCACTGTCGGTATTTTACTTTTGACTGTTGCCACGATCGAATCTGACGGTTTATTAATTTGCATCAGCTATGGCATTACTGTCCTGATTACCTTGTTGTTTGGATTTCTTGGTTATGCAGTATGGTTAGCTCCCAGTTTGCTGCCATCTATATTTAAATAGTAAAAGCCTTCAACTAAAAGCTGAGGGCTGTAATTTATTAGGGTGCATCTACCATTTATTAATCCGCTTTATTAATTGCCATATCCGGGAAAATTAGACTTATGTAGAAAATTATTTTATTCACTCCTTAAAAAATATCATCAATAAAAAAGCCTTCAACTAAAAGCTGAGGGCTGTAATTTATTAAGGTGCATCTACCATTTAATAATCCGCTTTATTGATTGCCATATCCGGGAAAATTAGACTTATAAGCAAATTTATTTTATTTCCAAATTAAAAAATATCAGCAATAAAAAAGCCCCCAACTAAAAGCTGAGGGCTGTAATTTAATTAAGGTGCATCTACTATTTATATATCCGCCTTAGTTATTGCTGCATCAGGAAGAATTGAAAAAAAATGGATGGCTGTGGGATTGATTTTTTTTATATACAACACTAGTACTAGTGGAGGTTAGCGAAAATAACTATATAGTCTCTTAAAAAGCTTACTATACAAGCGGTATTCCTTCTGCCTCTTTGAAGTTTGATGGTCGAAAGTCTGTCTTCTCCTGTGGTAAACGCTTTGCGTAGCTTGCTTCTTTGTTCGCGGAGCGTTTTGTAGGAAAGGAGTACGGCTCAAAATTTCAATTCTTTCAATAATTACTCTAATTATTGCTTTTATTAGTCCTTTAATAGACCCAGTTAAAACTGATTTTTTTATCTATTATATACCACGGAATTTAGTAGTCGCAAAAATTCAAGTAAATTATCAATTCAAGCCCACTTCTACTTCTCAAATAACTGTAAACAGTATGCGGGTTCAGGTCAAACAATATGGAAATGCTTTTGAAGTATATTTTCCTAGATATAGCTGGGGATTTGGTGATGGTGGTGCAGATATAGTCTATCGCTCAGATAATCAAGATATTTCTATTACTCCTGAACAATATCAGCAACTTCGAGACAAATCAACAACCTATGCAAAACCATCTTTTAAAGAAGTGATAAAAATCCAATATCATTGGTTTTGGCAAGAAGAAGAATGGTAATTTTGGTCTTGCATATTTGCGGTATGATTTGATTATCTTGAGCAAAGATAAAATTTATTTCTACTTCCCTACTTTCACTTAAGTAACAATAACTACCCTAGCTTACCGGAGGAGAGCCTGTGGTATTTGACTAGGTAATCATTGACCAACTTCACAGTAATTTTACAATTACCTCGAATTTTCCTTGGATACGCAAAGTTTCTGTTAATATCTCTGATGGAATATCCGCAATAGTACGAATTTAGTTTATTAGTTGGGTATATGACTATGAAAGTTAGACGCACCCAACTTGATGAAGCGATCGCAATTTATATTAGCCCTTGCTAGCCTTAGTATTGTCGGGGGAAGCTTTTTTCTGAGAACAACTTTTAGCAATACTAGCGAACCTAAAATAATAACTGATACATCACGCTACAAAGAAATTCGTAATCAACTCTGGTCTAATAATGACCAAGTAAAACATTTTCCTAATGAGATTCCCACTGATGCCCAAGACATTCATATTGCTTACTATCCCGAAATTTTGCCAGCAGGTAGTTTTTTTCAAATTAGGCTGAAAGAGCCACAAAAAAAAATAGAAAAATTACTGTCACAATACAGAAATAGTGCAAAGCACAAATATAAGGGTGGTAACACAAACGACCATATAAACCAGCCTGACGGTGTGCCGACAACTTTCTTCTATACCAGTGACTCTCATACAGAATCTTTTCCAGCTACTTATGAAATATTGGTATTAAATGCAGAAGACAAAGGTAGACCTGGCTTCAAGTGGAATCATGGAGATAGCTACGGTGTCGCAATTAATAGTTCAGCCTCAGAAATTATTTATTGGTCTGAAAAATGGTAATTAGCAATTTAATTACCCTTTTGGGTATATCACTTTGGGTAGTTAAAACTTCTAGCCAGCATAGCTAAGATTTTAATGGTGCTCAAAAACTATCTTAATATGTAGAATGCCAACTGCTTTAATTACTGGTGCATCTAGTGGTATAGGGAAAGCTTTTGCCCAGGAACTAGCTGCACGCAAGACAAATCTTGTACTCGTTGCTCGTTCTGAAGAGAAACTAAGCGAATTAGCTAAACAACTACAAGAACAACACAAAATTCAAGTAGACGTTATAGTAAAAGACCTCACAGAACCTAATGCAGCATCTGCTGTATTTGATGTTACTAAAGAAAAGGGATTAACCATTGACTTATTAATCAACAATGCAGGTTTTGGTTACTATGGCGACTTTGCTGAAGGAGATGGAGAAAGACAACTTAAAATCGTACAATTAAATATTTTAGCATTGGTAGATTTAACCCATAAATTTCTACCCTTGATGCGGCAACGTCGTTCTGGAAGTATTATTAACGTATCTTCTATTACCGCATTTCAACCGATACCATACCTTTCTGTTTATGCTGCCAGTAAAGCTTTTATTCTCAGCTTTAGTGAAGCATTATGGGCAGAAAATCGTCAGTATGGTGTCCGTATTTTAGTCACTTGTCCAGGGCCAATAGAGACAAACTTTTTTGCAGAAGCTAATTTTCCTCCAGCGCTGGCAAGCAGTACAGATAAAGTCTATTCTTCCGAAAAAGTGGTTTGGGAATCTTTAGAGGCTTTGGAAAAAGGGTATCCAACTGTTATTAGTTCTGATACTAACACTCAAATTAGAAGCAAATTATCTCGGCTCGTACCGCGCAAACTTCTGCTGAATATGTTAGCAAAACACTTTGGAGCCTAATTATATAGTTAGGAGTTAGGAGTAGAGACGCGATTAATCGCGTCTGTTAGGAGTTAGGAGTTAGGAGTTAGGGGTTAAAGAAACTGATGAATTTAAAACTCTTAACTCGTCATTCCTCACTCCTCAATTATTAAATATACCTTGTTAATTGAACTCGGTAACGGTCTTTTTTTGTAACGGCGATTTCCCCAACTTCTAAACGTCCTTTAGAGCGAATGGCGATTAAGTCGCCTGATTTCACTTGAGAACTAGCTTGGGTAATTTCCTTCCAATTGACGCGGACATCACCAGCATCAATGAAATCAACCATTTTGCTGCGGGACATCCCAAAACCAGCAGATGCGATCGCATCTAATCGCAAAGAAGCCTCCACAGTAGTTAATTCTTTTTTCTTGGGTTCCCGGACTTTTAATTCAGTTACCTCAATCTGCTGAGTTTTCACAGGAACCGATCGCACCTGTTTAAGACTGATTGACAAAAATTCCACTAACTCTGGTGCGACAATCGCCTGCGCCCCTCGTTCTCCCAAAACTATAATATCTCCCGTCTTTTCACGAACAATTCCTGTACCCAACATTGCGCCTAAAAAGTCGCGGTGAGAGGCGGTATCAAATAGGAAATTACCAGCAATTTCCACGGCGACAAGACTGACTTGAGATTGATCTAAGGGAAGTTCTGAACGAGCGATCGCTATTCTTTGGCGTTCAGCTTGCGGATATCCACCCCACGCCGCCAATTGCACTTCTGTTAATCGGTTAAATACCCGTTGAATTTCCGCCAATTCTGGGGGAGATAGAAAATCAGTCAAAACCACTTCCCAAGTTTTGATGGCTTGTTCGGCTTGGTCAATTACACGAGCTACACTATCTCGATTTTCAACACCTTTTAAAAGTTCTTCTCGTGGCAACATTCTTAAAAATTATGAGTTATGAATTGAGAATTAAGTTCTATAACTGTCTTGATTCTAGCTTTAATTCCCATTTCAGCAGATTTTCATCTCTACCAATTTCTTGCATCCCTAGTTTTTCCAAAATGCGAATCGAGGCAACATGATCGTCTGGGGAATGAGCGATAATTCTCTTGAGTTCCCGCCCACTAAAAGCAAAATCGACCAATGCTTTTAGTGCTTCAAAAGCAAATCCCTGCTGGCGATATGCTGATAGCACTTCGTAACCCATTTTTACAGTTCCCGTCTGATCAGGTTTGTCAATAAAACCCAAATCGCCAATTAAAATAGAATCGGCAATGTGAATCATTAGCCAGACACCCCAACCCAACTGGGAAGGATCATCTATTAGCATCTGAGCATACATTGGGAAAATGTCTAACACCTCAGATGCATACCAATCATCAGGAACCCTAACCCCCAAGAGCCTTTCTACTTGGGATTTGTTTCTTGTAATCACCGCTTGCGCCACTTCCAAAGAACAGGAAAGCAACTCAAGTCGCTGTGTCCTGACGTGTAACCTATGATTCATTCAATACACGGTATTTGTGTCAGCATAACCTTGGATATTTTCTGGATCAAACTGACGTAATATTCGGGTTGCTTGGCGAGTGAGAGTTTCAGAGCCTTGAACAGCTATTAAGTATTTCCCCGCATCCAAGCGGTTGCGATAAGGCAAAGCATCACCACTACCTACGAGTAAACCGACTCCACCACCGACAACTACACCACCCATAGCACCACTAGCAGCACCTAGCAGTCCACCAACGATGTGATTACCAACTTCACCCGCCCAGGCAAAAGTATCCAAACCAGTGATCAGGCTGAAAGTAAAACCTGCAAAAAAGCCAAATGGTATCAGCCAGGTTGCCATCAGTTTTGCTTGCTTTTTAGCTTGGTCTTTAGGGTCAATTAAGCCAAACTCGTCAGCCGTTTTATACCCCCTCCCCAGGATAGTACTGTTTATGCCATCTTTTTCTAAAGCTAAATAAGCAGCTTCGGCTTGAATGCGATCTGGTAATACGGCAACAAGGTAATTCATTGGTTTTACAATTTGTCTAATAGAAGTTTTGCCTTAACTAACAGCGTATCAGTCCTGGTCGAATCAATTGCAAACCGCGATAGCGAAGCGCCGCAGCGCACAAGTTAAATCTACATGGGCTGATCACTTTAGGGAATCTAGTGGCTCACAAAAATTGTTCACGCCTTGCTTGAGGACATATATCAAAACTGGCGTTGCCAAAATCTTCGGAAAGGTCGGCGTTGCTTTTAGATGTTCCATCATCTTTTGAAGTGAAGTATTAAGCAAATCTTCCCGATATTCTTGTTCACAAATCACCACACGCCATTTCCTAGCCAAGGCATCTAACCACTCGGAATTTGCTCTTTCTGGTTGTTGTCCGGCTCGGATAGCTAGCGTCATCGCCGCATCTTCTAAATCTCCATCACAGTCTTCAATCAAATCCAGCGCTTCCATATCGCTGGGATCATCTGCCAATTGAGAGCGAAACTGTGCAATCTCTTGAGATGTTACTTTAGTCATGAGTGTTTGACAAGGCGAGCGAACACTCAGTTATGTTAGTCCAATTTTGACCCAAAAACTAGATGCAGAGCCAATGGATTTAGACGAATGGATAAGTCGGTAGTGGCTTTAGCTGCCTTCAGTATTCTTCATCCTCATCCTCAGATTCATTTTCATCCTCGTCCTCAGATTCATCCTCGTCCTCAGATTCATCTTCATCCTCGTTCTCAGATTCATCTTCATCCTCGTCCTCAGATTCATTTTCATCCTCGTCCTCAGATTCATTTTCATCCTCGTCCTCAGATTCATCTTCATCCTCGTCCTCAGATT
Source organism: Nostoc sp. (assembly GCF_036919555.1). GTDB lineage: Bacteria > Cyanobacteriota > Cyanobacteriia > Cyanobacteriales > Nostocaceae > Nostoc. The sequence continues at coordinate 6,402 of NZ_JBALCS010000022.1, forward strand.
CATCTTCATCCTCGTCCTGTGCAAACCCTAGTTGACTAATAGCCCGAGAGAGAACCATATCAAAGAAGGAGCCTTCATCGCACCAGACATCCTGACTTAAGTCGAGGTCGGTTACACTTTTAATAGTCCAGCAATCACCGTTTAACTCAGAATTGGTAATGTAATCGTAAGGAATATAACAGTAGCCTTTGTCTCCCCAGTTTGGACCCCAAGAGTTACGAACCAAAAACATGCGGTCTTGATCAGAATATCCTACGCACAGCATTGCGTGTCCGCCACAAAGTTTCTCGTTGCTTGAATTTGGTATTGGTACTCGTCCAGTATCTTTAACTTGCTCAAAGGAACTGAATAGCTGCAAACCAAAGGCAAAGGGATAACCTTCCGCTAAACAGTGGCGCATTGCGTACAAATCCAAGTTAATTCGTTCAGCCTCATCGATCAAGAAGCTTTCTGCTTCCTCATAAGCTTGTTCGTGGGGTTTTTCAAATACCCTATTTTGACTATAAGGCCAAGTTTTCTCTATACAAGCACCGTATTTTCGCAGTACCTTAATACAGCTGCGTAAATAAGTTCCTTCGTCCTGCTCAACGGTTCCATCAGACAATCTGGCATTGTAATAAATAAACAAGCGACTCACATCCTCTGCCGAGCCAAATTGACGCATGGCCAGATACTCGTAAGCTCCCGCCATCGCGTTAGCTGTACAACTGTTCAATTCTCCCTGCTGTTCCACTTTTGTCATGTGCGGACGTAAATCGACCATTGGCGGTAACTGTTGTGGTTGATAACGTCCAACACTGTATTTTCTATCTCTTGAATCAATAGGATCTGGTCGATAACCGCCGACTTTTAACTGTTTGCCTCTGGAATCGTGGAAGAATGAGACTGTACGAAGCACATCGGAAATTGACATATAAATAATCTCTCTTAGAACCACACACGGTAGAAGCGCTGTGTTGACTCAGACAGTTTCCGGGGGCGAGACTTTACCTGAAGATAAGCTGCTTTTATCCCAATACGGTTTAGATAAAATCATTTGCACCACCAATGACCTAATAAGAGACGTTGCAATGCAACGTCTCTTATTACCCACGGAACTGTCTTCAATTTATACAATTAGCGCCAAGACTTGTTTTAGTATAGCTTTTATTACCAATAAAGCCTCATTATTCAGTGTAATTACTGAGAAATGAGGCTTCTTGGAGCTTTTCATAAAAAATACTACTGGACTGTGTGATCCCCTGATGATAGGTGCAAAGTGTATTAAAAAACACAACAGCACTCAAAAGTATTGACAGTTGAGTTTCGGCTAACTAGCGTAGTGCTCTGAGGGTAACAGACCGTTGTAACTGAGCTAAAGCACGGTTGTAATTCAAAATTGCTGTTACCCGATTACCTTCAGCTATTGTGAGGTCGTTTTCAGAGTTAATGACATCAGTTTGAGTGCCTACACCAGCTTGGAATCGCAAACGCGCTAAACGTAGAGCTTCCCTAGCCTGTTCTAAAGCAGTATTAGCGGTTTGAACATTGGTCAAATTAGATTGTTGGGTAGAATAGGCTTGTTCTACCTGAAAGCGAATTTGGTTGCGCTGTTCCGCAAATTGAGTTTCTGCGATCGCAATATTAGCTACTGCCTGAGCTGCCTGCGCTCTTGCTGCTCCCCCATCATACAAATTTAGACTTGCTCTAACTCCTACTGAATAACCATCAGTCACGCTGACATTATCATTGAACTGATCTAGTAGGCTGTAGCTGGCTACCAAACTAACTTGAGGGCCTAAAGTTGCAAGTGCTTGCCGTCGCTGTTGTTCGCTAATGTTACGTTGTGCCAATTGCTGTTGCAATTCCGAACGGTTTTGAAAAGCCAGCAAAATAGTTTGTTCTAATGTTGGGTTCCAAAGACCAGCTAATTGTACAGGATCGGCTGCACTGATATTTATCGTCTGCGCCAAACTTATCCGAGTTGCTAATTGACGACGGGCAATTGCCTGCTGGGATCTGGCATTAGTCAAATCTTGTTGGGCATTTGCTAAATTCACCTGCGATCGTAACACATCAAACCGCGTACCAACCCCAGCTCGCTCTAAAGCTTCTGCATCACGCAAACTGGCTTCGGAGTTCTCCACAGCCGACTGAGCAATACGTACTTGTTCATCCGCTTGTTGCAGATTGTAGTAGTCAGTGGCAACATTCAGACGGATTGTTTCAAACTGAGTTTCTACAGCCAGCTCATCGGAACGCTCCTGTTCCTCAGCCTGTCTGATAGTAGCTTGCCGACTCCCAGAAGTATAAAGGTTATATGTCAGTTGTGCTTGACCGTTGAAACCTGTACTAGGTGCACCTGCGTTCGGAGAGACTAAACCTTGCTGTTTGTATAATTCGTCCTCAAGCTGACCAGAAGGAGTCTGACTGCGAGTAATATCACCACTAATATTAAGACTGGGAAGCAAAGCAGCTTGTGCCTGGCGTACAGCAGCGCGACTGCGTTCTAGCTGCAATATCGACACCTGTAGATCGTGATTGTTACGCCGTGCTAGCTCCAGAGCCTGTGCTAAAGTAATCGGCTGATTTCCCTGAAGTCTCACTTCCTCCGGTTTAGTGGGAAATAGCAGGGGATTTGAGCTTGGAGTCAGGTTATCGGGAATTTTTAGCGAATCTGATGGCGGAGGAATTACGTTTCCTGGCACAGACTGAGGTGGCACTGAACCAGCTGGTGCAGGAGTTACGGTTCCTGGTATAATCTCAGGTTGGACTGAACCGCCTGGTGCAGGAGTTACGGTTCCTGGTACAATCTCAGGTTGTACTGAACCGCCTGGTGCAGGAGTTACGGTTCCCGGCACAATCTGAGGTTGCACCGAATCTGCCGGAGTCTGAGGATTACTCTGAGCCACACGTTCCCCAGCCGCATTTTGTCCTAAGCAGGTGCTTGAGGCCAGCAGCAAAGAAGCCGAGAAATCAGTTTTGCTTTTCCTCAACTCCTGTGGACACCTCTGCGCTGACAATAGTTTTGCTGCTCCTGCCCCTGTGCCTGAAGCTTGTAAAAATGTCTGCAACTGATTAACAGTATTTATTTGTTGAACCACTGGCTGCTGTAAAGTAGACAGGGACAAAATTTCTTTTTGGACAGAAGCAGGTTTTGAAGTGTAGTTAGGAACTACTACCCTCTTTAACTTCTGCGCATTCGGATCTGAATTACTGTTTTTTTGGTTATTTTGAGCAGAAAGGCTGACATCTGGCTGTTGCGAAGGATTAGAGGTAGATGTGAAACTGAAGAATCTACCTTCATCTTTCTTAAGAATTTGTTCTATGGGTACACCAGTACTTCCAGTCATTAACACTGGGATACTGTTATTCCTTAAAGGCTTCACACTAAGTTTAGTAAAACCAAAAGCAGGTACTAAGGTTGGAACACTAACATCTGCACCGTTAGGCAGTTGCGTATTCGTGGTATCCACAATCAAGTCTTGACCAGAAGTAGAAGTCAAAACACTAGGAGAAGACGCCAGTTGTACCCCTGTTAGTTTCACAGTACCAGCCCAAGCAGGCTGAGTTGTTAAGACCGCTGCTGTCAAACCAGGTAAGAAGCTATAAAATAATTGCTGTCCTTTCACCGCATCCCCTCACACGAAAATCACTCTAGCGGCAGAAAACCTTTCTTCACCACAGAATATAGCACGATACTAAACTTAGGAAAGAATATACTACGATACTAAATTTAGGGTTCGGAACTCTGTTTGTCTTCAAAACGTCTAATAATGCGAGAAAGTTCCGCCTTTTCATCGATACTAACGCGAGTAGGAGCACCGCTGATAATCCGTTCGTAGTTTCGGAAAGAATCTTTAATATCGGGACCATCAGCAGTGATATTATACTCACGAATGCCCTTATCATGCCAAGAGCCTCTCATTTTAAACACGTTAATTGCCCGCGACATTTCTCCTCTAATTTCTACGTACTGTAACATCAGAATTGTATCGGTAATCGTGGAAATATGAGAGTCAGTAATCGAATGCGCCCCCAGAAATTGGTCAGTTGTGTTGGTAAAGAAACCAGTAATTTCTTCTTGTTTAGCATAACCGGTCACACCAATTACAAACTGCCGAAATGCATTATTGGTAACACCTCTAGCTAGTGCTGATAGTGAATCAATGGCGATGCGAGCTGGTTTGAAGACAGCAATTTCTGATTTAATAATTTGTAAGTGGTCTTCTAAACCAGTTGATTCAGGATAGGTACAGATGATTTTGAGTAAACCTTGATGTTCTAATTCTTCAAAATCAATTCCCCAAGAGGAAGCATTACGAGACAGTTGGGCGCGTGATTCTTCATAAGCAAATAATATTGCCTGTTCTCCATTCAGGCAGCCATCTTGAATAAACTTACTAACTAACAGGGTTTTGCCAGTACCTGTGGCTCCTGTTACCAAAATAATTGAATCTTTAAAGAAACCACCTCCGCACATTTCATCTAAGGTTTTGACACCAGAAGATACTCTGACATTAGAAGACCGTTGAGTTAAGCGCATTGCTGCCAGTGGGAAAATATTAACTCCTTCATTAGTAATCGTGAAGGGATACTCGCCTTTCATGTGAGTTGTACCGCGCAACTTGAGGATTTCAATTGTGCGACGGCGGCGTTCTCCTTCTAAAACGTTGCGAACAATTACTACATTATCGGAAACAAATTCTTCTACTCCGAAAGAGGCAACTGGCCCATATTCTTCACCACGTTCAGTGGTAATTACAGTGGTGACATTCAGTAGTTTGAGACGTGCTACTAAGCGAAAAATCTCGCGTCGCACTACTCCCATCGCTTCATACTGCTGAAATACTGCTGTTATTGAGTCGATTGAAACTCGTTTAGCTTTGTATTTGCGGATGGCATATTGCAAGCGCTCAATAAGTGCAGAAAGGTCAAAATTTCCAATGATGTCTTGACCTTCAGGATCGGGAGATGCATCAAGAATAAACAACTTGCCTTCTTCGATTAGGCGTGGCAAGTTCCAACCAAAAATATGGGCATTTTTAATAATATCGCTGGGTGATTCTTCAAAGGTAACAAATACTCCTGCTTCGTCAAAGTAGGTGATACCATTATAGAGAAACTGAAGAGAGAATAAAGTTTTGCCTGTGCCGGATGTGCCACTAATCAAGGTACTTCTGCCAATTGGGAAACCACCATGACTAATATCGTCAAATCCTTCGATCATCGTCCGAATTTTTTCTACACCCCCAATTATCGGTGGTTGCTTTGGTTTTTCTTGCTCGTTTTCACTCATTGCTTGATCACAAAAGGGTATTAAACCCGGTTTTTTTATTACTAAAGTTTGGACTGAATTTTTTTATGATTAAAATTTTACTCTTCAAAATCTTCTTCACTCAGTTCTTCATAGAGCAAATCTAATCCAATCAATACTCTTTCTCTATCTGAAAGATCCCCGATAATTTTGCGAACGGGTAGAGGCAAAATTTTAGATAATGTTGGCGTTGCTAATATTTTATCTTCTTCCGCCAGTTGCGGGCTTTTCAGGACATCGATCACTTTTAAAGCATAAACACCTTCAAACTCCTGTTCTAAAATATCTTTAAGTGTTTTTAATGCCCGAGCTGAATTAGGGGTATTCCCTGCTACGTAAAGCTTGAGAACGTAGGTTTTTCTGGCTTTAATCATATAGTTAATAACTAGTCATGATCAGACAAATACAATATTCTTTCGCGCATTGGGAGTCACTAACAGCAGTAGTTTTTTCCAAGTTGAACATCAATAAACTTAATTTATTTAGAAATCGAACTCCTATAGACTTCGCACAGGTGAGCTAGGATATCTATCAACGTTAGGCGGTAATCAAGTAACGTTTCATTCCTCCTTCCTTCTAATTGAAGCTGGTGAGAAAATTCTTCAATTACCTCCATGTGAATCTCGATGATTTGGGGCACAGGAATATTAGCATAAAATATAGTATTGATAAATTTATCAATTTTTTCTTTGAGTGTTTTGTCTGTGGTAAAATAATTTATCAGAATCAGGCTGTAATCTGATTTAAGCCGTCTTAATAATCCTTGCCTTTCTGCTGGAGTCATCTCCTGGAAATGCTGTTGGCTTTTTTGCGTCTGACTGGCAAATACATAGACGTGTCTGCCAGTAGATGCCTGACTAGGATTTTGTTGCAACCAATTTGGTAAATAGTTGATTTTCCCAAAGGTAGTTGCAGCAACAGGTAGATAGCAAAATTGGGCAATAATTGCCTCAATGAATTTCCACACCCACGCACTCAAACCTTTTTGGTTAGCTAAGTCAACTGGATTATCTAAACATTTGTTAACATTAGGTTGCAGAATCAATATTGGTAATAACATTTACTTTTTAATCTATCTCCTTGATCGCCCTGACCATGAAACCTGGGCTGGTAAGTTTGGCTAACGCTTCTAGGGTAATACTTGATGTGCAGTAAACTAGTAATTATCCCCCAAAATAACGCTCTGTGTTAGCAGATAATGCTAGCAACTCACTCAACAACTTAGTGCAGCAATTGTTAGTGCAGCAATTGAGTGGTAGGACTTAGTAGGTCTTTGATGATGAGGTATATGTCAGCATAGCAAGACACATTAGCTACTTTATTATTTGCATATCTTATATAAATAGATAGATTTTTTTATTTTGCTCCTTGATAAGATACTTAAACCAACTTAAACCTTTGTCGCATTCTAAATCATTATAATTCCTCAAGGTTCTAAAGCGAATCTTTGGGGTCATAATTGTTTTAGCTGTCGCTATCGATCAGGAGTTTAAATACCAGTAAGAGACTGGGGAGGCTAGTTGCTAGAAATGAGAAACGTCGCGTCTTGGAAAAATGCATTCGGACGCAAGCAAGTGTCCGTGATCGGAAATTCCGTTGTTTTAATGGCGTTGAAATAACCAGAGTTGCTTATATGAGTCTTCTTAGAGGATATGGCTTCAGGCAAAAAAACCATCAACAGTTGGGAGATGGAAATGCCGGAGGTTTCCATAGGAAGAATGACCCCCAAAGCCTTATGTTAATGCTAGATTACCCGCTTTATGACTTTCAGGCAACCGTACCTAGCTGCCCCCAAACAAGTTCTCTGGCAGTGGTGTTAGAGATTTTTGAGCAAGAGCAGTGCGATCGCTTGGTAGTAGTGAATCAACAGCAATGTCCCATCGGATTGCTGTATTCTGCCCGTTTAATCCCAAAATTATTAGCAGATAGTGACAATAAAAATCTAAATTTACACCAATCACTCTCGATCTGGGGTCAAGGTCTAATTGAGCCAATACAAACAATATCAGCTTCTGAGTCTGTAGAGCAATTAAGCTTGCGCTTGTGTTATCCCCAAGCCGAAAAACATCAGAACTTAGATTGGGCGCTGATTGACTCTGATGGTCGATATTTGGGGCTGCTGGATAGTTCACGTCTGTTGCGATCGCTGACTAAGGAACGCATGGCTGGGTTACAAAGCTCAGGTGAGCATCGCCATGAGTATGATGCTGGTGTGCAGACACCAAATGAACCCAAATCATTGGGACACCAGCCACTAGTACACTTGCTAGAAAGACTGCCTTGGCCTTTGATGTTGCAAACGGCTACTGGTAAGGTAATAGCACGAAATCCGGCTTGGTGGCAGCAATTAGGAGCCTTGAAAGATCCAGAAGGAGTTAGGCAACAAGTGGAGGCGATACTTGTCCCTAAACCCTCCGAAAATCCAGAATATGTCACCCAACAAGCAATCAAGGTTCATCACAATGGTAGCGAGGATCAGGATGGTGGTGAACAAGAACCGACTCAACAAGAAGCATCACCAGAGGCTGTATACAGTCGGTGCTATTTGGATAGTCAGGTGGGTACTTGTACCTGCGTTGTCGAAGTGGAAAATGGTCAGGAGCAAATCTGGCAGTTTGCCAAAATTCCCTTAGATAGTCCTGAGTTTAAAGTCATGAGCGCTGAATCTGAGGTTGTACTCAGTAATGATTTGTGGTTAGTTTTAGCTACTGATGTGACCCAGCAGCAACAGCTTTGCAAAGAATTGGCAGCAAAAAATGCCGATTTAATTCAACTAAATCGGTTGAAGGATGAATTTTTAGCTTGTATTAGTCATGAACTCAAAACTCCCCTAACTGCCGTTTTAGGATTATCGCGCTTGCTCGTGGATCAGCAGTTAGGAGAACTCAACGAGCGTCAAGCCCGTTATGCAGGACTGATTCATCAAAGTGGACGCCACCTGATGAGTGTGGTTAATGATATTTTGGATTTGACCCGGATGGAGACGGGACAAATGGATTTGACGCTGACTCCGGTGAGAATTCGGGCTGTGTGCGATCGCGCCCTATCCGAGGCCAAAGCCATCCACACTCAAAGTACCAAAACGACATCTGCTTCACCAACTCAAAATGCCCGTTTATCTGCCCCTCAATTCTGCCTCTCCATTGAACTAGGCTTAGATCAGATGGTGGCAGATGAATTGCGCTTACGCCAGATGCTAGTACACCTACTTTCCAACGCCTTTAAATTCACCGAAATATCTGGCGAAATTGGATTGCGGGTGAATCGTTGGGAAGGATGGATTGCCTTTACAGTTTGGGATACAGGCATTGGCATTCCTGAACACCAGCAACACTTAATCTTTCAAAAATTTCAACAACTGGAAAATCCCCTCACCCGCCAATTTGAAGGCACTGGTCTGGGGCTAGTATTAACTCGCGCCTTGGCTCGTCTCCACGGAGGAGATGTCAGCTTCTTATCTCGTGAAGGAAAAGGTAGCCAGTTTACCCTACTTCTGCCGCCCAGTCCCCCGAAAACAGGCTTTTCTGAACCAGATATGGGAATCAGAGAAGAGGAAGAAACACGACTCCAACAGACACGGCAAAAGCCCGCAGTTGCTCGTCAGCAGATTACCCCCACACAGCATCATGCCGTTAGTTCGCAACGCTTGGTCTTGGTAGTCGAGGCAGTAGCCCGATATATTGAAGACTTGACCGAACAACTCAAAGGTTTAGGATATCGGGTAGTGATTGCGCGATCAGGGACAGAAGCAGTCGAAAAAGCTCGGCGCTTGCAACCAATAGCGATATTTTTGAATCCGTTGCTACCCCTGCTATCAGGCTGGGATGTGCTGACTTTACTGAAATCTGACACCGCAACCCGTCATATATCTGTAATTGTGACAGCGACGGCAGCCGAAAAGGAGCAAGCATTTGCTAACCGAGCTGATGGTTTCTTAAGTTTGCCAGTAGAGCATTACGTATTAGCACCAGTTTTAGAAAAATTATGTACTGCACAAGCAGTTTTACAGCTAGGGTTAGACAATAGCGCAATTATCCCAACTAAGACCCCACTGCGAATTCTCCGGTTGGTGAATCCCCAGTTGGAATCGGTCAATCCCCACCTCTCACTTCGAGAACACCGAGTGATTGAAGTAGATGACCTAAATCAGGCAGAACTGTTGGCACGGGTATGGCAGTTTGATGTCATTTTGCTAGATGTGGAAAGTAACACTGCCCAAATTTACCTGCAACAACTAATCGGGCATCCACGTTTGGCGGCTATACCACTGGTTACTTGCGATGTTGCAACCACCCTAATAGCTTCTAAAATACCAGGGCTATCTGTATTTCCTTACTTAAAACCATTTGCTAAAGACAACAGCAGTCGTACCGAGAAAACAGATGCCTTATTATCAGTACTGCAAATTGCTTCTGGTATTTGCTACCCTCCCAACATCTTGGTAGTGGATTTGACAATGCTGCGTGATTTTCCACAGGTAAGACGCAAGCAAGTTAAGGGTTATCAGACAGAAAAAAATTGCTCAATTATTAGTGAAACTGCTGAACGGGGTTCTGAGTGGTTTCAAGCTTTAATTCAGTACCTACAAACAGCAGGCTTCAAAGCGGCGATGAGTCCCTGTTGGGCAGAAGTGTTACAACAAATTCGCCACCAAAGCGTTGACTTATTGCTAATTTGTTTAGGAGAATCCGTTATCCACAAAGACTTGCTAAAAGCACTGAAGACATTGGGAGATTCACCTGACAAATTACCACCAATTTTGGTACTTAATCAGCGATTAAATCGCCCAAAAACCACTTTTCAGCCTGGGGTAGCTTACAAGGAAATTGACAAGCAGAAGAAGAATGGTTTGGAATCGATAGAAACTGTTGTTGGCGCGATCGCTACCCAAATATTACCGCGATCGATATCAATGGAAGACCTCTTAAACCAGATCAATCAAGCTTTAGCTGTCAACGGTTACAATGGCAAATGTTAATGGGGAGTGGGGAGATGAGGGAGAAACAACCAATGCCCCATGCCCCATGCCCAATGCCCAATTATGATATATCTATTTTTTGATTTTTCTTTTTCTTAAAAGGAACTCGAACCAAGTTATAAGCACCCTTGGTCGATAAACTCTTGTAATCATCTGGCTGTAAGCCCATTTGTAAAAACTTTGTCTGTTCAGCCAACAGCAGCAGTGAGGGAGGTTGTAGTGCCTTAGCAGCCTGGTTTTTAATATGATCTACAGCCTGTTGGGGAAATCCTAAATAATTTACGTGGATGTGGCTATAAAAGACTACACTAGGCTTTTTGAAGCCAAGCATGATCAATTCTTCACCTGGTTGTTTTGCTTCTAGGATGACCGCAGACAACTCCCTTAAGGGTAATTGACGTTCTCGATCAATAAAAAACGAAGCCGGCGTTAAAACAAAAATTAAAAACGCCACAAACCCGATTAAATTAATACTGATAATGTAGTTCCATCGGCGACCCAGTAATAAACCCCCAACCAAAACAGCACAAACCAGCCAAATTACGCCCGCTATTACTGGTATACCAGATTGTTGAATTAGTTCGTGGAAGTTACTTATAGCTGGATCAGTACCTAATATGTGGGTTAAGTTAAACAGTGCTGCCGCCAAAAATGATAAAAACACTACATTCAGCCAACCACTCCAGACGAGTAAGGGGGAGATGGAAGAAGACGCGGGGAGATGATCAAATACTCTCTCGGTGTCATTTTCATTCTCCATGTTTGGTAACAGGTCGCTCCACAACAGGGCTACCAGGATTGCAGCTGCTGGCATTAAAGGCAAGACGTAACTAGGAAGTTTGGTGACAGCAATGGTGAAAAAGCCAAAGATGCTAGCAAACCAGAACCAGGCAAATAAACCAAATTGCTGAAAACGTTCAAGGGATCGCCAGTGCGATCGCTGCCAAAACTTTAGTCTGACTATAGACACTGGTAAATACACTGAGTATGGTGCAAAACCCAGCAACACCACTAAAAAGTAAAAATACCAAGGTGCTGAGTGACCATTAACTACTTCTGTAAAGCGTTCCAGGTTGTGATAACCAAAAAAGGAGTTAATGTAATTCCAGCCATTGCGCCAAATCACTAAAGCATACCAGGGCACTGATAAACCGATAATTATCAGTATACCTACGAGGAGGCGCATTTCTCGCAATACCTCTCGAAACTTTCCGACGTAAAGCAAAAAGGCGGCAACAATTAGCCCTGGTAAGACAATTCCCACTGGGCCTTTAGTCAAAATTGCGCCAGCAATCAGCACATAAAAAGCTAAATACCACTTATTTAAGAATAGGGCATGGGGCATTGGGGATTGGGCATTGGTGATTAATTCTGCTCCCCTGCTCTCTTCCTTCCCTGCGTACCCTAGAAAGAAACATAATAAAGCTGATGCCATACATCCGGTGAGCAGCATATCAGAGACACCGGTTCTCGCCCAAATAATAGTTTCGGCATTGAGTGCCATGAGCGCTGCGGCGATAAAAGATATTAAGTAGCGGCGAGTCGGACGTGAAACTTGCTCTAATTCATCTTGTTTAGTCAAATACCAGTGTACGGTGTAAAAAGCTAAACAAATTAAGCCTAAGGCTGCGATCGCGGAAGGAAGGCGTACTGCCCACTCATTCACCCCAATAATTTTATAGGCGATCGCCTGACACCAGTAAATTAAAGCAGGTTTATCGAAACGAGTCTCACCATCGAAAAATGGGGTTATCCAATCACCTGTGACTAACATCTGGCGGGAAGCTTCGGCAAACAGTGGCTCTGTCTCATCAACCAAGCCAGTGTTGCCCAAATTCCACCCAAAAGCTACCCAGCCAATCACCATTAACCACAAAATCGACACAGTTACACTAAGGGCTGGATTCTTTGCTATTTTGTTGAACCACTGATCAACAGTGCGCTTAACACTCAATTTCATTGTCATTTAGTCAATAGTCAACAATCACTAATCAATAGTCGTTGGTTATCTATCTTTTGTTCTTCAGAGTTTTAAATTAAACAATTTTCCTCTACTCAGTACTCTACACCTTACCAACTGTAGGGTAGGGATGTAAAAATAAAAATTTGAGCAAAGGGTAAACAATAGACCTCTTGCATAAATCAAAAATAAGAACCCCACCCCGCCAAAGCTACGCTTTGTCTCCCCTCCCGAAGAGCGGGGCTACCGTGTATACACAAGTCTAGTTGGCAATCAAATGGACAGAAAAGAACGGAAAATTATTTTTAAAATCCTTGATTTTCCGTTATGCCTCTATCAATAATCTGACACTATTGATAATCAACTTGATCAAATCAAAACCTTGCCCATTAAGGCTTGTATCTTACCAGGCAAGGATTTTAGGACTTGTGTATACACCGTAGGCTCTTCGGGAGGGGTTGGGGGTGCGGTGTTTAGGACTTTTGCAAGAGGTCTAATGCCCAGCTTACAAAAATTGCTTCCGTACTCAACACTCAGCACTCAGCACTATTTATTGACTCAGCACTAGTTGCCATTCTCTATTTTGGGAATTCCACTTAGGTAATTGAGTTTCGCCGACAACATAGGGACCCCAGTAACGACGGGAACCATCTTGTGCAAAAGCAACTAAAATATCTCCCTTCTCCAGCTTTAAATTATTCTGAGGTAGGGATAGAATCAGTCCCTTATCACTACCCTCTTGGGGAGCAAAATCCCAATGTGCTGGTACATCATAGTTAGTTTGTTTAGTACCAGAGCCTTTTGCTACCGACTCTCGCGCCAGTAGAGCCAGCCGCACAGGCTGATTTGTTTGATTGCTCACCCGTAAAGTCCCTTGCTCCTTGCCTTTGCTAGCTGATTTATCACGATCTGCTAAGACAGGATGAGTATTCTCTTTGCTGCTATGTTCTACTTGATTGGTTGGGGTATTTGCTGGAGTAGATAGACTAGCGGAAATACCTTTTTCAGGTGAAACAGGTGTGGATGAACTTGTCTCCCACGCTTGAGTTTCAGTTGGCAGTTGTGAAGATGTATCTGGGTTTGTGGACTCAAAGGATACGCTCACTCCAAAGCATCCTAGCAGAGCAACAAATAATCCCAAGCAACAAGCTGTAACACCGGCGTTACGATATACTGAAGATTTCATATTGATAATTATTAGAAATAAATATTTTGTCTAGGCTTGACTCAGGGCTATTTCGTTCTAGACATAAACCGCCCAGAACTAAAGTTCCGGGCTAATAGCTAAAGTCCGTTAAAACGGACTATAACCTTTTATTAGTCGTCTTTAGACGACTTTCGCTATTAGACTCAGAATTTATTCTGAGGCGGGTTAAATGAGAATGAAATAGCCTTGGGCTTGACCAAATAGTAGCCTATTATCCCAAAATACAATCATACAAAGTAGCCTAATATAGACTTTCCTCAAACTAGGGATACGAATGTATTATCAGTATCATTTTGAATGAAAGGGAACTCTTAACTGGGAACAGAAAACTTAGATACCGAGGCAGCCAATTCATTTGGATAAAAAAATATTTTATTTTTGAAATACACGTAGGGTGCGTTAGCAAACTGTAACGCACCTAATGAATACTTTTCTGCGTTATGCTACGCGATAACACACCAAAATATACTTAAATTTTTTCCCCAGTCAAATCGGATTGCTATATCTATAATATTAACAAACAAGCTTAGGCTAAAACCAATATCCTCTTTAATATAGAGAATATTTTAAGATATCTAGGACTTACGCAAAACTAGACGCGCTGTAGGGGCAATTCATGAATTGTCCCTAAAGAGAAAATCTTTCTTTGCGGCTATTGTTTGCGTAAGTCCTGATATCTTGACTTTTCCCCAGAAGTCTATCTGATGCAAAACACTCGTCTGAATAACTTGTTGGATGCCATTGCTACACGCTTAGGGCAATGGTTTTTAAATCCTTGGCGGCGACTATCGTTGCTGATAATTAGTTTTTTATTCGGTTTCTTTCTGGGAAACGCAGTTTCCACTACAGCTGGTCAACGGGCAGAATTAGATATTGTGGTAGCTGGTTTTCTAGTAGTGTTGACGGAAGTTACTAGTAGGATATTTTACAGTCAGAGCTTTTTCGCCAAGCGATCGCTCTTAATAGACTCACTCAATCTCCTCAAAGTTGGTTTCACATACAGCCTGTTTCTCGAAGCCTTTAAGCTGGGATCGTAGGGAGATAGGGAATTTATGAATTTGTGGCTGGGTGGGATTTTGGCAACGGATGCCGTGGGGGAAACTTGGCAGCAAGAAGCAAGAGCAGCAGCGCTGGCAGATCGGTTAAGAGCTAAAGCTTTTGGGATTACGCCGGAAAACGTTGATGAAGTGATAGAAAGGCGATCGCATTTACTAAAATCTATCCTACCAGCTTTTAGCCAATTTTGCCAGACTACTCTCCAAGTACAACCCAAGGAAATGTTACAGGCATTGTGGGACTTGTGGCTGCCTTTGGGAATCAAACTAGCATCGGGGCGCCAACAGTTGGGACGCCCGCTAATTCAGGGAATATTGGGAGGACAAGGTACTGGGAAAACCACAATGTCTAAGGTTCTCAGTTTAATTCTCGATCAGTTGGGATACCGGACTCTGAGTTTATCTTTGGATGACTTGTATAAAACTTATAGCGATCGCTTGATTTTAACACAGCAAGATCCCCGCTTGATTTGGCGAGGACCTCCAGGAACCCACGATGTAGATTTAGGCTTAAATGTACTAGATCAAATCCGCCAGTTGCAAAGTCCTGTTATGGTTCCCCGCTTTGATAAATCTGCATACAGAGGCGCTGGCGATCGCACGACTCCAGAAATGGTTACAGGTGTAGATATTGTACTATTTGAAGGTTGGTTTGTGGGTGTGCGACCAATTAATCCAGATGTATTTGTTGCTGCACCGCCACCAATTCTCACAAATGAGGATAGAGCATTTGCCCGTGATATTAATCTTCGCCTCCATAATTATCTACCACTGTGGGAGCGATTAGACAGTTTAATTTTGCTCTATCCAACCGATTACCGTTGTTCTTTGGAGTGGCGCAAACAAGCGGAAAAGCAGATGATTGCTGCGGGTAAATCGGGGATGAGCAATTCAGAGATAGAGCAATTTGTCAATTATTTTTGGCGATCGCTTCACCCGGAATTATTCATCAAACCGTTGGTAAAAGATGCAACAGTGGTTGATTTGGTTATTGAGATTCATCCTGATCATAGCTTTGGTGAAGTGTATTGCGATCGGGCTAATTTGTAATTCATATACAAAATTAAAGATTTTTAACCCACGTTCGCTCAGCGTCCCGTAAGGAAGGAGGCGTTTCCTAATCATAATAAGGTATATCATAGCCCCCTCTTCGCTTGCGGGGAGGGGGTTGGGGGTGGGGTTCTTGTACCTGACTCAACCGAGAACCGCTATAGTGAGTCCGCGAGCGTCATTACGAATTACAAACGGGAAAGAGGTTTGAAAACGGGAATTTTTTGTGAATTTGCGTAGGCAATTCAAGTTTGTCTAGCCGCGAATTCCATTGAGCAAAGCTGACGAATAAGTAATACCATTTCTGTATGAAGCTGCGCTAAATTAAAAAAAAGGTGCGTTTGGTTTAAACGTGATGGGTCTGAGATTGCAAGTCGAGATTAAAGAAAGCCTTGAAGAATTGGAAAAAGCCGTTAAATATGCGACAAAGGCAAGTAGCAAAGAGCGATTACAAATGCTCTACTGGCTTAAAAGTGGTCAAGTCACAAATCGGCAAGCGATGGCAAAACGTTTAGGACCAAATGAAGCAACCATAACTCGTTGGTTAAGAAAGTATAAAGACGAGGGACGAAGTGGGTTGCTATGTGTGAAACATGCGCCTGGTAAAAAATCTATAGTTAGTGGAGAAAACTTGGAACGGTTGAAACAGCGATTGGAGGAACCACAAGGATTTCACAGCTACAATCAGATTCAACAATGGCTGGAGAACGAACTGGGACTAAGGATCGCCTACAAAACGGTTTATCAGCTTGTACGCTATTCTTTAGGTGTCAAACTAAAAGTTCCTCGTCCCAAAAGTCGGAAACAACATCCGGAAAGTCAGTCTCACTTTCAAAAAAACTCCCTTTAGCACTCAAATTCTTGCAAGAAGAATTTGGAGAGGGTAAACGACTCAGATATATGTGCCAAGACGAAACCCGCCTGGGATTAAAGACTATTGCGGGACGTTTAATTACCACTCCCGGTGTAAAACCTATAGGTTTAAGTCAGTGGCAACGTGATAATTTTTACTTGTATGGTGTTGTTGAACCTTTAAGCGGATACAGTTTTTTCTACGAGTTTTCTCATCTTGACGGGGAAACAGTTTTCAGAGGTTTTTAGAGCTGCTGTCGGCAGAACTTGGCGAGGACGTTGCAGTTATCCAATTTGACCAAGGTTCATTTCACAGAATTAAAACCCTTGATTGTCCAGAAAATATTATACCGATTTTCCAACCACCCCACTCTCCAGAATTGAACCCAATTGAGAGGTTTTGGGAGTTTCTGAAGAGCAAACTACGATGGCAGAATTGTAAAACCCTTGCTCAACTGCGTCAGAAATTAGCTGAGGCGCTAGAAACTATTACACCAGAAGCAATTGTTTCTCTCACCTCTTACGACTTTATTCTTGAAGCTTTATTTAGCCCAGCTTCATAAAGAATTGGTATAACCCTCTTCTGTCACTCTCCGAAAACTTTTGCCATTTCTGAATTCTAGAGCTTTTGTATATGAAGCGATCGCGCGATTATTTTCTAATAACAAATACAAGACCAATTTTTTTCTAATAGTATAGCTTGTATTGATTGCCTCATGAGGCTTCTAGCGATCGCCCTCCCGGAAAGTGACAGAAGAGGGATAAGTGGGTCAAATTAAATATAAAACCTCACCCTGCCTCCGGCTTCCCTCTCCGAACTCCGGCTTCCCTCTCCTTACTAAGGAGAAGGATTGAGGGTGAGGTTTGATCTTATATTTAATTACGCCTACCTACTCAATCACTACAAACACAGGAGAAAATCATGGTTTATTCATCATTAAATCTCTCTGACCTCAACGGCAGTAACGGTTTCACTATCAACGGCATCGCGGGTGACGCTTCAGGTGAATCTGTCAGCAGTGCCGGAGATGTCAACGACGATGGCATCACTGACCTGATTATCGGGGCACCCGATGCCTCTCCCAACGGCTTCCAGTCAGGGCGGAGCTACGTGGTATTTGGCAAGAGAACAGGCTTTAGCCCCACTTTCAACCTTTCTAGCCTCAACGGCGCTAACGGTTTCACTATCAACGGCATCGCGGGTGACAACTTAGGCATTTCTGTCAGCAGTGCCGGAGATGTCAACGACGATGGCATCACTGACCTGATTATCGGGGCATATGGTGCCTCTCCCAACAGCTACCGCTCAGGGCAGAGCTACGTGGTATTTGGCAAGAGCACAGGCTTTAGCCCCACTCTCAATCTCTCAGACCTCAACGGCGCAAACGGCTTCACTATCAACGGCATCGCGGGTAAGAATTCAAGTTATTCTGTCAGCAGTGCCGGAGATGTCAATGGTGATGGCATCGCTGACCTGATTATCGGGGGATATGGTTTCGACCCGAATGGCGATTATTCTGGGCGGAGCTACGTGGTATTTGGCAAGAGCACAGGCTTTAGCCCCACTCTCAATCTCTCAGACCTCAACGGCGCTAACGGCTTCGCCATTAACGGCATCGCGGGTGACGGTTCAGGTGAATCTGTCAGCAGTGCCGGAGATGTCAACGACGATGGCATCACTGACCTGATTATCGGGGCATCTGGTGCCTCTCCCAACGGCTTCCAGTCAGGGCGGAGCTACGTGGTATTTGGCAAGAGCACAGGCTTTAGCCCCACTTTCAACCTTTTAGACCTCAACGGCGCTAACGGCTTCGCCATCAACGGCATCAAGAAAGAGGACTACTCAGGTGAATCTGTCAGCAGTGCCGGAGATGTCAACGGTGACGGCATCGCTGACCTGATTATCGGGGCATCTGGTGCCGACCCCAACGGCTATGATTCAGGGCAGAGCTACGTGGTATTTGGCAGGAGCACAGGCTTTAGCCCCACTTTCAACCTTTTAGACCTCAACGGCGCTAACGGCTTCGCTATCAACGGCATCAAGTCAGGTGACAACTCAGGCATTTCTGTCAGCAGTGCGGGAGATGTCAACTCAGACGGCATCACTGACCTGATTATCGGGACACCAAATGCCGACCCCAACGGTTATGATTCAGGGCAGAGCTACGTGGTATTTGGCAAGAGCACAGGCTTTAGCCCGACTTTCAACCTTTTGAACCTCAACGGCGCTAATGGCTTCGCCATCAACGGCATCGTGGGTTCCGGTTCAGGTTTTCCTGTCAGCAGTGCCGGAGATGTCAACGGTGACGGCATCGCTGACCTGATTATCGGGGCACCTAATGTCTACCTCAACGGCGACTCGTCCCCGTCGGGGCAGAGCTACGTGGTATTTGGGGGGAAAAATATCGGTAGGGGCAGCACCAATAACCTGACGGGAACTGCTGGTACAGATACTCTTGTACGTACAAGTGGAAACAACATAATCGACGGCAAAGCTGGTAATGATACCCTGACAGGCAACGGTGGTCAAGATAAGTTTATTATTCGTCCAGGCGATGGCAATGACATTATCACCGATTTTGCTGGCGTAGGTAAAGGCTCAAATCCATTAGAGGCTGTGACTCTCAAAGCAGCAGTAATTAACAATGTTGATACACTGCAATTTACAGGTAACGGCTTGACTGCCCAAAATCTGCAACTCACTGAAAATGGTAACAACTTAGAAGTCACCTTTGAAAATGTGGCATCCACCAAAGTAACTCTGCAAAACTTCCTCTTAGAAAATCTGGATAATCTACCAGCAAATTCTTCACGAGAAGCAATTGGTAATATCCTATTTGATGGGCAAACCAGGATTGCCGACAGCTTTGATGTGATTAATGCCAATTCGACTCAAACGCGCATTTTCAATAAAAACACTGTCACTTTCCTGAATGACTTAAACAATAATATTGTCGGTTTTGACAACTCTAATGATGTGATTAATGGTCAAGGGGGTAATGACATCATTAATGGCTTAAGTGGCAATGACCTGTTGCGGGGCGGTAGTGGCGATGATATTCTCATCGGTGGAGAAGGTAATGATACTCTTGTGGGTGGTGTCGGCAATGATATTCTCGTTGGTGGTATAGGTGCTGACAGATTCCTTTACAACACCGATGCTGCTTTTGACCTGACTGCTGTTGGTGTAGATACCATTAGCGACTTCAACTGTTGCCAAGGTGACAAGATTGTACTAGATAAGACTACTTTTAGTGCAATTACCTCTGGTGCGGGAACAGGTTTTAATAACTTGAGTGATTTTCAAGTCACGAATTCACCAGAGACTAGCACAGCGAAAATTGTCTACGACGGTGTGAGTGGGCAATTGTTCTACAACGAAAACGGCGATGCCGCGGGTTTTGGTAGCGGTGGTCTATTTGCAACTCTAACTGGTGCGCCGACTCTCACCGCATGTGATTTTGTGCTGCAAGCGTAGTTTGTCTAAAATACCGAATTCCAAGCTGGAAACAGCAAACGTCTTGGCGGAAATAGCAAACGTCTTGGCGGAAATAGCAAACGTCTTGGCGGAAATAGCAAACGCCTTCGCGGAAACAGCAAACGTCTTGGCGGAAATAGCAAATGCCTTGGCGGAAACAACAAACGCCTTGGCGGAAGCAGCAAATGCCTTGGCGGGAGCTTTGAAACGAATCCTTTACTAAGCTAATGAGTATTTATAGCAGTTTGCAGTTGAGTCCAATACAGACCTAACCCCCAACTCCAAGCGTATTGCTCTAAAGCTGACAAATTGCTTTTAAAACTTGTAGCAACTGACTTGAACGCTCTCTTTCCATTAAATTTAATTCTGGCAACAGATAATAAATAGGCGGATTTCCTTGTTCAATATAAACAAGCTGATAACTTCTACCATTAGTCGTTAATCCCCAAACTGATTTTTGATTATCTAAATTTTTATAAGCGTATGTGAGTAACTGAGGTAAACCTGTTGATATATCAATCTGACTATTTTTAGATTCAATTAACAGTACCCAGAAATATATTTTAGGTTTTGTATGTTTAGCTTTACTAATAGCTAAAATATCAAATCTTCCTTTAATTTTGATATCTTCATCTTCAACTTCAATATCAGCAATATTCTCCTCCAAAACAATCTCGATAGGATAGCGATAAAAACCAGCTAATCTTAATAAAGGCGCAACTGCAAGAAACTTTACTTGACCTTCAGAAACTTTGCCTGCTGTAAGGTAGCGTCGAAAGTCATTTCTAATTTGCAGAAGTTCTTGTTGTTCGACTTCGAGGAGAGGTTCTAGAGATAAGTAGTTAGAAAATGAGTCCCTGTATTGTTCTTGAAAGCCAAACAGACGCTGAACTTCTTCTAAGGATAAATTACGAGCGTTGAGAATTGTCATATATTTTTGCTTGATTAAGGTGCAACCCAATCCAAATTCCCTATATAAAACCTATCTTAACCCTTGGTTGACTGACCAGCTTCGTTAGGCTACAACGAAAAAGATTTGTCATTTAATCAAATATTAACCTACAGCAAAATTATAGTCGCAGCTTTTTAGAAGGGCGAGCGCTTCATCCAGAATTATTCATCAAGCCGTTGGCGAAAGATGCAATAGTGGTTGATATGATGATTGAAATTCATGCTGATCATAGTTTTGGTGAAGTGTATTGCGATCGGATTAATTCGTAATTCGTAATTGTTTTAAAAGTATTGGGCAAATAGAATTCCCTACTAGGGACTTCCAAATAAAAAAATATCCCATCGCTTTTAGGGCAGGGGGCAGGGAGCTCTTAGCTGGGGGAGAGAAAATCGTTAAGATTTAAGTGAAATTGGATAATTTATTTCTTGGAAGTCCCCTACACAAACGTACTCCTTTAGAGAACTCGTTGGCGTGAGCTAATAACTCATGACTGGAAGTCACGAGTGGCGTAGGGCAGAAATCAAATACTCTCTGTGCGTCCCCGTGTAAGCGCGTAAGAGTTTCTATTCATTCAACTACCTCATTCACAGGGAATCTATCAATCAACTGCATCGCCCGATAGGCATTGCGTTGGAAAGAGTCTGGCAAATGGGGAACGTGGGGTATTTGCGATAATAAATCCAACGTCCGCCGTAAAATTCTCACCACATCGCCTTCATCCAAGGTGGTGTTCTCGCAGAGTTGTGTCCACTCCATTCCTAGCGCCCATTGTTCTACGATCGCAATTAACTCAAACTCCAACCATATAGGCAAAGCTACGTTATAACGCCGTTGTAGTTGGAACATTTGGCGGCGAATTCCCTGCAATTTTTTCAAGGCTTCTGTCACTTCATTACTGAGGTCAAAGTTAACCTTGCTATCTGGACGAGGCGTTTCCATCACCAAAGCTGCTGCTGCTGCTGCTAAATGCTGCGGATCTAAATTGCCCAATTCACCACTAGCAAATACTAAACCCAGCCACAATTCATTCTCACCTCGAATGGCGGCAGCGATTCGCCCTAATACTGTCGGTACTAAGTTATCCAAACCGCCAAAGTGTTGCAGAATTGAGATTAAATTCAGAAACTCTTCCCAATGACGTTGTGACTGTTGCTCTACTTGCCCTTGCAAATGTTCAAGTTCGGCTTCTAGTTCGACATAGCGGGCCCGGCGCTTGAAAAGCGTTGCAGCATTGCCTGATTCATGTAGGGGATGAGCTTCTAATTGCTCTTGGACGGCGGTAGTGCGACTGAGTTGTTCTGCTACTTCTGGTGCCAGATGCAAAGATTCTATCGGATCAGGAATACGTCCAGCGATCGCAAATGTTTCTTCATTGCCACGGCGCGACTGTCCTGGTTTCAAAGGCATCTCTGGCGGTGGTAGTACATCGGGCGGCACCTCAACTCGTGGGAGTTCGGCATACAAATCGACTACATCCCCTGTCGTTGCTACATACCAGCGATTATCATGTCCCAAGCATACCAAGTAAGGAGCTTGACCAGAACCTGGCGATTTTCCCACTAACACTGCGGTTACGGGTGAAGACACTGTGATATTTTTGCCCTTGAGACTCAACAGAGTTCCTGACACTGCAAAGTCCAACATCATCCCCAATTCTTCTTGTCGGTCTGACTGTGCTTGCTCTTGCAGGGTTTTCAATATCTGGCGTTCCACTTTCAGGCGTTGCCGCAATTTCTCATAAACAGCCAGTTCATTTTCATCAACTGCGACGATTTGCTCATGAAGTTGAGCTAATTGTGTTTGCAGTTCGGCAATCTCATCGTATTCTGGTCTTAAATGCAAGGTGGCCATGTACTGCCCAAAACTGCGCTCTATCAGTTCCCTGGTTTGCTCTAGGGTATGGGTTTGCAGCAAATTGAGTACCATGCCATAACTGGGCGTAAACTGGCTTACAAGGGGATCAGGCTTGGATGTTCCCAAATACGCCGCTTCTTTGGCTCCTTCAAAGGGAGTTTGGACTGTCACCACATGACCTTGTTTATCCATCCCCCGACGGCCTGCCCGTCCTGCCATTTGCAAGAATTCCGAAGCGTTCAACAGGCGGTGTCCAGTGTCGGTACGCTTGGAAAGGGTAGAAATTACCGTTGTCCGGGCGGGCATATTAATTCCCGCCGCCAGTGTCTCGGTGGCGAATACGACTTTAATCAGCCCTTGCTGAAATAGTTCTTCTACCAGTGCTTTCCAAGCAGGCAAAATTCCGGCGTGGTGGGCAGCAATTCCCCGGTACAGGGGTGCAATTTGTCCAGAACGTCCGGCATCGGGATTGCGCGCTAAAAAGTCATCAATCTGTTCCCGTAAAATTTGGGACTCTTCACTATTTACCAGCCATAAATCACCTACTTCCGCCACTGCTTTATCACATCCCCGGCGACTGAAGATAAAGTAAATCGCTGGTAACATATCCCGTTGCTCTAACTGGCTGAGGGTAAAAATTATGCCAGGAGCCTCAGGTCTTCCACTTCTCCCCTTCTCCCTTTCTCCCCCTCTCCCCTTCTTTTTCTGAAGGCGGGGGTTAATTTTAGTTTTGCTATCATTCAGCAGGGGAAATAACCCTTTGGGATTGCAAAAGTGAAATTCCAAGGGGACTGGACGAAAATCGGAGTAAATCAGGTCAGTTGGGCCGTGAACCCGATTTAGCCAGTCAGTGAGTTGATCGCTATTGGCAACGGTTGCTGAAAGGGCTGCTAGTTGCACTTCACGGGGACAATAGATGATTGATTCTTCCCAAACTGTACCGCGCTGGCGATCGTTCATGTAGTGGCACTCATCAAGTATCACCGCTTCAACGTCTACTAATGAGATGCCGACTTGCCCAATGGGTGTGCCATAGAGCATATTTCGGAAAATTTCGGTGGTCATCACCAAAATCGGTGCGTCCCTGTTAATGGAAGCATCTCCAGTTAACAGTCCGACTTGATCAAACCCAAATTTTTCTCGAAAGTCACGTAATTTTTGATTCGACAGCGCCTTCAGGGGAGTCGTGTAAAATACGCGTTTTCCTCGCACTAGGGCGCGATAAATAGCATATTCCCCGACTAATGTTTTGCCCGAACCTGTGGGCGCACAAACGACTACCGAGCGTCCGGCGTTTAGGGACGCGATCGCTTCTTTTTGAAACTGATCCAGTTCAAAGGGAAATATAGTCCCTAAGTCAAGTTCTGGAGACGGTGCAGGATAATTCACTCAATCACATTTGCAACCAGATTGTTTACTATACTAACGAGTCTTTTGTCAACTTCGTAATTGGGGATTGGGGATTGGGGATTGGGGATTGGGCATTGGAGATTGGGGATTGGGCATTGAGGATTGGGCATTGGGCATTGAGGATTGGACATTGGGTATTGAAAAACTCTTCCTGAGTCTTCATTTCCCATGCGCTATGTCCCATGCCCCATTTCTTATTTTCCCAGTTCTTGCGATCGCTCTGTGGCAGCTTTGACTGCTTCAATTAAAGCGGAACGAAATCCTGCCTGTTCTAGTTTGGCAATCCCCGCAATGGTTGTACCGCCGGGACTGGTAACACGATCTTTGAGTTCTGCTGGGTGCAGTTTGGTTTCCTGCAACAGTTTCGCTGTTCCCAGTACGGTTTCCAAGGCTAGTTGATTGGCAATTGCTCTAGGTAAACCTGCGGCTACTCCGCCATCAGCAAGTGCTTCTACCAACAGCGCCACGTAAGCTGGTCCGCTACCAGATAGCCCTGTGACTGCATCCATCAGCGCTTCTGACACTTCCACTACTTCGCCTACAGCAGAAAAAACTTGCTGTGCTATTTCGTGGTGCTTGGGGCTGGTGTATGCACCTGAACAAATCGCGGTAATTCCTGCTCCCACAATTGCTGGGGTGTTGGGCATTGCTCTAATCACTGGCAATTGCACAAATGCAGCTTCTAGCTGACTTAAAGGTACACCCGCCAAGATGGAAATGATCAGGGGTGAGTGTTCTGTATTCAGAATATCAATATCTGCTAGTTCTTGAGCGATCGCGCTAAATACCTGCGGTTTCACTGCCAAAAAGACAACTTCTTTTGCTTGGGTGAAAACCTGGCTATTATCTGTCGTCACAGCAACATCATATTGCTGTTTTAAAAAATCTAGGCGTGAAGATAGCGGTTCGCTAACTATGACTTCTGAGGATTGATAAATTCCACGCGCAATAAGGCGGGATAAGAGCGCTTCTCCCATTACCCCGCCACCAATTAAACCAAATTTTATAGTCATTGATTATTCGTCATTCGTCATAGGAATCCCTGTACGTTTACGTCAGGGAGAATGTCAAGGAGCTAATAACTTATAACTAGAGTCACGAGTCTGCGGCTTGTAGAAATCAAAACCCAGGACAAATGACAAAGGACAAAGGACTAACAACTAATTTAACTTTATTGTAAATTCAAAGACTTTAAGAACCCTTCTCCCAAAGGGAGAGACTAACGCCAACGTCTACACGTAGATTTAGTTTCAGACGGGGATTTAAACCCCGACTGAAACTCTCTTTTTTACGAGATGCTGCACCAACAATTTTGAATTTTGAATTGTTATTGTGCCATCCGGTTAGTTTCGTTACCCCAGGTTTGATTTGAAGAACCTGTCGGACGAGAGGGACGTGCTGGCGGTTGTGGTACTTCATGAAGAACGCCACCTTGGGTACTAACTTGGACACAGCTTGGCGTAAACAAAAAGATGCTCTCGCCAATGCGCTCTTGATGTCCATCTAGTGCGTAAGTACCACCCGCAACAAAATCTACTGCTCGTTGAGCTTGATCTGGGTCCATGATTGTCAGATTTAATACTACTGACTTGCGTTCTCGCAACGCTTGAATTGCCTGGGGCATTTCTTCAAAGGTGCGTGGTTCGAGTACTAAAACTTCCGAAATTCCGTTAATTGCTCCTGGCATACCAATCACATTCCCCATTGGCTTTGAACCTGCTGCTATATCATCTCCCATTGTAGGCACTGGTTCCCGCCAGCGTCGATTTTGAGCGGTTGCGCTCTCTTGTGCTGCTGGTTGGGGATTTTCTTGCTGATACAGATTTTGGTAATTATTATCTGTTTCTGGTTCTTCTTCGTAATACTCATATTCCACTTGCTCATTTAGACCCACAAAGTCTCTGAGTTTGGAAAAGATATTGTTCATTGTCTCTGTACTCTCCTGATGCGAATAGCCTGCATTGACTTGGCTTAAGATTGATTGAGTAGGAGCGATCGCTACATCGGTGGATACTTCAGCAAATCTATTGCTATTTGTAGCCTATACTACGGGTTTTGGCGATGAACTGACACTTATTGGAAAGGTCTGTGCATCGCCTAAACATAATAAGGAGCCAAGATTATATCCTAAGGTTTGTCCGAAGGAAAGTTCTTTATACCCCATTTTCCCTTGGCGATTACTCTTGTCAATACTATATCCTTTGTTTCCAATTGCACCAGTCTGTGACAAAATTCTTGTGATCAAACTCTCAGCTTCTATTAATACTGACCTGCAAGGTTGATGAACAATAGGCTAAGAGCGATCTTTTAATAAATATTGGGCAAATATAATTCGCTACTACACAAGCTCTCGTCCACCGACCTGGACTCATGCAAAATCAAGGGCTTGCTAACCCACGTTTGCCTTCTAGTCGTCTGGCGAGTCATAAATTAGACTTGACAAACATCCTCTAACGGACTTCCAAATAAAAAAATACTCAACTACTTCTTGTGGGGTGGGCAGCGCTCAGTCGAACGCTGCCCACCCCACAAGATTGGATAATTTATTTGTTGGAAATCCCTAAGAGCGATCGCCAAACAATATGGTTCCTAATCGTACCATCGTTGCGCCTGCTTGCACTGCCAGTTCATAGTCGTTTGACATACCCATAGACAGCTGCTGCATTTTAATCTCCGACCAGTTTTGCTCCTGGATTTCTTTTGCCAGTTCACGATTGAGATTAAACACACTTAAAATTTCGGAATCATTTAATCCTGAAGGGGGAATTGTCATCAAACCTTGAATTTGTAAATTTTTGTATTGATTGAGTGTGGGTAAATCAGCCAACAGTTCTGGTACACTCCAACCAGACTTGTTAGGATCTGGGAGAATTTTCACTTGCAGGCAAACCTGGGGACTCACTCCTAGCTGTTGCGCCAATTCATCTAAACGCTGTGCCAGCTTCAAATTATCGACGGAGTGAATCCAATGGAATTGTTCGATGGCTTTTTTGGCTTTATTGCCTTGCAAATGTCCAATAAAGTGCCAGGTAATATCCGGTAAGTCTTGCAACTCGGCTTGTTTATTGGCGGCTTCTTGGATACGACTCTCCCCAAAATCACGAATCCCTGCGGAGTATGCAGACCGAATGGCCTGGGCAGAAACTTGCTTGCTAACAGCAATCAATCGGACTGAAGTTGGCAGTGAGGAGCGAATGGAAACAATACGTTCGGAAATCGAACTGCTCATTGGAAGGTGCGTTGGAAAACACTCTGAAGCTGATCGTACTCCTGAGATTGTCCACTGCGCCGCAGGGTACGTAAGCGATTTTCCAACATCATTCTAGCCTCAGTACGTCCTAGAGACTGGAATTTAACACCTTTAACGTCATTTGTTACCAAAAAAAATAAGCGCTGGGCATAAAGTGTGGTAAACAAATCCTGGTTCTCATCAACCATAGAGATTTTGTAGAGTAACCCCCAAGTTGGATGGTTTATGTAAGTTTCTGCGTTTTCTGGATTCATTTAAGAGTCAAGGTGTAGTCAAGGTGGGAGTATGTATATCTTTTCGCAGTGAATTCCAAACATTCAGACGATAATAACTTCCTTTCGCCAGAATATTTGCTTAAAATACAAAACTGCGGTTATGAAGACCTTGATCTAGTTTCTAATGGGCAGATGAAGCTAGTGGTAGTGAGGCGAAATGGTACAACAGAAGCCGCGAAGCGTAGATTGAGAGAGTAGAGGCTGGTTGATAAACATCACCATCTACTTTGGTGACTTCAATTTATCAATCTGTGGAGAGAAGGCACAAAATAGTCCTGATCCTCTTGTCGAAAGTTCGGCGTGGCAAGGAAAAACACCCTTTTGAAGTTCCCAATGGCAATAGCGAACTTTTCAACTTGTTTCTATATTGCCACAAATGTCGCCTAATGGCGCAAAATAGCTAATTTGACTGGGGAGTGGAGAGTAAGAGTGGGAGTGGGTACAGAAAAAAATTATACTCTATTGATTATTTCTTTGCGTAAGAACGTCTGTCTGTGCGTTCTCTTCGTCAATATAAACTTGAGGGGTTTGGAATATTGCTACAAACCGCCTCAACAATGAATTTACATTTGACCAAATAATAGTAGTGGTACGTAGTTAAAAATGCTTTTTTGATTTCGGATATCTTCTAGACATGATTAATCGCGTGTATCTAACATAAGTTATACTCGCTATCAGCCTTCTTCAATCTTAGTACACCAAGTTTCCACTACCGCGCAACTGACGCAAAGAATTTATACACAATGGACAGTCACATTTAAATAACTTGATTGCAGCATCGCTTTCCTCGTCAGTAAAATTCAACATGGCAATATTCTGATCTGATACTGATGTAACAATGGTTGAGGAACGTGTAGATGAGGCATAGGGTTGCTTTCTCTCTGAATCTCGAATACACACAAAATCTGTTCCACCATGTGGGTTAGTGATACAGGTACGACCGTCTTGTGTGTGCATTAATCGCTGAGTAATACTACTACTAGCATGGGCAGGATGAAATACTGCCAGGGTAGACATCAGCGACACAAAAATTGAGGAAGTGGAAAGCAAATTCAGGATAATTTTTTTGTTCATAGATTCCTTGAGAAAATGGTCTACTAGTTTAGGGTATTCGATTCACTTTCAAACTTCAAGTGAATTTCCTCTAACAATAGCTAGCTTGACACTTTTTACCCAAAGAAGTTCCATATCTACACAGTTTGATCGCAAATTTAGATGTGTATAAATAAACATAACACCCAGAACCCCGACTTTTCGCCAGAAGTGCGCTTCTATATCCTGAGCGTCTTATGTTTAATTAAGTTGATCTACTTTCCTGGTTAAAGTCTGCGTAGACGCGTGGCGGTAGCGAGTCAGACATCACTCCGTTAAAATTACCCTATTGAAGCTTTTGCATCCCCTGATCATAGTATTCTGACGGTTGATCGGTATTTGTGGTGGCTGGTGATAAACATTCTAGCTAGGACTCGTGAACAGCCAGCTTGAAATAGTTTGCAATAACAGCCAAGCATTTAAACTGCCGATAACAATCGCAACTAACCACGATAAAATCTGCAACCACAAAGGATTGACAAACTCACCCATTAAGCGTTTATTACTTGTAAACATCACCAACGGCACTACGGCAAATGATAGCTGTAAACTCAAAATAACTTGGCTGAAAATTAGTAAGCCACCTGTACTCTTTTCTCCCAAAAGCATAATTGAAATTAATGCTGGGATAATCGCAATTAATCTAGTTAATAACCTACGTAACCAAGGTTTCAGACGCAGATTTAAAAAGCCTTCCATGACAATTTGCCCTGCTAAGGTGGCGGTAAGGGTTGAACTTTGTCCAGAAGCAAGTAATGCCACGCAAAAAATTGCGCTAGCGGCATTCACACCCAATAAGGGAGAGAGCAATTTATAAGCATCTTGAATTTCTGCCACATCCTGATAACCAGAAAAATGAAACGTGGCAGCAGCAATAATCAAAATTGCTGAGTTGATAAACAAGGCGAAACATAAAGCAACTGTACAATCGATTGTGCTAAACTTAATAGCTTCCCATTTCTTTTGGGATGTTGATTCCCAATCCCGCGTCTGCACGATTGATGAGTGCAGATACAAGTTGTGTGGCATCACCGTTGCCCCCAAAATGCCAATAGCAATGTAGAGCATTTCTGGATTCTGCACAATTTCTATTTTGGGAACATACCCTAATAAAACTCCTCCCAAATCAGGATGCGAAAAGATGATTTCCGCTGAAAAGCAGATGCCTACAGTTGCTACCAACAAGATTACCAAAGCTTCTGTATAGCGAAAGCCTTTGTTTTGTAGCAGTAACAATACAAATACATCTAGGGCTGTTATACACACCCCCCAACTCAGGGGAATGCCAAAAAGCAGTTGCAGCGCGATCGCACTTCCCAAAACTTCCGCTAAGTCACAAGCTGCGATCGCTATCTCACAAAGTACCCATAACCCAAAGTTGACGCGGGGACTGAAGTGATCTCGACAAGCCTGCGCTAAATCTCGCCCCGTTGCTACTCCCAAGCGCACACACAGCGATTGCATTAAAATCGCCATCAAGTTGGAAAGCATAATCACCGTTAGCAACGCATAACCAAATTTAGCCCCGCCAGCTAAATCAGTCGCCCAGTTACCAGGGTCCATATACCCTACAGATACGAGATATCCTGGCCCTCCATAAGCCAGCATCTTGCGCCAGATGCTTTTGGTGTTAGGAATTTTAATGCTGCGGTGAACTTCAGGTAGGCTGGGCTTCCTGATGGGTTTTTCTGGAAAGGGCATTTGTTTACACTCTCAATTTTTCATAATTCTGTCATAATTTCTAAAAAAACTGAGAAGAATAGGTACTTATATTCAGATTACAAATTTTGATATCCACTAAATATTAGTAGAAAGATTCAACAATCAACCTTAATTTTGTATTGATATAGATTCTCGTTCTTAAATTATAAACTTGTAAAAACTTCTTTTTTTGATTACATTTGATCACAGGCTCATATATCAAGTAATTTACTAGCCTCAACAGATAAAATGAAGCAAAAAGTACATTTAGAATCTTCAGGTTGTTCCAACTGTGAACATGAGCATCACGAGAATCATAACCATGCTCATGATGAGAATCATAACCATGGCCACAATCACGGTGGAGAATTGAATCTCAAAAATGAGGTATTGCCTTTGGTAGTGATTTTAAGTTTATATGCGCCTGGTGTAATTTTTGAAAATCAATTACACAATACATTCTACTCAATAGGTGAATATCTGCTTTTCATCCCTGCCTATTTATTAAGTGGATGGAGTGTTTTAAAAACTGCTGGGCGCAATATACTCAAAGGCAGAGTATTTGATGAAACATTTTTGATGGCAGTAGCGACATTAGGGGCGATCGCAATTCATAAATTACCTGAAGCTGTCGGAGTCATGTTATTTTACAAAATTGGGGAATTGTTCCAAGATATTGCCGTTAGTCGTTCCCGTAATTCTATTAAAGCTTTATTGGAAGTACGCCCAGATTATGCCAATATCCAAATAGAGGGAGAACTCAAGAAAGTATCCCCAGAAAAAGTAAACATTGGGGATGTTATTGTTGTAAAGCCTGGAGAAAAGATTCCCTTAGATGGCGAAATTATAGATGGGAATTCGCAAGTTGATACATCTGCATTAACCGGGGAATCTATGCCGCGAACAGTGAGGCTAGGAGAAACAGTTTTGGCTGGGATGATCAACAAAATTGGTGTTCTCAGAATTAGAGTAACAAAACTCTTTGATGAATCTTCTATTGCTAAGATTTTAGACTTGGTGCAAAATGCTAGAAGTAAAAAAGCAGAAACAGAAAAGTTTATTACTAAATTTGCCCGATATTACACGCCAATCGTAGTTTTTACGTCTCTAGCAGTTGCAGTATTACCTCCTTTATTAATTTCTGGTGCAACTACTTCCGAATGGGTTTATCGTGCCCTAATTTTACTAGTTATCTCTTGTCCGTGTGGACTGGTTATCAGTATTCCATTAGGTTACTTTGGAGGTATAGGAAATGCTGCTAAACGCGGTATTTTGGTTAAAGGCTCTACTTTTTTAGATACTTTAAATGCAGTCAATACAGTTGTTTTTGATAAAACTGGAACGTTAACTAAAGGGGTATTTAAAGTAGCAAAAGTAGTACCATTAAATGGCTTTAATCAACAAGAATTACTGCAATTAGCTGCCAAAGTAGAATCGCACTCCAATCATCCCATCGCTCAATCTATCTGCAAGGCATATGGTGGAAAAATTGATGAATTTGAGGTGAGAGATTATGAAGAGATAGCAGGTTATGGAATTAGAGCTAAGGTTGAAAATAGGGTAGTGATAGCGGGAAGCGATCGCCTATTAGATAAAGAGAAGATTGCTCATGATAATTGCCTAGTAGAAGGAACAGTTATTCATCTAGCAGTGGATGACATTTACGCTGGATATATAGTCATTGCTGATGAACTAAAAGAAGATGCAAGACTTGCTATTCAAACACTCAAGCAAATGGGTGTAGAGAGAACAGTAATGTTAACAGGAGATAATCAAGCGATCGCTTCCCGGATTGCTCAACAGCTTGGCATAGATACCTATGAAGCAGAGTTATTACCTGAAGAAAAAATTAATGCCATTGAGAAATTAATCAGCACCGCCGGCAAGCATGGTAAAGTTATCTTTGTTGGGGATGGCATTAATGATGCGCCAGTGATTGCTAGAGCAGATGTTGGTATGGCAATGGGCGGCTTAGGTTCAGATGCAGCAATAGAAACTGCCGATATTGTGATTATGACAGATGCACCGTTAAAAGTGGCAGAAGCAATCCAAATAGCCAGAAAAACCCGCAAAATTGTTTGGCAAAATATTGGCTTTGCTTTAGCAATTAAAGGTGTATTTATTGGATTGGGTATTTTAGGTATAGCAACAATGTGGGAAGCTGTTTTTGCTGATGTTGGAGTAGCTTTACTGGCAATTTTAAATGCAACTAGAGCAATGAAATAAAAAAATTTTAAAATCGGGAATCCATAATTGGGAATTTGTAGTAGTTAAAATTGAAGAGTAAGGAGTTATTTCTTTAACGCTTCTTACTCATATTCTGCTACCCCAAATAGAACCCATGAATTCATCAATCAAAGGCATTGCTACAGCTACTTTAGCTTTACTGCTAAACTATTCAGCAAACCCAGCCTTTGCACTACTCCAGAAAATCAATCATCCAGTTACTGTTACTAAATTGCAACCATTAATAGACACCTTGATTGTTCCTGGGGAAAGAGTGGGGCCGATTACACGCACAACCACTAAACAAGATTTAGTCAAGCTGTTTGGCGCATCCCATCTTTTTGATAAAACCATTTCGGGTGCTGAAGGAATTGGTAGTTTTGCAGCTACTCAGGTAAACCTAAATCAGGGGCGATGTCTAATGTTCTAACATTAAAGTTAAAGAGGGAGATTTGTTATCAGCAACTTGTATAGGACTCATATCTGATTTTTGAACAAGATTTCGGATAAAACCCTGATCAAACGGGATTTTCAGTCTCAGTATGTTTTCAGAAATCAAATCGGATTC
Organism: Nostoc sp.; assembly: GCF_036919555.1. Taxonomy (GTDB): domain Bacteria; phylum Cyanobacteriota; class Cyanobacteriia; order Cyanobacteriales; family Nostocaceae; genus Nostoc. The sequence continues at coordinate 39,606 of NZ_JBALCS010000022.1, forward strand.
CTATATAACAAGAGATGGCAGACTCAACAATACATCTATTCGCATTTCGGGAATTGAAAATATTGATGGATTATTGACGTTTAATAATCCCAGCAATTCTAGTAGCTGGATGCCTAAGCCAGGAAGTCGCTAGATATTTTTATTTAAAATAGTGCAACGCTAAATATTCAGTTTTCATTATCAGGCGATCGCATTCCTCACCCACCGCATGAGAAACCAAACTTTTACTAACGGTTATGCATTACTCATTGGCGTAGGTGCTGATTTACCTGTCATTGTCAAAGATGCAACGGCCATAGGAGATATACTGATTGATGGCGATCGCATCCACCAGATCCTAAAGTATCATCCAAACCCCAATGCTACGATGCAATCATGAGTTAATAAAACTTTTATGAGCTTAGTTATTCCAGACGAACTTCTCAAAATCAGTGGTCTTTCAGAACAAGAATTATGGCAGGAAATCGTAATTTTGCTTTTTCAGCAAGATAAAATTAGCATCGGCAAAGCCAGCAAATTAGTTGGAATGAATCAACTAAAATTTCAAAAGATACTAGCTAATCGCGGTATTTGCGTACACTATGATGTGGCTGAATTTGAAGAAGACCTCCAGCACTTGCGTGAAAAAGGCTGGCTATGATTGTAGTCAGTGACACGTCGCCATTGAGCAGTTTAGCCATCGTTGGGTATATATCTCTTTTGCGGCAGATATACAACACAGTAATAATTCCTGAAGCAGTTGCTAATGAATTAGCAAACACAAGTGATGAAGATGAACGAGTAACAGCCGTACTTTCTTTGGATTGGATTGAAATTCGACAAGCTACTGATCAATAAGTAGTTGCAAGGCTTCAAAATGAACAAAGACTTGATTTAGGTGAATCGGAAGCAATAGCCCTGGCGCTCGAACTCAATGCAGACGAGTTACTTATTGACGAACGGCTTGGTAGAAGAGAAGCCACTAAATTAGGAGTCCCAATTACCGGATTATTAGGGATTCTCTTGGTAGCCAAGCATAGAGGTTTAATTCCTATTGTCAAACCAGTGATAGATGATTTAATGACTGAAGCGGGTTTTCGAGTCAGCATTCAGCTTTATACTGAGATTTGGAAGGCAGCAGGAGAATATTAGTAGCATATAAATCAAATGCGATGTCTGGCGATAAGCCCTCCGGGTGACGCTCGATGACTCGCTACCGCAGTCGCCTACAGAGGGAAACCCTCCTGCAACGCTGCCTCACCATTTCACGTTTAGACACCTCTCCACTAGTTATAGATCAATACGGTTCAGTTAGAGCCAAAAACCTTAACACACGTAGGTTGGGTTGAGGAACGAAACCCAACATTTTGCAGGGTTTGTTGGGTTTCACTTCGTTCAACCCAACCTACAATTATCCTTAACTGAACTGTATTGAGTTATAGAGTATAAAAGGCGATCGCATTCCTCACCCACCGCATGACAAACCAAACTTTTACCAACGGTTATGCATTACTTTTTGGCGTAGGTGCTGATTTACCAGTCACTGTCAAAGATGCAACGGCTATACGAGATATACTGATTGACCCAAGTCGCGCCGCCTATCCACCAGAACAAGTCACACTGCTTGACGCACTTCAGGCAGAATTTGACATCCGCAGCGAGAAGTTTAAGCAGATGAAAAAAGCTGTAGCTATTGAGGCTGGTACGGCAGTCAAGTTTCAATTAGAACAGCAGCTTCTTGATGAAGAGACAAAACTAGCACATCTTAGCGATGAACTGGATAAAATTGAGTCTGCATTGCAATCATCAGACTTATGTAAATATACAGTTATTTGGCTGATGTAAATCAGGATTTCCTAACCCAGACAACAAGAAAAACAGAAACATCCAGTTAATTGGTATTTGTTTATACTATTTCAATTTTTTGTAGTCGTTATACTCATGACTTAGGTTCTACCTGGGAATTAGGAAGTGGCTTTGCCACTTCTTTTTATTGATCTCCTAGCCCAGTAATAAATTAAAAATTAAAAGTAATTTCGTTGAACTTTTAACTTTTATTAATTGTTATAGTATTTGACAAAATACCTGCTACATCTATGTTAGTAGGGGCGTGCAACTGTACGCCTCTACAACCGATTCATTTCTTACAAAGATAGTTGACAATGCTATGATTTCGTGTCAGTTTAATTGACCAAGCAGTTTGACGGAATTATAGCTATATAGACATGATACTAATCATTACTCATTGTATCTTGCCATCTCTCACGCTTGGGCTTACTCTCCACATCGCGCGATCGCGCTTCTTGCCAAGTCCCCCACATTAGGGATTGCTGTTTTTCAACATGGTTAATAAACTGCATGATTGATTGATCTGCTTTGATGGGAGTTTTCAAATCAAACTTGATTGTTTGGACAATCTTGATGTCACCCATGAGAAAGTATTTACCTGTAATCTTAGTCAGCCATAGCACAACTCGATTGCATAACCAACCAAAAAATCCTTTACGTTTTTTAGTAATCAACAGGATTTGACCTTCAGCTTTTCCGCCTTCGTGGAGGCGAACTGCAAACATCGTGTGGACATGGAAGAAATCGGGGCCAAGTGTCACAATGCCAATGCTACCGTACCAATAGCAAATACTGTAAGTTATAGCATTTTTGTAGAAAAGAGGGATGAGCTTAATGAAAAAGGAATTGTCTTTGATGGGTGTAATATTACTGAAGATAATTGCATTCTCGTTCAGTTCCTCTCTTTCAAAAATAATTTCTATTGGCAGTTTGTGAACTGCATTGACGTGTTGAGCATCAATCGCATTAATCATCACCACATTGGGGTGACAGTTCATCAGAAAATGAGAAGAGATGGCGACATCATACTCTTTTTGTTCCAACTCTGGAACAAAAGGTAGGGGTTGTTGTGGTATTTCTCCAGTCCAAACCCAAATCATTCCATACTTCTCAGCAGTAGGCCAAGTTTGTAACTTTAAGGAAAGCGGCGTATCTAAACATGGGATATCAATACACATCCCTTCAGCATCAAACTTCCAGTGGTGGAAAAAACAACGTAGTGCATTACCCTCAACTTTACCTTCAGCAAGATGAGCGCCCATATGTGGACAGTAGGCATCAAAGATAACTAATCTTTTGTCTTTACCACGGTAAATCACTAATTCTCTACCCAAAATCGTGACAGGTTTTACTTCACCCACCCGCAGATTTTGAGAGGGTATTACCCAATACCATCCCTCAATAAAATGCTCTGGATTATTAAAATTTTTAGGTTTACGGGTTGAGCTAAAAGTCTGCGAGTTGAGATTCATTTTTATGGTTTCACTTGAAGTGAAGCAGTTAATCTAGAAGTAACATGGAAACTTTAAAAAAACAGTTACTTTCAGTACCATGACAAACAGTTAACCTCTCTATTTGGGATAAGCCACGGTGTACACACAAGTCACATCGCTTCTCTAACGAGACGCTGCGCGAACGCTCCGAATTCAAAATTCACGCATTCAAAATTCAAAATTAATAATCCCCATAAATAAATTTAGGGGCAAGTCAACGGACGCCCTATTTCTCACGCCGCGCCTCTCGAAATACATTTTTTTCTTCTCCATAAATAAATTTAGGAGCTTGTATCATGAGTCTGTTTCGGTCATCAAATTACCTAAAACAAAAAACCTCACCTGCCAAGAAAACACATCCCTCTCCGAACTCACAAAGAAGCATAGTTTTTGCGTAACAGAACCTTGATTGAGGTTTCTTTGAGCTAATCAAATATCAGCCAAATTTAGCTAATATCCATTCATAATAGATATTTGAAAAATTAAGACTTAGTAAAATCTCTAATTAGATAAAAATTTAAATTACTGATACCAAACAAAAAATTAGGAAACGGGAGAATTCAAAGCCTCTCCCCTTGAAGGTTTAGAGAGAGGTTTTCCAGATCCCGTCAAAAGTCAGATCCTTGATGCTCTATGTCTCAATTGGATTTGTATCAATGTCAAATTTGTTAGCGATCGCTTCTATTATTTCTTGCTCAACTGGTGTAGTCTGATTGTCAAGCTGGGCAATTTTGTAACACTGAGTCAACAAAGGTATGGCAAAATCACGATTTAGCTGATTGAGCAATATATCTAAAGACTTAGGTGATTTGATATTTTGGGCAATGGCATCCAACGAGCTAGGAGTAAGGTTTACAGCTTGTAATTCTGGTAAAATTTCTTCCCAAGTCTTTTCTGGATGACTAGCAAGGATCATGTGAACTAAGATTTGATCCATGAGAGCTTGTTGAGCGATGGCACTTTCGAGATACTTTTCACTTTCAGCTTTTAATGTTGCCAATGTCTGTGGCGATGTGAGCGAAGTTGATTCATCCAACTTGGCTTCGTAAAATCGACAAGCAGCATACCCCAATGAATAGATCATCGTCGCATTTGAACTAGCTGCGATCGCTACACCCGCCAACGGCACATTTCGCAACAAGCCTAATCCCGCAGCTTTCAAAAGACGCTCTCCACCCAAAGCCAAACCAAAAATTGCCAAAACTTCACCTTTACGGGCTGGATCTTTTAAATTTAGCCCATAGACAGATGCAATTTGATAAAGCATTTCTGACTGCAATTTTGTTGTCGCTGTTAAATCAATTGCGAACAATGCCACTGCTATTCCTGGCAAAATACTAGTGGCTAGTCCAACTGTGGCTGCTTGAGTTGCTTTTTCCACCATGATTCGGTGAGCAATCTCGCTGGGTGATTCATTGGGATACTTTTGCTTAAACTTGTTTACCGCCGCTTCTGCTTTTTCCAAATCAACAAGGTTAGTAGCACCAATTAGCCAATTGAGATTTAATACTCCAGATAGTTTTCTAATCAGCCAATTTTCGCTGAGGTGATTCACAACCTGACCGCTAGTTTGAGTTGTTTGCTTAATTAACTTGTGTGTTTGTTTCGCCGTCGCTTCTCCCACCCCTACTGCTGCGTCTAAAACTGCTTTGCCAGTCTGAGCAACAGTTTCAACAAAAGACTCTAATACAGACGGTTTATTTTCTACTGATGATTGAGCCTGGATTTTTACTTCTGAAGTTTCTCTGGGTGAATTAACTAATTTATTCACCTCTATTTCTTGGGGTTTGTCTGCCATTGTTTGATCCTATCCTGTAAAGCCTCTCTCTTTAAAGTTGTAGCGAAGTCTGAGCGGCTTGACATCTCCCGACAAGTACAAGTTATAGATTAATAATTCCTGTCACGCTTTTACGGAAAGTCACCTCATTCCCATAAAATAATCGCGTTGAGTGTGGCGTTTAAATGGTCAATTTAGACACAGGCGCTGTGTTTGCGTTTATTTCTGAAGGCTCACCTGTCCGCTATCAATTACGACAATATCTACAAGGACAACAAATGATAATAACTCAAACAGCCTTGAAAGAAGTCACTGATATTATTCAATGGTCAGGTGCAATATCAGAACAGGCGAGAGCAAGTAGATTACTGCAAAGATTAAATATTATCATACCTGACAATCCCTCAACTGTAGCCCTAAACTTACAGCCGACTAGGAGTTTGGCCACAAATGATATCATCATTCTAGGAACAGGGGATCAGTTGGGCATTGTGACAATGACAGCAGATGCTAAAGCGGTCAGAGCAGCACTTTCTCAGGGTGTAAAGTTCAATGTGTATATCCATATGCCTTGCCCTTTAACAGGAAACTAACCATGCAAATTACTATTGCACCTTATCTTTTAAGTACCTATAAACTGATTCAGTGTGCTTTTCCCAATGGAATAGAAACACAAGACTATTTGCCACTGTTGGCATTGTTTTATGATGAAATGTCAGAGCGGAACTTAGCAGAAGTCGTGGCTCACTACACAACAAAGCATTATGGTGTTGTTTTAAATGATGTGTATCGTGTGAGAACAACTGATGTACCAAAGGCTGAAGCTATTGACAAGGTGAAACAGCTTTTGCTTGTTTGTGGTTATGAATAGTGGCTTAAAGAAGCTGAATAGCGCTTATCTTTCACGTCGTTGAAAAATATGTGGTTAAGGTTTTTGAAGACGCAAGTATTTTGCTTTGAAGTTAGAATCACTATTTCTTCAACTGCTGTATCGCTTCTCGAACGATGGTTAGATATTGCTGATTGTAGGCGATCGCTTTTTCATAATCTTCCAAAGCACAGTAAGCCATGCCTAAATATATGAGAAGCTGCTCATGTGCTTCGTTGTTTTGCATTTTAACTACTATACTTAAACTTTTTTGATAGTTTTCGATGGCTTTTACATAATCTCTCTGGCAATAGTAAGCAATCCCTAAATACTTCAGGGCATTTCCCTCACCCCTATTGTCTTGGAGTTTTCGCTTGATGTTTACACACTTTTTTAGACAATCAATTGCTTTGTCATATTTGCCTAACTTACGATAAGCAGTTCCCAGATTTGCTAAAATTTTACCTTGAAACTCAGGATCTTTCACTTCCTGTGCAAGCAGTAAAGCCTTTTCACAATATTTAATAGCTTTATAGCAGTTTCCCTGACTTTCATAAACAAGCCCTAAATTGTTTAAAGCCTCGATTTCACCTGCACGATCTTGAATTTTATGAGCAATCAACCAACGTTGTTGATGATACTCAATAGCACTATTACTATAAACCAAAGAATTGTAAATGCTTCCTAAACTCCCTAGTGCATTTCCCTCTCCTCGGGGATCTTGTAGTTCCCGCGCCAGAAGTAAATGTTGGTGGTGGTATTGAATTGCTTTTATAGAATCTCCTGATGTCATGTAAGCATTTCCCAGGTTTCCCAGAGCCATAGTTTCACCTTCACGGTCTTGGATATTCCGTGCAGTATTTAAATGTATTTGGTGACATTGAATTGCTGTATCAGAGTATCCTAAAGAATCATAAACTATTCCCAGATGTCCAAGAGTCATAGCTATACCTTGAACATCAAATATGTTAAATCTAATTCCTAAAGCTTCTTTTAAATAATCAATAGCCTTTGAATACTCACCTTGAGCATGGTAAGACATAGCTATTCCGTTTAAGGCAATAGCTTTCAAGATGAAATCGCAATTTTTTATAAGTGGTTCATATAAATCAACTTGTTCACTATAGTATCCCCAAGTACCTAGCTGATCATGTAATAGCTGTTTAGTTGGAGTATCAAGACGAGTTAATAATACTTTACCAGATGCTTCCCAGTTCTGAACTTTGCTAAGGTGGTTAAATGCTTCTAGATAGCGGCGAACTTTCTCTAAGTTAGTAGCATCATGCGGTGGATCATCCTCAACAGTGAGATAATATTCTACCGCTGTGTAATCAGCAAGTTGCTCAGTTGTCACTTCATCTAAATTTATTTTCAATTGGGTAAAAAGCAATTGACCAATGGTTTGTGAATTAGTTGTCATACTGGTCTACTCTAATGTTTTATGCTTTGCAATAAATTTTTATAGTGTTCCAGTGCCACGCTGCGAACTAAATTATGTTGTCCCAAAACGCGTTTATTATTGTGGTTAACGGATTCCTCAGCTAGAAAACGATTACATAATTCATCTAATGCTCTTTCTTTACGCTCCTCGTTATACTGCTGATCCTCTAAACGCTTGACAAAATTTACCAATTGCATCAGCCACCCCTCTTCTTGTACAGGAGCGCGATACACTGAAGCAGCACAAATCAAAATATAAGCATCTTTGACTTGAGTTTCCAATCGTTCAAAAACAGCTTTTAGTCGTTGTCTATTGACCTCTAACCGAACTCTCTGCGTCAGTTTATGTAATTTCCAATCATCATCTGCTCCCACAATTTTTCTAGCGTTTGCTTCAGCTTCTGCTAAAGCTTTTTCTACTTCTGCTATTTTGCTGCTCACCTCATTCCAGTAGGCTTGCACATTACTATTAAAAGATTCGCCAATTTCTCCAATAATCACTCGCAAAACTAGAGGATGTCCCTTGTAAGCCTTTCCAATCCGTAACAGTAGGGGTCTATCGGGCGACTCTTGCCTGATATCTAACCCGGTTGTCTCGAATAAGGTAATTTGTTCTGATTCATCTAGTCCATAGAGTACTTGACGATGCCAAAAAAGTTTGTAGCGGTAGTCAACCAACTTCACTGGCAAATCCTGTGAAGTTACAATTAATCGACTTTGACAAGATTCTGCTGACAATAAGCTGACAAAGAATTTTCCCCACCACTCATCAGCAAAATCTCCCCAGCCTTCTTCTTCATTTCCCGTCAATAGTGCTTCTAGAGAATCAATCAACACTAGCACCTGATTTTCTTGCAAGTATTTGACTAATCTCCACCACAATCGTTCTGGCTTTTTATCTTCTGCTGAGAGTTTTTCTCCCCACTCCTCTAGCCATCTAGCAGCAACACCAGCAAAATCTTTGGTTTTATTCTGGTTATCAAAATTCGCTCTCTTGAACTTTTTTTTCCAGTCTCCAGAGAACCAGTTTTGTAACTCTACTGCCAATCGTTCAGCCAAAGCGGTTTTACCGATTCCTGTGAGTCCCAGGATCAGCAATAGGCGACACGATCCTCGAAGCTTCTCACTCAGTTCAGTAACTAGCTGCTCTCGACCTACCCAGTTAGGATCATAGGCAAAAAAACCATCTGGGGGAGTAGACAGCTTAGATACAATATCGCCAGCTTGACCAACTGGCTTAGTAATTTCTCGCTTGTCTAGCCCTAACGCTTCACAAATTTTTTCAAATATCGAGATAGAAGTTGGCTTGTTGTTAACAAAATTACTGACTGTAGATAGAGCTATCTCTAGATGTGCTGCTAAGTCTCCCTGAGTAAGAAAACCATTACGTTCTATAGCAAGTAGAACTTCTTTCTTACGGTCAGGATGGATCTTGATTGATCGTGCCATCGCTCATCATAAAAATTTGTCTAAATTGTAGCAATATCCACACTGAGTTGAAGTCAGTTATGAACTCAGCTATCAATTCAGATACCTCAGATACGACCTCAGTAAGCCTTTTTAGAATATGGGACTGTAGAGTTTTTCAGGAAAAGTAACTCCATGTCTCAAGCACAACCCATCATTAGCCAACCAACAACTACTTTACCTATCGACCCAATTCCGTTATTGCAGAGCAATAGCCCATCTGCGATTATCCTGAGCATCGCAATTTTACTCTGGGTTTTGCGCCCTGTGATGTTACAGCAAAAGTCGGATACTTCTGAAAAATCAGCTGTTTCTGAGCGTAAGCCTACCCATTTTGGCAAAAGAGCGATCGCTTTCCTAATGCAAGTTCTGAAACCAGATAGCTTTCAGTAGTTAAAGTACTAATGCTTGTGGGCGATTTGCACTCAAAGAGCGATCGCCCTTACCCTTACCCCTCACCCTATCCTCTTACCTCTAGCCCCGTACCGATATCAGCTTTACTTTCTAAAAAATCGTTATCCTTAAGAATTTCATAGAGATTAGTATCTTGCTCTAGCAAGCAAGCGTGTCCACAATGGGGTAACACCACAATCTTGTTATTTGGTAAGATGTTCCCTATCCGCTTCACTTCAGTTACAGAAGGCAAAAGGCGATCGCTAGCACCAGCAATCAACAAAACTGGTTGAGTTAAGCGACGTAACTGTTCCTCATCAACATGAAAATCTCGCAGTAAAGACAACCGCCAATGAACGGTTTCCGCCGGTACAGAACGCATAGTTTTCAGCAGATCATAGCGATCGCTTTGAGAAATGCGGGGCAAAGATGCTAGAAAGGGCAACAACCCCAATGCACCAATATCATATAATCCTGATGGCACCAAGTAAGTAAGTTGGGATGCCCAATTCAACCAAGGGCGAAGATGAAAGGACGAAGCTGGGTTAATTAGGATAATTCGCTTAAATAACTGCGGTGTTTGGATTGCCACTTTTATTGCCAAACAACCACCAAAGGACTCACCACACAGGTAAACTGGCCTCTGAGAGCTTTTTTCTAATTCGGCGTGGATCAAGTCCAATACACTCTTAGCTAAGACATCCCAAGTGTTAAGGTCTTTGCGTGGGAGCGCCAAACAACGGACATCAAAGCCAGCTTCTAATCCAGCAGTTTGCGATCGCAATAGTTGACCAGTTCCATCCATTCCTGGCAAATATACCAATAGTGGATACTCTGGCTGTACTCGTTCAGGAGTCAGGAAACAAGGATTTAGCTCAACTTCTGGCATAGTTATTTGTCACTAGTTAATGGTATAAAACTTTTGGACTGCTGATTTTTACTTATAAAAGCTTCGGTGCTTTTGACCTTAATAGCAACCTTGACGCAGTAAGTTGCTAATTTCGCCGTGACAGTGTTCCGTCAGTTCAGCTACAACAGTTTTGGCCTGTTTCCCGTGATATTTTTTCTGCTGTTGGGGCGTAATCCAATAAGGGCGACCGATTAACACCGCAACCCGCCGATAAATTACCAAAGGATGCCAACCACCTTGGTTAAATAAAGGTTCTGAAGGGTCAAATACACTCAAAAGACTTAAGGGGAAGCCATTCGTGTTTACCTCTTCTAAGGAGGCGATCGCGATCGGTAAAATTGCTAAATCCTGCACATTCGCTCGCAATGCCAAATGGGCAAATCCCCGATGAAATTCACCCACCTGGTTTGGCTGAGTAAATTTCACCATTGGTTCAGTCCCTTCTGGAAATACTCCCACCATCTGCTTGGACTGCAATAGCACCTGCGACTGCGAAAAAAAGCTTTGCTGGCGGTTTTGAGTTTCCTCTAAAGGAAAACAACCCAATTGTCCGGTGACAATCTCCCGCATTACTGGCACTTGTCCCATATAGTGATGGCAGGCAAAGCGAATCGGACTCGATAACGCCGCCATTAAAATCGGTGCATCCATAAAGCTGCGGTGATTGCTGACTACCAACACGCTAGCATCGTGGGGAATGCGGTCTTCATAATAGCGAAACATTTGCGTTGAGAGTGCCGCCACCAAAGCGCGAGAAATCTCCAGGGGGCTATTTCTACTCATACCTAATCAATATATTTTTCCGGTAAATATGGCAGTTTATCTTAAATTAATTTTTACATTTCTTTACTATTGCCATCACCGTCTTAAGATAGAAATGTCTGATCAACAAAAGCAGCTAGATTTTCTGCGTTTGGGATTATGTATTCCTGATCACAATAACATTATCTAATAGTAACTATTAAAAAAAACTATGATTAGTTAATTTCTATCTTTTCGGCAAAAATCAGCTGAATTGATGCATATTATAAAAGAATTCTTGACCTGAGAAATTTGCTAATATTAAGTTATTATTGAAAAAAATGGGAATAATATTGTATGATTTCTCTGATTTTACCGACGAAAACAAAGATGTAAAACGTTTTAATAAATAAGTTAATTTTTATTTTGCATGAATCTAGTGAATAAAACAGAAAAGACATTTGCACTGACAACACCTCTATATTATGTCAACGATGTTCCCCATATAGGCAGTGCTTATACGACGATCGCAGCAGATGTAGTCGCGCGATTTCAGAGGCTGCTGGGGCATCAGGTATTACTAATTACAGGTACAGATGAGCATGGGCAAAAAATTCAGCGCTCGGCAGAAAGTTTAGGAAAAGCACCACAAGAGTTTTGTGATGAAATTGTCCCTAGCTTCGTGAGTTTATGGGAGTTACTAGACATTCAATACGATCGCTTTAGTCGGACTACTGCACCTCGTCATGAAGCGATCGTTAAAGAATTCTTTGAGCGAGTCTGGGAATCTGGTGATATCTACCAGGGACAACAACAAGGCTGGTACTGCGTATCCTGCGAAGAATTCAAAGAAGAACGGGATCTCCTAGAAGGACACCGTTGCCCGATTCATACTAACAAAGAAGTCGAGTGGCGAGACGAGCAAAACTATTTTTTCCGCTTATCGAAATATCAAAATAAGCTGACAGAATTTTATCAATCTAGACCGGATTTCATTCAGCCAGAAAGTCGGCGTAATGAAGTTCTCAGCTTTGTAAATCAAGGGCTGCAAGACTTTTCAATTTCACGGGTAAATCTAGATTGGGGTTTTCCCGTACCAGTTGATCCCAAGCACACCCTTTATGTCTGGTTTGACGCGCTGCTAGGTTATGTAACGGCATTACTAGAACCAGATGCAGAACCGACTTTAGCAAATGCTTTAGAAACATGGTGGCCGATTAACTTGCACCTAATTGGTAAGGATATTCTGCGCTTCCATGCAGTTTATTGGCCTGCAATGCTATTATCGGCTGGCTTACCCTTACCAGAGCGAGTATTTGGGCATGGTTTTTTGACCAAAGATGGTCAGAAGATGGGCAAAAGTCTGGGTAATACCCTTGATCCTGTGGCGTTAGTTCAGCGCTATGGTAGTGATGCCGTTCGTTATTACTTCCTTAAGGAAATCGAATTTGGCAAGGATGGAGATTTTAATGAAGTAAGGTTCATTAATGTTCTGAATGCAGATTTGGCAAATGATTTAGGTAATTTGCTCAATCGCACCTTGAACATGGTGAAGAAATACTGCGCCGAGAATAATGTCCCATCAATCGGCAATGAAGCGATTCCTGACGAAAATCCTTTGAAAGCAATTGGTTTACGTCTAGGTCAACAGGTAAAACAAGCATACCAGGAGCTAGCTTTCAGTCAAGCCTGCGAGTCCATCCTTTCACTGGTGCAAGCCAGTAATAAGTTTATTGATGAACAAGCTCCTTGGTCATTATATAAACAGGGACAACAGGAGTCGGTAGAAAAGGTTCTCTACGCAGTTCTAGAATCAGTTAGACTAGCAGCTTATCTGATATCCCCAATTATTCCGAACATCAGTAGCGATATTTATCAGCAACTGGGCTTCGGAATAAACTTTAACGATCAAATACAAAGTTCAATTACCGCTCCTTTTGCCACTCATGCGATATGGGGGATACTATCTAGCAAACAACTCTTGGGTACACCCCAACCGGTTTTTAAGCGAATAGAACCCCCGAAAAACGATTAGTCCTTATCAAACTCTGATTTTGTTCAATTTCTTATTCTCTCAAAAAATTTATCGGGGCTTAACTTAATTAGCCCCGAAACATTATCATAAGCCGCTGTGACTAGCATCTAAAAGTTGGTAATTTGTATCAAAAATAACAGGGATAAAAATTGAGGTATCACAACAATGTTGCATAATTTGGAAAACGATTCAATCTTTACGCCAGAACAAGTTTTGGAGAATCGGGGCAGGGTTGCCATATTTATTGATGGCTCAAATCTATTTTACGCTGCATTGCAACTAGGGATCGAAATCGATTACACGAAGCTCTTGTGTCGATTAACTGGGGGTTCTAGATTACTGCGTTCTTTTTTCTACACTGGGGTAGATCGGACAAACGAGAAGCAACAGGGGTTTTTGCTGTGGATGCGTCGTAATGGCTATCGAGTCATTGCTAAGGATTTGGTACAGCTACCAGATGGCTCTAAAAAAGCTAACCTGGATGTAGAAATAGCAGTAGACATGATGGCGCTAGTAGATTCCTATGATACCGCAGTTTTAGTTAGCGGTGATGGAGATTTGGCATATGCGGTAAATTCAGTCAGTTATCGTGGCGTGCGAGTAGAAGTCGTGAGTTTACGTTCGATGACCAGCGACAGCTTAATTAATGTAAGCGATCGCTACATTGATTTAGAAGCCATCAAAGAGGAGATTCAAAAAACCCCTCGCCAAAGCTATCCATATCGGCCTTTATCTGGTATCGGTTTTTTGGAAGACCCCAGAACTAGTGATGGACACCTAGAAATCCAAGAATAATGGCGCATCAATTTAATCAAAGGGGGAGACGGGAAAAGAAAAAAATTCAAAATTTCTCCTCCACTCCCTCCTTCCTTCTTTTACCATTGACCTTTTTGTTGGTATTTGGTTTAGTTGCTTGCGGGGGTAAATCCCCCCCAGCTTCTCAACAAAATACTACGTCTTCATCTAATCAAGATAACAATTTAACTTTCTTTGATGTCACCCTAGAACAAGCAGATGAAGTAGGAAGACCGATTTGGAAAGTCAGGGCGACACGGGCAAAATACACCAAAGAAAAACAAATTGGTCAGGCTGAAAGTCCTTATGGTGAACTATACCAAGATGGCAAAGTGGTTTACCAAATCAAGGCAGATGTAGCAGACATTGAACAGGATGGAAAGCAGTTGCTTCTTAAGGGTAAGATATTTGCCATAGATCCTAGTAATGGAATTGTGTTGCGAGGTAATGAATTAGAATGGCGTCCTAAAGAAGATTTATTGATTGTCCGCAACCAGATTAACGGTACTCATAAACAACTACAAGCAGTGGCTCAAGAAGCGCGAGTTAAAACCCGCGAACAGCGCATGGAATTTTCTGGAGGGGTAGTAGCCAATTCCACTGATCCCCAGATGCAAATCCGAACTGAGCATTTGATCTGGAATATTAAAGAAGAAAAACTGATTGGCGATCGCCCCATACAAATTGACCGCTACAAAGATAATAAAATTAGCGATCGCGGCAAAGGAAATTCTGCCGAAGTCAACTTAAAAACGAAAATTGCCACTATTCAAAAGAATGCTCAATTAGAATTACTAGACCCACCAGTGCAAATAGCTAGTAACTCTATGATCTGGAACATGAATGCAGAAACTGTCAGTACAAATTCCCCCGTGCGGATGTTTCAGCGTGCCGAAAATCTTACTGTGACCGCAAATCAAGGTGAAATGAAAATACCGCAAAAAACGGTTTATTTAACAGGTAATGTCAACGCCATTGGTCAGCGTCGCCAGTCTTTGAAATCTAATACATTAACTTGGTATTTAGACAATAAGTTAGTTGAAGCTCAGGGAAATATAATTTATCGACAAGTTGACCCACCGTTAAATTTTACGGGTGAAACAGCCGTTGGTAATCTGCAAACAGAAAATATTGTTGTCAAAGGTGGCAGTTCTAGCGGTAGGGTAGTAACAGAGATTATTCCCCAAGAAAGAGCCAATCGTCAGTAGTAGAGTTAGAGGGAATGGGAAGTGGGGAGATCAACAAAATTCCAACTCTCTCTCATCCTCCCACTCCCCCACTCAGAAATTTTGGTCGAGTAGTAGGCTAGGATCTTAATACTACAACTCCTTTGATAACCCATGAATGGATCAAACCGATTAGGTAGGAAATCCTTGCCAACATCCCAACAAGCAGAACATTCCCACCATGACGATACAGACCACGAGCATACAGCTCATACTCATGGGACTGGAGATTCGGCTCATGCTCACGTCCATAGCGAAGAGTCTTTACGGCGAATTGTCAATCGATTATCCCGTATAGAAGGACATGTTCGCGGTATTAAGGCAATGGTGCAGCAAAGTACCCCTTGTCCTGATGTTCTACTGCAAATTGCCGCAGTACGCGGCGCATTAGATCGGGTAGCGCGAATTGTTTTGGATGAACATTTAACTGATTGTATTGCTAGAGCCGCACAAGAAGGTAATATTGATGTTGAAATTAAACAGTTGAAAGCTGCTTTGGATCGATTTTTACCTTAAGAATTAGAAAAATAAAAAATTAACTAGCATGACAATATATTTTGTAGAGATGTCAGATTGGGTGTACTGACTCAGGCACAGGCTTCTTTATGCCAAAATTAACATACAGCGTTTTTCAGGTAAATGAGGTACACAGGTAGGGGCACAACAATGTTGTGCCCTTACAATAATCTGTACAGAGGCGCTTGTTGCAATCTGCTGTAAGTGTCTCACAGTCATAGCAGATGGTCTGGGGAGTTTCAAAGCAGGGCATTATCTTGCCAAGGATTAAAAAAGCGTAGGCGTTGGCGTAGCCTCTCGTAGTGAAGCCAGCCGTACCCCTACAGGGAAGCAAGCTACGCGTAGCCTCTCGTAGAGAAGGCATCGCCTACTAGACTTGGAATATATATCCTCATAAAAATGACTTTAAAAGAATATAAATTTAACTATTATTTAAATGTAAATACTAACAAACCTCTAATTCTTTTATTGCACGGTTTCATGGGAAACATGAATGAATTTGATCAAGCCATAAAATTACTAGGTGAAGATTTTTCTTATCTCACCCTTGACCTACCAGGACATGGTAAAACCCAAGTTTTAGGAGGTGATAAATACTATAAAATGGAACCAACCGCTCAAGCAATAATCAATTTATTAGATGAATTAAAAATAGATAAATGCCACTTATTTGGTTATTCGATGGGCGGAAGATTGGCTTTATATTTAACTATACATTTCCCAGAACGTTTTATAAAAGTTGTATTAGAATCAGCTTCCCCAGGTTTAGCAACAGAAGCAGATCGATTAGAACGAGTTAGACGTGATGCTCAGATAGCTAGAAAATTAAGCAGAAGTATTATTCAAACAGATTTTGCTACTTTTCTATCAAATTGGTATAGTCAGCCAATTTTTGGTTCTATCAAAAATCATCCAGAATTTGAAATATTGCTAGAAAATCGCTTGCACAATCATCTGATTGAATTAACAAAATCACTCCAATTTATGGGAACTGGGAATCAACCATCTTTATGGCAAAAACTCAAATACAATACAACGCCTTTACTTTTAGTAGCTGGTGAAAATGATCAAAAGTTTCGAGATATAAATACAGAAATAGCTAATATATGTAAAGTTGCACAACTAAAAGTAATTAGTAATACTGCACATAACATTCACTTTGAAAATCCTGTAGAATTTGTGCAAAATATCCGAGAGTTTTTCAATAAGCAGTAAACTGATTTTACTGCTTCTTTGGCTGCTTACCTAATGGCTGAATCTGGGGAGTTGGGGCTGAGTTAACTTTTGGTGGTTGCTTCGCTGCGGTTAATTCCTCTTGCAACATTTTCTGATAAATCTTAGACAAAGAGCTACTAACAGAATTAGTTTCTATGCCATATCCTAGACTTGTCCAGGTGGGAGAGAGTAGCCGCAAAACATCATTTAACTTTCCCTGACGCAACAGTTGAGAAATATCAGTTTCCCAAACTTTAGAATCACTTAACCAACGGTAAACTACTACATCTTGATATTCTGCTTCAAAACTATAACCAGTCCAAAACATCATCTGCATCGGCTTTGGGTGATAACGGGGGGCTAAACGATACCAAGTAATGTTGATAATTTGATATCTGCCAGCAGCTGTAGAACAATTACCTGTGTTGGGGCCTATAACAATTGTGACGCATATCTCAGGATGTCGGCTAAGGTCGTTGACTTGCTGTCCACCATACAACAGCGAATAAGGACGCTTCCCACTAGCCTCACTCGCCGAGATGGTTCGCATTAAAGCGCGGATATAGGGGTCGCCCTGTTTCATCACCAAAGGCGGCTGTTTATTTTCAAAGATGGGATCAGAAGGCGATCGCAAGTCTCCAATATACCATTGCAACAAATACACAAAGCCGAGAAGCGCGGCTATTGGCCCAATAAGTTTTTCAACACCTTTGAATTCAAAGCCTTTCAGAGTCCAACTCCTTCAAATTCGCTCTCTTTGCTAACAACAATGATTGACGAACTTATTCTGACAAAGTTCACACCTGATTGTTAGTTACATGATATCCGTTATTTCTGAGTGCTGTAAATCAGAACTATATCAACTCATGACCTATGAGTATGGAGCAGAAGATGCAATGATAATACAGATAGATGAATAAAAGCTTGAACTTGAAAAAGAGATATATCGAAAATATAACTTATAATTACAGGTAATCTGAAATAACCGAGATATTTATTCTGTTATTATTGATTCTGACTCCTGAATTCAGAATAGCTGAATTATTCTTCAATCTGTTGTTTAGAACTTTGACGATTCCATAACGATTTTTTTAGCTTATGGCAAAAAACTGATCCAATAAAATCATCCTCCTCAAAATCACATTAGTTGTTATTGATGATAGGCTGAAACTTAAGGCGATCGCTTTTTGTTGATGAAGGAGAAAGAGCTACGCCTACCTATGTTATAATTAGATAGTTAATTTTCCCAGCGATTAGCTATGACAACAGAAATATTAAAATCTGTTGAACCTACCCTTTACGACGAAGATTATTATTTATGGGTAGAAACAACACTTAAACAATTAGAAAACAAAGATATTGAAAATCTGGATTGGCAACATTTATCAGAAGAAATTGAAGCTTTGGGAATTGAACAAAGACGAAAAGTAGAAAGTTACTTAAAACAATTGTTAATTCATCTTTTAGTTTATCGTTATTGGGAAACTGAAAAAGAGAATTGTCAACGAGGCTGGCAAATAGAAATAACTAATTTCCGTGATGAGCTAGAATTTTATTTTCGTTCCAATACACTTTATAACTATTCTCTTAGCTGCTTGGATGCAGTTTATATTAAAGCCAGAAGGCAAGCAATTCAAAAAACAGGTTTATCCCCTGAGATTTTTCCAGAACAATGCCCTTTTACTCCTGAAGATATTTTTAATAGTGAGTACTTCCCACAATAAAAGTGATTTTATATCGCATTTTTTTAGAGGTAATTTTTCAGAGCGATCGCGTGTCTCTCGTGAATGAGTGTAGGGGTAAAGCGTCGTATGATCAATGCGCTTTAACCCTACGTTTTGGGTGTAGGATGGAGCGATCGCTTTGGAAAGTAGAATCAAGGGCGGTCAATTTAGATGAAGCAAACTACTTGACAAAGTGCGTAGGCGTAGACATCGCTTTTCCATGAAGATGTGAGCCGATCGTTTTGGATAATAGAATCCTCTAGGATATCAGCACTGTTGAAATAGCTCCTTAAAGCTTTTTGAGGCTGCTTCCGGTTTGGCAACAATCTCGACAATTTTATTGCGTGCATCTGTTTCAAACAGTGCCTCAACAGCAACTTGGGCAACTTTTTGCCTGGGTATGCTACCGTCAAACAGTGTATCAGCACTTTGCATTATGATCGCGTCGAGGTTATCTTCATTCTTCAACCCACCAGGCCGCAGAATCGTATAGGTAAGACCACTTTTCTGGATATACTCTTCAGCTTGTTTTTTCCACAGCAAAATCAGCCAAAACAAGTTTAGTGGATGGAATAACTGCGAAGTACACAAAGAAGAAACTAAGACAAAATGCTCAATTCCCTTTGCCTTGGCAGCATTTACTAAATTTTTAGTTCCTTCAAAATCTACTTTATAGGGGCCAGTGGGGTCAAAGCTCGGTTTTGCTCCAGTCGCAACTAACAAAACTGTGCTATCTCCCAACGCAGCAGTCAGACTTTCTGGTTGTAACACGTCGCCTACTACCAATTCGGCTTCAGGAGACAGAATACCCCTAGCTTTCTCTATATCCCGCACCAAGGCTCGGACGGGAATATTCCGCGCTATCAATTCTTGCACAATCCGGCGACCTGTTTCACCCGTTGCCCCTGCTACAAATGCTTTCATGAGAAATGTTATCCTGGGAAACTATTATGTGCTTGTTCAGTTCTTGATTTTAGTAATTCTATGGAGTTGATGGCAGATTAATGAGGTTTCGGTGAAAATGGGATACTAGTACGAAATGACCCAAGCATCTGGGGAACTATTAATATAGACCGACACAAAATTATACAGTAACGCATTTATGCTTTCAAGAAAAAGCGAATATAAATCCTGGGAAATAACAGAAGCAGTTTTACCTGTAGCGTCCAACCAAGAAGAAGCCGAGGACGTATTAAGACAAGCAAATGTAGCGACGCTCACAACATTTTCCGGTCGTTATGAAGATTTTATGGAAATGCCTGCCCCAATAGAGAAGGTTGCTGACTATCTTAATGCTCACGCCTCATGGTTTTCTCATTGCGCTGAACCCATGAAAGTGCAATCACTTGGGGAAAATGGCTACGCTTTAGTAATTGGTCGTTTTGGTGCTTTTGGTTATGAAGTAGAACCGAAAATTGGTTTGGAATTGTTGCCCCCAGAGGAAGGTATTTACCGTATCCGTACAATCCCCATTCCTGACTACTATCCGCCTGGTTATGACGTCGATTATCGAGCATCTCTACAGTTAATAGAAACCGATGCTTCCACTCGCATTGGCGAGGTTACGAGAGTTGAATGGGAATTGGATTTAAGGGTTTATTTGCACTTTCCCAGGTTTATTCAGCGATTACCCCAGTCTATAATTCAATCTACAGGCGATCGCTTACTTAACCAAATTGTCCGCCAAGTCTCCCGCCGCTTAACTCGCAAAGTTCAGGAAGATTTTCAGAAATCTTTGGAAATACCCTTTGGTGTCAATTCCAAGCAAAAGCGGTGAGTCAAGAGTCCTTTGTCAGTTGCTATTAGTTTATGACAACTGACAAAGGACTACTTATTTATGCACCAGTGAGAATTCTTTGAACAATTTGCACGCCGGTGACAGCCTGCCAAGCAAAAAGTCCCAAAAGCGTGAAATTTAGCAAAATGTGAGTTGCACGCGCCCAATTTGCCCCTTTCTGCATATAAGGGGACAAAGCAGCAGAAAATGCTATTAGACTCGTCATGCCCAGTCCTGCTAACAGGTGAGTGCCGACAAATAACTTACCATGATTAATGTAGGTGACAGCCATAGCTCCGATCGCACCTGCTACCATCAAAGCTAGGAGTATAGACCCCATTTGGTAGTGTCTGACGTTATATCTACCTTTAATCAGTTCTTTCTTTTCTTCTCCCTGAGCATTTCTGGTATGCTGTACTTGCAGTCCCAAATAGGCAGCATAAATTGAGAGTGCTAATAGCGCCCACATGAGCACCGGATGGATGAAGTTCAGCCAATATTTCACCGACGCAGAAAGTTCCAGACTCATCGTGTTCTCGCCTAATTATTAAATCTTCATAAAAATTAGCATAACTCTATTTTCTGTGCTTAAAGTTGCACAAATTAAAACAGGCCCAGGGATGGGGAGAGAAAACAAGAGTGAAGCCTCCCTTACTTTAATTTGCATCCAGTCAAGAGATAGAATGCTTGCCAAGACTGTATTTCTTAATTTTGAATTTTGAATGAGTGAATTTTGAATTGCATAACCCTCTTGCCAAAGTGGATAAACAATCTCAGACTAAATTTTGAGGGTAGACGAACAAAACCCCTGTGTGGGATCTGATCCATGACTGAAAACAACGATACTTTGCTGCTAAAAGCTGCTAAAAGTGGCGATATCAAGGGGCTGTGTCCGCTACTGGCTGCTGGTGCCTTGGTGGATGCGTGCGATCGCCAAGGCACGACGGCGTTAATGTTTGCTGCCAATTTAGGCTACACCGAAATTGTGCGATCGCTTCTGGATGCTGGGGCAGATATTAACTTGCCCCGAAAACTCTATGGTTTGACGGCTTTGATGTTGGCTGTTAGTGCCAAACAGCTTGACATTGTGCAGCTTTTATTATCCAGAGGTGCTGATGTCAATGCCACTAATGAAGATGGCAGCACAGCTTTAATGGCAGCAGTACTCAAAGGTTATATTGATGTAGTGCGAGTCTTATTGGCTGCTGATGCCCAAGTTAATATCGCAGATAAAGATGATGATACTGCGTTGAAACTCGCCGTTAAGCAGGGAAAAATAGAAGTTCTACAAGCAATTCTCCAAACTGATGTCGATGTGAATATCCAAGATCAAGAGGGTGAGACACTCTTAACATTAGCGGCAGACTTGGGACATCTGGAAGTTGTGGAAGCATTGCTAGCAGCAGGGGCTGATGTGAATCTGAAAAACGCTGATGGTGGAACTGCATTATCGGCAGCAGCTGCTGCTGGGCACAGTGCGATCGCAGCAGCTTTAGTAGATCGAGGTGCCGAGATTAATTTCCAAGACCAAGATGGTGAAACTGCCTTACATCTTGCCGTTGTGGAAGGCTACATTGATGTGGTGCAAGTGTTACTTAACAGGGGTGCAGATGTCCAAATTAGGAACCATCTGGGTGATACGCCACTGCTTGTAGCAGCGTTGCAGGGACACAGCCAAATTGTCGAGGCATTGCTGCATTCTGGGGGAGATATTCATCAGAAAAATCTTGGTGAAGTACCTTTGACATTGGCTGCATTACAAGGACACACCCAAACAGTGAAAGTGTTGCTAGACTATGGTGCTGATGCCAATACTCCGGGGGATGATGGCAAAACTGCTTTGATCAAGGCAACCGAACGCAAGCACACAGAGATTATACATTTGCTGCTGGCAAAGGGGGCAGATGTGAATTTTCAAGACTCCGCCAGGGCGACATCATTGATGTGGGCTGCCTCAGCAGGTTATGACGAAATTGTGCAGTTATTACTCGAAGCTGGGGCAAATGTGAATTTGAAAAACCAGGGTGGTTATACTGCTTTGATGATTGCAGAATTTAATGGTTATAAGAATGTCGTCCAAAGTCTCCAAAAAGCTGGGGCGCAAGAATAGCTAATAGCCATCTGAATTCTTCATCTAAAATATTTTCAGAAATGTCTTGACAAATCATTAAATGAGGGTTAATAACTTTTAAAACAACCAAATCTAGACATAAGAAACAAAGAAAGCAAAACTCCGTCGTAGCTGTTGTGAACTTGCTACGGCGGAGAAAGGAAAAATTAAAACGCCGAAACGGAGCAGGCCAAATGCTTGCGTTACAAGGATAGAAAGAAAGCAAAAATGAAGAAGTAAATTTACCTTTTATTTTTTACCTTGTACCTTTTACCTTTTACCTAGTCTCCCTCTCGGCGTTTCCTACTGTGCTAGATGTGCAAAATATATAGTTTTTACTTGATGAGAAAAGTATTCTAAGGATCATTTTTTATGTATCATCCTAAAGGCTAAATACAAACAAGTCACCAAAAAAGGTTGATCTGCGACCATTTAGGCGATCGCTACGGAAAGTCAAAGAAAAAATAAATCAAAAATTTAATCACTCTGCTGAATCCCCTGTCACCATGAGTTTAAGCGTTGACTCATGACTTGATCAAGCAAAAATATCTAATGACTATAAAATTTGCAGAACAACTAGTGTCATATCATCAGTGTTTTGCTTATCAGCACCGATGAATTGCTGAACTTGGTCAAAGAGGTAATCCACAATTTCCTCTGGCCCATTGCAGTACTTACAAGCCGTATTGAAGCCAGCGACAAAATTATCTTCATCGAAGCGATCGCCACCTGCGGCAGCAGCATCGGTCAAGCCATCTGTATAGTAAATAATTGTATCCCCAGGCTCTAACTGTACCTGTGCATCTTCATATTGGCTGTTAGCATCCAAACCGATTAACATTCCTAGAGTATCTAAACGGCTGACGGTTTTCGTGGCTGCGTGCCACCACAAAGGAGGATTGTGTGCCGCATTACTATAAGACAAAATTCGGCTGTAGGGATTATATTCTGAGTAAAATAGCGTTACAAAGCGATGGGAATTTTCCAAATCCGCATACATAACTCTATTTAAGTTTTGTAAAATTCCGGCTGGGGAATTACCATGTAGCACTTCTCCCCGTAGCATTCCCCGCATCATCGTCATAATTAGCCCAGCAGGGACACCTTTGCCCATGACATCTCCAATAACCAAACCCCAGCGACTAGTTTCCGTGTCGCCTTTAGTCTTGGGCTGAATCTTATTGTGATTGGTAGCAATAAAGTCGTAGTAGTCTCCGCCAACGCGATTGGCAGGTTTACAACGTGCCGCCAGGACTACACCAGGGATTATGGGGCATTGACGTGGTAGAAGTCGCCGTTGAATTTCTGCGCCAATTTCTAGTTCTTGATCTAGGCGTTCTTTTTTTCTTAGTTCTACAGCTAGTTCATCGTTTTCGATCGCTACTGCTGTTTGGTCTGCCACTAACCTAACTAACTTTTGCCTAGTTTCTGTCCAACTATATTCTGGATCGCGGCTCAAGACATAGAGCCATCCCCGTTCTGTATGCTTCACCAAAATCGCCGTACCAAAGATTTGCACATCTGGCCCCAAATAGCGATGCATCTGGTCATCTAAAATCCCCGTGGCATTGGCTACAGGGGTAGTATTGGGCATAATGATTTGACTGCTGGCTATTTCTAGCGCTTTGCGGATATTCTTTCGCTGGCGACTATCTTGCCAATGTAACTGCTCTAACCTAACTTGACCATGTTTGTAGAGAAACAGGGCGCTGCCGTCTGCATCTGTCACTCTTGTTGCCATCAGCGGGATCAGTTCCAAAAACTGATTCAAATTATTGAAACTTCTCAGGGCAAATCCTAAAGAACTTAGCAAATCTTGAATTTTGTTCTGTTCCCGGTGCAACCTTGCCACGAGTTCTTTGAGTGCCACGACTGGTGTAACATCCGTCGCGGCACTACTATTGTTTTCAGTGGGTTGAGAGGGCAGTTGAGACACAGGCACAGGTACTATTGCACTTTATATTGGCAGATTTTAGATTACTTATAAATCTTTTGGCTTTGGCATTGCTAAACCATATTTAGACAATACTTGTGATTTTAGCAAGAGTATAAAGACGTAACAGGCAAATTTTATAAGTATTTTATTTGCTTATTCTATTTCTGATGGAATATTAGTAATTTCAAATCATGTATTTTTAGTCCAAATCCAACCCGTAAAAATTACTAGTTTCGGTGATAGTTAAGAAAACTTTTCATTTTTTCATAACTTAATTCCCAAAGCATATCTCTAAAGTTATAAAAATACTCTATTCAAAGAATAATTCCTAACGCTTTCAGAGTGACTGTTTGGGTAGAGGCAACTAGGAGACTAGAAGTATTTTGAGTGAAAACCTCTAGAAGCGCTAAAATCCAGCTTGGTTTGGGAAAAAACAGACTTGCACTCATTCCCAAACCTGAGAATATGTAAATAAGTCTTCAAATACTTAATTTGTATACCATAATTGTCGGGATAATGGTCAAGATTAAGCTTTTCCATTTTGAATTTCTCGTTTTACAAATTTTGAGTTGCTGAAGATGCAAAACTTAAACCCATTGAAACGAGAAAAAAGTAAGGTCAGCCGATCTTTTGAGTCAGTGGTAACAGACTTAAACCATTAGCCTGTAATTGATTTTAGGAAAGAGTCATTTGGCAAGTGTAAGATATGAATAGAAAAGGTGACACTAAATCTCGAAAAAATATCCTCCAAGAATTTTAAGTCATAAGCCAGAAAGAGTGTTGTCGTTTAACCATCAGAGTTCAAACCTCTCGATTTAGTTTTGCCATTTGCTTTGTAACGATATTTGGAATCTTCTCTACCAGACCCTAACACCTTGGCCTAGCCTCTCGTAGAGAAGACAATCTGGAATATGGGTTTCCATCCAGTTACTGGATGGGTAAAATTTCAGAAGTACAAAGAATTGAACATTCTTGTATTGTTCAACTGTGAGGAGAGACATCTCGTGCAGTATAAATAAAGCGAGAGTGTTTTATCCGACGGGATACTTGGAGTCACTGATAAGCCTACACTGTACTGTTTGCAGTCAGTGTAGGAGTATGTCAAAAAGTCACCCGTTTATTGGGACAAACTCATGGTTTTAGGACTTGAGATGTTTCCAGTATTTTGTTTCTAGTTAGTTCAAGTGATAATACCAGATTCAGTCATCCGTAAATTGATCACCTTGTCAAGAAAAATTTTTAACTCCAAATTTTTCAACTAGCCACTCAAGAGAGCCTCGACAAACTCATAGCTGGAAAAGGGGCGCAGGTCTTCAATTCCTTCGCCAGCACCAATAAAGCGAATGGGTAAACCTAGCTGCTGCACAACAGCAAGGGCAACGCCGCCTTTGGCGGTGCCATCCAGCTTGGTTAAGACAACGCCACTCAGTTGGGCAGCTTGAGAGAAAACTTCAGCTTGTCGCAGTCCATTTTGACCTAAAGTGGCATCTAGAACTAAAAGAGATTCTATTTTGGCATTTGGGGCTTTTTTGTCGATAATTCGCCGGATTTTACCGAGCTCGTCCATTAAATTTTTCTTGTTTTGCAGTCGCCCAGCTGTATCTATCAGAAGTAATTCGGTTTGACGCGCTTGGGCGGCTGCGATCGCATCAAATACAACTGCTGCCGGATCTGTATTCTTTCCTGGATTGGCAATTACTTCCACACCACTTCTGCTACCCCAAACCTTTACCTGTTCCACGGCGGCGGCACGGAAGGTATCTGCTGCCCCAATCAAGCATTTATAGCCAGATTTTTGTCCCAAGTGGGCAATTTTGCCGATGGTGGTGGTTTTACCGGCACCATTCACCCCGGTGATTAACCAAATGTTTAAGGTTTCTTTTTCTGGGGTAAAGGTAGTTTGGTGGGATGTTTTGCTCGGCGCATCCAGCATATCCCGGAGGATTTTTTTCAGGTAAGCGATCGCTTCTTCAGGTGCAGTAACTTCTTCTCGAAGTTTTGTCTGTAGAGCATTAATAATAAAGTCTGTCGCCTCGACACCCACATCAGCTTGCAGGAGCAATGCCTCAATTTCCGTCACAGCAGCTTGGTTAAGCGGCCCTTGACCAACAATCGCCTTCAGTTGGTTGAGAATACTCCGGCGAGTTTTGTCTAACCCTTGCCGGAGCTTTTTCAGCCAGGTAATTTCTTCAATAGAAACGTCTTCTGGACTTCTACCTTGAGCTGCGAGAACTCTTGCCGACCAGACAAACCCATCATCAAATACCAGTCCGGGAATTTCCTCTCCTGTCTCTGAGGTTGTAGCTACTGGCTGTACTACCTCCGCTTCTGGGACTTCAATGGCGGTGGCTACTAGTTGTTCCAGCTTGGCTTGCCGTTCTGCCGCCGCTCGTTCTAAGAAAGATAGTGCTGTTGGCTGTGCTGCCTCTGGCGTAGCTAGTGGTTCGGTGAGTGTTGGTTCAGCTTCACTTGTCGTTAGTTCTGGGCTTTTGATATCTGCCTGATCAGCAATTGCTGCCACTGAGGAATCTTCTGTAATTTCTTCCTCAGTAGCAGCTTGGATAACTTCTGGCTGTACAGTTTCTACGGTTGTACTAACAGGTTTCTCAGTTGCTTCTGGTTCGGTGATTTGGGCAATTGCCGTTTCTGGAGTTTCAGGTTGTGCTGATGGTGCTGAGGTATCTGCTGAATCAGGGGGGGTTTCTACTACCTCGGCTTGTTGTTTTTGCTGAATATTTTTGTAAGCAGCTTTAGCAAACGCCAACAAGTCTGCCGTTGCGTCTGGTGAAGTTTCAGCAGTTGGCGTTGATGTTTCGGTTGGCTCTGTTTGGGGTTCTTGTGCAGGAGGAGTTTCTTCCTGCTTCTGATCAGAGGAATCGTTATATTGACGACGGAACCAATTAAAAACCATTGCAGCAGTATTGGTTATATGAGTTATGAGTTATAAGTTATCGAAAAATTGGGTCTAAAACCCCGTCCTTATAGGACGGCTTTTGGTATAATACTACAGTACCGCAGGGCTTGCGGGAAGCTCAAAACCAAAGCCTGTGGAGCGAACGTAAGACCAGAAAACCCTTCGGGAGGTGGAGGCAGTTGCTATGAAGCAGGAACCCAAATAGTAATGTTTGGGAATCACCGTGGCTTTAGTCCGGTGAGGATGTCAAGAGTTTAATTTAACTTGGGGCATGGGGCATTGGGCATTGGGCTATTCTCCTTGTCCCCTTGTCTTCTTCATCCTCGTCACTTTGGGAAGTAAGTATAAAAGGCTATGCTGTTTTCTTCTGGTCACTGACTCGGCGCAAAACACCGTTAATAAACCGATGACCATCGTCTCCACTGTAGCGTTTGGCTAGTTCCACAGCTTCGTTGATGGCGATACTGTCTGGAACTCCTAAGAACTTCATTTCTGCCACAGCGATTTGCAGGATATCGCGGTCAATTTGGGCGAGGCGATTTACTTGCCAATCTACTAAGGCACTAGAAAGGAGTTCATCTATAATGTGTCGATTTTCGTTGACGGTAATCACAAGCTCTTTTGCGTAATTACGGACTCCCTTATCCTGATTAGCTAACTGAATCAGTACTGGGAAATCAACTGCCGTGCCCAACTGATTGATTGCTGTCTGGGTGCAGGCGATCGCTTCTTGCAGCATTGTTCTAGCAGTATCGAGGTCGGAAGCCCGAGTTTGGCTACTTAAGAGGCGATCGTTACTGCGTTGCAGTTCACCTGCGGCATTATCGAGGGTATCTTGCACTTCTGAAGTTAGGGTGCGTACCGCTCCTAGCACCAACTTGGATACTAGTTGATCGTCTTCCAATTTATCTAATTTCTTTGGGTTGACTGGTAATTGGCTAAGGCTTAAAAGCGCCAATTCACGAGCAATTTGCTGGGGTTTACGAGGTTGCATAAAACTGAGGAGTGATTGTGCGAGAACTGATTAACTAGGCAAGACAAACTTATTAGTCTATCAACTTTGGCACAGTTAAACAACAACATTACGCATTTGCTTGTGACTATGCCAGATTGATTTTAAGTTTCTTCAACGGGAATAACCTGCTGCTTGATTTCGTCGTGGTTCACTTCCAGTGTGGACTCTTTGGCGAAAACCAAGGGCGTATTGGGGGCGACAATCCCACCTGATACAACTATTTTAAAGGCGTCTTCGATGGACATGGAGAGGTTCACCACCTCGTCTTCAGGAACAACTGCGTACCATCCGGTAGTGGGATTTGGGGTGGTGGGGATAAAAACACTTAGCACGGGACGAGACATCTGGGCTTGGATATCACTGCTGATTGCACCAGTGACAAAGGCGATCGCCCAAATTCCTCGGCGGGGATACTCTACCAAAATTACCCGGCGAAACTTGCCATTAGAATCTTTTAGAATTGTTTCTAAAAGCTGTTTGAGGGTTTTGTATACCTGTCCCGCTAAAGGAATGGCGTGTAATAATCGCTCACCAAAATCTAACAACCAGCGCCCAGCAATATTGCGAGCCATCAAGCCCATTAATAGTATACTTAGTAGTGGTACAGCCAATCCCACTACTAAATTCAGTATATTTACTAGAATGGGGTTTAACCCATCAAAGGGATTCAGTTGTTTGGGAATTTGGGTGAGGAAGTTGATTACCCAAGTAGCAATGGTAATTGTCAGCCAGATAGTGGTTGCTAGGGGAATTACTACCAACAAACCAGCAATCAGGTCGTTTTTTAAGTCCTGTTTTAGGCGATCGATTACCAAGCCACGATTCTCCTGTTTTAAGCTAGAGGAACTTTTGTTATTGGTATGCATACCAGCAGATTCGTCAAATTCCGAAGACTTTAACTTTGGCAGCTTCTGCTGCAAGTAACTGTCCAAAAGGCTAGGAAGTTGGCTGCTGTCGCAAAAACACGTACTTGTTACTGTAAATCAGCTATTTTCCTACAAGCATACACATAGATATCAACCAATCCGATGGCGACTAGTTATTCTCAGAGGATGTTACTTTTTTTTAAGACTTGTAAATGATTATTGCAAGTCTCTTAAGTATTACTAATCTACCGCGCTCAATCAAAAGCTGCTGATGATTGTGAAAGCACGACCGGGTAAACTGAAGAATTATTTTATCTGGTCAGTTGAGCCGGAGCAGCTTTTATGAAAATGTTTCGTTAAAAATATTAATTTATTATAGTGGTTATCGTTTATGTTGAACACGCGGTAGTTGCACACATCTGTCATTGGTGTCAACTTAAGCCCAAACCCCTTTAAAACCTCGTTTCCAGCCTCTGGCTATTGGTGACAACTTCAGGTTATAAACTATTTGTCAATAGGCACTATTGCTTAAAATATTGTCCAATCTTGCGATCGCGTACCCGCCTGATCGCTGCTTGTTGATTTTACTGCGTAATCCTTCTAGTCTCCAGTCCCCTTTACGCCACATCAGCCTGTGTAGTTTTAGAATCCGCGCACTGAAATTATTTTATACTCCCCTGTGCCAGAATTACTGTTGCATCTAAATTAGGTTTTGGTAGATACTTCATTTCCCAAACTTTGAGCAAAATCAGATATTCGTAGAATGCCTGCAATGTACACCAAGCAAGTCCAGCGCGTCCATCTAGACAGCCGCCTAAGATAAAATACATATATATAAACCGTAGCAACGGTCTGGCGGGTAAACGCAAAGACAAATCTTTCAAGGCGCGGCGTTTTTCGACTTCCGATTTGCCAAAGAATAAATCTCCCCAGTTAACCTTTCCCTGTTCTAGCTGATACAGCGTTTCTTGAGCTTCATCTGTAGAATAACGGTTGTGCTTTTCAATCCAGCGACTCAAGCCTTTACTACAAGTGTAGTGTGGGTATGTTTCTTTTAAAAAGCTAGTTGCACCCTCACAAACTTCCCGCTCAGTATGACCGTAGTCTGTAAACCACACTTTACCGTGGCGGAAGAGTCGCATTTGGTAACGGGGATACTGTGTGCTGTAGCGAATCCAACGATTCATGAACATGACACGTTCAGCTACGTAGTAACCGATGTAGTCTGGATTCTGACTTGCCTTTTCGCATTCCGCGAACAGTTCTGGTGTCATGCGCTCGTCAGCTTCGAGAATGTAAAGCCATTCGTGCTGCGGGGGGATAGACTCTAACATCCAGGTGCGTTGGCGTCCGTGGCTTTCAAAAGCGTGTTGGACGACGCGGATGGGATAGCGACTAGCGATTTCCACAGTGCGATCGCTACTGCATGAATCCACAACAATGATGTCATCCGCTAGCATCGCCGATTCGATACAAGCGGCAATATCTAGTTCTTCGTTATATGTCAGTATGTAAATTGAGAACATTAGCCAAGTTTTATAGTGATTTTACTCAGTGATAATTGCCTTTTTATTGTTATTGGCCGCATGGCAGTATCAGCCGTCAACAATTATTGGATACGTCCTACTGCCATGCCAATAGTGGATTAGCGTGCGGTAGCTCTAGGTTTACCACCTTGTACAGCACCTCTACCTCTTAAGCCTGTCCAGCCAATGATAATGTAACCAATGGACAACAGCAAACTGCTAATCCCAATCCGCAGTCCAGACTTCCAAGCAGTATCTTTAGCTTGTTGCTGTGCTTCGTCTCTGCGCTGGCGAAGTTGGCTCAGTTGTTGAGTTTGCAGCGTCTGAACATCTGTTTGTTGTTCGATAGCCTTGTCAAGTACTTGGGGATCTTTTTTAGCCTTCTTGAGTAACTCTTTGATATTTGCGGGAATTTGAGAGCTTTCAAGTGCTTGCTTATATTTTTGGTCATCTTTGAGGATTTCACTAAACTGAGCTTTGGTTTGGTTTCGCAGCTGCTCTAGTTGAGCTTTTCCTTGCTCAGTAGTCAGTTGTGCTTGCAATTGCGTTAACCGAGTGTTCAGTTGATTTTCTGCCTGATCTGCTTCTTGGGTGATGCGGTTGACTGCTTGAGTCTTAGCTTGATTGACGTTATTCAGGTGCAGGGGAAAAATCAGCAAGAACATCAACCCTAAAATACTTGAGAGGATCACGGCGGGAAATCTTAAATCGATACCTTGGGGGCGATCGCTTCCGGCATCAGCGTTTTCAATCCAATAGGCAGCAAACAGAAGCCCCAAACCGACTAAAGGAACAATTCCCCGATCAACTAGCGCTGTTGCCAAGTTGATTTGCCATACCCGATCAGTAGGTTGAAAGGGTAACAATAGAATCAAAAAGTCAACGAAAAAGGACAAAATGCAGATTATTCCAACTACCTTAACTGTGAGGGCAGTACTCACGGAAGTAAAACGGTTAACCATAGTTTTTGAAACTGGCGGTGAATACGAGTGATTTTCATATTTCAAGCTACTTAAATATTGTGCCCATGACCGTGACTGTTGTATAGAAACACAAAGCAGATTCAATACTGGTAAAGGCTATCTGCCTCTTGGTTTTCAACTAGACCACAGTAACATTTGTTATGTGCAGTGTCTTCAGGAAATTCCTAGTATTTGAAGATACGAATCTAATGCGGGGCTGGAGGAAAAGACTGATTAATTACCCGATTTCCCTTATTGCAGTTCTCAATCGGTCGTAATACAGGGATTTTATGCTTTAGCACAGATGTGCATACGTGTCAAATTGCTGATGGCGGTTTCTAACCGCCCTTTTAACTATATCTCCCTCATTTCCCTCATCTCCCCTGCAAGGGCTTGTTCCCAAATTGGCAGATCCTCCGGTCGGTCAACATCAGCTAAAGGTGACAAGTTCACATGAGATAAATTCAGTTTCTGGGCAATATCCACGGTTTTCTGAAATACTTGAGCAGTTCCCCATTCGATGTTAAGGAATAACTCCGGGATGGGTTGGCGCAAACCAATTAAGTAATATCCACCATCGATCGCAGGGCCAAGTACGAGATCAAAGGTGTGTAACTTCTCAAAGGCTGTTGCTAGAATCTGGGCATTCAGTCCAGGGCAATCTGTACCGATGATAATTACATTTTCTGCACCAGATTGAAAGGCATCGAAAAGCGATCGCGCCATCCGCGAACCTAGATCGCCTTCACCTTGAGACTGGTAAACCAAATCCAACCCCAGCCAGTCTTCCATGAGTTGCGAATCGCCACCTGCAAAGCGCACTTCCACAGATATGTCAATGGTTTTTTGCAATTCTTGAACCTGAAATATTGTATATTCAGTCATCTGGCATTGAAGATTGGCAGCACCAACAGCCCCCAAAACAGGTATCAATCGGGTTTTGGTCTTACCTGGTTCTGGATAGCGGGTGAAAATAATCAAGTGCTGTTTTGGGTTTGCTGGTAAGTTCAGCACACAATACCTTGTCTAATTAACTCAACAAAAAATATCTTAATAGCAATACTTGTCGTCATCAGTTGTAGTATGCTCCTTTGCTGTTCGCACTGTTCCTAAAATCGTCGAAATAAAAATGCAACGTTTAGCTTTACCACCAGACTTGCTAGATAGTGTTATTCGTCCTAGCGGTGGTTGCCTAACATTACCTCTGTAATCAAATTGGATTTGCCTGATGCCATTTGTTTCTTGTAGGGTTGTTTCCGCATCTAAATGCACATTAGAATGTAGATTATTCCAGTTAGCAGCAGATGGGTTTACTGTAGCAGGATGAACGGCCCATTGAACAATACCGTTTTGTTCACGAAAACTAGCTTGCCAAGTCAATTTTTCCTTGGTAGCTTTGCTTTTGGCTTGGCGCATAGCAAGGTGAACTTCGCTTCCGGCAGTATTGAGGCGTTGAGTGTTCACAAAAGTTAGCCAGTTGGGTATTCCCACCGTAGCTAATATACCAATTAATAGAATAACCACTAACATCTCTGGCAGTGTGAAACCACTGTTAGAAGGCTTCTTAAAGAGATACTTTGTATTAACTAGATAGGGAAAATGCACCTGGGTATTCATTGTTATTTTTTAGTTCGTTTTCAACTAACCACATATTTAAGAATGTTTTACTTTTTTAGCAGGGCTATTTCGTTCTAGACATAAACCGCCCAGAACTAAAGGTCTTTTTTTTATAGCTAAAGTACGTTTTAACGGACTATAACCTTTTCTCAGTCGTCTTGAGACGAATGAGTGCTATTAGACTCAGAATTCATTCTGAGGCGGGCTAGATGAGAATGGAATAACCCTGACTTTCTTAGCTTTTGTCTTCAAGCTTGTTAGTAACCTTGTAGACAAAGTAGTGGGTAGTATAAGGATGACGGCAATTTTAAATAAAAGTTTTAAGATTAGATTTATCCTCTGTAACCTTGAAGAATCGTTAAGTAAATACTTCCAAAGAAATCTGGCTGCTAGTGTGCCTTTATATTTACTAAACGGCTGTTGTAGGGCTTTACATGTTAGGTACATATAAAGGTTCGCCAGACTTAAGCTCCAAATATTTTTATCAGTTAATGGTCTTACCTGATAGGCTTTTTTTAGCACTTGCAAACAGGCTTTTTCCTGCCTTGCAAGATTAGAAGAAAGTGAATTAGGACTAATTCGGTATAATATTTGTACAGATGGTACACAGACAAAATCGAACTTACAAGCTAATCGCAGCCACATATCCCAATCCTGACCAGCATTTAGTGATTCATCAAATCCACCTAATTCTATTATTGCTTCTCTAAGAATCAAGGCGTTGGAACCATTTTCTAGAAAATTACTTACTAATAGCTTTTCATAAACATCACCATTGACAGTGATATGCATACCTGAAAGTAAGAATTCACCATTTTCATCGATATAATCAGTCCAGCTATAAGCAACCATTACGCCTAAGTTTTCTTGCAGAGCCTGCAACTGGCTTGCCAACTTATCGGCTGTCCAAATATCATCTGCATCTAAAAAGCTAACAAATTTTCCCGCAGCATGTTTTAGTCCACGGTTACGACTAATATTTCCACCAGAATTCTCAAATGAAAATATTTTTATTCGGGAGTCTTGAAAATTTGAAATAATCTCTAGTGTTGAGTCTGTTGAACCATCATTGATTACAATTAATTCTAAATCGGAAAAACTTTGACTGAGAACGGATTCAATTGTTGTTTTTATAGTTTTTTCGCTGTTATAAGATGGTATAATTACAGAGATTAAAGTCATATATTTGCTTTTAATAATTATTATTTTTTAATTTTATCTAGCCATACGGTTCAGTTAAAGTCAAAAACCTTAACCTGCGTAGGTTGGCTTGAGGGACGAAACCCAACATTTTCGGTACTTTGTTGGGTTTCACTACGTTCAACCCAACCTACAATTATCCTTAACTGAACCGGATTGTTTTATATAGTTATCTATTGGACAAAAAATTTCCTAAAATAAAGCCTCAAGGAGTAAAAAGGACTCATCATACTAGCCAAGTAAAATTCCATTTCAAAAAGAGCAATTAGATTACTTTTCAATTGCCCTCTATACTGAATAAAGTGCCGTAATACTCGGCGTAAATTACCTAAAATAGTTTTCACAAACACTATTGGTTTTTGCCAATTTTTAGTATTTATCAAGCGTAACTGGAAAACACACAAGCCACAGCCGCGTGCCAGAGTTAGGAGGTAATCTCTCTCAAGTCGCCAATGTGGTATTTGATGATAACTATGCATGGTAGGGTTATACCAAATTTGCCAGCCTGCATAATGTATGTAAAGCAATGGTTCATAGTCATCACCCTGCACCAAAATACCAGGTAACTTCCCACTTAAACTAGGTCGTTGTGGTACATTTTCACACCATACTTGTTTCCGAACAACAAGCGCCGCACCAGCAGGAAGCCTTAAATTACCCGCATCAAACAAATGTGGATTTGGCCCGTGTTCTGTTACAGCTAAAAAAGCTTGAATTCTTTCAAAATTTTCTGGTGGTTTTACTGCGTATTCAGCATGAACTTGACCGCCATATGCTCCGGCGTGAGGATACTCTTTACCAAAGGCTACAGCTTGTGCAACCCAATCAAGCGCAGGTAGGACATCATCATCTAAAAATCCAATAAGCTGGCTTCCGGCTTCGCGCACAGCCCGCAACCTTGCAAAAGCGGCTCCCTGTTTAGTTTCTAGGAAGTACTTTAAAGGAAAGTTATTACTACAGCTTTTTTGGTAATCCTGAATCAACTCTGCTGTGTTATCGGAACTATTGTTATCAACAATAATAATTTCCCAATTTAGGTGTTCTACTCCTGTTTGTTTTAAAAGTAAATCTAAGACCTGAGGTAATCGGTTTATCCCATTATATGTAGGAATAGCTACAGTGAAGTCTAAAAATAGATTTTTAATTAATTTATCCATCCTAATTACCACAATTTATATATTTTTTATGATAGTTTCTGATAAGCTAAAAAGTGGCTATGGCGTTTTCTAGGCAACTGAGGTACACCCCAATCTTTTTTACCAAGGTTAATAGCTTTAAAAAGATACCTCGCCAGGTCGGGAACCGCTAGATTCAAATATCTTTTTTTAAATAAGTAAAAAGGACTGATAAAGCTACTCATGAGCAATTCAATCTCGCAAGCAGCAATTAAGTCATTTTGAAACGTACCTCGATATTTGAGCGCGTAAAGTATAATTTGGCGTAAATCATTAACTAAATACGCTAAACTCACCAGAGGTCTTTGCCAAGATTGTATTCTCAGCATACGAAGGTGATGCCGACTTAAACCCACACAGCGAAATAAACTAATTAAATATTTTCTTTGGAATCGCCATGCTGGGATTTTATGGTAAATACACATTTCTGGGTTGTACCAAATGTCCCAACCTCCTAGCTGGATATATAGTACTGCTTCTAAATCTTCACTGGCTAACCCAGCTTCTCTACCTTTATGATTTAAAACTAGATTTTTAGGAACTGTTCTCTCCCATGCCTGCTTGCGAACTACTAAGCCAGCCCCTGGAGGTAGCATTTTCATGGGAGCTTTGTATTGGTGGGGTTTTGTACCTCTCTCGGTAATGGCTAAAAAAGAAGCTATTTTCTTAAAATTTTCGGGTGGTTCAACTTCAAACTCACCATGAACTTGGCTACCATAAGCACCGGCTAAAGGATGCTGTTCACCAAAAGCATAAGCTGCTGCTACCCAGGTGGATGTTGGGTAATTGTCATCATCAAGAAAACCTATAAATCTGCCTTTAGCTTCTTCAATTGCCCTTTCTCTGGCGTATGCTGCTCCCTGTCTCGTTTCAAATAAGTACTTTAGTGGATAAGGACACTGCCAATTTTGTTGATAGGTTTGAATAACTTTAGCTGTGTTATCAGTGCTGTTATTATCTACAACTATAATTTCCCAAGATAAATGTTCTGTATATAGTTGATTTTGTAGTCGTTCTAGTAGTTCAGGC
Source organism: Nostoc sp. (assembly GCF_036919555.1). Taxonomy (GTDB): domain Bacteria; phylum Cyanobacteriota; class Cyanobacteriia; order Cyanobacteriales; family Nostocaceae; genus Nostoc. Next base: position 76,160 of record NZ_JBALCS010000022.1, read on the forward strand.
AAACGACTTTGACCGTTATAAGTTGGGATAGCTACAGTAAAGTCAATGTTTTCAGTCATTTGACAAAAGTTATATTTTATTAAGGCGATTTTTGAGGCATTTAAAATCATAAAACTGCACTAGATGTTACAATTTTGCTCTCAAAGTGCAGTTTTCTGTTCAGTATTATCTCGTATTTTTATAAATTTTCACTATGAAGATTACTTAACTGCATTGGGAGTCTTTTGCTGTTCCCATTGCTCCCAAGAGAGTTTCCACAATAACGCATCGTTTTACGCTACTAGGCGATGTAGAATTTGCAGAGCTTGGTACAGCTACCACTATTTTTAACCCTGTAGCTGTTCCAAAGTTTGGAGTTGGTAAAGTTGGTAAAGCCCCCATATAGTCAAAGGTAATTTGTGTTGACGTACTTGAAGCAGGGTAGGATACAGTAGAAGTAGAATTGACAGTGTTTGCACTACTGAGATTTGTGCCGAGCAGTAATTGATTAGAATTGGCTCCCACATCCGACCCTAATGTTTTCCATGTGCTGATTCCAGCAGTGGTACTATAAATAGCAACCTCTACATTTTTGGTTGTGCTATTTGTCCGAAAACTGACACTGTAGCTAAGTTTAGTTTTTTTAGCTTGGCTCTGTGCTTCTTGCAGTGCGGCGAAAACAGCGTCGTTTGCTTTATTTACCTGCTGTCGATTTACAAAGGAAAACCAACTAGGAGCTGCGATCGCTGATAAAATTCCAATCATTAGGATTACTACAAGCATTTCGATTAAAGTAAAGCCAGTATCCTGTTGAGGATGAAATCGCTTCTTGGTGTCTTTATTACACATCGTAGTGTGGAATAACTTTAAAGTTATATTGCTCATAATGCCCCATCATTGTTGTGCTGTGTATTATCAAGTTTATTTACTAAATAAATATCCACGTCCCTGTACGCGGACGCTTGCTGTCGGAAAATAACTTTGGTTATTTGAAGAGTAATCGAAATTGCTAGTTTGCAACCGAGCTAATGCATTACCTCGTAAAAACACCTGTGCTGTCGTGTTGGCAACATCAACGCAAGTATAGAAGCCCATATAACTACCTGAACTAAGTGTTCCAGTGGGGCAAGTAGGAAGTGTTGAACCAATAGAAGTTTGATCGATATAATCAATCAGTACAGAAGCTTGTTGAGTGTAAGCTGTTGAGGCTGTAGCTGTCCATGAATTCATTTTCTGAGTTAGACCTGCGGCACTTGCTAGATTCAGGTTAAAACGCTGAAAACCTCGATCGGGGCAGTGGCTGGTGTCAATATATGTATCATTGGAATAGCCAGTACAATTCCCAGTAGTACCAGTAGTACCACTAGCAGCCAGAACTCCATCGCTAATTTCAAATCTGGCAATACGAGCCGCTTTTGACCAAGTAGTACTACTATCTTTGATTAAATAGTAGGCAACTAGTGAGTAAACAAAAGTGTCATCTATTTTGTTTGCTGTAGTGCTGCCTGTAGTGCTGCTGGAAAGTGTAATCGCACCTGAGAGAAACTTGCGTTTCCAAAACACCAGAATTGGTTGACAAGTAGAAGAATTACATCCAGTAGCGATGTTAGAAGGCGGTATTTGGTCTTTAATTCCTGAGCTTGCTGGGACAGTGTTTGAATTGGTAGTCAGTGCAGTATTATCATATATGTAGATAGCTTGTTGTAAATCATTGGCAATGTAATCAACTGCTGTCTGGATTTCTTGTTCAGAATTTGCCTTGGCTTGCTCCTTCTGATCTGTACTGAGAATATTAACCATGAAAAATAGCAGTGGTGTCAGCACGAGGAATGCTATCAATAAGGCTACCAAAAGTTCTATCAGGGTAAAACCATTAACTTGCTGAACAAACTTAGAGCGTTTCAGCTGAATGCTGAGAAGAAATTTGAGTACATTCTTCATAACTACGGTCTGCCCCCTAGAGGATGTTTTAAAAGTATTGGGCGAATATAAATTACTACTACATAACCAAAGTCCACCTCCGTGGACTAATACAAATTCAAGGGTTTGTTAACCCTGCGGAGGCAGGTTTTGTCTGTGTAGCCCCGACTTGTAGTCGCCCAGGCGAATACAAGTCGGCGCTACACAGACTTTTCACTCTTATCTGGAAAACCTCACTTCCAAACCTCTCTCCTAAAAGGAGAGAGGTTTGGAATTTTCCCCCTTCCCTATAAGGGAAGGGGGCTAGGAGGTTAGGTTTCGCGTTGGTTTTTCCACATAACCTGAAAAATCAGCTTTAAACCTGACTGCACAGGATTAATTGCAAGTGTTGTTAGTAGTAACAGGAGTGGTGGCAGGAATAGCAAGACGCTGACACAGAGCATTGAAGGAAGTGTTTTTAGAAGCAATTACAGTGGTCATTTCCACTAGTGGGGATTGGGTATTGCCTAAACTCCCAGTGAAAGGGTTTTGTTTTTTATTGCTACTACTGTCGCTAGCATTGACAGTTTTAGTAAAGTTAATATCTGACCGATAAACTCGAATTCCCAAACCGTAACCATCGATTGGTAAACCTGTTGTGGTATTAATTGGGGTACTTCCTGCTCCTATAATTTTTACAGCCTGAATGTAAAATAGGGTACTTGGACAGATTGGGGCAGTTGGGGGAGTAATAGTTAGGTTGTTGTTTGTGTCTTTTGTCACGCAATATAACGATGTTGATGTTGATGCTGTAGGAACTGGCATACTTGTGGCGCTCGTGGTAAGTAAATTGTCAGCTAAACTCCTGGTTGCATCGGTTGATTGAAGCAATGTAATAGTGGTAGGAGGAATTGCCACTGCTCCGGTTTTCACACCATCAATGAAAGTTCTGGCAGCTTGTGTGGCTAGTTCCACGCGTTTTGATTGGACACGAGTTGCTGTTGCAATGACGATTGTAGGCGCGATCGCTGCCAGTAAAATAGCAACCACGATTATTGCTATCAGTGACTCAATGATCGTGAAACCAGACTCATCAGATGGTTGACTTACTTGCTGTTGTTTGTGCTTAATCATAGTTACTCACCAGTTTCTAAGAATTAAAGATTAACTACAGCTAGGACGTTGATCGGCATCGACGGCATAAGTACTGTCTGAGGCTTTTTTGGCACATAACAACGTTTGCACCCATGTATCATCTCGACTAACTTCCCGAAAGTACTCATTGGGTTTGTTATTTGGCGTTATCGCTAACTTTTGCGAAAATGCGTCTGGTGATTGTGAGAGCAAGCCGACATCATAACCCCACTGCCGGTTAGGAGGCTGGTAATAAGGTACTTGACCACTAGCATTATTGATCGGATATGCTGTCAGAGATGAGCCATTTAAGTATGCTACAAGTGGTGCAGTAGCATAGGCACTACGAGTTCTTTGGATAAAAGAGCCGTTAATTTTAGCTCTATAAGCATTGCTTGAGGCACCAGTTGGGTTCCAATTTTCCAAGAGGCGGACAAAGTTGTGTAAACCACCATTGTCTTCTCTAGGACGAGCTGGGGTGTCTCCCCCTGCTGCGACTAAGTTAAAGGTGGTACCAGCACTTGCTGCTTGTTGCAGCCAGTAAGAATCCTGTTGACTGCCAGGGCCTATTTGTGTTGATGAACTTTCATCAGTAGTGCTGAAAGCAACTCTAATTTGTAACACTGGCGATAAAGCTGGTTGATCGCTTGTACCTGAGCCTAGAGTAAACTGTGGCGGTTTAGTATTGTCATTAGGAGTAGGAGTAGGAGTAGGAGTACTAAGATCGGCTGTTCGGAACCATAGAGCATTAGCTTTGGTATCTGGTCTATTAGTACTACTAGTACTAAAAGTACTCAGTGGAAATGAAGTTATTTTCCCGCCCTGGATACCTATAATGGTTGGTATATTTTTGGAATCAAGCGCTAGTTCTCCATTTATATAAGGTGTTGGAAGTGTTGGAAGCGTTGGAGGTGCTCCCCTTGTTACAGAATTTTTTGATGTCCCACGGAGGAAGGCAACACGGCGAGGATAGCTCAGATATTTAGAATTAGTCGGTGATTGTGCTGTTGTACCTGCTAAATAGGTAGTCGCCAGAGTCGTCGGAGAAAAAGTCTGTCCAGTACCAGTAACATCCGAGGCTCTTACACCTGCTGGATATAGAGCAACATTACCATCACCGGGTAGTGTTACGTACCAACCCTTACCTGGAGTATCAGTACCCGGATCGCAAGCTGAAACAGGTAGTGTCTGACATACTTCCATTAAATATTCTCCTTTTAAATTACTTGTATCATTTACCCTTCGCTGGATGGGTGTAACCAAGTTATTTAGGTAAGAACTGTTTTTAGTGAGAAGGGCAAGAGGATAGTCATTATTAGAAGTGTCATACCAGGCAGCATTGACGACATTACTGTTGTTGGAAGTAACTACAGAATTACTACTATTGACAAAAGCAAACCCATTCTTCTGAAATGCAGTAATAGAAGTGTTATCTCCCAAGTTATTATTCAGGTCATAGTCTCCATCGCTGCGGTAGCCCGTCTGATAGGTAGTAGAAAGAAGTGTGATCGCATCTGACAATACGCTGGCAGGTCGCCATGCGTCCCCAGTGCTACAATTTGGTAGTCTAGGATCACCAGTACGACAAGCAAAGTTTGGATTAAGGTCTGAGCGAGAGTAAAAATTGCTCAAATCAGTAGCTAGACCTGTTATAAACTCTTCTTGGGTATGTGTATTAAAGTTGCCTAGAATATATACAGGCAAGTTAGAAGCTAGAACCAAGCCCTTTTCTGTATCTCTGTAAGTCTGAACACGCCAGATTGGGTCGCCGTTGATCAACATAATGGCGTTGGGACGCCGAGTTGGGTCAAGTTTATAATCTACTGGGCTTTGTGATTTTTGAGTATCTTTTTTTGGTTGTATTTGTATCGCTGTATCTGTTGCTGTAATGCCAGCAGGATAACTCAAATCCGGCAGTGCATCATCACGAGTAGCGTAAATAATACCGCTATTGGGAATTAAGTATTCTTGTGGTGTTGCTGTGCCATAAGTAGTTGCCCGTAACTTACTAATGTCTAATACAGTGGCGCGAATTTCCAGAGGTTGGCGGGTTTCTTTAGCGAGTTCATAGTCTGGAGCGGTGGAACCAGCAGATGCAGATGGTACGTTTGCTACTGTCCCAGTTGCATTAATAGTACAGGGATATTGAAAGTAACAAAGCGTTGATGTCCCAGTTCCATTTCCATTTACACCATCAGCGTTGGTGAATGTTTCTACACCAACTGTTGATACATCTTTATGAATTGCCTTAATCTGTCTGGCATCTAAAAAAGCAGTTTCGGAAATTGCGCCGTGAGGGATGACGCTAGTACTTGGAGAGCCGATAGTACCATCTAATATTTGGATGGCACAAATAGAAGCATCAATAGCAGACTGCTCTGAGATTGTGAGTGTCCCAGAGGCAGCTACTAGCCCCATAGCGGTGTTCAGTGCTGGATTTACTAACCGCCCATTGGGATACATTAAATTAGCTTGGTATTTTAGTAAAGCTGAATAGTCAGAAACAGCCTTTGTTGGAGCTGCGTAGACAATACCATTATGGGAGTTACCACCCGTACCGCCGTTATATGGAAGAGATGCAAGATTTTTAGCTGTAGTGCTATTTGTAGGGTCGTAAAAGCTACTTATACAAGCAATAGGTTTAGGGTTTGTCGCACTGTAGCCACTCGCTTGGTAGTGATAAACAGCTGTAGCCCGCATCCGTAAATACGGCGTATTAATAATATTTGGTAATACTATATTAGTCTTGTAAGTATCTAGATTAATGCCAATAGTATTAGGCACGGGCATCATATCTGACCAAATTCTATTTGTAGCTCCCGCCGCCGCGTCCAAAACAGCTTGGGTACTACTAACAATAAAAAGTGGAGGTAAATAAATCCCTGCACCAGTGACTACCCGCAAGCCACCCACAGGAGCAGCGACAGTAGTTGGTACTGTGGCTGCTGCTGATTCCCAATCTCCATCTCGGTCAACAGTTCCTAAATCAGCTAATTGCTGTACACGACTGCTGCGAGTGCGAGTTCCACTTCCGCTATCCCAGTTAACATTTTTAATATTTTGGGTATCTGTGGTAGCATTTGAACCAACAAATGTCGTTCCGTTCCACCACAATGCAGGTAGGTTATTACCAAGCAAAATGCGATCGCCAACGTATTGTTCTGTACCTAATGTTTGTTGCTGAGTTGGTTGTGTAGCACTAGGTAGCAGTTTAGAATTACTAATGTTAAGTGTTAAATTGGAATAATTAGTTTTAGTTTGACCATCACTAGCAAGAAACGGATAAACCCAAGTGTCTTGTGGACGAAGTGACGCACCACTTCCTTGTAAGACAGTAGTAGTCGTATAATCTGTACTAGTCGCAGGATTTATTATTGCATCTCCACCAAAACCAACTTCACCATAGGGTACACGGCGGGTACGGTCTTGAAAGTAAAGTACTAACTGGTTATTACGGACAGTGGATAGTTGCGCTGCACTGGCAGTAGTTGTAGTTAGATTTAATAGTTGTAGTTGCTGTGCAATGGCATCTTGGACTTGCTGTGGGTCAGTAGATGCAGCGTTAGCCATCTGTGCTAGCACCAAAAGATTGATACGCTGTGCATAAGCTAGGCTATTGTAGGCAATATTATTCGATCCTTCACTGACTGATGTGTTAGCGCTAGTATTACCATTTTGAGTAGGAGTAACTCCTTGTCCTTGGTATAAATCCACAAAAGTACCGTTACTTGCATTACCAGTGAAACCACCAGCTGCTAAATTGCCACCTACAAAAATTTGGGCATTGTCCTCATTATAGAAACAGGAATTTACACTACTAACCTGATAAAGTCTCACATTATTGCCACCAGTCAGCAAGTTACTATTAGTCAATATCCGTCCATTTAGGTTAAATGTCGGACCAGGGGTAATTTCTATATCATCGTTATAAACCACCGCATTGTTAACTAGCGGTAGTTGTACACGGTCTTGTTGATACTCTAAACTTGAAAAACCTTTATTCCCTGTAAAAGTTTCGTAATTACCAGTCGCTGCTGTGTTAGTGATGGGAACATTAGCAGTATAGACAAAAAAGCTTTTTTGGAGCTGACTAGCAATACTAACCCAGCCCGTACTCCCCACCAAAGCAGCACTTGTTGCTACACTATTTTTACAACTGCTGCTTACACTACCAGAAGTCATGGGCGGAGTTCTTGCCTCTAGAGGATTTCTAGGGCGGCTGTATGTGCCACTAGTTATAGGCGGAGTTCGGAAATAAATTCCATAAAGAGTATAGGAGTCAAACTTCCCATTGTTATTTGTATCAATGGGGAACATCCATGCAGTTGGCAAATCTGTTGGCTGACTTTCTCCTGTTGGTGCAGTTGTATAAGCATAATGTAGCTTTAGTGGAGTTTCGTCTCCAAAAGTATATTCAGGCAAATTAGCAGTACTACTTAAGGTACTCTCTAAAACTGTATCTGAAGGTACGGCTCGTGGTAGTCGGCTGTCACTAAATAGCTTGTCTAATTTTGCTCTGGCTCTGTCAAGGGCTGGTGCTGCGGCGTTAAGTACAGCCTGATTTACCCGGACATTACTAGCGTTTTTTGAGCGTTCAAAAGACCTAAACAAAATTGCAGTTGTTAACAGTACGACTACCAAACTGACCATCGCCACTGTCGGCAACAAAAACCCAGCATTCTCCGACCCGCGTCTTCTTCGATTGCCAGAAATAGCTCGTAGGAGCCAAATAATTTGCTTGTTAATTGCAGATAAAAACTGCTTGCTAATTTGTCCAAAGGTTTTTTGAATTACCTTGAATAGCTGACGTTTTCGAGACATAGCTGCTTCCTTGTCAAGTGGTTTTTAGCGGATTTTTGATTTTTTATCAAAATTGGTGATTGTGCCTAGAAATTAACTTTTTAGGCAAAGGATGAAACTATATTTATGTAACTACTGCATCTGGTTTTACTAACTTTCAAATCAAGTAGCTAAAACAAAAGAGAATTTATTAAAGTTATATCATTTATGAATTGTTAATTTTATCCGGTAAATACTGATTTTTTGAGAATTATTTAATCCAATTCCAGAAATAATAAAAGCATGATATCACAGTATAATTGCGGAAATGTATTTTGTTTTGATGTATCTTTATGAAGATGTTGTTACCAGAGTAGGCTTATAATACCCACCTGTTAAAGAAAAGATATCAGTTGGATGCAAAATAATCAGAAGTTCGGCTCAGATTCGCTGGGTGACTGGAAGTCGCGGCTACACGAGACTTTACCCACAAGAAAGGCGACGGGCTGAACGTTTAGCAGAGCAGCTACGCGCACTTGCTATCAAGCCTGATTGGGAACATCTCACTTTCGTAAAAAGCCTTGTAAAACCTCACCTCAACCCTCTCCTTGATAAGGAGAGGGAGCAAGAATCTGGTATATTTGCAAAACTGAGATGCTCCCGCCTGATTGGGAGCATCTCACTTTCGTAAAAAGCCTTGTAAAACCTCACCCCAACCCTCTCCTTGGTAAGGAGAGGGAGCAAGAATCTGGTATATTTGCAAAACTGAGATGCTCCCGCCTGATTTTGGTGATGAGGAAGATTAATTAATTTTATCATTTAGGTTTAATCCTGCTCCCCTCTCCCTAATAAGGAGAGGGGCTGGGGGTGAGGTTCAACTACTATCTCCTTAAATTTCTTATATTCTGAGCAATACTTTCCAGCACCCCAGACAAATTAGCATACATATCATTATTCGTAAATCTAATAAACTTAATTCCCGCTGATTCAATAAATTCTTGTCTTGCCTTATCGGATTCAGCAGCACCTTCTTGAAAATGGCTTTCCCCATCAATTTCTATAGCTAACTTGAATTCAGAACTATAAAAATCCATAACAAACTTATCGACACTATATTGTCTGCGAAACTTGCAGTTTTCTAGCTGTCTATCTCTTATTTTATCCCAAATCAGTTTCTCGGCTTTTGTGATATTTTGGCGTAATAGTCGCCTTTTTTCTATTTCACTATTTTTGTTATAAAGTTTAGTCATTTTTATTTCCAATTCCAGTCCCCTCTCCTTTATAAGGAGAGAGTTAAGGTGAGGTAAAGCGATAACTGTAAATGTTTATTCAGCCTTGATTGAATTGTTCACAAGATAATAACCTCACCCCGCCCTTCGGGCACCCCTCTCCTTATTAAGGAGAGGGGATATGGATTAGGCGCTGAAGTATTTTGCTAGTGGGTGATAAGCAATAATCGCAGTGGTAGACTGTTCTGGATAAAGTTGTTCACTTTCATCCATATACAAGTTAATTCTGTCAGTCTGCAATAACTCCAGCTGCTTGTACTGGTCTTGGATATTCGGGCAAGCTGGATACCCAAAGCTATAGCGTGAGCCACGATAGCGTTGTGCTAATATATCCCGAATATTATCCGGTTCCTCAGCAGTAAAACCTAACTCTCGGCGAATTCTGGCGTGTGTCCACTCAGCTATAGCCTCCGCCACCTGCACCGCCATACCGTGGAAATACAGATAATCGGTGTATTGATTCCCAGCAAACAGCTTTTGAGCGAACTCTGTTGCAATCTCCCCTACAGTCACCGCCTGCATCGGGAAGACATCAATAATTCCCGACTCCTTCGGTGCAAAGTAATCTGCTATGCACAGCCGCCTTAACGATTTTTGTCTGGGAAACTCGAAAGTTGCAATCTGTTGTGATTGGTTCTCTGAGTCATATATATGTAGAGAATTTCCTTCAGACTGACAAGGGAAATACCCATAAATCGCCTGGGGATGCAACAGATTCTCCTCAATAATTCGCTGTTTCCAAGTTTCCAAAATTGGATACACTTTCTCAGCTAAGAAAGCCTGATATTCTTCCTTAGATTGTTCCTTTGGCTTGCGAAATTGCCACTGTCCAGCAATTAAAGCTTGTAAATCCAAGTGCCAGAATATTTCCTCAATGGGAATATCACTAGGCTGCAATAACTTCGTTCCCCAGAAAGGCGGTGTCGACCGTTCAATATCTATCGCTACAGCATCAGAACGTCTCGTATTTATTTCTTTTGGTTCAGCAGATGCTGTCTCTTGAGCAGTTGTAGTTACTGGTTCTTTGTGATCATTCGTCGAAACTTCAGCAGTTTCGACTTCATCCAAAAAACCCTGCAAATCTTCCCAGTTACCAGCGGCCTTTGCTGGCATTAATTTATCCATGAAGTGCAAGTCAGAAAAGGCATCTTTACCATAAACAACTTTACCTTTGTAGGTTTTTTGGCAATCTTCATACACAAATTTGGGAGTCAACGCCGCACCACCTAATATCACGGGGACACTAATTCCCTTTTCGTTAAATATCTCCAAATTCTCTTTCATGAAAGCGGTAGATTTTACCAGCAAACCACTCATGGCAATACAATCAGCTTTGTGCTGTTCGTAAGCTTTGATAATATTTTCCACCGGCTGCTTAATTCCCAGGTTAATCACCTTGTAGCCGTTGTTGGATAAGATGATATCCACCAAGTTTTTACCAATATCGTGGACATCACCTTTCACCGTGGCAATAATAAAGCTTCCCTTCCCATTGTTGCCAGATTCAGATTTTTCCATAAACGGTTCTAAATACGCAACCGCCGCTTTCATGGTTTCCGCAGATTGCAAGACGAAGGGTAACTGCATTTGTCCCGAACCGAATAATTCCCCAACAACTTTCATGCCATCTAGCAGGAAGGTGTTGATAATTTCCAAGGGGGGATATTCTTCTAGGGCTTTTGTCAGATGTTCTTCTAAGCCAATGCGTTCGCCGTCGATGATATGGCGTTTGAGTCGTTCGGGGATGGGGAGACTTTCATCTAAGGAGCGATCGCGTTTTGTCGTCACCCCGGCAAATACTGTGGTAAGCTCTCCCAAAGGATCATAAACGCAGACGTTACCCTCAAATTTCCGCTCGTCATAAATCAACTGGCGACAGATTTCTTGATGGCGTTCCTCAATCTTCGAGAGTGGTAAAATCTTGTTAGCGCTGACAATGGCTGCATCCATTCCCGCCGTCGTCGCCTCGTGCAAAAACACTGAGTTCAGCACCATCCGCGACGCTGGATTTAAACCAAAGGAAATATTGGAAACACCCAAAATTACATGACTTCCAGGTAATCCTTGACGAATCCGCCGGATAGATTCAATTGTGGCCTTGCCGTTTTCTCGATCTTCTTCAATCCCGGTGGAAATTGGTAAAGCTAGGGTATCAAAGAATATTTCTGTGGCAGGTATGCCATATTCTACTGCTTGACGGTAAGCGCGTTGTGCGATCGCAAACTTTTTATCTGCTGTCCGCGCCATTCCATCTTCATCGATAGTACCAATGATTACACCAGCACCGTACTTTTTCGCCAACTCCAGCACTTTCAAAAAGCGCGGTTCCCCATCTTCGTAGTTGGTGGAGTTCAACAAACACTTACCACCGGCAACCTTTAAACCCGCCTCCATCTTTTCCCATTCGGTGGAGTCAAGCATTAAAGGCAATGTCACATTATTAACGATGCGCGAAACTAATTCGTGCATATCCCGCACGCCGTCGCGTCCCACATAATCCACGTTGATATCGAGGATGTGTGCGCCTTCTTTTACCTGCGCCCTCGCCATTGAAACGAGTCCATCCCAATCTTCGGCATTTAGCAAATCGCGGCACTTCTTGGAACCACTGGCGTTGAGACGTTCACCGACTATCAAGAAGGAATTATCTTGGTCATAGGGCTGAGTAGTGTAAATTGATGCTGCTGCGGGTTCTAAACTTGGGTGTCTAACTTTTGGCTTCAGGTCTTTAGCAAGTTCTGCCAATTGTTGAATGTGTTCTGGACGCGTCCCACAGCAACCCCCAATCACTTGGACACCCAAATCTTCAACAAAATGCATCAGCGACATCCGTAATTCCAACGGTGTCAGGCGGTAGTGCGCTTGACCGCCGACGTTCTCAGGTAAACCCGCGTTGGGAATACAGGAAACGATAAAAGGTGAATGTTCTGCCAAATACTTGATATGTGGTTTCATCAAGTCTGGGCCAGTGGCGCAATTCAAACCGAGAATATCAATTGGATAAGGTGCCAAAATTGTCAGCACAGCACTGATTTCTGAACCAACCAACATTGTGCCCATGCTTTCCATTGTCACAGACACCATCAACGGCCGGCGATCGCCTTTTTTGGCAAACACTTCTTCAATGCCATTCAGCGCCGCTTTAATTTGCAGCACATCTTGGCAAGTTTCCACAAGGAATAAATCGACACCACCATCCCACAGCGCTTCTGCTTGTTCAGCAAAAGTAGCTTTCATGGTGTCAAAGTCAATATGTCCCAAGGTAGGGAGTTTAGTTGTCGGGCCGATGGAACCTGCCACAAACCGGGGTTTTTCTGGCGTGGAAAATTCCGCAGCCACACCCTTGGCCAATTCTGCGGCTGTCTTGCTGAGGTAGTAGGCTTGGTCTGCCAAGTCATATTCTGCCAGCACCAGGGACGTACTGCCAAAGGTATCGGTTTCAATAACATCAGCACCAGCAGCGAGAAAGTCGCGGTGAACCTTAGCGACAGCTTCGGGTTTCGTGTGGACTAAGTATTCATTACAACCTTCATACTGTGGGCCGCCGAAGTCTTCAGCAGTGAGGTTTTGGGTTTGGAGGTTGGTTCCCATCGCCCCGTCGAAAACGAGGACTGGGCTATCTTGACTACGCAGGCGTTCAAGGAAAGGATGAGTCATATTTTCCTAGAAGAATTTGGGTCAGTCGTATAATATTCGACTTACTTTATTATTTTCCAAAATTTTGGAAGTTTCGGCAGTATGTAATGGAAAAATTTTGATACCATACTGAAAGTACTAATGTATCTATAATATCACTTAATTAGCTACTTCATATAGAGGTTGTTCTATGGAAAGAAAGAAAATTTTAATTGCAAGTAAAACATACCCTTCAATTAGCACTAGATATCAAGAAACAGTCTGTACAGCAGGAGTTTTATTAGATGATGATGAGAAACCAGTTCAGTGGATTCGTATTTATCCCATTCGTTTTCGTCAATTAGATTTTGATAAACGTTATCCAAGATGGTCAATTATAAGTGCTAAAATAGAAAGAAATGACAAAGATTATAGAGAAGAAAGTTTTCGTATAGATGATTCTTCGATAGAAGTAATACGAAAAATTGATACTCGCAAGAACTGGGAAGAAAGAAAAGCCTTGGTTCTGCCACTAGAATTCAAATCTATTCGGGACATTAAAGAACAAGGTAAGTCTCTCGGTATTATTAAACCACAAACTATAAAAAAATACTTCTGTAACGAGACAGAACGAGAATGGAACCCAAAACAGCAAGGAATCTTGGATCAACTAGACTTGTTTGAACCTTCAGTACAGTTAGATAAAATTCCTTACAAGTTTGGTTACGAATTTATTTCTCAAGATGGAGATAAGCATCGTTGTACGATAAGCGATTGGGAAATTCAACAACTTTATAGAAATTGTAGAGATAGAGCAAATGAAACAAGTATGAACAATAAAGAAAAGGAGGCTTTAGAAAAAGTACGCCAAAAACTAGAAGACGAGTTTTTAAGCAAAAAAGATTTATACTTTATCATGGGAAACCTAAAAAGTCACAAAAATAGCTTTATGATTATTGGGATATTTTACCCACCATTAATAAAAATGTAATATTTAAATGTTGATTGTTTCAGGAGTTAAAAATGAAGATTAAAGATATTGCTAAAACAAGATGCCTATTTACCTTCGGATATGGCAATCGCAAAGACTACGATGCCTTCTTGGAATACCTGCAAAAGTTTGATGTCGAATGTGTTGTTGATGTGAGGATGGTTCCTCGTGCTTGGAGTCGTAAATGGTACGGCGACAAAATAAAAATATTCTGTGAATTAAATAATATTGAGTATATTTCTAAAACTGCTTTAGGGAACACATCTGGTAAAGAAAATTGGATTCCAGTAAATCAAGAAGAAGCAGATAAAGCTCTACATGAAATTGCACAAGTTGCTCAAACGAGTAATGTTTTACTGTTGTGTGCTGAAATGAATCCGAATCGCTGTCATCGGAAAGAAGTTGCTGATTGCTTGGGAAACTTGGTATTAATACCTGTTAAGCATTTAGAGTAGTAATCTAAAATTTTCTCGATACTTAGGGAAGAATGTTTAATAAACCTCATTTCACAACAGACGCTCGCCTGTAGCGTTGGTGGTGCCGCAGCTAGGCCCGTCGTAGACATCGCTATTATCAGGTGGGCAATATTATAGATTTATCGTAGGGGTATGGCATTGCCTATTGACAGAGGTGAGGTTTCACTGATTCTACACATAGTCAGATGAAATATTTTCATCAAGTTTCTTATCTTAGGATCACAACTTAGAGTTGTCACTCCGTTCAGCTCAAAGATCGAAAAAACACCAGAAGTATAACTTGAGTCCCACTATGGATTTAATTTCTTTGTTCAACCTAAATACATTTATTGAATTATTACTGGGGATTAGTTTGAGTGCGGCGGCTGGCTTCAGAGTCTTTGTACCACTGCTAGCATTGAGTGTGGCTTCAGTTTTTGGACATTTTAATTTGCCAACTGACTTTGATTGGCTGGAAACACCTCAAGCCGTAATTGTATTTGCAGCCGCTTGTTCGCTGGAAATTATCGGTTATTACATTCCTTGGTTAGATCATCTGCTGGATATTGTTGCCACACCTGCGGCATTTATCGCGGGGACAATCGTAACAGCATCTGTTGCTCCAGAGATGAATCCACTGGTGCAATGGACGTTAGCTTTAATTGCAGGTGGTGGAACCGCAGGATTAACTAAGGGATTAATGAATACATTGCGGATAAGTTCTACAGGTGTTTCAGGTGGATTAACCAATCCAGTTGTGTCAACGATTGAGTTGGTCATGGCAATCGGACTTTCTGTGCTGGCGCTAGCTTTACCAGTCGTAGCAGGAATGCTTGTGATTGGTTTTCTAATAATAGCTATTCAAAGAATCTGGAATTTCTTCTTCAATAAACCGTCTTCTCAAACTAACGAAACCGTCTCTCCATCAAGAGAATTGGGATAAGTTCTTATGGATTTGTTTCAGAACTGCGATCGCTATTATAAGGTGGTCATAGTCTTCGGGTGTGTTAGCGCCGAGAGTACGGCATCTTCTACTATTCTACTTAATTCATTCTGAGGGGGTTGTTGGGATTGATCCAAGCTTTTAGGTAGAATGGACAATCGCCTGTAGCGTTGCTGGTGCCGCAGCTACGCCCGTCGTAGACATCGCTATTATAAGTGTTGTGGTAACTCTCAAAGATAAAAACCTCAGCGATACGATCGCTGAGGCTCTAGAAGACTGGCTCAATAAGCCTGAAAACCAGAAGCTAATTAAAAAGTATAATTTGGCTAAATAAATGGAATAAATTCAAAAGGGCGGCAATTCTTTAAGAATTGTAAACCTAATATGATTAATCGCCAAATCGCCAATGGGGATATCTTCTTTCGTTAGCCGCGCACCTTGACTTGTCACAGTTTCAAAGGTGATACCTTTGCCAATTTCAATGTGATACCAGCATAAGCCCATAAAAAAGCGCGTCGGATAAGGCCCACCTTCACCCACATCGTCAGGATTTGATTCCATTGGCAACCAGCCAAAATTCGGAACGTAGAACTCCAGCCAAACATGATTAAAGTCGGGTTGTAGCGGCACACCTTGTAAGTCACTATGGGCAGGACATTTGTACCTACCTACGGTGCGACAGGGGATACCATTTAAACGAGATAGGGCAAGTAAAACGCCGACATATTCGCCACAGGAACCAACGCCCCGTTCTAAAACTGTATCTGGCGCGTCAATGTAAGGTTTGATACCGTAAGATAACTGATCATAGACGTAGTTGCGGATGCTGTGCATTTTCCGCAGCACATTGGTTTCAGAACCAATCGCTTCTCTGGCAGCACGGCGAACAATGGTAGTATCCATTGCTAAATCGTCGTCATCCACTAGGTAGCGTGTTTCTAATTCTCTTGATAGTTCAGGGATATTTTCTACATCTCTGGGTGTGATGCGATACTTAATACCTCGAACTTCCAAAAGTGCTTTCCAGCCAAATATATGCCGTTCTCCTGGGGCAAGAGAATCAAATTTAAAGACTGCTACACGTTGTCCCTCGATCACTTCTTCGGTAAAGGGTATACCAATGGGTTCAACGTGTTTCACCTTTTGACGCTCAGTTTCCGATGGTAGAGCGATGCGCCATTCTACCTCAGGTAAATTAACCTCGTCTAAGGGTGCAATTTCCTCAGCATAGGACATTTCAATGAGATAGCCATTAGAGAGGGCGTAGCGCTTATCTGGCTGATAATGATAATACAAAGGGTGAATAAAAGTGCGATCGCGGAATGTTAACTCATAACTCGGATCAGCATTGGGGTTGTCCCGAATATAAGCCTCCTCTGAGGCATAAGCGACGTAAATACTTTCTTTGCCTGTTTCGGCATTTTTATGTATCGCTATGCCTGTGGGACATTCAAAGGGTGTCAAAACACTGAATTGAAGTTCTCCTGTCGCCCTATCCATCGCGTAAACTGATTGTTCGGTGCGATCGCAAATCCACAGCATTTCCTGAGTCACTGCCAAATTCTCTATCCCAACGCCAGGGGCATAAAATCTGGTAATCTCTTTTCGGGTTTCGCGGTCAAAAATCAGAATGTAGCCCAGCTTTTGGCAGCTGACATAAACTGCTGTTTCCCAAACAGCCACGCCGTCAGCCGGATAAGGCAATGTTACAAAATCTTCTAAATCCAAAGCATTGAGCTTGCAAAAGTAAACAGTATTTTCTCGGCTGACCCAGAGGGTATCTGACCACGCGGCTAGACCAGTGACATCGGTAAATTCTTTAACTTGATGGGGATTGAGAATTTTGCTGTTGTCAGAAGTGGGATCAATCTCCAGTAGATGCCCTTTAATACTGTCAATAGCAATTAGTCGATCTTGAATGAAAGTAATGCCACATAGGCTAGCAGCAGTAAGCGGTCGAATTGTTTTTTGCCCAAACATCTGGCTTGCGTGGCTTGCGGTCAAAGTGGGGAGTGCAAAACTCATAAAACCTTGTGGAAAGTGTAAAAACCCCTCACCTTTAGGTAGGGAAGGAAAAATGACTCAAGCGGTTTTAACCGCCGTTACGCCAATTGCTTGATGCGGAATCGCTACGTTTAGAGCGGGGTACTGATAATTATCGGTACAATTTGTTCCGAAAAACTCTTTCGTGAGAAATAATACTATGTTAAAAGAGCAAGAATTTACAAATGTTAAGAATTACATATACATTCATCCAACCGAGCGATCGCCTTAAATCGCCTTAATGTAACTTTAGGAAATGGAATTCTTGCCATCACTAAATTATGATCGAATTCTGTAACCATTTGCTGTGACCTACACGATGTCTGCTAATTCTCTGCCTGAAAGTGCCGCTGTTTGGCATAGTTTAGAAGTTGATAAAGCGCTAGACCTGCTCGATAGTAATCCAGACAGTGGCTTAACACCCCAAGAAATTCAACAGAGATTGCAAAAATACGGCCCCAACGAACTTAAAGAAATTGCTGGCCGTAAAGCTTGGGAAATTCTGCTGGATCAGTTCAAGAACATTATGTTGTTGATGCTGATTGGCGTAGCTCTGATTTCTGGGTTGATAGACCTATGGGGTTGGCGAACGGGCACTTTAAAACCTGGTGAAGTGCCATTTAAAGATACGATCGCGATCCTAGCAATTGTCATCCTCAATGGCATACTCGGCTACGTTCAAGAAAGCCGTGCCGAAAAAGCATTGGCAGCCCTGAAAAAACTCACCTCTCCTTTAGTACGAGTCATCCGCGACGCTAGATTGGTGGAAATAGCAGCCAAGGACTTAGTTCCAGGGGATGTAATGCTGCTGGAAGCTGGGATGCAGATAGCCGCAGATGGACGCTTGATAGAACAGTCTAATTTACAAGTGCGTGAGTCCGCGCTGACGGGTGAAGCCCACTCTGCCAACAAACAGGCAACACTAAAATTGCCGGAAGAAACCGATTTAGGCGATCGCCTGAATATCGTCTTTCAAGGAACCGAAGTACTCCAAGGACGAGGCAAGGTTCTGGTGACTAACACCGGAATGACTACAGAACTGGGTAAAATTGCTGCAATGTTGCAGGCGGTAGAAAATGAACCTACGCCTTTACAACGGCGGATGACTCAACTGGGTAACGTTCTAGTTACGGGTTCTTTAATTCTCGTGGCGATCGTTGTTGTCGGCGGTGTGATCAAGGACGGCGGTTTTAAAAACATCCAAGAACTCTTGGAAGTTTCCTTGAGTATGGCGGTTGCTGTGGTGCCAGAAGGTTTACCAGCTGTAATTACCGTCACTCTGGCACTGGGAACTCAGCGAATGGTACGCCAGAATGCCTTGATTCGCAAACTGCCAGCAGTGGAAACATTAGGTTCTGTAACTACCATTTGTTCTGATAAAACCGGGACACTGACTCAAAATAAAATGGTGGTGCAATCGGTTTCCACTAATAACAAAACTTTTCGCGTCACCGGCGAAGGTTATGCTCCCACAGGGGATTTTCAGTTAAATGGTCAAAAAATCTCCCTAGAGGAGTCTCCAGAAATCTTAGCGTTGTCAGTCGCCTGTGCCGTTTGTAATGATTCGGTATTGCAAAAAGAACAAGGGGAATGGGCAATTTTAGGAGATCCCACAGAGGGGGCATTGTTAACACTGGCAGCAAAAGCTGGAATCGAAAAAGACCAGTGGAACAGTAAATTACCCAGAGTTAGGGAGTTTCCCTTTTCCTCAGAACGTAAGCGGATGAGCGTGATTTTTCAGGTGCAGCAAGTTGCCACAGGTGAAGCATCTTCCAGAGGCGTTGACCCAGCGATCGCGAGTTTATTACAATCTGAACCTTACTTAATGTTTATCAAAGGTTCTCCAGAGTTAATCTTGGCACGTTCCACTCAGATTCATTTGGGTAATGACACAGCCTCTTTGACTGAAGAACAACGCCAGAAAATTTTGGCAGACAATGACCAAATGGCGAGTAAAGGTTTGCGGGTGTTAGGTTTTGCCTACAAACCCCTGGCACAGATCCCACCGGAAGGTTCAGATGAGACATCCGAGCAAGGCTTGGTGTGGCTGGGATTGGTAGGAATGCTAGATGCGCCACGCCCAGAGGTAAGGGCAGCAGTCCAAGAGTGTCGGAATGCAGGTATTCGTCCAGTGATGATTACTGGTGATCACCAGCTAACAGCACGAGCGATCGCTACCGATTTGGGAATTGCCCAAGAAGGCGATCGCGTCCTCACAGGTCAAGAATTGCAACGGATGACTGACCAGGAATTAGAGCAAAACGTTGACCTGGTGAACATCTATGCCAGGGTTTCCCCAGAACACAAACTGCGAATTGTCCAAGCACTGCAACGCCGGGGTCGATTTGTCGCGATGACAGGCGATGGTGTCAACGATGCTCCAGCCCTCAAACAAGCCGATATCGGTATTGCAATGGGGATTACTGGTACTGATGTCAGTAAAGAAGCCAGTGACATGGTGTTACTTGATGACAACTTCGCCACCATTGTCAGTGCCACCAAGGAAGGCAGAGTAGTTTACACCAACATCCGCCGCTTTATTAAATACATCCTCGGCAGTAACATTGGTGAAGTTCTCACAATTGCCGCCGCACCTTTAATTGGTTTAGGAGGAGTTCCCCTTACTCCCTTACAAATTCTCTGGATGAACTTGGTGACAGATGGTTTACCAGCCTTGGCATTAGCTGTGGAACCCCCAGAACCCGATGTAATGGAACGTCCACCTTTTAGTCCCCGCGAAAGTATTTTCGCTAGGGGATTGGGTTCTTATATGATTCGCATTGGGATAATATTTGCGATTATCACCATTGCCTTAATGTGGTGGGCTTATCAACATACCCATGCCCCTGAGTATCAGGGCGATCGCGATGCTTGGAAAACAATGGTATTTACTACCTTGTGTATTGCCCAAATGGGTCATGCGATCGCTATTCGCTCCAACAACCGACTGACTATCGAGATGAATCCCTTCTCTAACATCTTTGTACTAGCGGCTGTTGTCGTCACCACGATTTTGCAGCTGATGCTAGTTTACGTCCCACCCCTGCGAGAGTTCTTTGGTACTCACTACCTCAATATGCAGGAATTGGGAGTTTGTATTGGCTTCAGTGCCTTAATGTTTGTCTGGATTGAAGCAGAGAAGATATTTTTGCGGATTATGGGCAAGAAAGCCGTCTAAATTGGGGCATGGGGCATTGGTTATTAATTATTCTCCTCTACACCCCTGCTTTTTCCTTGTCTCCCTTATCTCCAATGCCCAATCCCCACTATGTACCTGAAAACTCTAAACCTCCGACAATTTCGCAATTATCAAGACCAAAAGGTTGAGTTTACTGCTGCCAAAACAATTTTGGTAGGTAATAACGCTCAGGGAAAGTCGAATTTGTTGGAGGCGGTGGAGTTGCTGGCGACATTGCGATCGCACCGAATGACCCGCGATCGCGATTTAGTTCAAGAAGGGGAAGCCATAGCCCAAATTAATGCCACCCTTGAGCGACAAACAGGCGTTAGTGACCTTACCTTAACTCTCCGCCGCAATGGTCGCCGTAGTGTTGCTCTCAATGGTGAATCTATCCGCCGTCAAATGGATTTTCTCGGCGTTCTTAATGCAGTCCAATTTTCCAGCCTAGATTTAGACTTAGTACGCGGCGGCCCGGAAGGTCGCCGCAACTGGTTAGATACACTCTTAATTCAACTTGAACCAGTTTATGCTCACATTTTACAGCAGTATAACCATGTGTTACGCCAGCGCAATGCTTTTTTAAAAAAAAATCAAGACTCAGCACTGGACACTCAGCACACAGAACTGGCGGTGTGGGATGCACAGTTAGCCACCACAGGAACCAGGGTAATTAGACGACGCGATCGCGCTATCCAAAGATTAGCTCCCATTGCTACTGCTTGGCACGCCAGCATCAGTGGTAGTACAGAAATTCTGCAAATCAAGTACCTGCCGAATATTCCTTTAGGGGATAACCATCCAGAAGAAGTGCAGCAAGCTTTTTTAGCAAAAATTCAGCAGCGAGCGATCGCCCAAATGCACCAAGCCACTACCCTTGTCGGCCCCCATCGAGATGAAATAGAATTAACTATTAACCAGACACCCGCTCGTCAATACGGTTCTCAAGGTCAACAACGAACGCTGGTTCTAGCTTTAAAATTAGCAGAATTACAATTAATTGAAGAAGTCGTCAAAGAGCCACCATTGCTATTGCTTGATGATGTTCTTGCCGAACTCGATCTATCCCGCCAAAATCAATTGCTTGATGCTATTCAAGACCGCTTTCAGACCCTGATTACTACCACTCACTTGGGTTCTTTTGATTCCCAGTGGTTGAAGTCCTCCCAAATTCTGTTTGTGAAAGCAGGAGAAATAATCCCAAATTTATAAGGGCGGCTAGCTGAAAACCCTTAGTGACTGTGGCATCATTGTCAAAAAATCTCTATCAACTCGTACTCATAAATGTATTTGTGGATGCAACTTACATAGAGATATTCTAAATCTTGCAAAACAAGCTAGGGATGGGCAATTCCGAAGTAACGCTAACGGACTAACGACCTCTACTTTGCTTGGCGAAAGTCTGGCCCGTGCAAGTAGCTAGGTAGATGTTAGAATCCCCTCGGCAATAGCTGCGGGGAGTGTCAACTTGAGATTCAGACATAATCAAGAATTGAGCGATCGCATCCCCATTTTTTCATTTAAATTGTCTTGTGTGCAAAAAAATGGAAAAATAAGGGTTTGAGATTATTCTCTGCCGAGAGTAAAAAAAGGGATAATACAAAATATTCTGTCGCACCCTCAATCAGTAAATATTTGTGGAAAAATCCTTAACATCTTCGTCTGGGAGTAATTCAGAGGCTTCGTCCAGTGTGAATGCACACTCAAAAATGTACATACCATCCCTCGATGGAATAAGAACTATTGCTTTCGTAATTGTTTTTTTATCCCATGCAGGACTTGCGAAGGTTTTTCCCGGAAGTTTCGGCGTAACAGTATTTTTCTTTCTCAGTGGTTACTTAATTACAACTCTTCTCAGGCAAGAGTACGATCGCTATGAGACTATTGATCTTAAGCTCTTCTATCTAAGACGAATCCTGCGTATTTGTCCGTCATTTTATCTAGTCTTAGGATTAGGAGCTGGCTTAACTGTCTTAGCATTACTTCCAGGAAAAATTCTTCTACCAGCCTTTATGGCTCAGTTTCTCCACTATACCAACTACTATGGAATTTTTTTTGGCGGTGGAATTACTGCCGGTAGTTGGGTATATTGGTCTCTGGCTGTTGAAGAACACTTCTATTTACTTTTTCCACTGTTTTATCTAGCTCTACGTAAACTGCGTGTGAGTTCACGCACGCAAATGCTAATCTTTTGGGGATTATGTTTAGCTGTCTTACTTTGGCGGTGTGTTCTAGTTTATGGTTTTACAGTACCTGAACTACGTGTATTTTGCTCAACAGATACGCGGGTAGATAGTATTCTTTTTGGTTGTGCATTGGCAGTCAGTGGTAATCCAATGCTGGATACACAAGATTACTCTAACAAACTCTGGAAGTATTTCTTTTTGCCTGTAGGAATAATTGTAATTCTTTTGACATGCCTATCTCGGTCGCCTGAGTTTCGACAAACTATTCGTTATACCATACAAGGAATTGCCTTATACCCAGTCTTTATTACCGCTATTCGCTTTCCCAATTGGGGATTATTCGCAGTGCTAAATTTAAAGTGGATGCGCTTTTTCGGTATACTTTCATACTCACTGTACCTCGTCCATTATACTGTGATATTCGCTGTTTGGAAGTATTTCCCCCAATTGCATAAAGTTCTCCAAACAGGAATTGCTCTATTAATTTCTTTTGGATTAGCCTATCTGATTTACCAGTTTATAGAGTTTCCCTTGGGACAGCTACGCAAAAAGTTTTCACGGGCATAACATGGCTGAGAGTGGGCTGTTTAATTCCCTAGAGATGGACTGAATTACAAGAGTTATTAGCAACAGGACTTACGCAAAAGATAACGAAAGTAGCGGTAATTCATGAATTACCGCTACGGAAGAATAATGCCTAAAGTCACACCGAAACACTTTTCAAACATCTTCTGAGAGCAAGGGAATTTAAATGCGAGAATAAATCTAAGTAAGTTGGCTTTAAAAAATCAAGATATGTGACGAAATGTAAAATCAGCAAATAGCTGATAAATTCCTCATTGCACAGTTTTTACAAAACTAAACATACATGGGTTTTATTGTGCCGACTTACTTATTATCTAAAATTACTTGACTTGCCCCTGGCTTGATTGCTATGAGTCAATCTAAAATCTAAAATCCAAAATTGGTTGACTATGGACGTTTTTCTAACCTTCTAAAAACGTTGAGAACCAAAAAAGTCAGCACAGCACCAATTAATCCTAACTGCCACAAACCACACCCGGCAGCAATTCCCAAAGCAGCTGAAACCCAAATAGCTGCTGCTGATGTCAGTCCGTGAATTTTAAGTCGCTGTGATTCTTGAGAAGATTGGCGGACAATTTCTCCAGCACCGAGAAATCCCACACCGGCTGCAATCCCCTGAATCACGCGGCTGAGTGCATCAGGACTGGACTGTGACGCACCTGTTTGCATAATTATGAGAGTAAACATCGCTGAACCCAAACTCACCAGTATATGAGTTCTTAAACCAGCTGGTTTGTGCCTAATTTGGCGTTCTAAGCCGATAATTGCTCCAATAAGCAATGCAAGGCATAGCCTGAAGCTGATATTTACCCAATCATTAGTTGCAAGGTAGTAAGTGTTTGGCAATGCTTAGTCTAGTATAGATAATTTTATATATTAGGCTATTTGGTAATATAGTTACAAAAATATAGCTTTTTTACGTGTAAATTAATATCTTCCATTATGAAGATTATTTTCCAATAAGATTTTATTTTGGTCAATAATAAAGGTTTGCATTCTTAAATTATGACAAGGATCATAATCTGGGTAAACGACATGACTTTTAAGTTTATTAAATAGTTTTTGACTATTTAAAATGACTGAACTTTAAAATTCTACCTTAAATTGCTAGATTTAACCCATACACTCAATAATTAAATATCATACCGCTATGTACAATCTCGTAAAAGAACTAAACCCCCGGTTTCAGAGAAGGAAGGCAATGAAGGAAAAAATTTGATTTATAAAGGAGTCGAATTACAGCAATACATCGTATATCCAGCAATTAACCGTAAATGCTGAAAAATGAATGCTCATAGTAGGGAGTCAGTGGATTGACGAGTGATAACGTATCAGGAAGAAATAGCTGTGGCTACAAATAGACAACTGACACTAACAAATTGAGTGGATAAACTCTACTGGCTAGACCAAATTAAACTACAAGACCGCGCCAAAGTAGGTGACAAAGCGTTTTACTTGAGTAGAATCACGCAGCGTGGCTATCCGGTGGTACCTGGTTTTGTCGTTTCGGCAGAAATTTTGCGACAATTTCTCGAAAATCTCAATAGTTCAGAGTCATTAGTGGCTGACTTACCCCATTCTTCGTTACACCTAGATGTAGCTAATTGGCGTCAACTTCAGCAGGTGGCTAGTCGCTTGCGCCAAGAAATTCTCACTGCGACTGTGCCACAGCAGTGGGTGAGTATAATTTTCCAAGCAGCTAGAGAATGGCAAACTGGCTGTTTGATTCTTCGACCTACCTTGGCAGTATCAACTACTACCCCAGGTATGAAGAATATATCTGGTTTGTTGGAGTCGGTGTTTTGCCAGTGCGAACCGGAAGCGATCGCTTGGGCATTAAAGCGTACCTGGAGCCAGATATTTCGTGCTAGAAGTCTACTATATTGGCAGCGAGCAGGAATTGACCTGCAACAAATAAATCTAGCTGTTTTGGTGCAACCTGTTGAAAATGCGATCGCTAGTGGCTTGCTCAGAGCCAACTCTTCTAGGTGGGAAATTGAAGCTACTTGGGGATTGGGAATTGCGATCGCTCTTGGCGAAGTCCAGCCAGATGTCTACTACATTCAACAGGAAACTGGGGTTGTGCTTGAGCAACAACTGGGCAATAAAATGCTGGCTTATGGTGTTGATAATGCAGCACCTGGAGCTTTTTCGCAAGCGGTGCCGAAGTCAGTACTAACAGCAGATCACACTTGTCTGAGTACCTACCTAATTGAGTCAGCCCAACAAAAACAGTACGCTTTACAAGAAGAATACTTACAACAAATAATTGCTCTGGGAACTCAACTGCTGAGTGAACTAGGTAAAACCTTTACCATTAAATGGACTATTGCTCAACAAACTATATCTGACAAGCTCTACATCACACAAGTTAGTACTCCCCAATCTGTAATTCCCCACGTACACTTCATTCGGGGACTAGGGGCAGCAGGGGGACGTGTTGTAGCGACTGCCCTGGTAATTATTAATCCCCAACAGAAACCCGAACAACTACCAAAGGGAGTAATTTTAGTAGTACCAGCGATCGCACCTGATTGGTTGCCATTACTGCAACAAGTTGCTGGTATTATTACTGAACAAGGCGGATTAACCAGCCATGCTGCCATTCTTGCCAGAGAATTAGGTATTGCAGCAGTAGTGAACGCAACATCTGCGACAAGCTTAATCCAAACTGGCGAACGACTGCTGCTCGATGGTGACAGAGGAGAAGTTTATCGGATTAAAGGAGACTCAAAGGAAGAGATGGAGAGAGGGGGAGAAGAAAATCTTCTTTTTGCCCATCGCCCCAACCCGAAAGCGCCCCATCCTGCTGTTACTTCTCATCTACCGGTGATTGCTACCCAACTGCTGGTTAACTTAAGTCAGTCCAGTTTAATAGAACAAGTGCAAAGCTTGCCTGTGGATGGGGTGGGATTGTTGCGCTCAGAATTGATGGTACTAAATATATTGTCCGGGCGACATCCCAATAGTTGGATTTTAAGCGGACGTCAGGCAGAATTGTTAGAGCTATGGTCTGAGCAGATTATGCAGTTTGCTCGTGCTTTTGCACCAAGACCAGTTTTTTATCGTTCTTTAGATTGGCCACAAGATTTAACATCATTGAGTGATAATTTACAATCTTCACCAAAGTCGATGTTAGGTGAACGTGGCACTTTTAGCTATTTACAAAATCCGGCAGTATTTGAGTTGGAACTGAAAGCTTTAGCGAGTGTACAGCAAGCCGGTTATAGCAATGTCAATCTACTGTTGCCTTTTGTGCGGACTGTGGAAGAATTTGTCTTTTGTCGTCGCAAAGTTGAGCAAGCTTTTTTAACTGAGGTGTCACAGTTTCAATTGTGGATGATGGCAGAAGTGCCAAGCGTACTGTTTTTACTGCCAGAATATGTTAAAGCAGGTGCAGCTGGAATTTCTATTGGTACAAACGACCTAACCCAATTACTGCTAGGAGTGGATCGAGAACAAGGACAGTTAGCAAAAATATTTAATGAACGTCATCCAGCAGTTATGAGGGCGATCGCTCAACTCATCAAAATGGCCAAAAGTGCCGGCATACCTTGTTCCATCTGCGGTCAAGCACCAGCCCTCTATCCCGAAATTATCGATAAGTTAGTGGAATGGGGTATAACTTCCATTTCTGTTGAACCGGAAGCAGTGGAGCGAACATATCAAGCGATCGCTCGTGCTGAACAACGCATAATTTTAGCAGCAGCACGACGAAAACTTCGTTAGTTAAGAATTATACCAATTTTTAATTCGTAATTCGTAATTAATAAAGTCAGACTCCATTTGGGTATAAAAATCATTATTGGGAAATTTAAGGCTTTATCCGCCAAATAAGCAGCTAAGTTGGTGTTGTACATAGCACATTCAACTTTATACAACACCATCAAAATGTTTAATATCGCAAAATTGCCGCAACGGCTGTGCTGACCAAATTTTTAAAGCGAATTGGGTCTTGTCGCACTTCTGGACCGACTGGGTGCGTTGGCATATAAATTGAAACACAATTTCCTTTTGGCTGTTCTATTAATGTCTTTATTTCCCCTCTAGAGATTAATTGCATATTATATCCCTCCTATCAATGTGATCAGATACATCAGACCAGACCATCGATATTCAATGATCTGATAGGACGTTATTTTCAGATGGTGACGGTTGAAGTTCAACCCTTTGCTTCTGAGTTTATTTCACCTCAAGCAGGAATTAGTTGCATCTTTCTTTTGACAGGCAATATTCATCAGGAGAATTACTAATTAAAACCCTAAATTTAAAAGCCAAAATCGCCACAAACATCAAATGTTTGGCGTGTTAGAGTTTGCGCGTCCTGAATTTATGCCTATTCTACTATCTCGTTGACTAAGACCTAAGGTTACTCGTTTCATAATCCAGTACAAACCTGTAAGTACCACAAAGGTGATAGTAATAATCACCAGGGGCTGTTTCCCAAGAATTTCTTCTACCCCTTTAGTCAGTACGGCATCGGGTTGAGTAATAAAATCCCAACTGTTGAAACGCAAAAATCGCCCCCAATAAACACCAACGGCACAGAGAAAATGGGTAATCAACTCAAAGCGCCAAATCCATTGGCTCTTGCCGATGCGATGTAAGTAGTAACCCCAATTAATTAACGATATTACGTAAGCTTCAAATCCACCGAGAATTACTAGCAAATACACAGGAATGAGTACTAAAGTAATCATCCACACCGATTGAATCTTACGGATATCGTCTATCAGGTGAATTACATCAGTCAACAAGTATGGTGCATTCGGTAAGAAAGCATAGAAAACTAAGAATCCTAGCCACCAAAGCCAAGAGCCACCACGCCGAAAGCGAAATAACCACACACTCAAAGCTAAAGGTATAAAAGCCAGAAATAAATTCCAAGTCATCCAACTCATATTAATTCGCAAGACCTGCACAACTCTGGCTATCAATTCTTCTTTCATAGGTGCTAACTCAGAAGACGTTTGATTGATCTAGATTCACTCTGTAGTGTTAGTGTTAACTTCAGTGATTGACTGATAAAATTTTTGTACCCCTAAGAAAATTTATTTACTCCCAGACTAAACAAGGCTTTTGT
Source organism: Nostoc sp. (assembly GCF_036919555.1). Classification (GTDB taxonomy): domain Bacteria; phylum Cyanobacteriota; class Cyanobacteriia; order Cyanobacteriales; family Nostocaceae; genus Nostoc. The sequence continues at coordinate 104,319 of NZ_JBALCS010000022.1, forward strand.
ATCACTTAAAAGGAAATGCACCTGATATATCTCTGAAATTTAGAGTTTTTATGTCTTTCATACTGGGGGATGAAATTTATCAACCAATCGGCTTAAATCACTAGTATAGCCAGAAAATCATCAGGGTAAAATCCACGGCTGCGGTTCCATGGAGCGGACTTGTGCCGAGCAAAGCCGAGGTAAGCCGAGATGCTCAGTACAAGTCAGTACAAGTACCCAAATTCGATTATTCTGGCTGACTACAATATTTATTCATCTCATTCATTAAGGTATCCGACTGCTTGCCAATAGTTGTAGCTGTTGTCAGTGCTGAATCAATTTCGGCTCTAGCCTTTTGGATTTTTTCTCTACCAGATGCCGAGGCTTCTGCTGTCTTAGTCGCACCAAGCGCCCTACCTGCTTTAGCGATCGCTTGACTGAGATTCTGAAAAATTTGGACAAAACTGCTTTGAAATTCTTTCAGCTTGGGGTCTGTTAACTTCAGTTCCCCAATCGATTTTGTCACAAATTCCAAATCTTTAGACAGCTGTATGCTGGTGATCACTTGCGCTCCTTTATTTTTATCAATCAAAGAAGTTCCAGCATTCACAACTCGAATCAGTCGCTGGCACTGGGAAACTTTATTTTGGCTGCAACTAGTAATCAACAAAGCAATGCTCAGGCTCACAGGAGCAATAACGGTATATTTATGTAAAACAGACATTAACACCCCAACAACAATAAAACCAAGAATATAGTATCCAATATTACAGCTTAAGTTATTAACCCACGAGAAACTCTCAGTATTGGGATAGTCACCTTATATTTATATTCCGAGAGCAATATCTTGACCGCGTTTGCGTTGTCTTGGCTATGTTTTCATAAACTCTTTTAGTGATTTCACTCACTATTATGACACCTTGCACTTAGTCGTAATCACTACTTTATATTTATTTCTCTATTTTCTCACAAATGATTTTGGATTGGTATATTAGCCCTACTAATACTAAAAAGTCTTTGCATAACTCTTGGTAAACTGTAGATTTGCTGGCTTAATGGTACAGTATCAATTATTTGTATAAAAAATTATGTACGTGTACGCGATACCATAAAAATAAGTGGCTAAATTTAAAGTTTAGATAAAGTTGAGGAAAATATTTTGAATTGAGGTGTGGGAATTACTAAACTTTTCAGAACAGCTAACTGTAACAAAAGTATTCATAAAGCTTTGAGTAAGCAGGTTCAGTCAATAAGTCCAGCATTTGTTTGGCTCTATTTCCTTCAGCCTTTACACATCGTCGTTCTGTAATCTGAAATTATGAAGATAAACTCATCCAACTTGCTGTTAACGGTACCAACTGGCCCACTAAAAATTTCAGAGTTGCCCCCTAACCATGTGAGTACAAGTGGTGAATCTATCCATCTTTCTCTAGTAATTCCTACTTATAAAGAGCGTGATAACATCCAGAATGTAGTCAGCATATTGAGTCAGTTACTGGATGAATCTATTCCAGGAGACTATGAACTGATTGTGGTAGACGATGATAGCCCAGACCGAACTTGGGAAATAGCACAATCCTTGACCCCAGAATACCCCCAGTTGCGAGTGATGCGACGCCAAGAAGAACGGGGGCTTTCTTCAGCTGTGATTCGTGGGTGGCAAGCAGCGAGGGGGAGTGTGTTGGGGGTGATTGATGGAGATTTGCAGCATCCGCCAGAGGTGCTGATGCAACTGTTGCGTAGTGTTGAGCAGGGAGCAGATTTGGCAGTAGCCAGTCGTCATGTGGAAGGAGGCGGCGTTAGTAGCTGGAGTGTTGTCAGACGTTTCTTGTCTCGTGGCGCTCAGTTGTTAGGCTTGGTGATTTTACCGGGGGTACTGGGCAGAGTTTCCGACCCGATGAGTGGTTATTTTATGGTGCGTCGGAGTGCGATCGCCAATGCAACACTCAATCCCGTCGGATACAAAATTCTCCTAGAGGTAATCGGACGGGGAAAAGTAGACCAAGTTGCGGAAGTTGGGTATGTGTTTTGCGAACGCAAAGAGGGTGAGAGTAAAGTGACATGGAAGCAATATATAGATTACATCCACCACTTAGTACGGTTGCGGCTTTCCACAGGGCGGGTAGGACGATTGAGTAGAAAAGTCAATTTCCCGGTTGGTCGATTTCTGCGTTTTGGGTTAGTTGGCTTTAGTGGGGTATTTGTGGATATGACAGTACTTTACTTGCTTAGTGATCCGACTACCTTGGCTTGGCCAGTGACGGGCAGCAAAATTATTGCTGGTGAAATTGCTATTTTAAATAATTTCTTGTGGAATGACGCTTGGACATTTGCTGATGTCAGCGCCAGACAGCAAGAATGGCATCAACGCCTGAAGCGGTTTTTGAAATTTAACGCCATTTGCCTTGGTGGACTGGTATTGAATGTACTGATATTAAATCTAGTATTACATTTTCTTATTCCTAACCCCTATATTGCCAACCTGATTGCGATCGCAGTTGCTACAATCTGGAATTTCTGGATTAATTTGAAACTTAGCTGGCGCGTTACCGATGTGAAATAATCACAACGAGGGATTTGAGATTTTGATTTTTGTTTTTAGAACGAACTTAAATCTAAAACGTCAAATCTACAAATCCATTCCTTTGAGGCTAGGCAATGAGAGTTATTTTCCAAGGTGCATTCTATTTTTACAGAAAAATTATCTCGTTGCTACCAGTCTATGCTACCCATTTCCTGCCTCTGGCAAATGTAAACTCTGGCTCACAACATAAGTATTGGCATAATTGGCAGGTTCGCCTTCCTCCTTGGTGGGTTCACTCCTTGCTGAACTTAATGTGGTTGCTCATCGGTATTGGCTTGCGCCTAGCCAACTTGACTGCAAAGCCTCCTTGGACTGATGAGTTTTCCACCTTGGTGTTTAGCTTGGGGAATAATTTTTTATCAGTACCCCTAGATCAAGCGATCGCACCTGATATCCTATTGCAACCACTGCAACCAAACTCAGGCGCTAGTGTTGGTGATGTCATTCATAACTTAGTTACCCAAGATACCCATCCCCCACTCTATTTTGTGCTGGCTTACTTGTGGATGAAATTATTTCCCAGCGAAGGAGGATTAGTATCGCTGTTTGCGGCGCGATCGCTACCAGCTTTAATCGGTGCTGCCTCGATTCCATCTGCTTACGTATTAGGTAGGATAGCGTTTCGTTCGCCATTAGTGGGACACTTGGCTGCTGCCATGATGGCAGTATCACCCTACGGCATCTTTTTAGCACAAGAAGCGCGTCATTACAGTTTGGCAGCTTTATGGGTAACTGCTTCTCTCACCTGCTTAGTAATTGCCACACGTCATATTCAAAACCGCACACCTTTACCCATGTGGATAGTACTTTTATGGGTAGAAATTAATGCTTTAGGTGTTGCTACTCATTACTTCTTTACCCTCACCCTTTGCACAGAAGGTGTAGTTTTAATTTTTCTGGCTTGGCTTCAATTGCAGACTAGCAGCAAATTTTCTCTTTTCTTCTCTCCTCCCTGGCGGCGCATCTATGGCGTTATCACAGGTACTTTTGTGGCGAGTTTAATTTGGCTACCAATCTTTTTAGAGAATAGAAATCGGAGTAATTTGACCGAGTGGATTCAAGGTTCGCGCGTCGGACTAGATTGGTTCAGCCCAATTTTTCAAGCTTTAGGCACATGGATTACAATGATTTCCCTGTTACCAGTTGAATCTCCACAGCTATTGGTGATGATTCTTTCTGGACTGGTGATGCTGATTTTCTTTATTTGGGCAGTACCAATTTTGGTAAGTGGGATCAAGATTCAATTACAGCAACCAGAAAGCCGGATTATGATTCAGGTGTTTGCTGGAGTAGCTATCAGCGCGATCGCTTTATTCTTTATCTTTACGTACTTTTTGGGAATCGATCTGACTAGGGGTGCCCGTTATAACTTTGTTTACTTTCCCGCCGTTATTGTTTTACTAGGGGCAAGTCTCGCAGTTTGTTGGCATCCTCCCAAGGAATGGATAGGAAGAGAACAAGGGAAAAATAGGATAAAAAGCATCGGCAGATGGGGAATAAACGGGAAAAAAGCCGTGATGTTAATTTGGTTAATGGGATTTGTCAGTGCAGTTACAGTATTCTGCAATCTCGGCTATCAAAAATATTATCGCCCTGACCTGTTTGTGCAAATAATTCAACAAATATCCCCAGTGCCAGTACTGGTTGCCACTACCCACAAAACTTATGTACATACTGGGGAAATGATGGGGGTAGCTAGGGAGTTTAAACTTGCCAATTCACCCCAAAAACTTTTGTTTCTCCTTGCCCATCAAGACCAAGACCCGAATACTTCCACCATTGCTCTGGAAAATACTTTAAATAAATTACCACGACCTTTTGACTTGTGGCTGGTAAACTTTCACGCCCCCGTAGCAGAAACTGTCAAAACTTGCGTTATATCTGATACTCAATCTTTGCCAAGGGTGAACGGCTACGAATATCAACTTTATCACTGTCAGCAGAGTTAAATTACTTATAATACCATTTCTGTTTGAAGATGCGCCCATAAGACTGATACAAAACTACAGGCTGTAGGGGCAATTCATGAATTGCCCCTACATGAATAAAGCGCAGCCTTATATAGAATTGGTATAAGTAGGCAAGCTTTTATCACCCGCAGTCAAAAATCAGATTTCGGCGGCGACCTCGATAAACTCATGTGGAATATTAGAAGCAAAGTCAGCACTTGGCCATGCTTTGATTTGTTTTAACCATGCGTTTTCGCCAACAAACACACGGAATTTCATTGGCGAGGATAATTCCCAAGTTGCCATTGAAGACTTCGTGGTTGTAATTATTTGTCACCTGAATGATCTTATCGCCGTTAATTAACCCAATGCCTCATGCCTCAATCCATATGCGTCTTGTGGAAGTTCCTCAAATATCGATATCCATAGGAGACTAAAGAAAGAAGAACAAAATATATCTGACACGTTTTCAAGCAGCGAAGGCTGTAAATAGTTAAGGAGGATTTATGCGTGCAGTACTGATGGCAGGCGGTTCGGGAACCCGGCTTCGCCCGTTAACTTGCGATTTGCCCAAACCGATGGTGCCGATTCTAAATCGACCAATTGCCGAACATATTATCAATCTCCTCAAACGACATCAAATTACAGAAGTGATTGCCACATTGCATTATTTACCTGATGTCTTGCGAGACTACTTTCTAGATGGCAGCGATTTTGGTGTCCAGATGACCTATGCCGTTGAAGAAGATCAGCCTTTAGGTACAGCAGGCTGTGTGAAAAACATTGCTGAACTTCTTGATGAAACTTTTTTAGTGATTAGTGGCGATAGTATCACAGATTTCGACCTCACGGCAGCGATCGCATTTCACAAACAAAAGAAGTCAAAAGCTACTTTGATTTTGACTAGGGTTCCTAACCCGATTGAATTTGGGGTGGTGATTACCGATGAAGAAGGACGGATTCGGCGATTTTTAGAAAAACCCTCTAGTAGTGAGATTTTTTCTGATACCGTCAATACTGGCACTTATATTCTCGAACCAGAAGTTTTGGAATATCTGCCAGTAAACACTGAATCCGACTTTTCCAAAGACTTATTCCCCTTACTACTAGCAAAAGAAGAACCAATGTATGGTTACATTGCTCAAGGTTACTGGTGTGATGTTGGTCACTTAGATGCCTACCGCGAGGCTCAGTATGATGCTTTAGATCGGAAAGTGCAACTGGATTGTGCCTACAAAGAAGTTTCCCCTAACTTATGGGTAGGCCAAAATACTTATATCGACCAGACGGCTGTGATTGAAGCCCCAGCAGTGATTGGTGACAATTGCCGCATCGGGGCAAGAGTACAGATTGAGGCAGGAACCGTAATTGGGGATAATGTCACTATTGGTGCTGATGCCAATCTCAAACGCCCCATAGTGTGGAATGGGGCAATCATTGGCGAAGAAGCACATCTTTCTGCCTGTGTGATTTCCCGTGGCACTCGTGTAGACCGCCGCGCCCAAGTATTAGAAGCTGCGGTTGTGGGTTCGCTTTCCACGGTGGGAGAAGAAGCCCAAATTAGCCCCGGTGTGCGCGTTTGGCCGAGTAAAAAGATTGAGTCAGGGGCAATTTTAAACATTAACTTGATTTGGGGGAACACCGCCCAACGGAATTTATTTGGGCAGCGTGGCGTGCAAGGATTAGCTAATATCGACATCACCCCAGAATTCGCCGTGAAATTGGGATCTGCTTACGGTTCGACCTTGAAACCTGGTTCTAAGGTAACGGTTTCCCGTGACCAACGTAATGTCTCTCGAATGGTGACGCGATCGCTGATTGCTGGTTTAATGTCAGTAGGTGTTGATATTCAAAACCTCGATGCTACAGCTATCCCCATTGCCCGCACGGTTATACCCACAATGTCCGTAGCTGGTGGTATCCATGTGCGGGTACACCCCGATCGCCCTGACTACATTCTGATTGAATTCATGGATGCTAAGGGCATTAATATCTCCAAATCTCTGGAAAAGAAAATTGAAGGGGCTTACTTTAAGGAGGATATGCGGCGGGCGCTAATTCATGAAATTGGCGATGTATCTTATCCCAGCCAAGTCATTGACCGTTACTGCACTGCTTTTGAGAAGCTGTTGCATGTTCATACACTCCGCAACAGTCGGGCAAAAGTGGTGATTGACTATGTTTATGCCGTATCAGGGGCAGTTTTACCCCAAATGTTGGATAAATTTGGTGCTGATGCAGTGGTGCTGAATGCCAGTGTGAATAAAACGGCGATGTCAGTAACTGACCGAGAAGGACTGCTGACTCAGTTAGGTCATGTAGTCGAGGCGTTGAAAGCTAACTTTGGTGTGCAAGTCACGGCTAATGGAGAGCAGCTGATTTTAGTTGATGAATCAGGCTTCCCAATTCGGGGAGAAATGTTAACAGCACTGATGGTAGACATGATTCTAACGGCTAACCCCAGAGGAACAGTAGTAGTGCCAGTTCATGCTTCCAGTGCTATTGAACAAGTCGCCCGTCGCCACGATGGCAGAGTGATTCGCACTAAAGCCAACCCTACAGCCTTAATGGAGGCTTGCCAGACAAATCCAAATGTGGTAATAGGAGGTAGTGGAGAGACTGGTTTTATTTTTCCGCAACTGCATCCGGGATTTGATTCCATGTTCTGCATTGCTAAAATAATTGAGATGTTGACTATACAGGAGCGATCGCTTGCTGCTGCCCGGTCAGAATTGCCTCGTGTAATTCACAAAACTTATACAGTACGCTGCCCGTGGACAGCCAAGGGTGCTTTGATGCGTTACTTGGTGGAAACTCACCCAGCCCAAAACCTAGAACTCATCGATGGGGTGAAAATTTGTCAACCCTACGATGACAGCTGGCTGTTAGTTTTACCAGATGCCAGCGAACCACTGGTACATTTGTATGCAAATAGTAACGATCGCGATTGGGTAGATGAGACTATAAGAAACTACCGCAGCCGTGTCCAAACATTTGTTGAAAGACAACAGGAGTATCTTCCTGCGGAAGTTTGATTAATCAATTATCAGTGAGCAGTTATCAGTATTTAAAGATAACTGCTCACTTCCAAGAGTCAGCAAAAATGTAGATTCAGTAGCAGGTTTATTCCAACTAGTCTTTGTCGATGTTGTAATATTGGATAGGCGCACCCCACCGTAGGCATCGCTTCATAAAAAAATACTGCATTTCCTACCAAATAACATTTACATCGTACTGCGAAATTAAAGGATCTATAGTCAGAATTGGTAGATTTTCCACTTGGCTTTGGGCAACCAGTATTCGGTCAAATGGATCTTTATGATGAATTGGGAGATGATAAACTCTAACAGCGTGACTTATATGTATTGGTAAGCTTTCAATAGAATTAATGAACAATTGCTCAGAAATAAACTACTCTGGATTTTTTGGCAAAAGCAACTTACCTAGCTGGGCTTTAGTGGCTATTTCCCAAGTACTAGCTGCACTGAAAAATAACTCATTGTTGCTATCACTGATAGTTGCCCTAACCATAGATGATAAACGAGAATTATCAGTGATCCACCAAAGAAAACTATGAGTATCAAAAAGTAATCTCATCCTTCAAAACTAGCCAGTATATCATCAGGTAAAGGAGCATCAAAATCTGGAGCAATTGTAATTAATCACTTAGCACTTTTTGGTATTCGCTTGGGAGGATTTTGATTAATAGGTGCTAAAGGGCCAATTGATACAACTATGGCAGGCACGGAACTATTCAGAATGTCAGGATTTTGAGTAACAGGTACTAAACGGGCAATTGCTACTCCGTCTTGAGTAATTGTAATTTCTTCGCCCCGACTCACCCGATTCAAAAGTTCAGAAAAAGCAACTTCTGCTTCTTGAATATTAATGTTTACAGTCATAGCAAAGCTTCTCCTAAAAGCTAAAGCTTGCTTTTATTATTCTTTTCTATTCTACAGAGGAGCAGATAACTAAGCTATAAATCCTCATGAATTCTCCTCCAGTATTAACGTAGACTCAGCAGTACGCCCAAATTCTTCAGGCGCATATTGCAAGTGAACTTGGGCACCAGGCCAGGAAAATGTACCAGGAGTAACAGAACGGACTAAATAATGCAGACTATAAACTCCTGGTTCCAGGTGATCGGCGTAGGCGATAATGCGATCGCGGTAGATATTTTTAAAGCCAAGTTCCCAGCTATCGGCTTTTGCTTGTAATGCAACTGTGGTAGTTTGAAAACTTGCATCCACCGCCTCAAAACCTGATGGTAGCGGATCTTTAATTACCAGATGATCTACAGAATGATCAACGATGATCTCTAAACCAATATCAAACACCTTTCCAGACGCTAAAGTCAAGGGTTTATCGAAAGCGTAAAGACCTGTTTTTTGTAAAACTTTCTCTTCATTTGCTTGACTAATTCCTCGTGTTATGCGTAGACCGTTAAACCTACCTGGTTGATTTCCCTGCAACCGATAATTATAAGCAACTAGATAGTGCAAAGTCCCATTACCTGATTTTTGTAGTGTTAAATCATTACGACCACGAGGTAATTGATTCATCGGCACATTTAGCTGTAAACTAGGATTTTGATAGCCGTTAAACGTATTTTCTGCTAACTTATTACCAGCTAATTGCACTGTGGCAACAAAATTAGGCGGCGTGGGTTGCAGTTGACTATATTCTACTAAAGCTGTTAATGCTTGGGCATTATTATAGTTAGTTTGCCATGTGCCATTCCGTCGCAGTGCCAGAAGACTTTGGAATAACTTATCTATAACTTCGGGTTTACTTTGCTTGGCAATAAATAAGCGTAAAGCTTGTGCTTGCGTCGTCGTAGATGAACTCATCCATCCCCAACTACTTGGTAAACTTACAACTGCTGTGCGACCAGTTTCATATATATTCTGTTGTAACTTGTTCACTAATTGTTGAGATTCATCTTGCCATTCTGGGAATTGAGATAAGTATCGCGCTAGTTTAATTTGAGTTACTACATCAAAGTTGTTGCGCTGTTCATAAATATCTGCAAGAAAAGTATTGCGCTTTTCACCCAATTGTGCTAGTGCTATTAAAGCATTAAGTTGCAGTTGTCTTTTACACAGTTGCTGTTTGCAAAAATCGTATTCTCCAGGATTCGCCAGAACTTTTTGCAAATAAGCTTTCAGGCTAGACACCATTGCAGAATCGACTAAATTAGGGAACACCTGACTGGCTTTAGCCAAAGATTCACCCGCATAAGAAGAAACCCAAGGGTCAGATTTTTCTTGTCCGGGGAAAGCAGCAAAACCACCATCGGCTATTTGGAGTTTTTTTAATTGTTCAATTGCTTGATTTCCCTGTTGGGTGGGATTAAATTCTGCAAATGCCTGACCATATTTTTGGGCGATAGTTTGCAGATTAGCAGCAATCATTAATTGACTGGCCGCCGGTTCTGTGAACGGCAAATCATTATCTTCTAAAACCTGCTTTGCTGGTGCTTGAATCTCCGGTATCAAACTACTCGCCAACTGAATATCTAAACCTCCCGCATCAGGGAAGGTATTTTTATCAATATTCAGGGGAATCTTCACCTGTTTTTCAGTGACACCAGTTTCAACGACTTGTTCTGTAATTTCAACTGGCTTAATTTCCAAAGGTACTTCAAAAGCATCTGCGGCTGTATTTAGCTGAGTGGTAAAGCGAACTTTACCAACTCCCACACTATCCGCCAGCATTGGAAAGCGATAAGCATGAGTTGCGGATTCAGCTTTGGTTTGGAAAGAAGTAGCTGTGGGGTTTTCCTTAGCAAACTTCACATTCCCGCTAAGTTCGCCATTAATTGAGAGATTTCCTGTATTCCCGGTGTTGTTAGTTACAGATAAACCAGCAAGGATGCGATCGCCTGGACGGGCAAACTGTGGCAAGATGGCATTAGTTAGCAGTGGTTTTGTGGTGATAAACGTCGCGTCTGCATTCCCGAAACGCAGATTTCCATCAGTGGCCACAGCCATCACCCGCCATGTCGTTAAATCATCTGGCAATTTAAAGGTTATCTGTGCATTACCATTAGCATCGGTGAGAACAGAACCGTTGTAGTAAGCTAAAGCTTTAAAATCGGTGCGAGTGCGAGTATTTGCTGCACCAGTTGAGAAACCACCGCCATAACCCCAACCTTTGGGTTTAGCTACATCTTGTGGTTGTAAAATTACATCCGGTCGATTATCGCTAAAGCGGGTAGATATTGGCTGTTCTGCATAAACTGTATCCACCAAATCTGGCGGACGATAACCAGAAAGTTGTAACACCGCCTCATTTACCACCATGACTGTAAACTGTCCTTTGGTGGGATTTCCTTGATTATCCTTCAATTCTAGTTTTATTGTTTCCTCTGCACCAGGTTCTAATGATGCTTGCACTGGCTTAACTTGCAGTTTTAAATACTTATCTTCTAAGTTAACTTTAAAAGGTGTAAAACCAATCTTCACCAAGTTATCTAAACTGGGTGCATCCACTTGGTTTATGGGTTTACCTTGCCTTACTAATACAGCTTCGATGGCTGCATTTGGCAGCATTTCTGGCGTAACTTGAAACTGAATTTTTGGTGTGCCTCCCTGAACTTTGGTAATCTGCTGATAAAGAGGTTTGTCTTTAATCACAGCAAAGTACAATTCTGCATCTGGATAGGGAGATTGAATTAGTGCAGTAGCGGTTTCACCCGGTTTAAACTCTTTTTTATCTAATTTTACTTCTAATACATCTTTTTCTCCCGAACCCCAAAATACTGAATTTCCTCCAGTTGCCCAAATTTGTAAATCTGTGGCACTTAATTCAGATTTGGCATCGCTAAAATTAACTCTAATCCGATAGGAACTAGATTCCGGCGCTGTCAAACTTACCGATTGCGGATTGCTAGCAGATGTAATTTCTGCTTGTCCTACTGTTTTATATTCAACTTGATTTTTTGGAGTTCGGCTACCTTCAACTAATTGGGTGACGCTGCTATATTTAATCTGTTGTAATTCCAGACGCACCCGTTGACCTGTTATCGGTTTTCCTGTAGGGTCAGTAACAATCACTTCAATGGGAAAAGCCTTACCAGCATCAGCAATAAAATTACTTTTTAACCCGATAAGGCGATTACTCGGTAAGACTGTAAAAGTTTTTAAATTTGCTACAGACAGATTAGAAACATCTGCAACTTGCACATCTACTCGGTAAGTCATCGGATATGGTAAATCATTAGCCACATTTACACTTTGACTACTTTTACCACTAGCATCTAGCTGGGTATTAGTTTGCAACACATCACTAGATATGGTAGGAGTTTCCTCCGGCCATAACCATTGTCTACCAAAAGCAAATTCCTCCCAACCTTTAGGAATAAAATTAGCCTGCTGACGAGTAATAAAGTATTTTACTTCTCCACCTTGTACAGGCGCACCAAATAAATAATTACTTGTAGCATTAATATCAACTTTATCGTCAATGAGAGCAAATTCTTTATCTAAGTTGAGTTCGACTTTAAAGTTAGGTGGCTTAAACTCAGCTATCCGAAATTCTCCAGAAATTTCTTGCCCGTTCTTTCCCTTAGCCTGGATTGTATGATAGCCTAAGCGCTGAGTATTTTTGATTGGCAGTTCCAGAGAAAATGTGCCAAATTCATTTGTAGTTTGCGTACCTAAATTGGTCTTTTGTCCATCAGGATTTACCAAGGTTAATTGGTAAACAGCATTTTTATCTTGCTGGATTGCACCATTTTGTAAATAGTCCGCGAAACCAGTTAACCAAGCTTTTTCTCCTGGTTGATACAACTGTCTATCTGAAAAAATTACCCCGCGTGATTCGGGTTTAGCATCTTGCCAACCTGCATCGATACCATATCCATAAACGCCGCTATATTCTTCTGTTCTAGCGAATGCCCAATCTTGATTTTCACGGGCGATAACTAATAATTGTGGTGATTTAGTAGAGCTTTCATTCCCAGAATAACATTGCGGTAATCCTTCACGAACAATTCTAAAAGTTCCATTTTCATCAGTTTTACCTGTTGCACAAGGTACAGGTTCCGGGTGAGATTTTGCCTGTAATTTTGATTGATAAATTTCAATAGCAGCCCCTTGAACTGGTGAACCATCTGTAAGATGATTGACGCGAATTAAGCCTGACTCAGGAAACCACTGAGTGAATATGCCCAAATTCGTAAATTCAACTAGGCCATAAGTTGTCGGTTCTCGCCACAGTTCCTTACCATTCTCCTGATATTTATTAGTGCGGGCTTGCACTCCATAAGCTAACATTCCCGTAGCAGCACTTATTTTTTCTCGGAGAGGAACAGCAATGTCAAGTGATTGATTTTTCTTACCCGATACCTTAAAGCTTTGCCAATCAGAAGGGTTTGGTAATAAATCACTACTATTATTAAAATAAACTAAATCTGTCGGGTTAACTACTCGATAAGCGGCTTTGTACTTAGATTCTGGCAGATTTCCCGCACTAATATTTAGTTGTAAATCTTTACCTGTGGGGAAAATATTCAAATCTGATGGTACCCAGATATCCCCAGCTAAATCTCCAGTATCATATTTAACTGTGACAGGTTTACCCAAAGTTTGTCCAAACTTATCTTTGAGATTAGCACCCATAGTAATTGTATAAGTCTTGGCGGGTTCTAACGCATAAGGATTGATGCCGACAATTTTATCTTCATCATTTACTTGTATAATTCTCGAAATTTCTTTTGGTGCTGGATTAATAGTAATATTTTCTTTAGCTGAATCTGGCAGTAAGACATTATTAAATTCTAGCTGTGGACTGCCTTTAAGAAATCTTCCAAAAGTTCCACCTGCATCTGGCTGTCCGTAAAAGTTAATTTTCTGAAATGCCAAAGGCGAATAAGTTACTAACTTACTGGCAAATTCTTTCGCTGTAGTTAGATTACCATAAGCCGGACGTATTCCGGGAGAAAATACCAGGCGATAACGAGTTGCTTTTTCGAGATTTTGCTGGGGGATGAGGTTATAAATCCAATTGCGTGCCGAAGGGTCAAATTTTTCTAAAGGGTCTTCTTCGTTTTTTAATGGTTTTTCTTCTTTGTTTAATTCGACTTTAAAACCTGTAACTTTATTTTGTCCTTCGGGAATTAACTGTAAATGTTTTTGGACAGAAGCTAAATCTAATTCTACATTGGAAGTAAATTGTAACTTCTGTTGTAAATCAATTGGTTCAACATCAGCCTTCTCAACGGGATTGACACCAGGTAAATTAGTCAGGTTGATAGATTCGGTATTGAAAGTCCAAGGTAAATCTTTGTCTAGGCGATGATTTTTTAAATCGGCTAAACCTGCTTTAAGAGTGACTTGAAATCTTGTCGCTATTGGCAATGCTTTATCTGCTTGAAATCCCACCATACGCGGTGTTAAAAAGCGAAATTGACCGGGTAAAGGTGGCCAAAGGGCAAATTTTTGTAATAGCTTTTGCTGTTCTGGACTATCAAGACTTTCAACTGGGATTAAAGCTTCTTTAAAACGGATACGAATTTGGTTAAGAGATTTCGCATCCCCAATAGGACTAATTTGTTCAATCCAGTCTGGTAGTTTTGGTGGTGTGAGTGGGGAAACTGCTGGGAGTTGTTCTTTACTTGAGTTGATACCAAAAAAATTACACCCTGCCATTCCTAACATAAATGTAAAGAGAAGAATAAACTGTATTTTTCTCTTGCGCCTTGAGGAATGACTAATTTTTTTTAACGAACCGCTAAGAACGCCAAGGACACCAAGGAAGAGATAGAGAATTTTATGGTGAAAACGGAGTAAAACTCTGATAATCATATTTTTAGTAATTCAAAATTAAAAATTCACAAATTATAGCTAACAAAAGTTCACACTCGCTTATTCAGTGGGCAATGTTAATACTAATAAACTACTCCAGATGACTAGTTATTTATACCTAAATTTTGGATTTAGCTATGTTTATTTACATTGATAACTAATTCAGTGTGATTGTTCCAAAAAATAACTACAATTCTTAACTATAAAGAAGTATTTAAATTTTGCAAACATTAATTTACATCTGCTAGGTTAGTAAAAATGAATTATTAAGGATTTGACATATTTACTGATGTAGATGTAAGTAAGTCGGCGGAAAAATTAAGGTAAGTTTTCTTAGACAGGGGTTTCCCTGATGAAACTAATTTCACGATCGCTAACTCAAATTAAGCACAAACTGCGTAAAACTGGTAAAGTTATCCTGGCTCTGCTGCTAATCTGCCTAATAGTACGCCTATCACCTTATTTTGCGCCCATTCGTGCCGCAGACATTGCCCAAAATCAGTTGGCAATGCAATTTAGCGATCGCAATGCTTTACAATTAGGAACATTGCTCACCCGTGACCAAGAGCATACATCAGTAGTACCACTAAATCAGGTTTCGCCCCAGTTTACCCATGCCATTTTAGCCGCCGAAGATGGCAGCTTTTACCATCACGGGGCGCTGGATATGAAAGCTGTTATCCGCGCCAGCAAAGAAGCCATCCACGCCAAAAAAGTTGTTTCCGGCGCTTCCACTATTACGATGCAATTGGCGCGGATGTTAGATCCCGTGCCTCGCAGCTTCTCTGGTAAAATGCAAGAGATTTGGCTATCTTGGCGGTTAACAGCAGGGATGAACAAAGATGAAATCCTCTCTGCATATATCAATCGGCTGCCAATGGGAGGCAATATATATGGTGTGGAAGCAGCTGCGCGGACTTATTTTTCCATCTCAGCTAGTGAGTTGAATCTTGCCCAAGCTAGTTTATTGGCTGCTATTCCCAATAATCCCACATACTTTAACCCTTACCAGCATTGGGAACGGCTGAAGCAGCGACAAAAATACGTCCTCAATCGTATGGTACTAGAAAAGTATATTAGTGGAGCGATCGCAGCCCGAACACACACCGAAAAAGTTGTGTTTCAATCTCGCCAACGGGGAATTATCGCTGCACCACACTTTTTATTTTGGTTAGCCAATAAGATGTCTGAGACGCAAACAGAAGAAAATTCACCCATCCGGACGACTATAAATCGTCCTTTGCAGCAGTTTGTCGAAGCACAGGTACAACAGGTAATTTATTCTCTAGCCGCCAACAATGTCCATGATGCAGCCGCGTTGGTGATTGACAACCGCAGTGGCGAAGTTTTGGCTTATGTCGGTTCGCCTGATTACTTTAATGAAGTCAAACTGGGACGCAACGATGGAGTGCAGGCGTTACGTCAACCAGGATCTACACTCAAGCCTTTTGTGTATGAATTAGCTTTAGAAAAAGGTTTAATTCACCCAAATACTATCTTAGCAGATGTACCCGCCCATTATGCCATTCCCGGCGCGAAACTTTATAGTCCAACAGATTATACCGAACGCTTTCTTGGCCCAGTGCGGGTGCGAATCGCCTTAGCAAATTCCCTGAATGTACCCGCAGTGCGGGTGTTAGAAAAAGTAGGTGTGGAAACTTTCTTAGAACGACTGCATCAACTAGGATTTGAACACCTCAATCAAACCCCAGAACATTATGGTTTAGGGTTAACTCTAGGTAGTGGCGAAGTCAGTCTCTGGGAATTAGCCCATGCCTACCTGACCATAGCACGACTTGGAGATGCGACCCCTTTAGTAAGCAGATTTTCCAATACCCCACTCCCTACTCCCCATTACGCCTTATCCCCAGAGGGGACTCCACCTTCCCCACTCCCCAACCACACAATATGGCAATTAATCACCAATATACTCAGCGATCGCCATGCTCGTGCAACAGCATTTGGTGTAGACTCAGTGTTAAATTTACCCTTTCCTTCTGCGGTTAAAACTGGCACTTCTTCCAATTTTCGTGACACTTGGACAGTTGGCTTCACTACCGATTACACCGTTGCTACTTGGGTAGGCAATTTCAACGGCGAACCGATGCGACAGGTTTCAGGTGTGACAGGGGCTGCACCCTTGTGGAATCGGATTATGTTACACCTGCACGAACATCAAGAACCAGTAGATTTTCCATCTCCAGAAGGTTTAGTGCAACTACCTGTTTGTGCAATTTCGGGGTTACGACCAACACCAGATTGTACCTCAGTGGTGCAGGAATATTTCTATCCTGAAGATAAAAGTAATTACGAACGTGAAAATCAATTCAATTTACCACCAGAGTATGATGAGTGGTTGGCAAAACAACAGCAATCGAATTTTAATTCTACCAATTTGAGAATTTTATCTCCGGATCATGGCGATTTATTCTTACTGTATCCAGGTGAAGAAGCGAAGCAAAAACTCGAATTTAAGCTAGTGGGAAATAAATCTGTGCCTGTTGAGTGGTGGTTAAATGGTGAAAAGTTAGATACACAGTCAGCTAATTCTTTATTTTGGTATTTGCGTCCTGGTAATTGGACTTTGGAAGCGAGAAGTGGGGAAATGAGTGATAAGGTAAGTTTTCAGGTGGAATTGGCTAATCTTAAACCCACGCGTCGGGGATTTTCTATTAGTAATTCTCCGGTAAAGAGATGAATCGCCGATAATTAAATAGTAAGTTAGCGTAAATAAAGTTCTACACTCAATACCTTCAGCTAAAAAGAAGGATGAAGATAGAGGGCTGATGTCAGTAAGCTAACAATAACTTGTATTTGAGTATCGCCACTTTTTGCTGAAACATGATATTGAATTACAGCTTACGTAAATTTACTCTAAAAAAATTTAAGAAAAAATTTAAATATTAGTGAATATACGAGTTACGTTTCACTCTTATCTCAATAGTATGTAAGTAAATATAGGAATCGGACTTGAATTTTGAAAGCATACTGAGATTAAAAAATTTTCCAGTGAAGCTTTTATCTTAAAAACTTTTGATTAATCAAACCGGAGTTCTATATATGCTAGTTAAATCTAGACAAGAGCAATATTAATCAATCAAACCTGCAATTCAGAGATATTCGGGTAATAATTAGACTTTTTCGGAAATTTAGAACCCAGTCTATTTAAGGGTTTTAGACAATATTTAGATGTTTTCAAACAATGCAGCGATGAGGGTTTAATATAGTTTCTGATAATTTAAGGGCGAAAGATAGTGTTGTTTAATTTTGAGTAACTCCCCGATTTAGGATTTTATTTAATCCGTACTAGCCTTGAGGAAAATTAATTTTATTCAACAGAGATAGCATTTATTTTCTTGGTTTATGTCAAGTGAATTTTCGGACTGGTCTATTAACTGTAATCACCTTTAATCATCGATTTTAACTAAGATTATTGGCAAACAGGACTTACGCAACAACCTAAATTAGTGGTAATTCATGAATTACCACTATAAAAAATCAGGTTTTTCAGACAATTTTGCATAAGTAGTAGCAAATAGGCTCAACTTCTTGCCAGCCCTATACTTTAACAACTAGCATAAGTTTAAAAAAGCTATCTCTGAATTGATAGAAATTAATTAATAATGAAATCTTCACTGATTTTTTCTTGGGAAATAAACAGTTTCAAATTTGGAAGGATAACTAGTGTAAGTAGGGTTACTTCATCAAGTAGATAAGTATTGAGTAATTTTTAATTCACTCAACACTTCATTATCATAACTGAGTGCAGTCAAAGCGTTTCTGGCGTTGCTGCTGCTACAACTAAGGCTCTAAACACAGTTTTAAGTGTAGTTATCTATTTTAGTATCCACATCAAAAGGAAGTTGAAAATGTCAATTCTGTTTGCCCTACAGCCAAAACAGTGGCTCGCACGGATAGTATCTGCGCGGCTAGTTAGCTTGCTCGCTCTACTTACTACTGTGATGCCCTTGGAGGTTCTTTCCACCCCAGCGTTGGCCATCCCAGCAGCCGCGTCTGTTGACACCAAGATTCAGGTTTCTAATACAATGAGCTATTGGCCTTTCAATATTAGCCGTTACTTGAAAGTGCCGCCCAACTTCTCCATCTCCGTTTATGCTCGCATTCCGAAAGCCCGCTTTATCGCAGTTGCTCCCAATGGCAATCTTCTAGTGTCGCAGCCCAGTACCGGGAAAGTACTGATTGTCAGGGCAAATGGCAGCAAAGACCCAATTATTTCTGACTTCGTGACAGGTCTACGCAATCCGCAGGGCATTGTGTTTCACACGATTAATAACACCACATACATTTATATCTCTGAGAGTAATCAAATTAACCGCTTTATCTACAAATCTGGAGACATAACCGCCCAGAATCGCCAAGTTGTCGTCGCTGGCTTACCAGACAGCAGCACCTTCGAACTCA
Source organism: Nostoc sp. (assembly GCF_036919555.1). Lineage (GTDB taxonomy): Bacteria > Cyanobacteriota > Cyanobacteriia > Cyanobacteriales > Nostocaceae > Nostoc. The sequence continues at coordinate 123,062 of NZ_JBALCS010000022.1, forward strand.
AAGGTGCTTACGGTCACGAACTGAAAAATATCGCACTCGATGCCAACCACAAACTATACGTGTCGATCGCCTCGACATGCAACGCCTGCGTGGCAGATACTGTCAGTAACCCACGGCGGGGTGCGATTTACCAGTACAACGCTGATGGAAGCAATCCGCGGCTTTTTGCCCAAGGTTTACGCAATGCAGAAGGACTGGCATTCGTCCCTGGCACAAATGACCTCTGGGTAGCCGTTAATAATCGAGATAACATCGCCTATCCCTTCAAGGATGCCACTAACAACTACGGTAAGGTTGTCCCGTCCTACGTAGACAACCACCCGCCAGAGGAGTTCACGCGGGTCCGAGATGGCGGTAACTACGGTTGGCCATTCTGCAACCCCAATCCTGACACGTCAAATCGCTCCTACTATATGCCCTTCGACCGCGACTCTCAGTTCAATGCTGATGGACATGTTAATTGCAATGCGATGGACAAGATTATCAGAGGTATCCAAGCGCATTCGGCTCCGTTGGGACTAACCTTCTTACAAAATACGAAGTTTCCTAGCTTGTACTCAACTGGGGTATTGGTAGGGCTGCACGGCTCATGGAATCGGCAGCAGAGAACAGGTTATAAAATAGCTTACTTTCCCTGGGAGAATACGATCAAGATCCCAGGGAATCAGATAGATTTAGTTAGCGGCTGGGTAATTCCAGGAACGCAAGATTTCTGGGGGCGACCCGTGGATACGGTAGTGGATCAGCAGGGTAATTTGTTAATCTCGGATGACTACAGCGGCACGATTTACAGGCTCTCCTACACGCCGAGATAAAAATGATTTCCAGATTTCATCCCATTTCACACAAACCCTGATACATATAGATTTATCGTAGGGATACAGCATTGCTGTGTCCCTACCAACGTATTTGGATCATGGACACATCTTCAAGGGTTTTCAACGAGCATTCTAATAATATGTAGTCGTAATAATTACGCTGCCAAATTGCTATTTCAGGGGCATTACGGATCAGGTTGATGTGTCTAGTCGTAGCCGATTTGAATCCAGTCACAAATGATGATAGCGATCGCTATCATCAATGTAATATAGGCTTTGGTAGCAACGCACAGATGTTCGCCCTGATCACAGATGGGGAAAGTGTCAAAGTCTATATAAAAGCAACAAACTCAAACTATGACTCAGCAACCAACTGATCTAGACAATAAAGCTGTATTTGAGCAGTTGTGGGGAATTACAAAGGAACTCCACGAAAAACTGGAGGCTCGTTTTGAGTTACATCCAGACCCTTCTACACAAGATTTACAGCAATACCGCAGTCTCGATGACAATATCAATGGATCGCTGACCACTTTTGTTGGGTCAGAAATTGACTGGCTAGTTCATTCATGGCTAGGAAACCCTGAAACTTCAAACTTCAGTACCATGCGTCTCACCACTTGGTTGAAGTCACATATCCAGGTTCCTCATTTAGCGTTTGAGTTTGGCACACTTCCCAATATTTTCTTTTATATAGATTACATTCCCCGGACTGAGCTTTTAAGCGATTTGGCATATCTTGATCGCTACTATGAGCCAGTTAACCAAACATTCTTGAAGTTGCAGTCCGATTCGCGCCTAAAGGTATTTACCAGCAAAAGTGTGTATGTTCGCCTATTTCAATCGCCTGTTAGCTTGTGCTACACAGGCGCACCTACTCTTGATACCCTCGAACTAACTCGCACACTTGCACATGAAACACTTGATCGCTGGCTAACCTGGGTAGATGCAGCTGAACCTGTAACTGAAGATGCACGGGATGTTTTGGCAGATCGTGATTTGTCGCTACGCCGGATCAGTGCTGAACGTGACCCAGGTAATAAATTTGCCGCACAGATGTTTGGATCGGAATTGACAGATAGACTTGTAAGATCGCTCTGGGGTGGCGATCGCATTCTCTGAATTGGTGAGGAATTTTGGACATGACAAGTTGCTGACAGCAACTGGTTAAAGGTAGGTAGACTTTTGCCATAGTGTACTAATCCGATCACAAACTCTCGTAGGTGAGTTGGGCATTTGCCCAGTTGGTTTCTGCCAGAAATTCCCTAAATGTGGTCAGAAGTCTAGGAAACTCCTCTTCTCGTAAACGCTGGACATCGGCTTGATAACCTTGTTTGCGATACCACTGAATCAAATCAAACAGTTCCCTTTGCAGCAAGAGTAAGAAAATCCAGGCGGGTGTCTCTTTGTAGACAACTTTCATCCCCTGCGCTTGGGAGAATGCCTCTGCCATCTGCTTTGGAGTCAGGACATCGCCAGCTAGCTCAATTTCTTGACCAATATACTTGGTAGGATGTTTGATTACGTAGGCAGCAACGCGCCCCATGTCCTTCGTTGTAATTAGATGAAGGGGCAAGTCTGGCTGAATAGAAAACGGGAAACTACCTTTGAGGATGGAAGGTCGCGTGTACTTCTTCCAAAACTCCTCCATAAACAAGCAGGCTCGCAACATAGTAGTCGGTAAGCCAGCTTCTTTAAAAATTTGCTCCACTTGGTACTTTTGCTCAATGCGGGGGATTCCGGAATTCCTGTCCGCCCCACCTGCGGAATTATAGACAAAGTGCTTAATGTCAGCTTGTTTGGCAGCTTGTGCAACTCGCTTTGCTCTCTCCACCTCTCGCGGGTCAATTTTAGCGGAGTCCGCAGAAGTAGCGTGGCAGTAAACAGCCCAAATCCCTGCAAAGGCTGCGATGAGGGAGGTTTCATCGTCGAGGTTGGCTTTTACCAGTTCAACTCCGGCATCGTTGAGTTTTGCAAGAGTTGGACGATTCAGGTCAATTTCTCTAGTGATGACTCGCAAATTGGTAACTCCCTGTTCGAGAAATCCCTTGACGACATTTCCACCTGTGCCACCAGTAACTCCGATGAGTAACACTTTATCGGTGTTTGACTCTGTGCGATCGGGGAAATTTGACATTCTCTTCTACCTGGAGTTCTTTATTTAAATTAAGTTTATACAAAGACAGAAGAAACAAATAATAATTAAGTAGCAACCTGATTTAATATCAGAACTTAAAGTTTTGACCTCAGACCGACAACATCCAAGCAAAAAGTTTCAACAAAGCCCGAACGACTGGAAAATCGCGGCGACAAAAACAAAGTCCTTGGATCTGAGTTGACAGATAAACTTGTACGATGCCTAGGTTGGGCTACGCCTACGCTCTGAGATGGCGATCGCATTCTTTGAATTAGTGAGGAATTTTGGACAATAACACCGATAATTTAGAATCCTACCGCGCTTTGGCACTGCAAGTTACCTGTCATGCAGTCAACCAAACAAGCGATGGCCACCAAGCGCGATCGCTCATGCAAAACTCCATCAACCGCCTAGCTCAACAAATTGCTGCCAGTATCGCTTTCATTGGCTTTGATTGTCGTTTAATTGTACTGCCAGAATATTTCCTGACTGGTTTCCCGATGGGAGATTCTCTCTTAGGATGGGCAGAAAAAGCCTGTATAGAAATGGCTGGGGCTGAGTATGAAGCACTTGGTAAAATTGCTCAAAAGCATAAAATCTATTTAGCTGGTAATGCCTACGAAGTTGACCCCAACTTTCCCGGATTGTATTTCCAAACCTGCTTTATCATTGACCCCTCTGGCTCAATTGTTTTGCGATATCGGCGGCTGAATTCCTTATTTGCCCCGACTCCCCATGATGTTTGGGATAAGTATCTTGACTGCTATGGTTTAGAGGGAGTTTTCCCCGTTGCCAAAACTGCGATCGGTAATTTGGCAGCTTTAGCATCAGAAGAAATTTTGTATCCAGAAGTGGCGCGGTGTCTAGCGATGCGAGGAGCGGAGATTTTTGTGCATTCCACCTCGGAAGTATACAACAAAAACCTCACGCCCAAAGACGCAGCAAAAATCACTCGCGCCGTCGAGAATATGGCATACGTGGTTTCAGCTAATACCGCCGGCATCGCTAATATTGCTATCCCTATTGCTTCGGCTGATGGTGGCTCTAAAATCATCGACCATCGCGGAATCGTTTTAGCAGAGACAGGTGCAGGCGAGAGCATGGCAGCATTCGCAGAGATTGACCTAGTAGCATTACGTCGCGATCGCCGCCGACCGGGGTTAAATAATTTACTTTCACGCCAACGGTTTGAGCTATACGCCGAAAGTTATCGCCAGTCACACTTTTACCCTGCTAATACTATGCTGGAAGGAGAAGTAGACCGCAAACACTTCCTGGAAACGCAGCAAGCCACCATTGAGCGGTTAACCAAATTGGGGATAATTTGAATTGGGCAGAAGAATTTTAGATTTGGGATTTTGGATTTGGGATTGAAGAAAAATCTAAAATCTAAAATATAAAATATAAAATCCAAAATTGAATAACTCCTAATGACAAAACCAATAGAAGTCCGCAATCCCCGAACTGGCAAATTTGACTACGTAATTATCCCACCGCCTCTAAAGCTGCTGGTACAACAATGTAAGCGCAGCCGCAGAGCGCAAGTTCGCTGGCAGCAGTTGGGTTTAGAGGGGAGAATTGAAGCTTTACAGCAGTGGAAGGAAGCGATATTATCTGGACGCGATCGCTTAACGGAAGCTTTGGTAAATGATACAGGAAGATTGTCAGTCTCAGTATTAGAAATAGATTCTTTCCTCTCTAGCATCGATCGCTGGTGTCGGTTAGCGCCGGAGTTGCTGCAAGAATCTGCAAAAAATACAGCCATTCCGTTTATCGCCTTGCAACAAATATCGGTTCCTTATCCCCTAGTTGGGATAATTAGCCCGTGGAATTTTCCCCTGTTACTGTCTACCATTGATACCATTCCGGCATTGTTGGCGGGTTGTGCGGTGATTGTCAAACCCAGTGAAATCGCTCCCCGCTTCGTAGCACCAATGATTACAGCACTCAACGCCGTTCCCAAACTGCACGATGTATTAACTTTTGTTGAAGGAGCAGGCACAACCGGATCTGCTTTGATTGAAAATGTAGATTTGGTATGTTTTACAGGCAGTGTAGCCACAGGGCGAAAAGTAGCAGAAGCTGCTGCTAAACAGTTTATTCCAGCTTTTTTGGAATTAGGAGGAAAAGATCCGGCGATCGTCTTGGAATCAGCCAATTTAGAATTAGCAACCTCAGCAATATTGTGGGGTTCCGTCGTCAACACCGGACAGTCATGCCTCTCAATTGAGCGAATTTATGTTGCTGAATCGATATTTGAAAAGTTTTACCATCAACTAGTAGCCAAAGCTTATCGCCTTGGGCTAGCCTACCCTACAATTGAAAGTGGGGAAATTGGCCCCATCATCACCGAAAGACAAGCAGCAATTATTAGCGACCATCTCGTAGATGCAGTTGAAAAGGGAGCAGTAATTCACTGCGGGGGTGTAATTGAAGACTTAGGTGGGGGTTGGTGGTGTCGTCCGACAGTTATCACCCAAGTTGACCATTCCATGAAAGTGATGACCGAAGAGACTTTTGGCCCGATTATGCCAGTGATGCCTTTTTCCACAGTAGAGCAAGCAGTCTCTTTAGCGAACGACTCAATTTATGGATTGAGTGCTGCTGTGTTTGCCGAGTCAGAAGCAGAAGCCTTAGAAGTTGCCCACCAGATAGATGCAGGTGGCATCAGTATCAACGATGCTGGACTCACCGCCATGATACATGACGGAGAGAAAAACGCCTTTAAATTCTCTGGTCTGGGAGGGTCACGTATGGGTGCAGGGGCGCTAAAACGCTTCATGCGAAAAAAAGCTATTTTGATCAAAACTAACGCTACTAATGACCCTTGGTGGTTTGATAATGAAGCTTGACGCGCCCCACTTTACGAAAGTTGAGGGAAGGATATTACGACGATCATCATAAATACTGTCAACAAACAGAAGGTAAGTTTTTAGAAGCGGTATATAGCATCGACTTATAATGTTAATACATCAACTTACAATGCCAATGCTAAAATTCAGCAGTTTTTGTAGGGTATGCACTGCTTACCCGCTCAATCTATTATTATTAGCTTGTGTTGTCAGCCTTACCTACAGTTGTTAAGAGGTGAATTGCAATGACTTCAAATATTCGAGAAGGAATGCCCGTACTTGTTCGTCATGAAGGAGATTGGGTAGGAACTTATACATTAATTGATACAGCAGGAAAAATCCTCGACAAGTATGAGTCTCACTTAACTTGTCAATTTCCAGAAGATGGACTTCATCCTTACTACCAAATCAATCGCTACAATTGGTCTGATGGCAAACGAGAAGAGTATGAATTTCCTGGAAGCTATAAAGATAATAAACTCTGGTTTGACACCGATCGCATTCAAGGAAAGGCTTGGGAAGCCGATGATTCAGTTGTTATTTTGTGGTTTGCTTATAAGACAAACCCAGAAATGACCATATATGAAATGATCTACATTAGTCCTGACAATAACAATCGTGCCCGCACTTGGCATTGGTTTAAGAATAATCAAATCTTTCAACGCACCCTAATTCAAGAAGAACGGCTAAAATAGTAATTTCTCCCCTTAGCAAGCAAGGAAATAAGATTTCTGCTCCCTCTCCTTAGTAAGGAGAGGGTTGGGGTGAGGTTTAAAGAGCCTTCTACAAAAGTGAGATGCTTCCGGCGGATTCCGTATAACTCAATACAGTTCAGTCAAGCATTTATTCCTTCTTTCTGTGTCGCGCCAGTTGCTTCAAGTCGGGGAACCCGCCCAACGCACTGGCTTCTCTGCGCCTCTGCGGTTCGTTAAAAAAAATTACTTTCACAAAGAGTTTTAGCCTTAACTGAACCGTATTGCGGTATAACTCTCATCTCAAATCTCAATTTAGTAAGGTACACCCATGGCAAAAGGTGACAAAATAAACTTTTCTACTCCTAGCGGTTTCCCAGAATTTCTTCCTAGCGAAAAGCGTCTAGAATTATATTTGCTAGATATCATCCGTAGAGTTTTTGAAAGCTATGGATTTACGCCCATTGAAACACCTGCTGTAGAACGTTTAGAAGTGCTGCAAGCTAAAGGCAATCAAGGCGACAATATTATCTATGGCATTGATCCTATCCTGCCACCAAATCGACAAGCCGAGAGAGATAAATCGGGCGAAACTGGTTCGGAAGCAAGAGCTTTAAAGTTTGATCAAACAGTTCCTTTGGCGGCTTATATTGCCCGTCACCTGAATGAATTAACCTTTCCCTTTGCCCGCTACCAAATGGATGTGGTTTTTCGGGGAGAACGGGCGAAAGATGGGCGGTTTCGTCAGTTTCGTCAGTGCGATATTGATGTAGTTGCTCGTCGTGAACTCAGCTTGCTCTATGATGCTCAGATGCCTGCAATTATCACTGAGATATTTGAAGCAATTAATATTGGTGATTTTCTGATTCGCATCAATAATCGCAAAGTTCTTACTGGTTTCTTTAAGTCAGTGGGAATTGCTGAAAACAAAATTAAATCGTGTATTGGTATTGTTGATACTCTGGAAAAAGTTGGTGAAAATAAAGTAAAGCAAGATTTAGAAAAAGAGGGCATTTTAGCAGAACAAGCTCAAAAGATTATTGAATTTATTAAAATTGATGGTTCTGTTAATGAAGTATTAGATAAGCTCAATCACCTCGCGCAAAACCTATCAGAAACTGAGCAATTGAACCTGGGAGTTACCGAATTAGAAACAGTAATTGCAGGCGTGCGTAATCTCGGAGTTGCCGAAAATCGTTTCTGTATTGATTTATCCATTGCCCGTGGTCTTGATTACTATACTGGCACAGTTTACGAAACAACCTTATTAGGACATGAAGCATTAGGTAGTATTTGTTCTGGCGGTAGATATGAAGAGTTAGTAGGAGTATTTTTGGGCGAAAAAATGCCTGGTGTAGGCATTTCTATTGGTTTAACTCGCTTAATTAGTCGTTTACTAAAAGCTGGTATTCTTAGTACTTTAGCTGTGACACCAGCCCAGTTGATGGTAGTGAATATGCAAGATGATTTAATGCCAACTTATTTAAAAGTTTCTCAACATCTGCGTCAGGCTGGAATTAATGTTATAACTAACTTTGATAAGCGCCCCTTGGGTAAACAATTTCAGCTAGCTGACAAACAAGGAATTCAATTTTGCGTAATTATTGGTTCTGAGGAAGCAGCAACACAAAAGTCCTCGCTCAAAGATTTGAAAACAGGTGAGCAAGTAGAAGTGTTACTGGTAAATCTGGCTGAGGAAGTTAAAAGAAGGCTTGGCTAATAAACTATGAAAGTTCTAAATTTTACAACAGCTTTGATTTAGCTTATCTAGTAAAGATTTCAACTCATCTACTGACCCTGGTTGGAATTTAAGTCAGAATATGCTTTATTTTTCTCCGAGGAAATGGGAGCACCTGCGAAATCGTTTCGGATGGCATTAGGTACATTAATAATTAAAGAAAAATTAGGCATAAGCGACAGAGAAATAGTAGAACAAATCAAGGAGAATCCTTATCTACAGTACTTTATAGGGATGTCATCTTCTAGTAATGAAACTCCATTTGATGCATCATACAAGTAGAAGCTTTTAAGAAATACACTGGTTATTATCCAGAATCAGTTCACGTTGATAAAATTTATCGTACAAGGGAGAATCGGGCTTGGTGCAAAGAAAGAGGTATTAGAATTAGTGGACTCCCGTTGGGAAGACCCCCTGAGAATGTTAGTAAAAAAAAAGAAACAAGCTTTAGAACACGAGAGGATTCGTAATTGTATTGAGGGAAAATTTGGACAAGATAAAAGAAGATTTAGCCTCAACCGAGTGATGGCAAAACTTTCTCAAAATAGCTCAAACTGCAATTGCTATTACTTTTTTAGTCATGAACCTGTCTACTCATGTGTCACGCTGTAAGAGTTCTTTTTTATGTCTATTTTTGAAAACTACACCTTTTTTACAGTTTCATATTATTGAAAGTTATGTTTTGGCTAATCGCAGGCAACAAAAACTTATCTTTTATCCTTGCTTGAATTGCTAAGCAATCCTTATCTTGCTTTTTCATACTTTTTTAGCAACCCCTAATTAATTTCTTTAGTTGCTGCAACTGCTCAATAAAAGATATCTCACTCATCTTTAAAAAAAAATGCCCGTTTTCGATCTACTTCTCGAATTCCTCTCATGACATTGACCCGTCCACGTCGCCCCGTTAAGATTTTTGCGCCGTCCTCGCTTACCGCAATTTTTGCGGCGAATCACGCGTAAACTAAAGCCCCCTAGCAATGACGTGAGCTAGAGGGCTTTAGTTTGTAAAATTAAACCTGGCATCGAGCTATTTTTGCGTAGGGCTACCCCTA
>NZ_JBALCS010000023.1:0-8339 GCF_036919555.1 Nostoc sp.
GATGTTTGAGTGGTTTATCCGACACACTACCTTTGATTTTGACACTCTTCAAATGTACGGAGCTTTTTCAGAAATCAAATATTAGTCCTATAGCAGACCATTATTTACACTTGAATTTGTTTGAACAAAAAAATATTTAGATTTATATCTACCAGTAACTCATTAGTTTCTACAAAATTTCAGTAAATCAAAAAGTTTTTTCCAAAGGGTGATAATTAGGATTTTTTGTAGTCTGTGATACTTTCACCAGCAAAATCAATTAGCCATTTCCTATAACCGATTCCAGTTATTGAGACAGCGAATGTGTGTCTCTGAATGTTGAGGCAGGCAAGTACACTGTAAATTGAGTACCTCTGCCTACCTGACTGTAAACATTGACAAAACCACCGTGATTTTTAATAATGCCTAACGCCGTGGAAAGTCCTAAACCAGTACCTTTGCCTACCTCTTTGGTGGTGAAAAACGGTTCAAAAATCCGTTGCTGGACTGACGACGACATCCCCATACCAATATCCGTCACCACGATCGCAATATAAGAACCCACTTTCGCATCAATATTTATCTGGGCAGAATGTTCACCAATCACCAGATTTTCCGCCGCAATCCTTAAAATGCCGCCATTAGGCATGGCGTCGCGGGCATTAACTACTAAATTTATCAGCACCTGATGTAGTTGAGTTGTGTCTCCACGGACATACCACAGATTTTTGGGGATATCTATTAGGCAGATGATGGATTTGGGGAATGTTTGAGCGATAATTTGCTCAATTTCTGCCATCAAAGGCTGAATTTGCACAATTGTCCGTTTGCCTTCAATACCCCGTGCAAAGGACAAAACCTGCTTAAGCAAATTAGCGCCGCGTTTAACATTATTTTCTAAAGTTTGCAGTATTTGCTGACTCTGTACGTCGGGCAATTTCTTCTGCAACAGTTGAACTGACATTAAAATGGGGGATAGTATATTGTTGAGATCATGAACGATACCGCTAGCTAAAGTGCCGATACTCTCTAAACGTTGCGATCGCAGAAGTTGAGCTTCCAGTTGTTTTTGCTGGGTTATATCTCGCATCACTGCCAAATGGATAAACGTACCATCAGATTCGTTACGCAGTGGTACGGCATGAGTTTCCATGTAGCGGCGGGTGCCCTTAAATCCCACAATTTCAAACTCCAAAGTCCCCTTGTTACCTTGGCAGACACTTTTATGCAAGTCGGCAAAGGCTGCTCTATACTCTGGTACAATTACGGCATCAACAGGTTTACCAATCAAGACATCAGCACTTTCTACTTCCATCATTGCCAGCCCATAGGCATTAATTTCTAAAAGGGTGCCATCCCTGGCAATTAACTTGATACATTCTGGTTCTGCATCTATCATGGCTCGTAAACGATTTTCGCTTTGGCGTAAGGCCAGTTCTGTCTGCTGAAGTTGCCTGATATAACCCCATAACAAGTCATACAGCAGCGCCACCAGCACCAAATCCACAATAGCCGCGATCAAAAATATAACTATTGCCTTTTGGAAACTTGCTTGTGACTGCTGCACTCCTTGCTGTAATAAATTTTGCTCCGCCTTTAAAGAGTCGTGAATCAGCTGTTGGATATTTTTGCCGATTTGCTTGTCTTTATCAGATAAGATTTGCTGCCGAACTGCTTCTAATCCCTGGTTTTGTCTGAGGTAAACTTCCTGTTGCAGAATGTTGAGTCTATTGGTAGTTTTCGGCTCCAGCAAAGAAATCCACTGTTGCTTTTGATGGTTATCAGCAGTTAACTTGCTGAGAATCTGAATATTGCTATTAGTTTGTTGATAGTCTGCAAGATAGGTTTGTAAATCATCTGCATCTGCTGTAATTAGGTAATTACGTTGTGCAGTTTCAGTATCTTTGAATGTAGATTGGATACTTTCAAGTTGGCTAATAACTTCATAGGAGTATGTCACCTTTTGCTGGTTGTGAATCAGCTTAACAGTGTTGCCATAGGAGACTATAGCATTAGTAAATACAACTACCAATGCTAGGACGAATATTGCTTTCAGCTTTTGGACTCGATACCATTTTTTGATCATGCGATCGCCCTTTCTGCCGCAGATGACCTCCATTAGTTAAGATTAAAGATTACAAACAAATATTGAGAATATTTTAAGGATTTTGATAACACGGGTAGCAAAATACAATCTGTTAGAGTTGTAAATATCTGGATTTTTGGGGATGATAATTTATACATATTAGTCACAAATAAATCCGCTAATTTTTAATATAAATTCATTTTTAGCAGTAACGTCGCCAATGCAGTTTGGATCAGATAATTTGTTTATCCAAAACAGTGATTTCTTTCTTAAACTCATAAGTTTTTTAATTAAATTCCGTGGGTTTAAGTTGCATAACGACTATCAAGACGTTCGGCGAGCGCTCAGTCGAGTCGCGGCAAGTTTTGTGTTGGGGTTAAATCCCATTACAAAACTTTACTTCCGACTTCCGACTTATTTAATAATGTAGATGTAGCATTTTGACAAAATTTAAACAGACTTGCCTAAACAGCCAGAGGCGGGGAAAGGACTAATAATTATTAAAAAACGTTAAGCTATTCTTGAGATAGCCAAGCTGCTGACTGAATATTACATTTAGATTTTTTAAGAAAAGTCAATGAAAGCTAGACACATTGATACAGAAGGGGCGAGGTTAGAAGCCCTCCGCCAGTATCAAATTCTTGACACCGAACCCGAAAAAACCTACGACAATCTTGCTCACTTAGCGGCATTTATTTGTGAGACTCCCATCTCATTGGTAAATTTCATTGATGAAAACCGTCAGTGGTTTAAGGCAAAAGTAGGTTTAGATGTATCAGAAATGCCCCTGAATGTTGGGTTATCTTACCTTTGCCAAGAGCGGCGTAACGTTGTAGTGGTTCCTGATACCCAAGCTGATGAAAAGTTGGCAAATAATCCAGCAGTAACTAGCTATCCATATATACGCTTTTATGCAGGTGTACCCTTAATTACCCCAAAGGGACATCTGCTGGGAACTCTGTGCGTAATTGACCAAGTTCCACGGCAATTGAGCCAAAAACAAGTGGAGACGCTTGTAGCCCTGAGTCGCTTGGTAATCGACCAACTAGAACTCAGGCGTTATGTAGCTGAGGTATCTGAAGTTAGCGAGAAACTAATAGCGCACGAGCAAACAGTCCACGCTCAGTCTGAAGCCGCCAAAACCCGCATTGCTAATCTTCTCGAAAGCATCACTGATGGATTTTTTGCCCTGGATAAAAAGTGGCGATTCACCTACATTAATGGTCAAGCAGAACGGCTCTTGAAAAAAAACCAGTATGAGCTTTTGGGTAAAAACATCTGGGAGGTGTTTCCAGAAATTATCAGCACAACATTCCATCGTGAGTATCAGAGGGCAATCTTAGAACAGGTAAGTGTGGAATTTGAGGAATTTTTTCCGCCACTAAACTGCTGGCTTAAAGTCCACGCCTATCCTGCCAAAGACGGCTTATCTGTTAATTTTCAAGATATTACTGAACGACGGAAAACAGCAGAAGCACTACGGGAAAGTGAAGAACGCTGGCAATTAGCATTAGATGGTAATAAGGATGGTATTTGGGATTGGAATCTCAAGACTAATGAAGTGTTCTTTTCAACTCAATGGAAGAAAATGCTCGGCTATAAAGACCACGAGGTTTCCACCGGTTGGGATGAATGGACAAAACGAATCCATCCCGATGAGCGAGATTTTGTACTTCAAGCTTTCCAAGACCACTTTGCCAAGAAAATACCGTCTTACGTCTGTGAATATCGAGTCCAATGCCAAGACGGCAGCTATAAATGGATTCTAGATCGAGGACAGGCACTTTGGGACGCATTGGGTGATATAGTGCGGATGGTGGGTTCTTATACAGATATCACAGATCGCAAGCAGGTAGAAGAGGAATTAAAGCGGCAGAATTTGCGATCGCAATTATTTGCCGAAATCACCCTGAAAATTCGAGACTCTTTACAAATAAATGAAATTCTTCAAACCACGGTGACAGAGGTACAAAAATTACTACAAGCTGACCGAGTTTTAATTTTTCGACTGGAGGCTGATGGTTCAGGAACAGTAGTGCAAGAGGCGGTGTTACCTGGTTGGCCGGTAATTCTAGGAAAAAATCTGCTCGATAGCTGTTTTAAAGAAGAATACCTAGAAAGATATCGCCGGGGAAGAGTCAGTGCCATTGAAGACATTGAAGCTGCTCATATCCAACCATGTCATCGAGAATTTCTTCAGCAGTTTGCTGTCAGGGCTAACCTCGTAGTACCGATACTTGTCAGGGACAGCATTTGGGGCTTGTTGCTGGCTCATCAGTGTGCTGCACCTCGAAAGTGGAATAACTTTGAGACGGAATTGTTACAGCAACTAAGTAATCAAATTGGGATTGCTTTATCTCAAGCGCAACTATTAGAAAAAGAAACCCAGCAAAGTCAGGAACTCGCTCGTTCCAATGCTGAATTGGAACAGTTTGCTTATGTGGCTTCCCATGACTTGCAAGAGCCGTTGCGGATGGTAACTAGTTATTTACAACTACTAGAGCAAAGATACAAAAATCAACTGGATGCCAATGCCGATCAGTTTATCACCTACGCAGTAGATGGGGCTTGCCGGATGCAGACCCTAATCAATGATTTGTTGAACTACTCCCGCCTCAGCAGCCGGGGACAGCCCTTTATAGCAGTTGATTGTAGTGTTGTTTTAGAACAGGCGATCGCTAATCTTCAAATTGCGATCGCCGATAGTCGGGCAATTGTCACTTATGATACTCTACCGGAAGTCATGGCTGATACTACCCAATTGACACAAGTATTTCAAAACCTGATTGCCAACGCCATCAAATTTTGTCGTCATCAGCAGCCACAAGTTCACATCGGCGTAGCCAGGGGAGGTGCAAATCCAGATGGGGAAAGTTTAAATGTGATCCCGTCGGTAGATGAATGGTTGTTCTGGGTGCGCGATAATGGTATTGGTTTGGAATCCCAGTATGATGAACGTATATTTATAATTTTTCAGCGCTTGCATGGTAGAGACAAGTATCCAGGGACTGGAATTGGTCTGGCAATTTGTAAGAAAATTATAGAACGCCACGGCGGCCGGATCTGGGTTAAGTCGAAACCGGGTCAAGGCTCGACTTTCTACTTCACAATTCCAGATAGAGCAGGTAAGTAATGGTGGAAACCATAACAGCAATTATGCCTATTGAGGTTTTGTTAGTAGAGGATAATCCTGGGGATGTCCAACTCACACGCATCGCCCTGGAAGATAGCAAAATCTCGATTCACCTGAACGTGGTCGAAGATGGTGTAGAGGCAATGGCATTCTTGCGAAAACAAGAAAAATATGCTAAAGTAGCTCATCCACATATTGTACTACTCGATTTGAACCTGCCCAGAAAAGATGGGCGGGAGGTATTAGCAGAAATTAAAGGAGATAAAAATCTTAAACGAATTCCTGTAGTTATTTTGACGACTTCACAAGCTGAAGAAGACATCCTCAAAGCTTATAACCTTTATGCCAACTGTTATATAACTAAGCCAGTAGATTTTGATCAATTCGTTAAAATTGTCCAATCAATAGAAAATTTTTGGTTTGCGAATGTAAAACTGCCACCGGAGTAGTGGAAATGGCAGGTAAAAATATTAAAGTCTTATTAGTAGAAGATAACTCTGGTGACGTCTTTTTATTACAGGAGTTTTTAAAGGAAGTTACGACAGTTGTAGTTAATTTGATACCCGTTGAGCGGCTTTCGGAAGCACTCAACCACCTAGCAAACGAAATTTTTGATGTGATTTTGTTAGACCTCTCGCTACCAGATAGCCAGGGACTTGAAACCTTTGTCACCGCTCACCATCAGGCGAAAGCAACTCCGATAATTGTGCTGACGGGTTTAGACGATGAAACCCTAGCAATTAGGGCGATGCAGCAAGGAGCGCAGGATTATTTGGTGAAAGGGCAAGTAACTGGAGACTTGCTGGTGCGCTCAATGCGTTATGCCATTGAGCGTCAACGGGCAGACAACGCACTGCGTCATAGTGAGGAGCGATTTCGGGTTGCCCTCAAAAACTCTCCAATCTTTGTCTACAACCAGGATAGGGAGTTACGGTACACTTGGGTTTACAATCCCTCCGATGGATTGTTAGTTGAGGAAATGTTGGGCAAAAAAGACTTGGATATCATCCCAGTTGAAGATGCTGAACGTCTCACCACAATTAAACGTGGGGTGCTAACTACGGGCATAGGAACACGAGAAGAAGTATCAATTAGAATCAAAGATACAACTCGATATTACGATTTAACTGTCGAGCCATTGCGGAATGAGTCGCATGAAGTTGTCGGCGTGACTTGCGCCAGTATTGATATTAGCGAACAACAAGCCGCGCTACGCGAACGCAAATTAGCACAAGAAAAAATCCGCGAACAAGCAGCATTACTAGATGTCACCACAGATGCCATTTGCGTGCGAGATTTAAACAATCAAATTATCTTCTGGAACAAAGGCGCAGAAGCACTTTATGGCTGGCAAGCTACAGAGGTTTGGGGCAAAAATGCTAGTGAGCTTTTGTATGACGAACCTTCACCGGAAATCGAAGCGGCTCTGTTGCAAGTTATTAGTAAAGGGAAGTGGCAGGGGGAGTTAACTAAACTTACCAAAACTGACAAAGAAATCCTTGTTGCTAGTCGCTGGAGTCTAGTGTGCGATGAACAAGGAAAACCCAAATCAATTCTCACCGTTGACACAGATATTACCGAGAAAAAACATTTAGAAGCCCAATTGTTTCGCGCTCAACGCTTGGAAAGTATTGGCACTCTAGCTAGTGGCATTGCTCACGACCTCAACAATATCCTGACACCGATTCTGGCAGGAGCGCAACTGTTACCACTCAAATTTCCTGATGCGGATAAACGGACTCGCCATCTACTGGAGATTTTGGAAATCAACGCTAGACGTGGCGCTGATTTAGTCAAACAAGTGCTGTCGTTTGCGCGGGGTGTGGAAGGGAAGCGCATCACTCTGCAACTGAAGCATTTGATTGTGGAAGTTGCCAAGATTCTGAAAGAGACATTTCCTAAATCTATAGAAATCAGCACTGATGTACCGCAGGATTTGTGGATGGTTTCTGGAGATAGCACCCAACTCCATCAAGTGCTGATGAACCTCTGCGTTAACGCTCGCGATGCTATGGCCAATGGCGGTAGTTTGAGCATCTCTGGCGAAAATCTGTTGATTGACCAAAATTATGCCCGGAGGAACCTAGAAGCCAAAGAGGGGTCTTATACAGTGATTACTGTCTCCGATACTGGAGTTGGGATTCCTAAAGAAATCTTAGATAGAATTTTCGAGCCATTTTTTACCACAAAAGATGTGGGACAAGGCACAGGGTTAGGACTTTCCACCGTCCTGGGGATCATTAAAAGTCACGGAGGTTTTGTAAACGTGTATAGCGAACGGGGAAGTGGCACTAGTTTTAAAGTTTACTTGCCAGCAGTGGGGGGAATGGAAACATTCAGCCCAGAAGATTTGCCACCACAAACAGGAAATGGAGAATTGATTTTGGTTGTGGATGATGAAACTGCCATTCAAGAGATTACCAGAACATCATTGGAAACTCACAACTACAAAACCCTAATTGCGAGTGATGGCATTGAGGCGATCGCGCTATACGCTAAAAATATGGACAAAATTAGTGTTGTACTAATGGATATTATGCTGCCGTCGCTAGATGGTTTAACTGCCATCCGTACCCTGCAAAAAATCAACCCCCAAGTCAGAATTATTGCCAGCAGTGGACTTATGTCTGACAATAAGCTCAGTGCAGTAGCTGCTATTGGTGTGAATACGTTTTTGTCGAAGCCCTATACTGTCAATGAATTATTGCTTTCTTTACAGAAAATCCTATCCTGAGTCAATTCAGGAGGTAGAAGGAACCCACGCTTAAAAACGTCGGACTTAGGCTATGGACGAGGTTAGTATTGATAATATTCTTTGAAACATCAATATAATATAGGACTCATATTTAATTTTTGAAATACACGTAGTAGCGTGTCAAGGCTAAAATAGTGCATTACAAATCTTGGAAATATTGAGATTTTAGAAACATAACTCAATTTTTCTATTGTATTAATTTAGCCTTGACACGCTAGTAGGGTGCGTTACGCCAAAGGCTAACGCACCACTTCAGATTTTAGGTGCCGTACTCTCGGCGATAACACAACACCAGTTGCTACAACGGAGGGAACCTCCGCAACGCACTGGCTCCCACGCCAGTTGCTACAACGGAGGGAACCTCCGCAACGCACTGGCTCCCACGC
>NZ_JBALCS010000024.1:0-2046 GCF_036919555.1 Nostoc sp.
GTATTTGTTTGCTCATTAGCAACTCCCACCACTACTTTTATCCACTTAGACTTTAAAATACCATCACTCGACCCTCAACCTGCGGAATGTAGGTTTAAACCTTTAAGAATTTTGTTCCCTGTTCCCTGTTCCCTGTTCCCTGTTCCCTGTTCCCTCTTCACTTGATAAAAAAATAGAGCAGTTGCACTGTAATACAACTACTCTAAAAAGTACTTAGACAGATATTATCTACCTATCCACAGACCCCATGATTATGTCAACACTGCCGAGAATCACCACAACATCTGCAACCTTCATTCCGCGCAGTAAATGTGGGACAATTTGAAGGTTGTTGAAGTCCGCGGCGCGAATCTTCCACCGTAAGGGGAAGACATTATCATCGCCAACCAAATAAATTCCCAATTCACCTTTGCCACTTTCTATACGAGAGTAGATTTCACCCTTGGGAATCTTGAAGGTGGGAGAAACTTTTTTGCCGATGAATTGATAATCAAATGCGTCCCACTCTGATTTTTTACCTGCGGCTAAACGTTTAGCTTCCAGATTTTCGTAAGGGCCGCCAGGAAGTCCTTTAATTGCTTGGCGAATAATCTTCACAGATTCGCGCATTTCCCGCATCCGCACCACGTAACGGGCAAAGCAATCACCGGCTGTTTCCCACTGCACATCCCAGTCGAAATCGTCATAGCATTCGTAATGGTCAACTTTTCGCAAATCCCATTGCACGCCAGATGCACGTAACATTGGCCCAGAAAGTCCCCAGTTAATTGCTTCTTCACGGGTGATAGTACCAATACCCTCAATACGTCGCCGGAAGATGGGGTTATCGGTTACTAAGCGTTCATACTCATCAACTTTGGGTATGAAGTAGTCGCAGAATTCCAGACACTTATCTACCCAACCATAGGGCAAATCTACTGCTACCCCACCAACGCGGAAGTAGTTGTGATTCACCATCCGATAACCTGTAGCGGCTTCCCACAAATCATAAATCATCTCCCGTTCTCGGAACTGGTAGAAGAAGGGAGTTTGAGCGCCCACGTCAGCGAGGAAGGGGCCAAACCACAACAAGTGGTTAGCGATGCGGTTCAACTCCAGCATGATGACGCGGATGTAGCTAGCGCGTTTGGGAATAGCAACACCTGCAAGCTTTTCTGGGGCGTTGACAGTGACGGCTTCGTTAAACATTCCCGCAGCGTAGTCCCACCGACTGACGTAAGGGACGTACATAACATTAGTGCGGTTCTCAGCAATTTTTTCCATTCCCCGGTGCAGATAGCCGATAACCGGTTCACAGTCAACCACATCCTCGCCATCCAGGGTGACAATTAGCCGCAGAACCCCGTGCATTGAGGGGTGTTGTGGCCCCATATTTAGCAGCATTGGTTCAGTGCGGGTTT
This sequence comes from Nostoc sp., assembly GCF_036919555.1. GTDB lineage: Bacteria > Cyanobacteriota > Cyanobacteriia > Cyanobacteriales > Nostocaceae > Nostoc. The sequence goes on from NZ_JBALCS010000024.1 coordinate 1,401, forward strand.
CTAGTCTGGTCATAGATTTCGTGTTCTCCGTTCGTGAAAATTTTGAATTCTACCGCGCAGATGCCAACTAGACCCAATTTATCTTGTTTGCCAAAATGAGGTTTGTAGGGGCAATCTATATAATTTTGACTCTACAGGGTTATGTTGGAGAGAGGATAGCAGCAAAGGAGTTGTAATCGATGTTTCATTTTGTTGCACCTCTTCAATTATTATAGGGAAGCTTGATATGCAAGGGATTGAGACACAGGTTTTTTTTTCATGTAATCTCTTTTTGCGCTTAAAATCCTGAAGTGGCTAAATAATACACAATTGACAGAACTGTTATCTGCTTGCAGAATACTAAGACATTCCCCTATATGTATATCCCACAATCTCACTGTTTGATCATCACTGCAACTAGCTAGAACTGCATTATCATAACTAATTGCCTGTAACCATACTCGACCTGTGTGATCCTGTAGATTATGAATACATTCACCAGTAAGAACATTCTATAGTTTTATTCTACTCTCCCCTGTAGCAGCAGCTATAAGTCTACATCAGGGCTGATAAGTAACCCAAGTTGCGGGTTATCGACTGATATGAACTTGTGATACTCAATTAATGCGATCGCGTACAAGAAAGTGAGGTTGGTGCGTAGCGCCAA
>NZ_JBALCS010000025.1:0-57721 GCF_036919555.1 Nostoc sp.
GTAATGTCCCCGCCATTGCCAGTACCCCCTGCTTCTGAGTTCATACCGCCTGTGGTAATATTCCCATTGGCAGTGAAAGCGATCGCGCCACCATTAGTTGTAATTTCTTTAGTACTCACATCTCCGGATGCTGTCGTTAAGCTAACTATTCCCCCTGCATCATTAAACGGCTGTAAAGTAACATTTCCACCCAAAGTAATTCCCTCCGGCACAGTTCCACTAGCAAAAGCAGGTACTGAGCCATAATTAATACCGCCATAAGCTAGAGTATTCTGCCCAGAACGCATAATTAACGCTGTACTCTTGTTTAAAGTTACAGTATCTTGTCCAGCAGGTAAAGTGCTAGTATCCGGTCTAGTAATATTTATATCACCCTGAAAGCGAATATTTCCCTTGCTTTCAACTAACAACGATGCCCCTGTATAGTTAGCTGCAACATCCACATCGCCATTACTGCTGATTATTGGGTCATAAAGGCTTACGAAGTTTGCCAGTCCCCCCGATACACTCCTGAGTGAAAAATTCCCACCACTGGCAAAATGAGCATCGCCAGAAATAATTCCATCACTGATTAAGCTGAAATCGCCCCCACTCACAAACGATGTCCGCGTTGGATGATTGAGGGCTAAAATGTCAATTCCTTGATTTCCCTCAATTGTGAGATTACCACCTGCTTGAGCTAAAAACGGAGTCGTCAAACTGTCTCGCACTTTCACAGTATCACTAGCTCGCAGTGTTAAATTTCTTCCTGCTTTTAGCTGTCCCTGCAAATCAAGTTTGTCAGCTACTAGTGTCAAGTCTTGCGGGGGTGTTAAATTTCCGGTGTTGGTAATAGTCGCACCTGGCTGACTTGCTGCATACTGCAAACCAGGTGTAATATTTATCGTCAATAATGGCGGTGCTTGGGGATTAGTAGCACTAAATTTACTGCCATTAGGAAACTTGAAACTGCTTGCCGTAGTTGCAGAAAATGAGCCGCCAATGTCTAACCGGGCATTTTTTCCAAAAACAATACCATTGGGATTAAGTAGGAATAAGTTTGCTTTCCCATTAGCACGAATTAAGCCATCAATATTAGAAATTGACTTACCTGTTACTCGTGTCAGGATGTTCTGAATATCCAGTGCATTATTGAAGAAAGCAGTACTGCCATTGGGAACAGAGAACTCCTGAAAGCTGTGGAACAAATTACCCCCTCTTGTGGTTCCACCCTCAATAATCCTGGTATTGCCCTCTAATTTCACATTGGAATTATTTGGCAGAGTGCTGTCTGGGGTGATTTGGGCAACTGAGATATTTGCATATAAAGCGATCGCACTGACAATTGCAATTCCTAGACCTTGCAACCAGTCCAAACGCGCAGTTTTAAAAGACATTGCACTCTCCTAATAGAAAAGGAAATTTAGCTTGTCAGCGTCAATTAAGAGTAGAAGTCAGGACTTACGCATTGACAAAATAGACAAAAAGTGCAGTTAATAAACAAGGAAAAAACAGGCGATACCTACAGTATTTACAGCGTTTTTCAGGTAAATGAAGTACACAGGTAGGGGCACAGCACTGCTGTGCCCTTAAGATAATCTGTACCTCACGCCTTTTATCCTCGAACATCTAAAACAGAAAGTGGGCTTGAATGCACGTAGTCAGTTTCTTGTCAATGCGTAAGTCTTGTAAGTGTCAGGATAATCAACTTATGCACAAGAGAGGATATTACCAAATTGGCGTTACTGAATCAAGTGAATAAAATCATATCACTGCTACCAATTAAAAATTAGAAGGGAAAGCCAGCCAAAAATGCCTGATTTCTAACAGTGAATAAACCAATATCACTGCTACCAATTAAGAATCAGGAAGGTTAACAAGCCTGAAACCACTCTGATTCCCAACAGTGAATAAACAAATCTCACTGCTACCTATTAAGAATCAGAAGGAAGAAAACAAGCTTACCTTCAGTTCAAATTGCAATATGCCTGAGCGCTACTTGTAGGGTTAAGAAGTTTTCCCTCGCTCCTATTTCCAAAATTGGAAATGTAGTTTCCGCTCATGACGATGCTTTCTTAGCTGACTTGGATTTATTCTTGTAGCTGTGAGGCAAACAGGAAATATCGCAGTCACAGAAGTATGTAATAAAGAAGGTTACACCTTATTTACATAATTGTCTTTCTGTTAATGCGTAAGTCCTAACACAATCTAAACTCAGGAGAAAAACAATGTCTAACATCAATAACCACGGAGTAGATATGAACAACAACACATTAGCCCAATTGAACTTGAGCGCAGTCAAGGAAATTAACGATGAGGTAGCTGCTAGCTGTAGTGGTGGTGAAGGATTTCTCAGCGGTCCTGGTTCTGATGCAGATGTAATTTTGTATAAAGATCCAGACGGCCAGGGACAGTCACTAGGCGTGAATGCAGTAACTGGTGATGGTGTTTCCAACATCGGGCTTCTAGGCGGGCAGGATACCACGTTCAACGATCAAACCTCATCTATTTTGGTTCGTAGAGGTACATGGAGTTTCTTTCAAGACCAAGGCTATGGTGGCGACAATACTGGTCTGCTGGCCCCAGGATTATACAATCTTGGGCATAACAACGACGCAATCACTTCCGCTTTCCGTAATGTCTAGATTTGACTTCCCTGGAACCGTACTAGGGATTGTTGTCTAGAGGGCAAAGCTGCCTCAGAGTAGAATGGCACGCTTGATAACGTGAAACTCTTACTATGACGGGGTGTAGGGGAGGAGTTGAGTTATTAACTGGTTTTATCTAGTTCTTAATTCTTCCCCTTACCCCCTCTCATCCTGCCAGATTAGGGATTTGTTTAAACCCTAATCTAAAACTCAGAAGAACAACAATGTCTAACATCAACAACCACGGAGTAGATATGAACAAGAAAACATTAGCAGAATTGAGTTTCAGCGCAGTGAAGCAACTTGACGATAAGGTTGCTGCTACCTGTAGTGGTGGTGAGGGCTATACTGGGGGCAATGACCCAGATGTAATTTTGTATAGAGATGCAGGATTCGGCGGCGGTAATCCTCTGGCGGTGAATGCATCAATATCTGATGGTATTAGCTACGTTGGTAATGATTTAAACGATCAAACCTCATCTATTGCCATTATCCGGGGTACATGGGACTTCTATAGAGAGGCCCAATATGGGAATTATCAGACCACTCTCGGACCAGGACTATACTCTTTCGTCCCACAACAGGGTATTGAAAACGACAGTCTAAGTTCCCTCTATCGTGTAGCATAGATTTAATTATCCTGCCGCCGTTATAGGGATTTTTGCCCAATGGAAAGCTGCCTTAGAGTATACATTTCTGATGCAGTATTAACAGTGTTCAGCTATCAGTTACTTAATATCAATAACTTCAGTTAGCAGTTATTCACTTTTGACTGATAACTGTTCATTGTTTACTTACTTTAATCATTAAACCAGGACTTACGCACTGTACAAAATGGCTATTATGTGGATAACGATTGGTTCAGAACACAAATCCGTTGGTTCAGAACACAAATCCGTTGGTTCAGAACACAAATCCGTTGGTTCAGAACACAAGTCTGTTGGTTCAGAACACAAGTCTGTTGGTTCAGAACACAAGTCTGTTGGTTCAGAACACAAGTCTGTTGGTTCAGAACACAAGTCTGTTGGTTCAGAACACAAGTCCGTTGGTTCAGAACACAAGTCCGTTGGTTCAGAACACAAGTCTGTTGGTTCAGAATACAAGTCCGTAGCGATGTCCACGACGGGCTATTCGGCGTCGCATTTGTAAAGCCACCATCACCCGGTTAAAATCGACAATACTCTGAGACAACCAAATATCCTTATTCACATATTCACATAATAGACAATTTGTATACTGCGTAAGTTCTATAAACAATGAAATACAACAGCGTATTGCAACACAGTGAGGAAGACTGTGGTGCTGCAAGCCTTGCCACAGTTTGCAAACACTACGGACGCACCTTTGCCCTCAACCGCGTGCGAGAAGCAGTCGGCACAGGTTCGCGGGGAACCACCTTGTTAGGTTTGAGACGGGGAGCAGAAACTCTAGGATTCCATGCTCGTCAAGTCCAAGCCACTCCAGAAGTACTAGAGAAATTAAATGAACTTCCCTTGCCTGCGATCATTCACTGGAAAGGCTACCACTGGGTAGTATTTTACGGGCTAAAGGGGAAAAAATGTATTATCTCTGATCCCGCAGTTGGTATCTGTTATCTCACCTTAAAAGAGTTAATGGCGGGTTGGAGTGATGGTGTGATGCTGCTACTGATGCCAGATGACAGCCGCTTCTATGAGCAATCAGAAGATAAAATTGGCGGTTTTGGGCGCTTCATTGCCCGGATATTACCCTATCGTAACCTGCTGATTCAGGCGATCGCAATTAACTTTGCGATCGGGCTGTTGTCCCTCGCCTCCCCTTTAATGATGCAACTCCTCACCGATGACGTGCTAGTGCGGGGAGATACCCAACTGCTAACAACGGTGGCAATTGGCGTCATTGCCATGAACCTAATTCAAAATGCCATTGGTTTGGTACAATCTCACCTGATTGGTCATTTTGGTCAACGGTTGCAATACGGGCTAATTCTAGAATACGGGCGAAAACTGTTACGCTTACCCTTATCATATTTTGAAGCGCGTCGCAGTGGGGAAGTCGTTAGCCGGATTGCTGATGTTCATACCATCAATAATCTAGTTTCCCAAATTGTCCTTGGTTTACCCAGTCAATTTTTTGTGGCTCTGGTTTCCTTGGGTTTCATGCTTTTCTATAGTTGGGAACTGACTCTAGCTTCCTTTGCAGCTTTCGTCATCGTCACAGGAGTCAACCTGCTTTTTCTTCCCGCCTTGCGCCGTAAAACCCGCAGTCTCATCGTTAAAAGTACGGAAAATCAAGGCTTTTTAGTCGAAACCTTTCACGGTGTTCAAGTCCTCAAAACCACCCAAGCGACAGATCAAGCTTGGCAAGAATATCAGACAAATTTTGGTCGCATTGCTAACTTAGGCTGGACTACGATGAAGTTGGGGCTTTACAGCAGCACAGTCACTAGTATTCTTTCCAAATTGACGAGTATTGGCATCCTCTGGTTAGGTTCTAGCTTGGTGATTAATCAGACATTATCTATCGGTCAACTGCTGGCGTACAGTGGTATGAGTGGCAGCTTTCTTGGCTTTTTATCGTCAGTAGTCGGGCTAATTGATCAATTTATCACTGCTCAAATTGTCGTTCAACGCTTGACAGAAGTTATAGATGCTACCCCAGAAGATGAAAATGACTTTAAAAAACCTTGGGCAGAAATTCCTGGCAATGCAGATATTAGTTGTTCTCAAGTTAACTTTCACCATGCTGGTAGAACTGACCTGTTAGAAAATTTTTCTTTAACTATCCCTGGTGGTCGAGTAATAGCCTTAATCGGTCAATCTGGCTGTGGTAAAAGTTCCCTTGGCAAATTAATTACCGGTTTATATCAAGTCCAATCTGGTAACATTCGTTATGGCTTATACAACCAGCAAGACTTATCTTTAGAATGTTTGCGACAACAAGTAGTATTAGTTCCCCAAGAACCTCATTTTTGGAGCCGTTCAATTGTTGAAAACTTTCGCTTCAGTTATCCCAATATTAGTTTTGAAGAGATAGTCAAAGCTTGTCATATTGCTGGTGCAGATGAATTCATTAGCAAATTACCCGATAAATATCAAACTGTTTTAGGCGAATTTGGTGCAAATCTTTCTGGCGGACAAAGGCAGAGATTAGCTATAGCCAGAGCAATTGTTACTGACCCACCTGTATTAATTTTAGATGAATCCACAGGCGCTCTTGACCCAGTAAGTGAAACGAAAGTTTTAGATAGATTACTTAATCACCGTCAAGGCAAAACCACAATTATGATTAGCCACCGTCCTCAAGTTATCAAACGGGCTGATTGGATTGTGTTGCTTGAAGATGGACACCTAAAAACTCAAGGCACTCCAGAAGAATTACGTCATATTCCTGGAGAGCATTTAAGCTTTATTAATGAGATTTATCCTTCTGGGAATGGGTTTAAATCTTCTTTAGTTATTCGGAATTAGTTATTGGGCATTTCACATATACTCAGCATTTATGATTAGTAACTCTCAAACCAATTTTTTACCCCCAGTTCAAGACAACGAGTTTCTCCCACCAATTAGCCGTTGGACTACATTTGGCGGACTATTTATCGTGTTTGTGTTGTCGTTAGCTATTCCTGTGGCTGCGGTTGTTAAATATAAAGTTACGGTCAAAGGACAAGCTGTTGTCCGTCCTGCGGGTGAATTGCCAATTGTGCAGGCTGCAATAGAAGGACAGGTAATGCAGATTTACGTCAAAGAAAATCAAACGCTGCAAAAAGGAGATATAATTGCCACTATTGATGACTCTCGACTGCAAACCAAAAAAACCGAGCTGCAAACGAATATTCAACAAGCTAGGTTACAACTAATTCAAACCGTTCCTCAAATTAATGCAATAGATAGTCAAATTCGGGCTGAAAGCGATCGCGCTAATCGGACTATTGCCTCTGCGAAAGCTGAATTTAAGGGACGCGATCGCGATCATCAAGACAAAAAAATTACCAGTATCACTGAAGTCCAAGAAGCAGAAGCCAACATCAAAATAGCCCAAGAAGAATTATATGCAGGGCAAGCACAGTTACAATCAGCACTAGCTAATCTTTACGCTACTGAAGCTGCTTTAGGAGCAGCGACATCAAAGCAGAACCGATATGAAAGTGCTGCTAAACAAGGGGCATTATCCCGCGATCAATTAGAAGAAGTACAGCTGGCTGTGAAACAGCAACAACAAGCTGTACAGGCGCAAAAAGCAACTTATAAGGCTCAAGAAAAAACAAATGAACGGCTAAAACAAGCTGTTTTAGGGGCTATTGCTAGACGCAATCGCGCTCAAGTAGCTCTCAACCCAAGCAATGCAGATGTAGCAATGGCAACTGAACACATTGCTCAAGAAAAAGCCTCTGGGGAAGTGAACAAAGCAACCTTAGAAAGAGAACGTCAAATACTCCTCAAGGAGAAAATTGAAACTGAAAAACAATTAGAGCGCCAAGAGAACGAACTCAAGCAAGCTGAAATCGACCTGAAGCAAACTACTATTACCGCTACAGCAGACGGGATTATTTCCAAGCTAAATTTGAGAAACCCCGGTCAAACTCTACGTGTCGGGGAGGAAGTTGTCCAAATTGTTCCCAGTCATGCGCCTTTAGTTATCAAAGCAGCTGTAGGTTCTGAGGCTAAAAGTAAGGTAAAAATTGGTCAAGAAGTGCAAATGCGAGTCACAGCTTGTCCTTATCCCGATTATGGCACTCTCAAAGGCAAAGTGAAAGCGATCGCCCCAGATGCTGTTAGTTCGCAAAAAGATGATGCAAATGCTGATACAAATTCTACCCCCAAAGCAACTGCTGTAGGCGCTTTTTACGAAGTCACAATTGAGCCAGAAAAACTTGCATTAGGTCGCACTACAAAGAAATGTCAAATTCAATTGGGTATGGATGGCAGAGTTGATATTATTAGCCGCGAAGAAACTGTACTGCAATTCTTACTCCGCAAGGCAAGGTTGATCGCGGATTTGTGACGTTGACCACTTGCTTCCAATCGCCAGAGCCGCCCAACACTGAAGCTTAATTACCTAATAATATTATGTCCGCATAGTTAGTTGTGATTCCCACAGTCATTGCACCCCACACGCCAGATGCTCCACTTGGGGAGACCCCTCTGAGCGCTGGCTCCCCTTAATCCCCTCCCCGCTCTTCGGGCTACCGTGTATACACAAGTCTAGTTGGCAATCAAATGGACAGAAAAGAACGGAAAATTATTTTTAAAATCCTTGATTTTCCGTTATGCCTCTATCAATAATCTGACACTATTGATAATCAACTTGATCAAATCAAAACCTTGCCCATTAAGGCTTGTATCTTACCAGGCAAGGATTTTAGGACTTGTGTATACACCGTAGGCTCTTCGGGAGGGGAGACAAAGCATAGCTTTGGCGGGGTGGGGTTCTTAGGGTTTAATAAGTAATCAAGCGGACATGATATAACTGTCATATAAATCAAATGACGGTTATTTTTCATTTGTAAAGATAAATTTTATTCAACTAAGGGTTGTGGAGTAATAGAAAATTCCCGACGGCGTTGAATAAATAACACAACAACACCACTTACAACTACGCCAAAGGCAGAAGGAATAAATGGTATCCATAGCCCTTGTTTTAAAAGAGCGATCGCACAAACTCCATATAAAATGACAACTATCGCAACTATGGCGCATCCCTTATCTGACACCGAACGAACGCGCCAAATAATCAGACTCCCAACTACAGACCAGCCGCATATCCAGAGAATATCCCCCCAGTAAGGCAAAACCCAAAGAATTGGACGTTGGTCTAAAACTGTACTCAAAATTTGGCTAACCATTTGCGCTTGGATAAATACCCCTGATATTTCTTGGTAATCTTGCTGTGTAGTACTGTAGGGAGTTGACCAAGTATCGCTGACAGTGTTAGCTGTCACTCCAACGATCGCTATCTTATCTTTAAGTAGATCGGGATTAACTTTATCGCTCAATATATCTTCAAGGGAAACTCTTAGATAATCAGTATTACGGTAATTGATCAGTATTTGACTTCCGCCTAAATTAACTCCCTGTTGATAGCCACCACTGCGGCCAGGTTTTAAGCGGTTAAATACTTTCGAGCCAAACTGTAAATAATCTTCCTTAAATTTAGGTTGAATCTTTTCGGAAGATAAGTAACGAGCAGCTAATTGCAACGAAAGCGAATAAGGTGTTGTACAAGTCGAAGAAGGCTCTTGTGCCATCATCAAAATTTGGCGACGGATGATACCATCTGGGTCTTTAATTGCATCAGTAAAACCCTGACGTTCTACAGGTACTTCTTTCGGAGGTTTAACACCTTGGGGGTCATATTTATTATCACGGCTTTTGCAGGCAACAACAACATTCTCTTTGCTAATTTCTGGGGAAAGTTTTATTGGTTGTAACTTATTCGGTGGATCGGCAAAGTCTCTGTAAATATCTAATCCAATAATTCGCGGTTGATGCTTTTGTAATTGTTTAAGTAATGTCGCTAAGGTACTATCCGAAATTGATTTTAGCCCTAGCGTTGTCTGTTGTCGAGATTGAATATCTTTTTCGGTGATTTCAACAATTATCAACCTTCGATCTGGGTCTTCATTAGGTCGCAGTCGCAGTATTTGGTCAAAAGTTTGCAGTTCGATTTTCTCAAAGACTCCCAAGTATCTCAAACCTATTGTTGAAACAGCCACAACAAAAGTACTAAGTAGTACAGTCAAAAGTTTAGATTTTGGTGTTGCAATTTTACCTTTTGTCGAAACTTCACCCACAAATTTAGGATCACCAAAATTGCCAGATAGTTCTTGCCACGTAGTAGGAACAGTTGTAGGATTTTGACAGATAACTGGCAACCAACTGGCGCAAGGAAATTCATTTTCTAATCCTTGAAGTCTTTCTCGTGCTTCTCGTACAGCCAAGTAAAATGGTTTGCTACCCGCAAAGGCAATAAGAAAGTTTTTTAAGAACTCCTGTGCTATTAAATCTGGCACTATTTCCCGCATTACAATCATTTGGGGAATGTTCAAATCAGCTAGATTTCGTGCTAAACCAATTCCGTTACAAGAATTGAAAATTGCCAGTTTTAAGCCGCGACTAATTGCTGTATTGAGTGCATTTTTAAGCTGGGGAATTGTTAAAATTTCTGTCTGATTGATGTAAAATTCTCCTATCTCTCCATCAGCAATACTAGTGCTATGTCCGGCAAAAAATAGAATATCCCAATCTAGATTCCATAGATGCTCATCAAGTTCTTTACGTGTTGGTTCGATAAGAAACGTAGTTTGGGCATCTGTTAAACCTTCTAACAAAGTGCCGTCTTGATCAATATCAATACCAACACTGTTGCCTAAAATTGCCAAAATTTTGACTTTAGCTGTAGGAGATTTTGGCAATACTTGAGGAGATGCATATTCATGATTGCTCAAAGCTAATTCAGCTTTAGGATAATCTTCAAAAAAATTCCACAGATGCCAAGGCAACCGATGCAGTAAAACTATATTCGTTTCAATTATGACTCTAATTTCATCATCCCGATTAAGTAGAGTCCGCAACTGCCGCTCAATATTCTGAAATGACTCAAATTTCAACCAAGCATTGATATTTGCTTGTAGCTGTTGACACACTTCATTGAAGTCATTGACAGAAATATTGCTTATGTCTTGCGAATGCACTTTTATCCGTTGATTGCTACCCAGGCTTTGATGGATGGCTTCGTAGAGTAGCTGCCATCTCCGGTAGAGTTCGCTTAATTCTGGTACTGCTGGCAAACTGCCTGTTAATTTTAGGAGTAAAAATTGATTATGATGCCAAAGTTGAGCCGTGACAACAGGAAATCCTTTATTTAAATCTCCTCCTAATAAGCTGAAGACAACTAGCTTACTCATAAGTCAAGTGAACTCTATCATTCGTGATTAACTAATGACTAATCAATACCACTTTGAGGCTGCTGGCTCCTAATGACTAAATCATAAAATTTTCTGTTATTTGATAATTATTCAGAGCAACCTGGATAGAAAAACATTCTCCCACTTCCCCATTAAAGAGTTTCAATTGCATATAGATATCTTGAACTCTTGCTTGTACTTGTTGAATTATTCCCTCTTGATCTGAAAGTAAAACTAGCTTGATATTAGCGGGTAGGTAAGGTTGATTGCAAGCTGGATGTAGCTGCACGCGAATACTAACTTGTTGGGTAGCCTTAGTGATTAAGGCAACTAATAAAATAACTTTTTGAGCCTCTATTTCCATTCCCAAGTCAATCAGCTTGGCGCGTTTAATCGGGGTAGCATTTAACCCAGAAGAACTGCGGAAATTAAAAGCTAGGTTACTGGAGTTTTGCTCAAAAAAAGTCTCTATGGCTTGCCAAGAAGCATCGTAAATCTGCTCCAGCCAACGACTAAGATTCACTTGTACTTGGGAAAATTGCGTAGGCGCAGCCCGTCGTAGATATCGCAGCCTTTGTTGATACAACCATTGCCGCCACTGTTCATTCTCTAATAGCATTCCCCAGGTTGTAAATGGTAGTGCTAATCTCAGAAATGTCACTGAAGAATTGCTTAACATCTGCTGCACATATTCTACTTCAGCAGTCGATAATTCTGGTAGTGGTGCGATCGCAGTTTTCATCTCCTCTGTTCCACAAAATTGGTAGGTCATCCAAAAAGCATTAAGGTCTTTAATTAAGTGCTGTGCATCTACACAATAAGTCCTATCTACTTGGTCATAGTCTGCCAGTGATTTAAGTTGAGTATGGGTTATGTAGCCCCAAATTCTTACCCTCTCGCCATCTGGTGTAACTTGTATTGCTAAATAATAGTCTGCCGCCCAAGTGGGAATGTCTACCCATTCTTGAGGAACTTCTAACTCACTATCATCAATTGCCTCGCTGGGAATTAAAACGACTCGCTTTTCCTTTAACAAAATTGCTGTACCATTGACAAATTCCCAAAAAGCAGGAATACCAGGAGAACTGTACCAGATACTTGCTTCTGGAACATATTCAGCTTTTACCCAATTCAAAAACTCATGAAGGCAAATTTGATTCATGTAAGCACGCCAGCGACTGCTAGGTGTGGCGTAAACTTGGCTTTCTTGCCAAGAACTTGTCTGTAATGATGGTGATATTTCTAACAATAGTTCCTGCGGTTCTGTAAAAGCAGAAGTCATTTTTACTACCTCATCTTTCATAACGTCAGCTAAATTCGCCATACTTAACTTTCAACCATTCTTCCAAAGCGGTACTCATATCATTAACTAGGTTGGAAGTCACAGAAATATTAAGCGTATCTTGACTCCATTCGATCAATGCTTTCAACATTGATTCTCTAGCTTTGAGTAGCCGACGAGAAACAGTAGGCTGACTCATTTGTAGGCGTTGTACAATCTGTGGCTGAGTCAGTCCCTGTTGGTAGTAAAGTTTAAGTATTTCCTGGGTTTTCGCCTCAAGATTTTGTAAAGCTTTTAACAATATATCTTGAATCTGAGATTGTTGATTTTGTTTGTTTTGGGCATCCTCTTGGGCTATCATCTCAGCGATTAATGAGTCAGAAGATGGATCTGGCAAATCAAGAGTTGTTCTGCCGTCATCTTCTGATCTGACTAAATTTAGAGAACTAACAGGCGGAAACAGATAAGTACGCACGTAGATAGCTGCCTGGGTTAACCACTGTTCAATTTTTTCTCTCGTGCATTGTGGAGTAGGTTGAGTTAATTGACTTTGGCATTCGCGGTTATAGAGGTTGACAATCGCTTCCCAAAGCTGGTGGTCTGGCTCCGGTAGTGCCTTTGTGCCTCCTGGTTGGTTTTGCACATAAAGTTCTTTGAAACAAGTCCAGGCTAAACGATATTGGGCAATTACAGAAGGTGATAATCCAGTTTTATCAAGAGCTTCTAAAAACTGCTTTTTGCTCACTTTGCGTAATAATGCCCAATTTGTGCAGATATCAGCTTCCTTACGTTGGCGTAAAATGTCTTTTAACCGACTAGGAATTGCTATAGTGGCATAGGCTTTTAAACTAGAGCATTTTTCTGGGTTAAAGTTTTTGAGAATTGTTTCGATTTCAGCATTCGCCATTTGAAAATAATCTGCTAGGCTGTATTGACTATTTGTAAATTTGGCAATTGTTTTTTTGGCAGCCCAATAATTTGGTTCTTGTAAATAAGCAGACAGATGCATTCTAGCAAGGCGATTAGATTGCGATCGCCAGCGCTTATGCCAATGTAACGCCCAAAAGTTTTCTGAGTTAGGGACAAATGGTGAAGACTCCAAGCAATTTTGAATGCTTCGACGTAGTTTGATATCAATCAACCATTTGCTAAATCTGTCTTTTTCCAACTCAACGAAGGTTGAGAACATCTCGGTAATTTCTTGACGAGGACGCATAAGCAGTTAAAAATTTAAATTGATCCGAAGTTAAGCAACTATCAAAGAAAGCCGCAGACACATCTGTGGACATGGCAAGATACTAGTTTAATAATTTGCAAATATAATAGCCCAGTTAGAGGATGTTTTAAAAGTTCCAGAAGGGATAATTTGCCGTTCTGACTTGGGTTAACTCCTACGAAAAATTAAGGTTTTAGCCATGTACCGAGATACTTAGCTGTGCTAATTATGAAAGCAAAAGAGCCTTTTAAAACATCCTCTTAAAACCCTTGTGTTTATTCAGGATGGGTTTTTGCATAGTGTGCCAATGGCAGCACTTTACAATAGTAAGTTCGCACTACTCTTTCTGATCGGCTGTTCTCACAGCCGATAGTATTACTTATTAATTAATTTAATTTATCAATTGGAAAAACAAAGATATTTGCTCCTATTAGTAAAAGTTCTTAAAATGCTGGTGTGAAATCAGCCAGCAAAAATTTGAGTTCCTCTTTCTAGTCTCAACCTAAGAAATTTGTAGCGGAGGAAATAGCTTGAACATCCTAGAATTTTCTCTATTGGTCTGGCTTGGTTCTTTGATTGCCGGATTTTTAGGGGCACTGACTGGGTTAGGTGGTGGAGTAGTAATTGTTCCCTTCCTCGCTGTAGTTTGTGGAGTAGATATTCATTACGCCATTGGTGCTTCTCTAGTCTCTGTAATTGCTACGTCTAGTGGAGCGGCTTCTGCCTACGTCAAGGAAGGCTACACAAATCTGCGGTTGGGAATGTTCCTAGAAGTAGCTACAACTTTTGGCGCAATATTCGGAGCAACTATAGCAGCAAAGATTTCTACTGGAATGCTCACTATTGTCTTTGGGTTTGTTTTGCTCTACTCGGCATATTTGTCGCGTCAAACCAGAAATGAAGACCTCAACAGTTTACCATGTAACCCTTTAACCATTCGATTGAAGCTCAGTAGTACATATCCGACATCAACGGGAGAACAGCCTTACAACGTAGTTAATATTACCTCTGGATTTGGATTAATGTTGGTGGCTGGTGTAATTTCTGGATTGCTGGGCATTGGTTCTGGAGCTTTCAAGGTCTTGGCAATGGATCAAATTATGCGTATCCCGTTCAAGGTTTCTACAACCACCAGCAATTTCATGATTGGGGTGACGGCGGCGGCTAGCGCTGGAATCTACTTGAACCGAGGTTACATCGACCCCGGATTAACAATGCCCGTAATGTTAGGGGTACTGTTGGGTGCTGTTTTAGGGGCGCGGGTATTGATCAGAGCCGAGGTAAAACTTTTACGAAATATTTTCAGCGTTGTCATTTTGGTACTAGCGTTAGAAATGATTTATAAAGGTCTAACTGGGAGGCTTTAAAATGGCTCAAAAAAGGCGTACTAAGTTTGAGCAGCGCTTTGAACAATTTATTGTCAATCTGTTAAGAGTCGGAGTCATCCTTGCCACCACTTTGGTTTTAGTGGGTGGAATTTTATACTTAATCCGCCACGGGACTGAGGTTCCTAATTACCAGTTTTTTCGGGGAGAACCAGCAGAGTTTCGCACTCCAGCCGGGGTCAAAACATCAATATTATCAGGTCGTAACCGAGGCATTATTCAACTAGGACTACTGCTGCTGATTGCTACTCCAGTTGTACGAGTTGTTTTTTCGCTGTTAGCCTTTATGCGACTAAAAGATTATACCTATGTAATTGTGACTTTAATTGTACTGGTTGGCCTGATATACAGTCTGATTGGAGGAAATTTTTAGATATATCTTAGGGTTAGCGCATCTCAAAACCTATTGACAAGGGGACTCGTCTGATCAGTAATAAAATTTGAAACAAAGTGGCGCTATCAGAGCTAGGTAGGACTTACGCAAAACTAGACGCCCTCCGGGGCAATTCATAAATTGCCCCTACGTAAAAATAAGGGTTTCAGCTATTGTTTGCGTAAGTCCTGCTAGGGTAAGATTTAATCCATCTAGCCCCAAGATCCGATAATGCCAGCAGGATTGCTATATGCTAATTCTCCTCACTTTTTCTCAAAATAACCTGGAATTATTCACCAGTTGGGATGTCGATACGGTACTGAAAAAGATTGATAGTTATCAGAATATTTGGTTGCGGTGTATTCACTTCCGCGATCGCACTGGAACTGCCAAAATTATCAAGCACTTTGGACTCAATCCATCTCGTGTTAACATGATTTTCAACCATTCCCCTCTAGGAATTGATGAAGACGTAGAAGATTGTTTATTTGACAGCTATGAAATTCTAACTCCTCAAATAAAAAATCACGAGTTTGAGGTTGCGCGTGGCAATATTGTGGTTGGAAATAATTTTATCATCACCTTTGAAATCACTGAACTAAAAGTTTTAAGTATTCTAGCTAATAATCTGCAAAAGCGAACTCTAGATATTCCAAAGTTGGGAATTGACTATCTTTTTTATCTCATTTTTAAAGATGTTTTGAATAATTACGAAACTGTATTTGACTATATTTCTAGAAAACTTGATGATTTAGAAGATGAAGTATTAGAGAATTCTGGTGATGAATCAACGTACCAAAAAATTGCCACGATGAGACAATCTACTCGTTCGGGACGCCGTAATTTTCAAAGCATCAAGTCACTTATGGCTATTATGGATCGCGAAGATTTCCAATGGATCACCCAGCCAGTGAAGGAACTATTCAATCAAGAATTGGTTCATCAGGTTGATAAACTCTGGCAAGAATATCAAGCTCTGAGAGCCTGGATGTCAGAATTAATGGAAATTCAACGCGATAATATTGCTAGCAAAACCGGTGAACGAATTAATCGCTTGACTATCCTCTCGACCATATTCTTACCAATCACTTTCATGTCTGGTTTCTATGGTATGAACTTCAAATATATGCCGGAATTAGAGCAACCTTGGGCTTATCCTGCTGTGATCTGCGTGATGGCATTAATTGTGATTGGTAGCATTACTTATGCTAAAAAACAACGTTGGTTGTAGCATCTATTAAGTTACGAACAAAAATAGATTTACACCAGATGTGTCAACCATATCTGGGACCGACCACAATACTTCCATCTGGCATAATAGTCAACCCCAGCAAAATTATTCTCCCCAGCAGCATACCTTCTCAATAACTCCTGAGCATCCATACCCTAACTTTGGTACGTAATTGTAAATTATTAATTATTTTGACATTTGATGTGTCGTTGTAGTCAAATAAATTATTGCTCAGTAATTAGACTCAATCAACCCTAAATCGGTAAAAAACGTGAATCTCCCATTGATTATTCGTGCTGAAGCACACAACGAGAAAACGGCGATTGCTACAACGGAAGGAGCATTTACCTATCGGGATTTGCTCCACACTTCTAGTCAAATAGCAACAGGTCTTCTTGAGAATACAGAAGATTTACACGAGCAGCGAGTTGCTTTTCTCATCCCGCCAGGGTTTGAGTATGTAGCCACTCAATGGGGGATTTGGCGGGCTGGTGGCATAGCTGTACCTCTGTGTATTTCCCACCCGCGACCAGAATTGGAGTATGTCATTACCAATTGTGGAGCATCGATTATTGTTGCTCATCCCAATTTTGAGGGTATACTGCGATCGCTCGCTACTGAAGGAAATTTGCGATTTATCCTCACCTCAGAAACGCTCCCATCTAATGTTGGTCGTCTCCCAGAGGTAGATATCACTAGACGCGCCTTAATTCTCTACACGAGCGGTACAACAGGTAAACCGAAGGGTGTGGTTACAACTCATCAAAATATTCAAGCGCAAGTAACTAGCTTAATCACCGCTTGGGAATGGACATCTAGCGAACGCATTTTGCATATCCTGCCACTACATCATATTCATGGGATTATTAACATACTGACTTGTGCTTTATGGGCTGGGGCGGAGTGCCAGATGTTGAGCAAGTTTGATCCCAAAACTGTTTGGAACCGAATTTGTGACGGTGACTTAACCCTATTTATGGCAGTACCAACAATTTATGTGAAACTGATTGCTGCTTGGGAAACTAGCTCTAAGGAAAGCCAAAAAAGTATGTCAGTAGGCTGTGCTAAAATGCGCCTGATGGTTTCTGGCTCGGCGGCGTTACCAGTTCAAGTTTTAGAAAAGTGGCAGACCATCAGCGGCCATTTTCTGCTTGAGCGATATGGGATGACGGAAATTGGCATGGCGCTATCTAACTCTTTACACGGTGAACGGCGATCGGGATATGTCGGAAAGCCTCTACCTGATGTTGAAGTAAGGTTAGTAGATGAGAGCGGGGAGTTAGTCTCAGCAGGAACACCAGGAGAAATCCAAGTTAAAGGCCCCGGAGTGTTTCTAGAATATTGGCAAAACCCCCAAGCAACCGCCAAAGCCTTCCAAGATGGCTGGTTCTGTACTGGAGATACCGCTGTAGTTGAGAACGGCAACTACCGTATTCTGGGACGGATGAGTGTGGATATCATCAAAACGGGAGGGTATAAAGTTTCAGCTTTAGAAATTGAAGAAGTGCTGCGATCGCATCCAGATATTCAGGAATGTGCAGTGGTTGGGGTTGCAGATATAGAGTGGGGTGAACGGGTCTGTGCTGCGTTAGTATTGCAACAGTCACAACCTTTAACATTAGAATCTTTCAGGAGTTGGGCAAAAGAGCGATTGGCTGTCTATAAGGTACCAACCCAAATTCTGACGGTTGAAGAATTACCTCGCAACGCTATGGGGAAAGTGACTAAGCCGACAGTAGTTGAGCTATTTCGCTCATAGCGATCATCACGTCGCTTTGCTCCGAATTCAAAATTCAAAATTCAAAATTCAAAATTAATAATCCCTATAGAACCCATTTGATATCTTTTTTAGGTAGCAACCCTTGCCAATGACTTTGGCTTTTAACTCGCTTTTGTTAATTGCAAAGAGCAGAAATTCCCTGGACAAGCCAGTTAGCGCTTGTGCCTCTGCAATGGTCAGTAGCAGCTTATCGGCGATCGGCACTATTGGCTGATTGTCGCCCCTACCCAGCAGGGATTCAATGATTGAGGATAACTTGTCAATGACTCCAATCTCGCCGAACTAATGCTGAAAGCCACAATCGCGCAACAACTTTGATGACTAGAGGTTTAAGCATACATTATGGGCAAACTTAACCTAGTGGTCAAATTGTTTATCACTATGAAGGAATAGAAAACTATGAAATTGAATCTCAATTATAAGGAGATGCCAATTTTATCGTACATTCAACGTAAGGAACTACCAGCGAAACCTGGCATTTATTATGTGGGTAATAGTATCTCTCCTGTGATGTATGTTGGACTTTCGCGGAATTTGAAAAGCCGTCACATAAACCATCATCGCCAAGGACAGTTTGAAGGTATTGAAAATGCTGTGATCCGCTATCGGCTCGTAACAGAGGATTTATTAGCTGCAATCTCAGACTTAACAGAGACTCTCAGGAAGTTGGAGAAGCAAGCTATTAATTACTACAAGCCACTTCTCAACGACACACCTGTACCAAATCAACCAAAATTTACAACTGTATATGGCCCGACTTATATTCAAATTCACAAAGCTAAAGAAGCGGGCTACTGTTCACATTTTGACGCAGAAGATGGGGATGAGTTGACAATAAACACTAGTAGACTATCTCTAGTAAATAGAGCTATCGAAGAAAATCGCCCCATTTTCTTGATAGCATCTGGGTCTTACAAAGATTATGAGATAGCAGGTTATGATAACCTATCTGAACTGGTTGTCTACAGAAATGAAAGAATTTATGTTCTTATAAGTCGCTTCATCCCGTATGGATATGAAGAGTCTAATTGCTTTGGTTACGATTATGTTGTCTATGGGGAAACTTCCAAAATATTTCTCAACCCTTATATCATCCTCAACAACAGACCAGGATTTAAGGAATTTAGAGGCAGTTATTTAAAATTGGGATTTACAAATTGTGAACGTTCCCCTTTTACTAAGGAACTATTAGGTCTAGGCGATTTTAATTTACTTTCCCGCCCCTGAGCAAATTAACACTAAAACCCAATCACAGAAACCGCCTTTCGTTTCTGATCTGGCGTGACCTCTAGATAACGCTGCAACGTACCCAAGTCGCTATGATCAGAAATTTCCTGAATAGTTCTCAAAGGTATCCCAGCGCTGGACATCTGCGTGAGGGCAGTTCGCCTAAACGAGTGGGTGCTGACTCCCTCAACTCCAATCCGCTTGCAGGCATCCCGCAGAATCTTGTCTGCCATGAATCGAGTTAAACGCTCAGTCACACCGCACATACCAGGGAACATTGCCCCTTTTTGGGCTGGTATTCGCCAAGTCTTGCTGCAAGTCCTGGTGGGATGTCCACAATCCGGGTTTTGTGCTTGCCTTTGGTGGTAAACTTGCGAAAAGTGATAGCACCAGATTTGATATCAGTCGTCTGGAGTGCTAGTGCTTCTGATACGCGACAACCAATGAAAAGGCAAATCCCAAACAAATAGAGCGCGTAGGCGTAGCTTGCCACAGGCATCGCGGGTGGTTAGTAATCCCACGCTGAATAATCGCTTCAGTTCGTCTTGGGTTAGTATCTTGCCTTGTCCGTTGCCGTCTACTTTCATTTTTCAACCTTTTCAGGGGTTACACGTTTGGTCTAAAAGGAGCTATTTATGGTATCACTTTTCGCACGATGTCTTGCAGAATTCCTTGGCACATTTGTGCTAGTTTTTGGCGGATGTGGAAGTGCTGTTTTTGCAGCAGCATTTCCAGATGCGAAAGCCAATGAATTAGGAATTGGCTTTGTAGGTGTTGCTCTGGCTTTTGGTTTTACAGTGCTAATTATGGCCTACGCAGTTGGTCATATCTCCGGCGCTCATTTTAACCCAGCTGTATCATTTGGTCTTTGGTCAGGAAAGCGTTTTCCTGGCTCTGAATTGCTTCCATACATTATTGCTCAGGTATTGGGAGCAATATTAGCCGCAGGTCTAGTTTATTTAATTGCCACTGGGAAACCAGGATTTACGCTTTCTGGTTCCAATCCATTAGCGACAAATGGTTTTGGAGTACATTCTCCTGGAGGCTATTCACTGGCTGCTGGTTTCATTACAGAGGTTGTACTTACCTTCATTTTTTTAATTGTGATCTTAGGTGCAACAGATGGTCGTGCGCCAAAGGGCTTTGCACCAATTGCTATTGGTTTGGCATTAACACTTATTCATTTGGTCAGCATACCCATAACGAATACATCGGTTAATCCGGCTCGTAGTACTGGTCCGGCACTTTTTGCTGGTGTAGAACTGTTTAAGCAAGTATGGCTGTTTTGGGTAGCTCCAATTTTAGGTGCGATATTGGCAGGTCTATTCTATTCAAAGGCTTTAGGTGAATCAGGCGCACCAGTTGTAGGTGAGGCAGAACGTGAATTTTCGCCCGATGTGGATGATTATTCCCGACGATAGTAAGGAAAAAGCAGCCCAAGAAATAATCTCTTCTATTGCTTTTATGTAATTGCGTCTCGCAGGAATTTCCTGGACAACCCAGTTAGAGCTTGCGCCTCTGCAATAGTCAGTAGCAGCTGATCGGCGATTGGCACTACTGGTTGATTGTCGCCCTTACCCAGCAGGGGTTCAATGATTGAGGATAACTTGTCAATTACCCCAATCTCGCCAGACTGATGCACTAGTTTACCTGTCTGTTGCTGTTGCTGTGTCGTTATTTGACGAGATTCAAAGGCAGGTTTTACGGTCGGTTGGTTCAGTTCTTCCTTAAATGCTTCCAGTTCGGTTTGATCAAAGTTAGCAGTCGGTCTAGTTTTACCTTTCTCGTAGGTAACACTGATTTTACCCTGCTGTACATAACGCTCTAATGCTCGGACACTCACACCAAGAAAGTCTGCTGCTGACTGCTTGTTCATGGGATTACCGCCAAATTTCGCAAAATGCTACCATATAAGTTAGGCGATGTCTGGCGGTATTGGTCAATTTGGTGAGAGCGAGCACTAATCATGTGCTGCTTTCTCCGTAACCCTCAATGTCGCCAAACGACAAAAACCCGACAAAGGGACGAGGCGATCGCCCGTAACAAGTTTGCAAACAAGGGGTTATTCACCAGAGAAGCAGGAGAAGGCGATGGTGACGGTGCTGCAACAGGCGGAGTTGCTATGTAGGAATTCAGCTGCAACACCTGTACCTAAGTGTAAATACATAATTTAAGAGTGCATTCCTACAGTGTATTAATTGCTTTATAAAAACATATCTCTTGTTTATCTAGTTTATCCTGTAATTTTGTTATTACGTTAGTTGTAAATCTTAAATCAGTTCCCATAATATCTAAAGTTTTATATGGTTTGCTACTTCGGATCTTGATGAGTCTATCAATAGTAGACTGTCTAATACCAGTACCTTTAAAAGCAGCCGTCAATTCATGTTTAGTTGCAGTGTTAATATTGGTAGAATTTTTTGGATCAGTTACATTTCCATTAGAATTATGAAAAGTCCAGTTGGGTATTTTAGTGTTATTTGCAACTTGTTCTGTTAGAATATTTAAGCCGATTACAGTGTCATCCTTAGCGGTAACAACTGTCGTTATAATTTTATCTGATTCGAGAAAATAAATATTTCTAAGTCCTAACTTTCTTTGTAAAAGAGGTGGACAGGAAGGAGCAATCATAAAAGCTAAATCAGATGGTATTCCATCAGAATTAGATGGTTCAAATTTGACATCATTTAACCATTCACTAAATGTATTAAAGTGGCTGCTCAACATCTCATAGTTTTTAGCTTCGCCAAAGGCTCTAGCAACAGTTTGGCCATTATGTAGTAACTCTGCATAGCAGTCAAAGGCATGACCTGCTATTACAGTAGTAGTGGAAACATTTGACAAAGTGTATGCTGTTCTACTTAAAAAACTAGCCCACCGTTTTTTGCATTCTGCTTCAACTAAATTACGAGCATCTCCTTCAAAAACCTGTTCAGGTGCTTCTTGAAAGTATTTTTCATGAATTTCTAGTATGGCATTACCATAGTTTCGACAGAATTCCCTTAATGTATTAGTAGAACTTATCGAGATATTTTTTATTTCTTTCCATGCTTGGTTAAAGTTTCTATAACCGCTATAAGCTCCTTCAATCCGATTTTCAATCTTTTCTCTAATTATTTCAAATTCATTGCTGTACCCCTTGTTTAAATTGATGACTGAATCACCAATAAGACTTTGAATAACAGAATCTTCTGCTATAAAACTTCCTACATTATCAGAAGTACCTACTAAATACATCAATAGACGAATTCTTGAACTAAATTCTTGAAAAGCCCTTCTAACTAATTGCTTTAATACTAATCTAGTTTCTTGAATTTCTTGTGGAAATGCTGCTAAAGCATCTAACTCATCTGCAAGGTATACAAAACTGAATCTGGGGTCTACTTCGGAAATTTCGGAGATGAGATAAAAAAAGAATTGTTCATATACATCTAAACTTTCAGTAATATACTTTTTAAATTTGTTGCGAAATGGCATTAATGCCTTTATAGTTTTTAATTGAGAAACTTGATGATTTTCTAAATACTCACTTAAAATATTTTCAGCTACAACCCTAACTGAATTAGATAAATTTTGATTGTGTAACAACTCCCAAAAGGTATCAGCCAGAATATGACAGTAAAACTTAACACGAAAATCAGAGCCAAGCGGTATATCAGAAAGCTGAAATTGAACAACTATTGAATGATTTAAAAAAGTCTGTTTAGTTTTAGTTAATTCATTTAGATAAGTTAAAAGTGAAGTCTTACCACTACCTACTAAGGCAGCAACAAATCTAAAAGTAAAATTTTTGTAGTTCTTTAGAGAGGTAAGACTTCACAACACTTTTAGTTACTGTACCCTCATTTGAATAAGAATGAGCGTAAAGCAAATAAAGTAGTTGTACTGTTGAAAGCTGACTCATAAATACTTTAACCTTCTCAATTTAATTATGAGAAAAAAGAATTAATTCTGTTTTTAAAATTATTTGTTAAAACAGAGCTATTTCACCCCACCGTATATTGTATATAATCTTTTTAACGTAAGCTTCAGTAATATTACTAACACTGTACCCTTAATCATTAAAAATATGAAGCTCCCCAAAAATTACTGCATCATGTGGAGATGTACCTTAATCGGTGGAATTGGGACAGTAATAGCCCCAGAATTTGGTACATTAATCGGAATAGGAGTCAATGTAGAAGTGGGTTCCCTCAGTTGTGGAAAGGGGCCATTGTGGTTATCGATAACCTGAAAGTTCATCACGCCGAACGTGTAAGGCTTGCAATTGAGTCCGTCGGTGCAAAAGATCAAGTTTTTGCCTCCCTACTCTCCAGATTTATCTCCTATAGAACCCATTTGATATCTTTTTTAGGTAGCAGCTAGTCTTTTGAGCATCAATCTGATAAAACAAAGCTTGAGCTTGGCATTGGCAGGAGCCAGTGTTCGGTCAAAATTTTTGACTAAACTTTGACATCGCTCCACTCAAGCGTTTGACCTTTCAATAACCCATCTAGCGGCAACAGGCACAAAGCCAGATTTTCCAGCAGCTTCTTTTTCAGCTTTTGATGGTTTGGCTGAGAGTTCAAATTGGATTTTAGTCATAATCTGGGGATAAATCTGCTCTAACGCTTGGGTCAGTTTTTCCGGGTGATAGCCATTTACTACCAAGATTGTAATCTTGGCCGATCGACAGGTTTAGATATGAAATAATCAATGTTTTGCTGGAACATTTCAATCAAGCCGCAATCATCAGACAAGCTGGCTTTAAATAAATTTAGTTGCTCTGTCATCAGGACGCAGTATTTCGAGACGCGCGGCGCGAGAAATACATTTTTTTCTTCCCCATAAATAAATTTAGTTGCTCTGTATCATGAGTCTGTTTCGATCAACGCTGAATTATTTGTCGGAAATCGAAGGGTTTAAGACCCCAACCATTACACGTAGCTCGGAGTTTCGGTGTCTCCGACTCCGCTCAATTTCAGTCAGGGTTTAAATAAGAGTCTGAAATTGTCTAAAATGTTTGAATGCGTGAATGTGTGAATTTTGAATTGTTAATCTTTGTGATGATTAAACCGAATTCCTAGAAAGATGTCATAAACAAACTCAAAAAAATCTTTTTTCTGTAACAATCCTGAAGTTTGATAACATCCTTTTTCATCTAATAGCGGCTTCATGAGATAATAGCTGGGCTGATAATTGTACCAAGGAATAGAAGGCCACAAATGATGAATTAAGTGGTAATTCTGTCCCATAATCAGGATATTGAGAACTGGGTTAGGATAAACACGAGCATTTTTCCAGCGATCGCGCTCGGCAAAAGGACGATGAGGCAAATAATCAAAAAATAATCCTAGTGCTATCCCCACCACAAAAGCCGGTATAAACCAAAAATTGAGAATGTAACCCAAAAAGTTGTACTGAACTGATATATAAACAATTACACCGACAATTAAACGGCTGATGAACCATTCTAATAGCTCATATTTACGCCACAGTCGCCGTTGAAAGAAAAATACCTCGTGGTATAAAAACCGCACTGCAATCAACCATAGCGGGCCACCAGTAGAGACATAATGATCTGGATCGTTTTCGGGATGATTAACATGGGCATGATGCTGTAAATGCACCCGCGTAAACACTGGAAAAGCAAAAGCAAGCATCAATGCACTGCCATGCCCTAACATCGCATTAATCATCCGGTTCCGATGGGCAGATTGGTGACACGCGTCATGAATTACCGTTCCAGCACAATGCAAGGCAATTGTGTTAACGCTAAAGCACAGCCAGTGCGGCCATTCCCAAAGCCAGTAACCAAAGCTAGATAACACCAGCATTGCCACAGCTACAAAAAAGAGCAGCAGCGTGGGATTGAAATCACCAGGAGGCGCTAAAAATTCCTTGGGTGGGATTGTCAGTGGCTTTTGTGCCTCCGATGTGATCATTTCTAAAATTGACTCCTTCTTGATCAAACATTACGAATATACAATAAATATTAATGAATAATAAATTTTTGTAAATTTTTGTATAGCAATATTTATCTAGCGCTTTGCATATCAGCAGATGAATAACGCTATGATTCCAGACGAGGACTAATATTTACTGATAAGTGGGGTATGACAATTGGCAAGAAGTTGATGGGATAAAGTACTTCTTCGGGATGATAAATACAAGATTGATGTACTATATCTAGTCTATCCCATAGCCTCACTCTCCCATAAACCCTCTCTAACTGTTTATATCTATTGATATAGCAGTAACTGAAAAGGAGATACCACTTAAGTTACGATGACTTCCCAGATAGCTCCCTAATTTCAGCCCCTATGCAATTAAGAGATTCTCTGCGCCGGACAAAAATTGTCGCTACTATTGGCCCCGCCACTAGCAGTCCTGAAATGCTCAAGGCGATTATTGAAGCGGGAGCCACGACGCTGCGGCTAAACTTCTCCCACGGAACTCATGCCGACCATCAGCGTAGTATTCGCTTAATTCGGCAAACTGCCTTTGAATTAAATCAGCCAGTGGCTATTCTCCAAGACTTGCAGGGTCCAAAAATTCGCTTGGGGAAGTTTGACAACGGGTCTATAGTTTTGGCAAAAGGCGATCGCTTCACCTTGACAAATCGTCCGGTTGTAGGTATGCAGGAAATTAGCTGTGTCACCTACGATTATTTAGCCGAAGAAGTCCCAGTTGGCGCAAAAATCCTCCTCGATGATGGACGAGTCGAAATGCTAGTGGAGGAAATTAACCGCGACAAAGGTGATTTGCATTGTCGCATCACGGTGCCTGGTAAACTTTCTAACAACAAAGGCGTAAACTTTCCCGGCGTTTACCTGTCAGTTAAGGCAATGACCGACAAAGACCGAGAGGATCTGATGTTTGGTCTAGATCAGGGTGTAGATTGGGTGGCACTTTCCTTTGTCCGCAATCCCCAGGACATGATCGAAATCAAAGAGCTAATTTCCAGTACAGGCAAGCAAGTGCCAGTGATTGCCAAAATTGAAAAGCACGAAGCCATAGAACAAATGGAGGCGATTCTGGCTTTGTGTGATGGCGTGATGGTTGCCAGAGGCGACTTAGGGGTGGAATTGCCAGCAGAAGATGTTCCCGTACTCCAAAAGCGGCTAATTGCCACAGCAAATCGCTTGGGGATTCCCATCATCACTGCCACCCAGATGTTAGACAGCATGGTGAGCAATCCCCGTCCCACTCGCGCTGAAGTGTCGGATGTGGCAAATGCGATTTTAGATGGCACGGATGCGGTGATGCTCTCCAATGAAACCGCAGTGGGTAGCTTCCCTGTAGAAGCAGTGGCGACGATGGCACGGATTGCCGAGCGGATGGAGCAGGAAGAAGCCCAACACTTAAACTTACGTTCTTCGAGAGATGCCCGACGCTCGATTCCCAATGCGATTAGTCAAGCTGTAGGTCAAATTGCCGAACAACTAGGCGCAGCAGCAATCATGACCCTAACGCAAACTGGGGCAACAGCTCGCAATGTCTCTAAGTTCCGTCCCCAGACACCGATTTTGGCAGTGACACCCCATGTGAATGTGGCGCGACAGCTACAAATGGTGTGGGGAGTAAAACCTCTGTTAGTACTAGGATTACCTTCCACTGGTCAGACATTTCAAGCTGCGATCAACGTAGCTCAGGAACTGAAGTTACTGTCTGAGGGAGATTTAGTAGTGATGACTGCTGGCACACTCCAGGGAATTTCCGGCTCCACAGATTTGATTAAGGTAGAGGTGGTGACGGCAATACTAGGTCACGGAATTGGACTGGGACAAGGTTCAGTGAGTGGTCGCGCAAGGGTGGCTAATACTGGCATGGATGTTAGTAACTTTAATCATGGAGACATATTGGTTGCACCCCGCACTAGTGCAGATTTTGTTGAGGCAATTCGGAAATCTGCCGGGATTATTACGGAAGAGGAAAGTCTCACAAGTCACGCAGCAGTGATTGGCTTACGTCTCGGTGTGCCAGTAATTGTCGGCGTGAAGCAGGCAACGAAGGCGATTCGGGATGGGGCGATCATAACCCTGGATCTGCAACGGGGTTTAATTTATTCTGGGGCGGTGAGAACGCCTTAGCGCTAGGGAGTTAGGAGTGGGAGAGACGCGATTAATCGCGTCTGTTATATCATGTCCGCTTGATTACTTATTAAACCCGAAGAACCCCACCCCTTAATCCCCTCCCCGCCGGCGGGCAACTCGGGGCCCCCTCTGGGGATTAGGGGCAGGGAGACAAAGCATAGCTTTGGCGGGGTGGGGTGCAATGACTATGTGAATTATAACTAATTATGCGGACATGATATTAGGAGTGGGGAATCTCACTTCTTTACTCAAAACTCGGAACTCGGAACTGTTTTGCCCAATGCCCAATGCCCAATGCCCAATGCCCAATGCCCCATGCCCTTTATCAAACAGTTGCGATCGCAACCCCAAGCCATCCAGCAAAGTTTTGCTGCTGCGTGGAATCAGGATGCTCAACTGGTTTTACTTGATATCGAGTGGGACGTGGTGACGCGAGGCTGATGGAAGAAGTAAGCAGTTCGTCTTGGTGGAAAACTGTGACTTCGATTGTATCGTTTGGTTGGTAATCTTTCAGGCGATCGCTTAAACTATTCCCCATTACCTTAATCCCATCAATTGCTAACAACTCATCACCTGCATCAATTCCTCCTATTTGTGCAGGTGAACCAGTCTCTACAAACTTAATCATCTCCCGCCCATTCTCTGTATTTATTCTTACACCCAGGTAAGGTTCTTCCTGCTGATCAGCTACCAACTGCAAGCCAAAGGGTTCTAAGTACTGATTCAAGGGCAAATCGTCAAGGCCATCAATATAGCGTTTAAAGAAATCAGTCAAATCGATTCCGGCGACAGATTCTATAACTTCCTGCAACTGTTCTGGAGTATAGCCAATTTCAGCTTGTCCAAATTGCTGCCACATTTTCTGCATGACGTTATCGAGGGAGCGCTGATTGTTATGAGTAGAGCGAATCAGTAAATCTAGCAATAACGATACCATTTCTCCTTTTAAATAGTAGGAAATTTGGGAATTACCGCTATTAGCATCTGGGCGATAGAGTTTTATCCAGGCATCAAAACTCGACTCGGAAACGGGTTGTACCTTGCGCCCTGGTGTCATTTCATATCTAGTAATTTCTTTGCCCAAGTTATTCAAATACGATTTAACATCATAAATTCCCGCGCGCAAAGGAATTAACAAGTCATAGTAACTAGTAGTGCCTTCACAAAACCACAATGATGGTGTATAGTTTTCCTGATCGTAATCAAAAACCTCTAATGCTTTTGGGCGAATTCGCTTGACATTCCACAAGTGAAAGAACTCGTGTGCTACCAATTGGATAAAGCGATCGTACTTATCCTGAGCGCGAAACCCAAAACGCTGGTAAATTAAGGAACAACAATTTTTATGCTCCAAACCGCCAAAAGCTTGACTAAATAAATGTAGCAGAAATACGTATCGTTCATAAGGCAAACCGCCGAACATCTGCGCTTCTACCTGAACAATTTTTTGGATATCAGCAATCAATCGCTGGGTTTGAAAATTACCCTGTCCCCAGATTGCCAGTTCATGGGGTTTTCCCAAAACCTCAAATTTATACAATTGGTGGCTACCAATCTCAAAGGGAGTATCAACAAGAGTATCAAAATCGCCAGCCAAGAAAGTATTCGTTTCCTTAGCAATGGGTGGCAAGGCAGTAGTTACTTGCCATTCGGGGCGTGGTGGTACGATGATAACGCGAATGGGTTGGTTCTCCCAGGCCGATATTCTTAAAAATAGTGCCGCACCGTTAAAATAACCGTGGGTGGTATCTAAGTGATTTGTTCGTACCGATAGCTCATTCGCAAAAACGCGGTAACGTACAGTTAATTCCGAAACACCTGTTTTCTCTATCTGCCAGTGATTTTTACTGATCTTCCGCCAAGGTAAAGGCTTATCCTCTGCAAAAGCCACAAAATCCTGTAAATTCTTGGCGTATTCCCGGACTAAGTAGGAACCCGGTGTCCACACCGGCAATTTTAAATCGAGAATCGGCGAGGGGTAATCGACAAGGCGTAAAGTCACCTCAAACAGATGGGTTTCTGGTTGGGACATTGCCACCAGGTAATGAATCGTTGGCTTGGTTTCTTGGACGTAGATGTTGGGACGAGTTACTGTTGCTTCAGTCATCTTGTGTGCTGAGTTAATAGTCGATAGGTAATTTCTCCCATCATGACAAATTCACCTTTTAACTTTCAGGGTAACTGAATTATTTGGCACAATTCCTAGAACAACAACTTTACTAAGTTACTCATCAACTTTCCCTGATGTGCTTACCTTTTAGCAACTTCTCACCTTGCTTATTGACATTAGCCTTGAGTGAGTGATTATGCCCACTGAATTTTTAATACGATAAAACCAATTAATACCGCAAGACCTAACGCTCTGCGAAAATAATTAACCCCTTGAAATAATTCCAGCCACGCCCAAGTGAACAAGGAGCCATTTGCTAGTACGTCTAATACTATATTGATTTTGCCACTTGTAAAAATTAGAGCAAGTATACTGGTTACTATCCAAACAATAAGTGGTAGGTTTGGCATCTGAGCTAAAACAATTTTGCCATCGCTATCACGGAAGGTTTTGTCAATTAATGTATTTTCCATATTTGAAATTACCACTTAGCTAAAAATTATTAACTTACAAAAATTACTGATGGTCTATTGAGAATAGACTCACATTTAATTGCAAATTATTTAATAATATTAAAACATTCAAGCAAATCTCTTTTCAACCATCTAATTGCATATATCAGAGTCGTAACGCATATTCATATATGACTATATTAATAGTAAGAGGCGAATGGCACTAAGTTAAAATATAACCCCTGCCCTGACTGGTTCCTAGCCTGAAGGCTCTTAACCCATCCTGGGAGGCTCCGCCTCCTCTTTCTTGACCCTACCGTGTACACACAAGTCTCTGTTGACGCAATTTACGGTTTATCGAATAGCCCAAAGAAACCTCACCCTGGTTTTGCTTGTGCAAAACCTGTCCCTCTCCTTAGTAAGGAGAGGGATTAAAGTCAGGACAGGGTGAGGTTTTTCTTTTATTTTGGGTAATTCGATGACTTGTGTGTACATCATAGCTTTCTTGGCCAGAGGCAGCAGCCCTCTCAGAATACATTAAGAGCCTGAAGGCTCTTAACGAGGCAACACAAGGCTTTGGGCTTATATTAGTGCCATTCGAGTCAGAGGAATACTCACACCAAGCCCAGCCAAGTCTTTCTGGGTACTGCGTTAGCCCGTTTCCTGATTAATGCGAATCAAAAACGGCAGCCCTGACTCCCACCCTCTATAATAATTATCATTACCAAGTGCTGAGTACTTTACTCTTTGGAAGCCTCTTATACGGGAACTTTATCTTGATCTTGCTGTATCCAGAAACCATGTGGGGGGGTGTTTCTAGAGCGTGGGTTTCAAGCAGCCTGACCTGGCTTCAAGACGATCTTAATGCAATTGTCTTTCTTGTGTTTGAAGATTTCGTAGCCGTGCGGAGCTTGCTCTAGCGGCAGACTGTGGGTGATTACAAACGAGGGGTCAATATCGCCATTTTGAACGCGATCAAGTAGCGTTTGCAAATACCGATGTACGTGCGTCTGTCCTGTTTTCATAGTTAAGCCTTTGTTCATAAAAGCACCCATCGGCATCTTGTCTACAAAGCCTGTGTAAACACCGGGAACCGACACCGTGCCACCTTTGCGACAGGCAACGATCGCTTGACGCAATACATTGGGTCGATCGGTTTCCAGTCGCACCGCTTGCATCGCCTTGTCATAGAAGCCTTCCAAACCCATGCCGTGAGCTTCCATTCCCACCGCATCCATCACCGAATCGGGACCTATACCCCCAGTCATTTCTTTGAGGGCTTCACCCACCTCGATTTCTTCATAGTTCAAAATTTCTGCTCCACCGTCTTTTGCCATCTGGAGCCGTTCGGGAACGCGATCAATCGCAATGACGCGCCCAGCCCCCAGCATGAAGGCACTTCTAATCGCAAATTGCCCAACTGGGCCGCAACCCCAAATCGCAACCGTATCGCCTGGTTCGATGTTACAATTTTCGGCTGCCATATAACCAGTAGGGAAAATATCAGTGAAAAACAGGACTTGTTCATCTGCTAGTCCATCGGGAATCTTGAATAACCCGACATCGGCAAAAGGAACGCGGGCATATTCGGCTTGACCTCCTGCGTAGCCCCCCGTCAAATGGGAGTAGCCGAAAAGACCCGATGGGGAATAACCCATGCTTTTTTCCGCCATCCAAGCGTTGGGGTTGGAGTTATCGCACAGCGACGATAAATCCCGATTGCAGAAGAAACACGAGCCGCAGGAAATCGTAAAGGGGACAACGACGCGATCGCCGATGGCAAGGGCTTTGCCTTTGTTATGGATATTTCCATTTTTAAAAGCACTGCCTAGTTCAACGATCTCTCCCATGAATTCATGCCCCAAGATGTCGCCCGGTTTCATCGCGGGGTTGTAGCCGTTATACAAATGTAAATCAGAACCGCAGATCGCTGTTGAGGTGATTTTCACGATCGCATCACGCGGATTAATAATTTTGGGATCGGGTACGGTTTCAACCTCTACCTTGTTCGTACCTTGCCAACAAACTGCTTTCATTGCTTGAGTTTCCTAAAGTTAAGTTGTTCGTCAAATCTGAAATCTATTTACGGAGTTGGTTTGAATATTTATCCTTTCCCCTTTGGTTGACCTTCTGTTGTCGCAATCTCGCCCGTTTCCATCAGCATTTTGAAGCGGTGTAAATCGTCTCCTAGCTGCTGTTCGGGTGATTCGCCAAAGAGTTTGGCGATCGCATCTTTGATCACTCCACGCGGTGGGGTAGATTCGGTGATGACTTTAACTTGGGTGCCGCGATCGATGAGTGCTGCCTGGAAGTGGACAGAACTGGAGTTCGCAATATCTGCGCCTTCATGTTCATCTTAGGAAGACACTTGATTAATCACCTCTAGCGTGAGAGTATTTCTAGCGATCGCCTTTCTCTGTTGAAGGGCTGATTGCGTATTAGGTCTAGTTGTGTACTTAGGGAAAATAAGTTTTCACGAAGCCATTAACAGCTTGCTCAAGAAATAAAATATTAAGCTGTTTTGGTTCGATCTTGTGATTGTGATTCTTTCGTTTCCGGCATTTTCAGCCAAAACCAAAGAAGTCCGATGGCAGCGATTACCCCTAGTGTGATAAAACCAATCTTATAACCAGCTGCTTTGACCAAAAAACCGCTTCCTAAGTTGCTGATAGCAGCACCGATGCCAATCATAGTATTGATTGCTCCCTGTACCAGATTAAATCGCCCGGTTCCTTGGGTTAAATCTGCAACAATAATTACAACTAGTACTGTAAAAATACCAGATGCAATGCCGTCTAAAACTTGTACTGAAACTAAAAACCAAGGGTTGTGGCTTGTGGTATAAAGTGCAGTCCGAAGTAAAACAGCAGCGAAAGCAATTAGTAGTAATGGTTTTCTGCCCCAACGGTTGGCGGCCGTTCCTGCCCAAGCCGCGACGGGAATCATAGTAAACTGTGTTACCACAATGGCAGCAGAAATGTAGAGTGAGGAAGTGTTTTGCTGTCCTGCGGTTAACTCTTGACTAACTAAAGGTAGTAGCGCTCCATTCGCCAGATAGAACAGAACTACAGACAAAGCAAAGATGATCAGCGTGCGATTACCCAACAAATCCTTAACGGTAGCACGTTCTCCAGTGTCATTTTCTTGCTGATCACCGCGCGCCTTTGTATTGTCAATATCTTGGTTGGGAATCTGAAAGACTGAAAAAATGGTGACAACACACAAAACTACTAAAAAGTAAAAAATCCAAATTCGTCCAGCAAATTGTCCTAACAAACCAGCAACAATTGCTGCACTCACATTGCCTGTATGGTTAAATACTTCGTTGCGCCCTACACGCTTGTTTAAACGGTCTTTTCCTACCACTCCTAGTGAGATAGCTGAAACTGTTGGGCCAACGATTACTGCTGATATACCAATGACAGCTTGAGCCGCAACCACAGCAGGCAAAGCCGAAAAGTTGACAATCACTATATAGCTAATTGCAACGGCTAGGGTAGCGATCGCAATCAGTAACCGTTTGTAACGCGAGGCATCAACTAGCGCACCCGTTGGCGTTTGTGCCAGAATTCCAGCAATGCTAGTGGCCGATAGAGCAATACCCACTTGGGCTGGATTCCAATGACGATCTGCGGCTAAGAAAATTGCCAAGTAAGGTTCAAAAACATCTCGCACATCGCCCAAGGTAAGGTTGAGCCGATCCAAACTACGAACAGATGTGCTTTTAGAATTACCCAAGGAATGTTTATAACGACCAAAAAGCAGGTTATTAATCTTGCGTTTAAGTTTTTGCATAAATCTGCTTTGGTCTGATTTGTTACTATTAAAATACAAATATTAATAATATGTAATATTATTAGTCTCATTCTTCAGACTGATTATTAGTAAAAAATTTAACTAAAATAAATGATTTCGTAGTCTGAAATTTAAGGTTAGCAAAAAGATATGAAGACTATATAAAGACTATGCCTTAATTAGTAAAGCTTTTAGTAAGAGCAGACAGACGGTAATCTTTGATAGCTTCTGTTGGCAGAGTTTTAATCACCACTAATCATACTGTAGGTAGATTCCAAATAAATGAGAAAATATCGAAAATAGAGTTACAAATATTAATAATTTCCGACTGTAGATGAATATACTGTGTCGCTGTTCCTGGAGATGGAAAAATGGTTTTTATGGAAAGTAAGCGCTTGTTTTTCGTTGCTGACTTTCTATCTGTACAACTCGATAAAGACTTTTCTCAACCTTTAGTCAAAATCCCGCCGTTACAGCATTGTGAAGTTTGTGTAATTGTTCCAGTTCGCAATGAAGCTCAGACGTTGGCAGCAACCCTTACTGCCTTAATACATCAAGTTGATCTAGAAGGACAGCTTTTAGATCCCAGACGCTACGAAATAATTTTGTTAGCAAATAATTGTAGTGATGATTCAGCAGATATAGCCCGGACTTTCGCTCAACAACATCCAGATATAGCACTGCATGTAGTTGAAAAAACTCTGCCTCCTGCGGAAGCCTATATTGGTCGAGTGCGTCAGATTTTGATGGATGAAGCATACCGCCGTTTGTGTAGCTTAGGACGCACAAGGGGGGTAATTGCTTCAACTGATGGAGACTCGCAGGTAAGCCCAACTTGGATTGCTGCCAACCTATACGAAATTAACTGTGGTGCTGATGCTGTAGGTGGGCGAATTCTTGTTGAGCGCGTTGGTCGTGCTAATCTAGACCCTTACGCCAGAGCTTGCTATCTGCGTGAAGTAGGCTACCGCTATTTAATTACCGAATTAGAAACTTATCTTGATCCCGACCCCCATGACAGCTTTCCCCGCCATTATCAACATTATGGAGCAAGTTTGGCAGTAACAGCAGAAATGTATGCACTGGCAGGAGGCTTACCGCCAGTGCGGACTCCCGAAGATGTCGCTTTTTACCGTGCCTTGGTACGGGTAAATGCCCGTTTTCGTCACAGTTCCCTAGTGCGGGTAGTAACTTCAGCAAGACAAATCGGACGTACCAATGTTGGTTTAGCAAATCAACTGAGTAAATGGATAGAAATGGGAAGGCAACAGCAATCATTTGTAGTCGAGCCAGCAGGGGCTATCGAAACTCGTTTTGTTACACGTCGCCAATTACGAGTGATGTGGGGGTGCGCTCTCAATGGCTATCAGCCAAGTCATCACAGCCTTGTATCTTTGGCAGAGATGCTGGGAGTTTCAACCCAATGGCTTGTGCAGAAATTGAGCCAACCTTATACCTTTGGTCAGTTGTTTGAACAAGTTGAAGAACGCCAGCAGTCAGAAGAAACTTGGGCTTCGCGCTGGAAATACGTGGAAATTGAACAAGCAATTGGAGATTTGCGCTTGCGTCTTGAGAGTTTGCGGCTTAGTTGGAGCAAACTCCAAGGGAATTCGACCCCGGATGATTTGGAACCACTTAAAGAGCCGTGCCCTGCGGGAAGCTTACGCAACAGTGGGGTGTTAAACCCTTGCCCTAACTAAACGCGTCACCGATAGGGAAGCGTTAGCGAATCTTGTCTGCGACACATTACTCGCGTTCGAGGGTAATAAGCTGTCGCAGACATCGTTTAACTGTACGATGATGCCTTCCTGAATAAATATAAGCAATTAATTCTGTTAATTTCGGGTCACTATGAGGCTTGTCAATTACTGTATCGTCTGCACTTAATGTGCCACCTACTAAATTGATATACAGCTTAACTTCATCAAATAAATCCTTTGGTTCGTACCGCTCACGTAGCAAAAATCTGTTGACACTATCATGTGACAAATCTTCCATAATGTCTGCTAAACGTGTGCAGCCTGGATACTTTGATTCTGCCAATAAAAACAGAGTGTAAGTGTTAATATCACACTTTGCCGTGGATGGCTTGGTAGTTACTCTGATTGTCCGTGCGCTCAATAGAGACAGTGTAAATTATCCATCTTTCCACTCCCCTACAGACTAGCGATCGCATATTTTTTCTTCTTTTTTATAGTGCATTTGTTGTCTAATTTGTCAATGCGTAAGTTCTGAGTTAATTAGGTATGATGGATTTATGGCTCTTGTAACGCTGTCATACTTAAGTATTTTTCCTACTGACAGGATACCGTTGAGTGGGCTTTCTTAGTTTTCAGACATCTTGTTAGATTAAAACATCAACAGGTTTCAAACATCATTTAAGCAAGGAGAATAAGATGGCTAACACAAATAATCTCACAGTAGTGAGTGGGCAGGCTCCTGCGCTCGTCGATCCCCTGACTGGTAGTACTAATCCAAACACTGCTCAGATATTGAAAGTTACTGGTCAAGGAGAAGTCACCGTTCCCACTACTTTAACTGAGGTGCAATTGGGGATTCAAGTAGACGGAAAAACCACAACCGAAGTTCAAGAAAAAACTGCTCAACGTTCAACAGCAGTAGTTGATGTGCTGCAAAAGCTTGGGGCGCAAGAACTTCAAACTACATCTATTCAACTAAATCCCGTCTATAATGATAGCCAAATCCTAACTGGCTTTACAGAACTCAACACACTTCAGTTTAAGTTACCAACAGCTCGAGCTGGGGCAGCAATTGACACAGCTATCCAAGCAGGGGCGAATTTAATACAGAATATAAGCTTCACTGCCTCAGACCAAGCATTGCAGCAGGCACGTTTGCAGGTTCTAAGCGAAGCGGTTAAAGATGCCCAAGCTCAGGCTCAGGCTGTTTTTAGTACCTTGAAGTTAACCCCCGGAAAGATTATTGACATTAATATTAACTCGGCTGACAATCCTAGCCCATCTCCTTTGCTGTTTAATGCAACAAATAACGCTTTTGCAACAGGTACTATAACTCCTTTAATTGGTGGCACTCAGACGATAGAAGGTAGTGTTTCTTTAGATATAGCTTATTCTCCAAATTCAGCAGGTACTCTCGATCTAGCTCTTAATGGATTGCAGCGATCTGCTTAATCAGGACTTACGCAACTGTCACAAGCCTGACTTTTCACGGTATCTGGAAAACCTCACTTCTATTTCTCTCTCCTAACCCTCTTCTGTCACTCTCCGAAAACTTTTGCAATTTCCGAATTCTAGAGCTTTTGTATAGCAGGCGATCGCGCGATTCTTTTCTAATAACAAATACAAGACAAATTTTTTTCTAATAGTATAGCTTGTATTGGTTGCCTCATGAGGCTTCTAGCGATCGCCCTCGCGGAAAGTGACAGAAGAGGGCTAAGACGAGAGAGACTTTGAATTTTACCCCTTAGAGCGTCGGTAAGGGGGTTAGGTGTTTCGTGGTTTTTCCACATAACGTGAAAAGTCAGGTTCCATCAGTTAGTTTTACACTGAAAATGTTGACAATCATTCTCATAATGAGAATTGCTGATTTTCAGGTAAATAGACCAGGCAGTAAGGGCACAGCAATGCTGTGCCCCTACGATAGATGTTGTTCAAATACTTGAATTCTGCTGTAAGGCAGTAATGTCTTAAAGAATCTCCGCACTTTAGGGCGGAGAGTGTCAATTCTCAGACTCGCTCGAATAAATCAAGCCGATATTCTTCCTCGCGTTGACCTTTTAAATGCCGCAGTTTATTTGGGGTCAACTCAAAAAACGAGTTATGAACTTCATCCCCACTCAAGGGATAATCACGGGCATAGAGTGTCCAGTGAACTAAAAGTAGATGTCCTCCAGCTTCCAGGTGTTCTAAAATGCACTGTTGGGATTTTTTCAGGTCTTCCCAGCTCCAGTAATAGCCAACTTCCGAGACTAGAGTTAAATCAAACATCTCATCAGGATATTCCTCTGGGACACGGATAATCTGGAACTTGACATTGGAGAGATGCTGACAGCGCTCTTTTGCTCTATTCTGCGCCAGTTTTGACACATCAACCGAGAATAATCTGTCACAACGTTCTTGTAGCTTTTCAGTTAAAACGCCAATGGAACCACCGATTTCAAAGGCAGACCGATAGCGCTCTTTGGGTAAAGCTGCGATTGTGGCGGCATATTTGTTAGCTTCGTATTCACTTGTCTCAAACTTCCACGGGTCGGGAGCTTCGCTGTAGAGTTGATCGAAGTAGCTGGGTGGTAAGGAATTGGATTGTAACGGGTTCATTGGATTTCCTCTATATAAACTTCCCAAGGATGAGTGAAGTTCGCTAACATTTCGGCACTCAGGCGAAAGCCTTCTGGATCATCGTCAATTAAGTCTGTAATTTGGGAACGATAAGCACCGATCGCTTGCTGTTTTAACTCCACCACCGTGCTAATATTTAACCGCCAAGTTGTCACCTTAAGAGATGCGGGCAGACTCCCCCGTTGCTCTGAGTCCCAATCCCAAATCGGATACTCAATCAATCGGGGGGATAAGCGCAAATCATCCAGCACTGCATGAATTAACTTCCACGTCGCTCGGTGATCTGCGTGAGGGTCATATCGCCACGGTAAAAAGATAATTTCTGGGGCGATTTCTGTGATGTAAGCACGACAACTCGCTACTGCACCTTGATATTGTGTTGGAATTGACCCATCCTGCATTCTCAAGAAGGTGACATCATTAATCTCTACACCCAATAATTTCAATGCTGATAGCGTTTCCGCTTCCCGTAAATCCCGGAGTTTATCTGCGGGATATTTCTGAGAACGAGGGTGTGAAAGAGTACCATCACTGATGACTAAAACTTGCACATGACAATTTAAAGACCCTAACAGAGCGATCGCACCCCCACAACCTAACGTCTCATCATCAGGATGGGGTGCGACGATTAGCGCCCGACTACAAGCTATCTCGTTAACTGAACGCCAGGGCAAAACACTAGGATTGTTTAGTGGTAATCCAATCAAGCCGAACTTATTCATCATTCCAAAGCATTGAAGCAGGATTACTTTGCTTCAAGACATACTGACCGACATTTGCCAAGGCCGCATCAAAAGCCGGTTGACGCAGATATAGAGTCAAATCTCGGATAATGCGTTCCATCGGATTTGGTGGTAATAAGCCGCGAGTCCCAACAGAACGTTGACACAAATGCATCACATCAATGCAAATTTGCTCAATTGCTGTCCTCACCATGTTTGCATAAGCTACGAGTTGATCTGCTTGCGGGTGGGGATCTGTAGGATAGCCACCAAATACTGGCGCATAGGCTGCTACCTGATCCGCAGCCCCCCGCAACCAGAGATTACCACTTTCAATGGCGATCGCCATTTTGCCAAGCCGTTCCTGTTGATATGGATCATTTGTATATTCCAACTTTTGGAGATACTGGCGAGTCAGGTTAAACAATGCTTCTGCGCCACCTAATTGCACAGCAGCAAACCGAATCACCCCAACAGACAACCAAGGTTGGCGAAAGTAATCTCCTGGCTGGCCAATTAAAGCGCTCTGTTCCAACTCGACACCGCTAAAATCCACTTTGTAACTAGCAGTAGCTCGCATCCCAGAAGGTTGCCACCAAGATGGATCACTAACTGTTGTCACTTCGTCCATTGGCACAATGCACATTTGCCAACCGCCTTCTGGCAATACTCCATTCACGAAAGGACGTTCAACATAGCCTGCACCAGTACAAAAGGTTTTAGAACCTTCTAGGCGATAACGTCCATTCTCAAAAGGAATTACCTTGACACCATCAGAAGCTTCAGCATTCCAAACACCAAATATTTTATGGCGATCGCGGACATCACGGGCGCAGCTTGTGATTTGTTCTGTAGAACCAAAGGTCTGAATCAGTTCCAGGGCGTTGATATGTCCTTCATAAATTCGGCCAACTGCCAGATTGCCATGCCCTATCTGCTTTAATAGCATTAAAAGCTCGTAGGTAACATTAGCATCTATTCCTGCACCCCATCCGCCTAATTCTTTCGCCAATGGTGCAGCCAACAACCCAGCCTTAGCAATCAGTTCAAACTCCTGCTTGGGAAAAGCACTATTGCAATCTATAGCACTGGCATTGTTTGCACAATAATCAGCAATTTCCCTGGCACGTTTTAGATCAAGGGCAATGTTGGAATCATGCCATTTTGGGATGACGATATTATTTGATAATTGGATGCTAATGGCCGACTCCTTTCTGTAATATTTCTTTATATGTTGTTAATAATAATGAAATTAAGTCGGTTAATACCTCTATCTTTTGTGTGATTCTATACTCAATAAAAAGGGAGAAAATTAAAATACCTCTAAGAGGATATTTTAAAAGCGTCTTTTGCTCTTATAGTTAGCACAATCAAGGATCTCAGTACATCCCTCTAGGCGGCTCTGACTGGAGCCAGAGCCTCTAATCAGCCATTCCTAGCTTTGCATGGGAACGAGATAAAGAAGCAGCAACATGAGTTTAGTTGCTGCCTAATCGCCGATTTCAGTAGCTAATGGTTAAGACTGCGGATTCTGCCGAAGCCCCAACAAGTTTCCGTCAATATCCTTAAAGACAGATAATTGCACTCCATGACCGACATCTGTAATTGGCCCAACTTCAACTCCTTTTTCAATCAGGTTTTGACGAGCAGTAACTATATCGTTTACAACAAAGGTACTAACAGTACTACCTGGTTCAACTGAGTTACTTAAGTTTAGTCCAATTGCAACGCGCCCAATATCAGGGAGACTGAACTGTTTCCAGCTAGGAGTGTCATATTTGGGTTCAGGAACTAATCCGAGCTTGGACTTGTACCACTCGACACTAGCTTCCAGATTCGTAACGTCTACTTTAGTGACAAAACTATATTCACCAAAGGTGTTTTTCAATGTCATAATCTACTGTGCTAATCCAAAACTTTTGCAACTTATAGATATTATCAACTTTTTTGATCATTAAAACCACTTGAACCCAATCGCTAAACAGTAGTTTAATATTTACCCTAATCAAGCGGGATTCATGGCTGAACTTTGGCCTAGTATCATTTGCTAGGTTATGTTTGATACTCAATCTTTCTCAGCCCCACGCTTGCCAATTTCTATGTCAATATGAATCAAGAAGGCAGTTATTTCGTTTTTATGGAGAATTTTCTCTAATTGTTTTGCTCTTTTGTGGTATGTGTCTTTTTTATCAATAAGAGCTAACCAAAATCCTATATCAACGATGATTATATTTAGTTATAAATGTATTAGATAAAACTTATTTATAAGTTGTTGATAAATTTTTGCCATGTTTAGCTTCGACATGGAGATATCCCGTAATGGCATCTTTAATATTTTCAATTGCCTCATCTAGTGTTTTGCCTTGACTCACGCAGCCTGGAAGCTCAGGAACCTCAGCAACATAGCCTTCATATTCTGAATCAAAAGTAAAAATTACTTGAAATTTCATAAGAAATTAATCTTGTATAGTCGAGGTCTAGAATAAATATAACCTTATAATCTTAAGTTTGTTATTTCATATCCACTGAAACCCAGGGAAGAATGATTCAAGAACTTGATAGAGTTATTCTGACTAGCGATTTGTCAGAATATAGTTTAGAAGAGGGTGATATAGGTACAGTTGTTTTAGTACATCAGGGTGGCAAAGGATATGAGGTTGAATTTGTCACATTGGATGGCGAGACTGTGGCAATTGTTTCACTTCCGAGCATACAAGTACGTCCCATTAGAAGAAGATAGATTGCGCGATCGCGCGTGATAAATTAATGTAATGCAATAATTGCAATCTATTCACTCTCAGACAATAGGGCATAGGCGTAGACAGCCGTAGGCATCCCTTTTCGCAACACCTCAGCATGATTTCCATTAATATCTTGTGTCACATTGTTTATGGATATGAGGGTAATGCAAAGGTAAATCAAACAAATGGATTGAGGATTCTTACTTTGTTATCTATTAACTGATTATGTTGCATATCTTCCGAGTAAATTATAGAACATTTACCTAGTAAAGCTGTAGCTATAATTAGACTATCCCAATAAGAGTAGTTATATTGTGCATTAATTTCCAATGCTTGTATAACTTGTGTTGTGCTAATAGCTTGAACAGGAAACGTGTTGACTATATCTGATATAATTGCGATCGCATCTGTTTTTGATGTAAATTTTTTTCGAGTTAAAACATGAAATAACTCACCCAAAACTTGAGTGCTAATTAAAAGCAATGATGAATTCTTTTTGATAATTTCTGCAACTTGCTGGTATTTTGCAGGTGGGTTTTTGGCGTAGAGATAAATCCAGAGATTGGTATCGAGAAAAATATTATTGCTCATATATTTCTTCTCGATTAAATTTATAATCTGGAGGAAGTAGGAAAGAGTAGTTATTGACTTGGGCTAAAAAATGCTCAATTTTTAGACTTTTTTCTCGACCATGATTTTCTGATTCTGGTTGAGCATAACGCTTTTTGAGTAACTGAATAAAATCAAGTAGTAGGATTTGAGCTTCTTCTGGTAAAGTATCAATATCTCTATATATTTCTTCAAATTTTATCAGCATGATTAACTTCTAAATTGAGGAAAGTTTTCGGTATGACCCTATTATAGACTACTTTTAAACCTGAGTGAGGTAACGCGATCGCGTGTGATAAATTAATGTGAACAGTGCCATGTATATGATGGGCTATGTCTACACACTTACTAAATTTATCCTCTTGAGTACCTAACAATTGAAGTCAGGGCAAAAGGTATACAGCCAAATAATACTTTAAAGTTTAAAATATATTTAGTCTACGCGAGACGCTAGAGAAAATGAACATTGAAGAAATTATTATAGACAAGGTAAGAATATTACCTCCTGATAAGCAACAAAAGGTGTTAGATTTTGTAGAATTTTTACTTGCGAAAATCCAAAAACAAGAGTTATCTTCTCAAGAAATCAAGTCAGGGGTTTCAGCTTTGACTCTGGCTCAAGAATACGTTGGTTGTGTGGAAGCAGCGAGTGATTTGTCTACTAATAAAGATTATATGAATGGTTCTGATTCGTGATGAGATAATGTCTATTGCTTAACCTATAGCTGTGGTAAATATGTATTATTTTATTGCAAATGTTTAGAGGATGTTTGAAAAGTGATATGTTGTAATCTTAATCGAATTATTACCCCCCTTAATCCCCCCTTATAAAGGGGGGAAATAAGAAAATCCGGTTCCCTCCCCTTTATAAGGGGAGGGTTAGGGTGGGGTAAAAAAATATTTGATACATCAATCATGACTTTTCAAACATCGTCTTATACAAAAATTTTTAGTGGATGATTGATGTGTGTTGTTTGATTTAACAAATGCTCATGCTTTAGCTTCTGCATCTCTTCTTTAAGAGTTTTTTGAACTATTTTGACGATTAAAGCTTCCAAATCTGCTATTGTGAGATTACTTAGAAGCTGATCTGATGTAGGTTGGAAGTTTTGTATAGAAAATATTTCTGCATCCTGATGTATTAGTGGGACTGATGTTTCTTTCTCTACTTCAGAGTAATTTAATGATTCCCTTGTAATCATATCTTTAGTTATTCTGGGATTTTTTTTATTCCAATTTGATACAATTTCAAAGTAACCTGCGGCATCTTCTAAACAATACTCAAACATATAGGACTCATATCTGATTTTTGAACAAGATTTCGGATAAAACCCTGATCAAACGGGATTTTCAGTCTCAGTATGTTTTCAGAAATCAAATCGGATTCCTATATTTAATAAAATATCTATCCAACCGCTTTTTCGTAACAATACTTTTCTAGGATT
Source organism: Nostoc sp. (assembly GCF_036919555.1). Classification (GTDB taxonomy): domain Bacteria; phylum Cyanobacteriota; class Cyanobacteriia; order Cyanobacteriales; family Nostocaceae; genus Nostoc. The sequence goes on from NZ_JBALCS010000025.1 coordinate 43,275, forward strand.
ACGACGAAAATAACTACCGCCAATCTTTTTATTTACTTCAATTTCAAGGTGTTCAAATAAACCATTTAAACCTTGATAGCCATATAATTGTGAATATTTTCTAAAATCAAATAATTTTATTTCATTAACGTTTGAATGTATGGCTAGAGCTTTTGATCTATTTATCAACGTTATCAGATCACTATCTTTTATATTGAAGCCAATAAATATTTTGTTTTTCAATCTTTCAATATCTTTTATAATTTCCTCAACAAGTTGATTTTCCTCAAATTCAAATTCTAAAAACTTAATTCTTATATATTGTTGCTTACTTGTTTTGAGAAGCCGAGTAATGGTGTATCCATATATTCTTTGTACTGTTTTTCCCTGTACCTGTAAATAATCCGGCCAAAATTCTAAGTCAAGAAAAACCAAATCATAGATAGAACCATTATAAAAATTATTTACAAATTGCCCATCAATCTTGACTTCTATCTTATACATAAAATACTTTGAAGATTATTTATATTAAAAATATACAAAAAAATAATTATAATAATAACCGCATATACACGCATTAAAATGCCAATCTATCGGCATCTATCTGCGTACATCTGCGGTTAAAAATTGAGATTTTCCTAATTATTAAATACTAATCTTAATGCACTAAAACGATCGCACCTTTCGTCAAACCTCCACCAACTCTCTAGCACTGGCTGTAGTTTACCCACGTTTGCAAGCAAAAGTATTGCGCTTCGTTTCAACTCGTAAATCAAGTTTTGAATTTCTAAACTAAGTTTTGAACTTCTAAATCAAGTTTTGAACTTCTAAATCAAGTTTTGAACTTCTAAATCGAGTTTTGAACTTCTAAATCGAGTTTTGAACTCCCAAATCAAGTTTTAAACTTCTAAACTAAGTTTTGAAATCAAAAACTAGCTTCAAAACTCATAAGTCAGGTTTGTAAGCCAAAAATATAGCTTCAAAGCCATAGAACTCTTACTATCAATAAATTACAGCTAATATCGCTGTATCTCTCTTGTTTGCTAATCCAATGCGCTAAAAGTTCTCTTAAATAAAAAACCGCAAATATACGCATTACAACGCAATCTTTCAGCGTTTGTATACGTATAAATGCGATAAAAGTAAAAACAATTCTAGCCTTAATGCACTAATGCGATCGCACGTTTTGTCAATGCTTCAGCAGTCAATCCATTAAAGGCCATCAACTCGCCAGCACTAGCTGTAGTCTCCCCACGCTTCCACGCGAAAGTATCGCGCTTCGCTGTACTTCGCAACAAAACTGGTTCTAGCATCGCCGCAGCGCCACCAGTCACAGCAATTAGCGCATCACCATCAAATAATTTGGCAAATTTCGCATCATCTAAGAAACCGCCTTCGGCTTGGGAACAAGTTTCCCACGCAGTATCATGGCTACGGTACAATTGCCGAGGATTGATCACAGAAACTATCTTCGCACCAATACCTTCAGTTTCCAAGAAAGCCGCAGCTTCAAATACTGGCATTAATGTCATATCGCCAATCACAGCAAATACAACTTGCTTATCACCAGCGACTTCATGTAACAGCACTGCACCATCGCGCAACCCTTGACGAGTTTGTTCAAAAGTGGTGCGAATTTGCAATGGCGACTTACTTGCAGTAATTACAATTCCCTTATTTTTACTTTTCAATGCCCAGTCATAACAGACTTGAATACTATTAGCATCGGGGGGAAATAAGGGGAAAACATTGCCATTTCGCATCAACGAAGCAAAGTAAGCTTCAATTTCTGGACGTTGGTGAGTCCAACCGTTGCGCCCTTGCTCTAATGCGCCTGCTGTGAATAAAGTAATAGTTGAGGGAGTTTGACGACGCAATTCTGCCATTGATTGGGTTACAGTTTGCCAAATTGGTAATCCGTTGATGGCAAAAGATTCGTAAGAACACCACAAAGTTCTCGCACCCATTAACGCCAAAGCCGCAGCTAAACCGGCACAAGCATCTTCACTCAATGGTTCATAAACTTGTCCATTTGGTGCTTGGTAATATAAGTCGTCGGTTGTGGGGTGGATAATCTTTAATGCTTGGTTGATGTTGGCAATTCCTGATGCTTCGTTACCGTCGGCGTTGGTGACAAGGAAATTCTGATCTTTCTTTCCAACTATTCCTACTAATCGTCCCATCGCTGTTGTGGAAACTTTAGGTTCAGCTCCAACTGCATATTCTTCTAAAGGTAATTCGCCTAATTCTGGTAATGGGAATTCAAATTCTGTCACCACAGTTTTCGCCGCAGGGCCACCGCCTGCGCGTTCTGCATTTGTTCTGACTAATTGCCAAGCCTCCGCAGACAAAGCACGGGTTTGCAATGCACTGATAATATGCGGTGCATTTAGCGTATCTTTGGGATAAAGGTTGTGAGATTTTGCACCCCGCGCGTGGACTCCTGCACCTTTAAGTTGTTTAATAATGAAGACGGTAAGTTTTCCGCCCAGTGCCGATCGCGCTGCTTTATCCACACCCGAAAGTACTGCTTGAGTAAATGCTAGCCGCTTCTCGAAGGAAAAAGCAGTACTATCAACGTAATCCCCTGGCTGGTTTTGATCGTCGAAGTCTTTGGCATTAACTAATATAACTTCATCAAAACCGTTACCTTGCCAATATGCCTGCATCTGTTCATTGGTTTTCAGGGAAACCATACTGTGATGTTCTTGGCTGTAACCGTTCCACACCAGTATTGGTAAGAAGTTGGTGACAGCAGGATAAGCTGTATGGAAGTGTGCGATCGCACTTACAATATATGGTTCACCCAATCCACCATCACCAACTGTAAAGGGGAATAACTTATCTTTGTGTAACAGTGCAGCCGCCATTGCAAAGTGTTGCCCTTGTCCCAAAGGCCCCGCAGGTGCGAGAATACCGGGGATGAAACCAGAAAGGTGTCCTAAAAGTCCGTGCTTTTCTCGGAAGCGATCGCGCAATTGTTGGACTGTAAAAATTCCCATATCCTCTAGCGATCGATCCAAGAACATGGCACTATAAAATCCAGGGGCGTGGTGTCCGACTTCAGTGATAATGTTCTTGTATCCCAGCATGACAAGAGATGCGTAAGCTTCTGCTTGGCTGGCGAATCCGCCGGGATGCCCAGAAGCCTTACTAGCGGTGACTTGTAAAATCAGGTAGCGGAGGGCATCGGCAGCTAGTAAAGTTTGATATACAGCATTCGGTTCTGTGGGAGATGCGATCGCTATTTTGCCCGACTCAATAGCAGGTGTTGCACCATGAGTTTCAAAATCTGGTAACGCTTCACCAAAATATTGAATACCTTCAAAAAAATCGGGAAGCGCTGAAGATGCCTTTGGGGTGATTGCAGTCATGCTGAGTACCTTTTGACGATGAAATGAAACTGTAGATGCTCGTTGAAGTTAACAAAAATTTTACATCTTTGAGGTTGTAACAGTTTATTGGTTTTTTGCAACGTTAGAATAAGTACTTTAAATGGTTACGCAACCATTTAAGTAGCAAAAAAATATTAAGCTAGCAAAAAAAGTTATGAAATTACCAAATGGGCCGCAAAGTCCAGCAGTTTTACAGATGCTGCGCTGGATTGTTAATCCGATGTCATTTATGGAGGCTTGTGCCAAAAGCTATGGCGAGATTTTTACTCTCAGATTAGACAAAAATCTTCCTCCTTTGGTAATGGTCAGCAACCCCCAAGCGTTAGAGCAAATTTTGACAAATGATACCAAGGAATTAGAAGCCCCTGGCGATTTGAATCAGGTGTTTGAACCTTTGCTGGGCAAGCATTCTGTGATTAGCATTAGTGGCGCAGAACACCAGCGTCGACGCCAATTGTTAATGCCTCCCTTTCACGGCGAAAGAATGCGGAATTACAGTCAGGTAATTACCGATGTCACCAAGCAAGTTATTAGCCAATACCAGATAGGTAAACCCTTTAATATTCGGTCTGCTACTAAAGCTATTACCCTGCGGGTGATTATGCAAGCTGTGTTTGGGCTACATGAAGGGCCTCGCGCCGAAAAACTACAGAACTTTTTGGGCGATCTTTTAGAAAAAGCTAGTTCTCGGTTAAGTGTGGCTTTGCTTTATTTTCCAGCTTTGCAAAGGGATTTTGGCCCGATTAACTTCTGGGGAAAACAGATGCGCGTTCAGCAGGAAGCTGACAAACTCATCTATGAGGAAATTCGGGAACGTCGAGAACAAGGAGATTCATCACGCACGGATATTCTTAGCTTACTCATGGCTGCTAGGGATGAAGCCGGTCAACCCATGACTGATGAAGAGTTGCGCGATGAATTGATGACTCTGTTAGTTGCTGGTCACGAAACCACAGCGACAGCCTTAGCATGGGCATTGTACTGGATTCACAAAATACCATCAGTGCACCAAAAGCTACTGCAAGAATTAGATAGCTTGGGCGATAACCCAGACCCCGGCACGGTTTTCAAATTACCTTATCTTAATGCTGTTTGTTCCGAGACATTGCGGATTTACCCAGTAGCTATGTTAACTTTTCCAAGGGTAGTAAGAACACCGTTATCGCTAGGCGGTTATGAATTAGAGCCGGGTACAGTCCTACTTGGTTCTATTTATTTGACCCACCAACGGGAAGATATTTATCCAGAACCTAAGCAGTTTAAGCCAGAACGCTTTTTACAACGGCAATTTTCCCCTTATGAATATTTGCCCTTTGGGGGTGGTGCTAGGCGTTGTATTGGTCTAGCATTTGCCCAGTTGGAAATGAAGCTAGCACTCGCTAAAATCCTTTCTAGCCTAGAATTAAAACTAGTTGACAATGGTGAAGTGCGACCTAAACGCCGTGGTTTGGTGACAGGCCCAGATCGTCCTATCCAGATGGTTGTCACAGGTCAACGTCAGGTGAAGTCTCCCATCCTACAGACAACCACTGTTTAATACTGCGGAGATTGATGGTTGCATTCAGCAAATTTTCAACTCCCATCTATAGCGTTTCTCAGTTGAGTCCAATAGAGACATAACCCCCAACCCCCTTCCCTTGTAGCGTTGGGCAGGGTGGTTTCATCCAAGCAGAGAAAAACTAAAACTGGGTTTCAAAGCCTCTCTCCGTTTCGGGGAGAGGAATGGAAGTGGGGTAAAAAGCCATGCTACAAAACGAGAAATCAAGACTTCTGTATTTTTCTTTCTTCGTATGAAACCACCCTGCTTCCCTTGTAGCGTTGGGGACTAAGATTCAAAGCCTCTCTCCTAAAAGGAAAGAGGTAAAAGTTTATTGTATACAAACGAGAAATGCTATATATATTTAGACATATTTTCAAACTAATTCCTAATTAATTAAAAGCGTTTGTAATCTGTGCTTAACGATGGTAGTCCCGTTTACAAATTCCGAATTACGAATAACTGTAATCCTCCAAACTAACATATACCCCAATATAGATTCACTCTTCAGAAGTAGCCTTTACAGTAAATAGGAAGAGGACATTTAGGAAATTAATAATTCATGCCTGACGATAATCGGTTGGAAGAAAAATTTCTATCCCAGGAAGCTGAAAAAAGAATATCCGAAAAGCTAGATGAAGCAGAAAAAATAGACATAGATATACAAACCGATCTGTTGAAAATAGTTCAGGGACAGGCAGATGGAGTTTCTGTTTCAGGTCAAGGATTAGTGATTAAAGAAGACATTCGCATACAGGAAATAAAACTGCAAACAGATAGTATTGCCATCAATCCCTTCAGCGCTCTTTTTGGTCAAATAGAACTCAATGAGGCTGTAAATGCCATTGCTCGGATTGTACTCACAGAAGTGGATATGAACCGCGCTTTGGCATCAGAATTTGTCAGCAGCCAGATGCAAAACTTTGATTTTGATGTAGATGGCGAGATTGTGAGTTTTGAGCCGCAAAAAATTCAAGTATTTTTACCTGGTGAAGGCAAAATTGAATGTAGAGGAAGATTGCTGTTAAAGGAAAAGGGAAATACTCGTCCTTTAGCTTATACTGCCCTGCTTCGCCCACGGACTAATTCACAACCCGCGATGCTGGAGAGTTTTAACTGCATTGAGGGAGGCGGGATTTCAATAGAAGTAGTTACAGCTTTAATGCAGAAAGCCAAAGAACTGATGAATATACCATCTTTTAAATGGGAAGGTATGGCGTTCAAGATTAAAGATATAAAAGTAGAAAAGGGTAGTTTAATACTTCTGGTAGAAACTCAAGTGAAGCAAATACCATCATCAATAACTGAACTATCTCTTTAGTAGTATTGACACTATTTAAGGATAATTTTTGTAACTAGGGAATGATGTAAATTTTTGAAAAGTTTAATAAGCTTTTAAAAGCTACTTAATTTAAAAGTGACAACTATGCAAGAGTATGATGTTGTGCTGATCGGTGCTGGGCACAATGGGCTAGTTTGTGCAGGTTATTTGCTGAAAGCTGGTTATAGTGTCCTGTTACTAGAAAAGCGTTCTGTTATCGGTGGTGCAGCAACAACTGAAGAATGTTTACCCCAAGAAGCTCCTGGGTTTAAATTTAATTTGTGTGCTATTGACCATGAATTTATTCACTTGGGGCCAGTTGTTGAAGAATTAGAACTAGAAAAATACGGCTTGCATTATCTGGAATGCGATCCGGTTGTTTTCTGTCCTCATCCTGATGGCAAATATTTCTTAGCACATAAGTCAGTGGAAAAAACTTGTGCAGAAATTGCTCGTTACAGTGAACGTGATGCCAAAAAATACGCCGAATTTGTAGACTTTTGGCAGCGATCGCTAGGTGCAATGATTCCCATGTTTAATGCACCGCCAAAGTCAATTATAGACATCCTTGGTAACTACGACATCACAAAACTGAAAGATTTATTTTCGGTTATCGGTTCTCCAAACAAAACGCTGGACTTTATTCGCACCATGTTAACCAGCGCCGAGGATTTACTTAACGAGTGGTTTGATGAAGAATTTCTGAAAGCGCCACTAGCCAGACTTGCAGCAGAACTTGGTGCGCCACCATCGCAAAAAACCCTTGCTATTGGTGCAATTATGATGGCAATGCGTCACAATCCTGGAATGGCCAGACCTCGCGGCGGAACTGGCGCACTTGTGAAAGCTTTAGTGAATTTAGTCACAAGTAAAGGTGGGGTTATTCTGACAGATCAGCAAGTTGAAAAAGTTTTAATTGATGATGGAAAAGCGGTGGGTGTGCGAGTTGCTGGTGGTAAAGAATATCGCGCTAAACATGGGGTTATTTCTAATATTGATGCCAAGCGGTTATTCTTACAAATGACTGATAAAAGCGATGTTAATGCAGCCGATCCAGATTTATGGGAAAGGTTAGAACGCCGCATCGTTAACAATAACGAAACCATCCTCAAGATAGATTTGGCTTTAGACGAACCACTGCACTTTCCATACCACGCCCACAAAGATGAATATCTCGTTGGTTCTATCTTAATTGCCGATTCTGTAGCTCATGTAGAACAGGCTCATAGTAAATGTACCTTGGGAGAGATTCCTGATGCTGACCCATCAATGTATTTGGTGATGCCTAGCTATTTAGACCCCACATTAGCACCCCCAGGTAAGCACACCGTATGGATTGAGTTTTTTGCCCCTTATCAAATTGCTGGTGCAGAAGGCACTGGTTTAAAAGGTACTGGTTGGACAGATGAATTGAAAAACAAAGTTGCAGATAGGGTGGTTGATAAGTTGGCAGACTATGCACCGAATGTTAAGAATGCAACTATCGCCCGTCGTGTAGAAAGTCCAGCAGAACTAGGAGAAAGATTAGGTGCGTACAAAGGGAATTATTACCATGTTGACATGACTTTAGATCAGATGATATTTTTCCGTCCCTTGCCAGAAATAGCGAACTACAAAACGCCAATTGATAATCTATTTTTGACTGGTGCAGGAACTCATCCAGGCGGTTCGATTTCAGGAATGCCGGGACGCAATTGTGCGCGCGCATTTTTGCAGGCAAAACATCCTATTAGTCAAAGTTTAAAAGATGCACGCGATTCGATTAAGTCAACTGTTGAGTCAGTGTTTGGCATTAGTTAAGCGTTGCAAAGATAGAGTATTATGATCGCCAAGGCATACAATAGACTTCTTGCAAAAGTCAAAAACAGATGTATGCCTTCACGCGATATTTACCACAATCATGTTAAAAATGCCCTACTCAAGGACGGATGGACAATTACCCACGACCCTCTGAAACTTGAGATAGCCAAAAAAGATTTGTATATCATGTCCGCTTGATTACTTATTAAACCCGAAGAATCCCAAAGAGCCAAAGCTATACTTCGTCTCCCTCTGCCCCTAATCCCCAGAGGGGGGTAGTTTCATACAAGCAGAGAAAAAACAAAACTGAGTTTCAAAGCCTCTCGACCCTTGCCTAACGGCAGGCTGACGCCAACGGGGAGAGGAATGGAAGTGGGGCAAAAGGCTATGTCACAAAACGAGAATCAAGACTTATGTATTTTTCTTTCTTCGTATGAAACCACCCTGCCGCTAATCCCCAGAGGGAACCCAAGTTCCCCACAAGCGGGGAAAGGAGGCAAACTGACGCCGTACTATACTAGTGCGATCGCACCCTTGTTAATTAAAAGGGAAATTACCAAACGCGTGCGATGTCTACCTATACAGCAACACAAATATTTTTTTTTGACTTAGATAATCTCTAAGCAATTGCTTTATGTGTATTTAATATGATAATCTAATACACGCATGATTTGAAGAAGGTTTTACACATCATCAACAAAGTTATTTCACAAAATATAAGCAAATTAATGGGTAAAAACTAGTGTATTTTGATAATACTCAAAAAACGAACAATTTTAACATTATCTGATAATTTTTGTAGGTACAGCATGGTTTTTCAACGCTGCTTCGTTGCATCTGGCTTGATAGCTTTCTTCGCATTTGGATGTAGTGGTGGGGCAAAGTCATGGACAGAAAATACTACGCAAGTTGTGCAAGAAAGTAATGTAACCCAACTTTTGATAGAAGCGAAGGCAACACAAAAAGCAGAAGATTTCTTTCATCAAGGCAATCATTTATTAGATGGACAACGTTACGAAGATGCCATAAAAGCTTATGACAAAACGATCGCCATCAAAGTTGAGAATTCGGAAGCTTGGATTAACCGTGGCATTGCCTTAACATCGTTGCAACGTTACAAAGATGCGATCGCATCTTACGACAAAGCGATCGCCATCAAACCCGACAAATATGAAGCTTGGTATAATCGTGGCATCGCCTTAACATCGTTGCAACGCTATAAAGACGCTATTGCATCTTACGACAAAGCGATCGCGATCAAACCCGACAAGTATGAAGCCTTAATTAACCGAGGTATTGCTCTGACAAAGCTGCACCGCTACCAAGATGCGATCGCATCTTATGATCGAGCGATCGCCATCAAGCAAGATTTGCACCAAGTATATTATAATAAAGCTTGCTCTTATGCATTACAAAGCAATCTGGAATTAGCAATTGAGAACTTAGACAAAGCAATCCAGCTTGTTCCTGATAAATACAAGAAGTTAGCAAAAACTGACCCAGACTTTAGCAAAGTGCGTAGTGAAAAGCGCTTTCAGGAATTACTGCAATAGTATTTTGTCACCACCATTCAGTATAGAATATAAAATTGCTATGAAAAGGAGTCAGAAGTCAGAATTCAGGAGCGGAGCCGGAGCAGGGCGAAAGCTCCGGTCAGAATACCCCAGCAGTTAAGTCAGGCGTTTCAACAAAGGAATACTTTTCTTTTCCTGGACGACTGAAGTCGGGGGCAAAAGATGCACGATTCATCCACTTTTTCGTTCAGAATTAAATTCTGAATTCTGGCGACTGGCGCTTTTATTCTTCTTCGGTAATTTTTTTATTGAGCGGTTTACAATTAGACATGAAAAAATTGTTAATCACCGGAGGAAGTGGTTTTTTAGGATGGCATCTTTGCCAGCTTGCAAAACAAGAATGGGAAGTTTATGGCACTTATTTTTCCCATCCTCTAGAAATTCCTGGCATCAAAATGCTAAAAGTGAACTTAACAGATTTTCAGGAATTGCAGCGCATATTTAGTAATGTTAAACCAACAGCAGTTATTCATACAGCTGCACATTCGCAACCAAATTTTTGTCAAACCCACCCTGAAGAATCGCACGCAATTAACGTCATAGCATCCTGCAATATTGCCGGACTTTGTGCAGATAATTCTATTCCTTGTGCCTTTACCTCAACTGACTTAGTTTTTGATGGCTTAAATGCCCCCTATCGAGAAACAGATGCTGTGTGTCCTGTCAATCTTTATGGTGAGCAAAAAGTGATCGCAGAAGCAGATATGCTAGAAAGGTATCCCATGACCGCAGTGTGTCGAATGCCGTTGATGTTTGGTGCAGCAACACCCACAGCTAAAAGCTTTATCCAGCCATTTATTCAAACTTTACAAGCAGAAAAAGAACTAAGTTTATTTATAGATGAATTTCGCACACCAGTAAGTGGAAGAACTGCCGCTAAAGGACTTTTATTAGCATTAGAAAAAGTTAACGGCATCATTCATTTAGGTGGCAAAGAGCGGATTTCGCGTTACGATTTTGGACAGATATTAGTTGAGGTATTTCAACTTCCCACTATAGGGCTTAAATCCTGCCGACAACAAGATGTGAAAATGGCAGCACCTAGACCAGTAGATGTTTCTTTGGATAGTTCTAAAGCTTTTGCATTAGGGTATGAGCCGTTATCTTTAAAAGAAGAATTGCAGGAACTAATCAATACTTAATCATCAGGTTGTATTTGTTGTGTACCTAACCAATGACGGAAGCTGGAATGATAGAGACTATAATGGGTTTCTCCGTCAATTTGTTCTTGGTGTAAAAATTCAAGCCAATTTTCTAGAACTTCCTCAACTTCATATTCATCAGTATCAATGATTTGTACAATTGCTTCTACTGAGATTGCTTTTTGCTGCTGAATTAAGACATTTAACACATCTGTGCTATGTTCCGTCCCTTGTTCGGGTGAAATCATTTGGTGTAAATGCTGCCGATAATATGCTTCTAAACTAGGCGGGAGTTCATTGTACTAGAAAGGTTCCGGGTAGGAATTTTCTGCGTTAGCGCTCGCGGAGGGTATCGTAGAGAAGCTTACCGTTGGCGTAGCCTCTCCTAGAGAAGGTATCGCACTTATTATCTGACTGACATACATAAAATTATTTTCGCTCAAAGTCGTGAGGCGATGCCTAACGGCAAGCTGCTCCGCATCTACGCAGAATTCCTGCTCATTAACATTATGTTCACTTAGCCAAGACATAAGTCTTGACCTTTCCCCCAACCCCTCCCCTACAAGGGGAGGAGAGTAATCTTGTTCCCCCCTTCCCTCATAGGGAAGGGGGGTTAGGGGGGTTAGGTAACTTTGAATATATGCTTGAATATCTTGCCGATTTTGTTCGGGATAATCTGCTAAATCCAGACTTTGAGATGGCGTTTCAATTAATAAACCTGACTTCTCCCGCAAAAAAGGTCTACGAGTGAGGAGAAAATAAAGCCCATCGGGGAGATAGCGGGGGAGATAAAACAGATTTGTCCCAGGTGGTTGGCTGTTGCGGTTAATGCAATTCAACCCATCAATGGCAATTAACAGTTTTTGATGAGGTTCTAACTTATCGCTGATTTGCTGGAGAAGATTAGAGAAAAACCAACTTCCCTCTGTGGCGTTATCAGGGAGAGAGGCGTAATTAAGCGAGTATTGATTAATTAGTTGCGTACAGATATTTACGAGAAATTCGTCAGCACGATTTTTATCCTCAAATTCGGCATTGTAATAGACAACGTGAGGATTATCTGCCACATATTTGGCAAGGATGGCACTTTTACCGCTACCAGGTGCGCCAATGATAGTGAAGTAACCCTGGTTATGGCGGTGGAGAAAGTTGTTAATAGCCGTGAAGACAAATTCACGACCGACAAAGTTGTGGCTTTTTTCTTGAATGATTTGCTCAAATTCCCTTGGATGTCCTCTGAGATAATTAGTAGCGGGTGGTCTGGGTGGCGAGTTCATAATTGTGAGGAATAATTAAAAGATAAGGCAAGACTGGGGGTAGTCATGACTGTGCAGTTATTAAGACGGAAGTTCACAGTTGAGCAATATCATAAAATGATTGAGTCGGGGATTCTTACAGAAGATGAGCGGGTGGAATTGATTCGGGGAGAGATTATAGAGATGTCACCTATAGGGACAAAACACGCTGCTTGTGTCAATCGACTGATTAACCCTCTTTTATCACTCTAGGCAGAGGAAAAATATAAATCAAGGTTACTGAAGTTTTGAAAAATGGAATAAGTAAGAGCATTGATAATTGTTTGAAGCTGACCAAACCCCTCAGCTAACTGAGGGATTTTGAAGATTGTTAACCAAGGTTTAATTAAATTAAATAGTACAAACGGTTGAAGTATTAAACGGAGGTTATTAAGAATATTATTCCAACCATTCCCTCTATCCCACCAGGGATGCGATGAGAAATTAGATTTAAATTGTGGTGGAAACTTAAGCGGTTGTTCAGAATGAAGACTGACCATCAAATAAGCGCTACAGACCATTTCCCACCATCTCTCTATTTGTGGATAATGAGTGACACGAAAATCTGCCCAGCCTAATTCATTTTTACTTTGCTTTAAACCATATTCTACCCAAGTTCTTAAACCATAAAAATTTCCAACATCTCTCGGCGTAATTTCTGGATATTTACTCATTACATACCAAGTAGTGTTTTTTGGGACTGCTTCTTTATCGGTTGTTATTTGCCAATATCTAATTTTTTGGTTTTTCCCACAAATTATTTCTCTAATAAATCTATTTTCTGAACTTAAGTTGGAGAAGACTCGCTTGAATCTTTGCCACTCTGAATATTTAACTTCGGTTGCTGCTATGCCTCATGCTCTATGGTTTGAGCGAATTGCAACTAGAAAATTGAGATTTAATTCATCTAGTACTTGGACAAAATTTTTCCCACTCTCACCATATAAACTATCTGCAAGAACAAGATTAAACCTAAATCCCATTGATTTTAATTTTCTCATCATTATCGCTGCTATTTCTGGTTTAGTTAAGTACTTATCTCCTGGTTGTAATCTTTCTCTTGGCTTGTAGATTTCAAACATTAATGGAAAAGTCATTCCCGATAGTACTGCGTAGGCTGTAACTGCAACAATACCATTATCCGTTTTCCCTAAATTTCCAATGTATTGTCGTTTCACATAATCTGTTGTATTTCCTTTTTTTTGATCGCCTGTTTCATCGATAATTAGTATAATTGGGCGACCTTGAAGTATATGTAATATTAATTCTAATCGCTGTTTCCGTAATTTCTGAACATCCCAAGGGGATTCTGTTAAGAAATGGTGTAATGGTTGATGGTTTTCTAATCCTACTACTTTGGCGATCGCAGGCAGTGTTTTCCGTTTTATATCAGATACCATTCCCACATGAAGATATTTGAAAGCTTCAAAGCTTCTCACTTCTGGAAACAGCTTTTGATACAACTGACAGTACTCATCCACAAATTTTACTGTAGGCGCAGGTGGGCGAGGTTCAACCATACTCTCTGCTTCGGTTTTCACGATCGCCCTTAATTATACTCCTGCGAGAGTGACAAAAGAGGGTTAATTTGTTGATGCAGTTGTTGGGAAAGCGCGTCATACTTGCTGCTCAAAATCCAATTGCATTGAACAATAACTCAGAACCTCAGCCAGATGTAGCATTACTCAAACCCCGTGATGACTTTTATGAAACCGCACACCCCCAACCCCAGGATATTTTTTTACTAATTGAAGTAGCTGATTCGACTATCATGTATGACCGGGAAGAGAAAATACCTTTATATGCAGAAGCAAACATAATTGAAGTTTGGTTAGTAGATATTAACGAGCAAATTGTCGAAGTTTATCAACAGCCAACAGCCGCAGGATATCAGCCGATGCAAAAGTTCACTAGCGGTCAAACTTTATCAATTCAAGCTTTACCCGATGTTAATATTACTGTCAATGAAATCTTTGGCAGATAAAATTATTTCTCCCCTCATCCCTCTATCATGTTCTCAAGACGCAAAAAATGCACTCTACCTGAAGCATCTCCTGCCACAATTGTCGTGCTATCTGGTGCTACTGCACAGCAATTGATGGGATATTCGCCTGTAAAAGTAGCAATGAGTTCTCCTGTTGCAAAATTCCAGACTTTGAGAGTGTTGTCAGAGGAAACAGAAATCAACTGTTTGTCATCTGCTGTAACTACTACATCATTGACATCATCATTATGTCCTGTAAGGGTAAAAATTTTATTTTTTGTTTCTAGGCTCCAAACTTTAATAGTTTTGTCACTAGAAACCCAAATTGCGGGTTATCGACTGATATGAACTTGTGATACTCAATTAATGCGATCGCGTACAAGAAAGTGAGGTTGGTGCGTAGCGCCAACCTGCCAATGC